>JAHFCE010000024.1 GCA_023249675.1 Elusimicrobiota bacterium | reverse complement strand
CCCTCGGCCTGTGCTCGTACTTCACCGTCGGCGTCGAGGAAGTCCGCGCCTGGACCATCCACGTCGGCGACAAGGCTCCCCGGGCCGCCGGCGTGATCCACACCGACTTCGAGAAAGGCTTCATCAAGGCCGACATTTTCGCTTACAGCGAAATTGACCAATATGGCTCCGAGGCGGCGCTGCGCGAGAAGGGCCTGATCCGCTCCGAGGGCAAGGAGTACGCGGTCAAAGACGGCGACATCTGCCACTTCAAGTTCGCCAACTGAACCCAAAAAAAAAGTGGCGGGGAAGATAAAACTTCCCCGCCACTTTGCTTGCAGCCGGTCTAGTTGGGAACGTTGTTGCCTTGCCCGCGTTGGATCACCGCACCGGTGCTGATTCGGCTGTTGACGCGGCTGAAATCCCAGGAGTCGATGAAGACGCTGGAGCTCACGGCGTTGGCGGGCTTGGGCGCACTGACCTGGCCCGTCAGGTCCGTGACGCTCTGGGGATTGTTGGCCCCCACCAGGATGTCCAGAGGCTGGCTGTAGATGACCGAGTCGACGTTCTTCTCGTTCCATCCCCAGAGACGGCCCTTCGTCTTGGTGACGACGCGCCGCACGATCCGCGCGTTGACCCGGAGGGTCTCGCCCTGATAATACGAGGCCCGGTCATCGTTGATCACGAGCTCGATCTTGCCGGCGTTGACCCGGAGGAAGGCCTGCACCTTGTCGGACTCGGGCGCGCGCAGTTTTTTGGTTCCGGCGACGAGAGTCACGCTCTCGCTGCCTGAGCGCTGGGCGTCAAGCCGGGGGGTGTAGTTGTAGGCTGCGCCCGAGAAGTCGTAGCGCGGCTGTCCTGAACCGTTATAGCTGACGCGGATGACGTCGGACTCCCAGGGCAGGTCCTGGCCTTGAACCAGGTTCAGGTCGAAGGCGATATTCGTCGTGTAAACCCGAGGCTGTCCGTACTCGGTGGGCAGCCGGATGCAGCGTGCCTTGTATCCGTTGAAGTTCTCTTCCCAGTGAGAGCCGTGGAAGCCGCCCTGGGCCCAGTCGTAGCGGTAGACGGCCTGGTAGTAGCATTCTTTGGACTCGCGGTGGACCTCGCTGGTCAACGAGACTGACTGGATCTGCTGCTGGTTGGCCGGCGTGCGGCTGATGGAGGCCGTGTCTTCCGTCCTCTCCCAGTTCATCGTGAAGACGTCCCGCCAGCGGTACCAGCCGCTGTAGTAGAGGAAGGAGTCCGGGTTGCTCTGGTCCCGGTAGGGGCGGTCGTAGCCGGAAGGCAGGTTGCTCCACCAATCGTAATGGTCGAAGTCGGTGTTCCACCAATTCGGCGCCGGAGGCGGAAAGGAGCTGCGCCAGACCGGGGCCGGGCGGGAAGGCGGCGTGCTGCCGCCGGGAGGATTGTGGCCGGGGGGATTTCCGCTGCCCGGGGGCCCGTCATTGCTGCCGGGAGGCCCATCGTTGCTGCCGGGGGGGCCATCATTGCTGCCGGGAGGCCCGTCGTCATCGCTGCCGGGCGGGCCGCTTTGCATCATGACCGCTCCTGCCGCGCCGGCGAGCACGGCCGCCTTTCGGGTCAAGAGTCCCCAGGCGTTGGTGTCCGCGCCGAGGGCGAGGTCCGGGTGGGAAGCGCTGTTGTCGAAGTTCGCGTCGACGGCCTGCGCCATGGCCGGGGAATCCTTCAGGCGCATCGAGGCTGTTTGGAGCTGGGTCGCCTGCCGTTGAGCCACCGTCTGGGAAGGCCCGGTCGACGTCTGGGCAGTCTGAGCGAGGTCCGGCCCGACGGCGTAACCGAGGTAGCGCTGAGTGGGGAACAGCTTGCGCTGGAGCGTCTTGAGGCCCGCAGCGGAGGCATCCCGCAGGATCAGGCCGGAGGGGCCGACCTCGCAGCGAACTTTCTCGGCCAACAGACGACGAGCTTGCGCCTCGAGCTGTTGGCAGGCTTCAGGAGCGCTCAGGGTCGGCGTTTCAGCCCGAAGCGGGCCAACCGTCAGGACGAACAGAAGAGCGGTTGCGGCGGCTTTTGACAGCACTTGGTTGGTTCTCATAGTTTCTCCTATTCAGAAAAAACGTCAGATCTCAGAGCGGCCTCTCAGCCACTGGATGATCAAACCGTAGACGGTCTTCGTGTCCAGTCCGCCGTTTTGGGCGTTGCCCTTGCCGTCGGCGCCATAGGCGCGGTAGGCGGCTTGGTCGTAAGTCGCTTGATCGATCCGAGGAGCGTTCGGCGGCAGGGGCTGACCGTGCTTGACGTCGCCGGGGCGGTGGTACGTTCCCTTGAGCTGCTCCCAGAGAGAGTACTGGAAGGCGGGCGTGGCGGCCTTTTCCTGGGGCGCGGTGTAGTTCCGGATCCAGGAGAAGAACTTGCTACCGATGAGGTGGCCGGAGTTGGTGCCCACGCCCGAGGCGGCGGCGCGGCCGGCGGCGACGAGTTGCTCAAACCAGTTCCACTGCACGTTGCTGGTGCGGTCGCCGATGACGGCCTGGAAGTCCTTGTCGGTGGCCCAGGAGCGGGAGGTGCCGTTGGTGAGGTCGACGAAGACATGCACCATGTTCATGAAGGAGACGGCCAGCTTCTCGGCGGAGGCGGGGATGACGCCGTACCAGCCGTTGTGGAGGACCTGCTCGCGGGCGATCACCGCGGCGATGAACTCCCAGGGGGCGCCGCGGTAGATGTCCTCCCAGCGTCCGTTGTCCCGGTTGAGCAGGTCGTTGGTCAGGAGGATGACTGGGCGGCCGCTGGAGTCCACGGCGGCGGCGGCCATGTTGCGGGCGTTTGGGGTATCGTCGATGAGGTAGTACCCGCCCCGATTGCTGAACTCACTATTGAGGGACTGGAACGTCTTGGATCTGGCGGCGCCGTTGCGCACGGTGGCGATGATCTTGCCGTCCTCGCTGAGGTTGGGCGCGCGGTAATACCAGGAGTTGGTAATGAGCGGGACGGACCTCGCGGCGGCGCCGTCAAACGAAACGGCGGCCGCGGGGCGATTAAGAAGTGTGTCGAGGGCGCGGCCGACCCCGCTCTCCTGGGCCGGAGCGGTGGGGACTGCGGCGGCCGGCGCATTCGCGGCGGGAGACTCGGCGCTGCGCGCCGCGGCGGCCTGCTGCG
The DNA here is from genome assembly GCA_023249675.1 of Elusimicrobiota bacterium. Lineage (GTDB taxonomy): Bacteria > Elusimicrobiota > Elusimicrobia > UBA1565 > UBA9628 > GWA2-66-18. The sequence continues at coordinate 43,093 of JAHFCE010000024.1, read as the reverse complement.
CGGCGATGGTCAGGGCTGCGGGTGCTGGGACGGCGGCGGTCGGAACCGCGGACGCGAGAGGCGCGGGCGCTATGCTCGGAGCGGCGAGCAAGCCGTTGGGGCCGACCACAGTGAGCGCGTTCGACCAGGCGCCGGCGCTCGGCAGGTTGACGCCGCCAATTGCGGGCACAACGGGAACTATGGCGCTGGAGCCGGCGTTCACCTGCGCGCGCATCTGCGCGGCGGCAGGAAGCGGACCGGAGGCGAGGAAAAGAGAGGCGGAGACAAGCGCGGGGAAAAGTCGGGGCTGTTTGTTCATGCGCGAATCCTATTAACTTCGAGCAGCTCCTTGGGGGGTCGTTGGTCCTTTTTTAAGATGGGAGAGGGCCTAGGAAATTTCGGGACCTTCAGTCCGCGGACCCGACGGGGCTCGATGTGATACCATGGACCTCCGCGAAGATGTCCGCCACTTTAAGTTCGACAACTGAGTCCGTCCGCTGCCGCCATTTCGGGACGTGCGGCGGGTGCTCCCTCCAGGACAAGTCCTATGAGGCCCAGCTTGTCTTAAAAAAAGACAAGGTCTTGGCCGCCTTGGCGGGCATCGCGGGTTTGCCGGAGCCCGCTGTTCTCGGCTCTCCCGATCCGTGGAACTACCGAAACAAGATGGAGTTCAGTTTCGGGGACGTTTACCCGCCCGTCGAAGGCCGGTGGCTGAAGCTGGGTCTGAAACCCAAAGGGCGTTGGTATGAGATCCTCGACCTTCAGGAATGCCACCTTCCCAGTCTCGAGGCGGCCAAGTTGCTTTCCTCCGTGCGGCAATGGGCCGAGCGTGAAAAGGTGCCTCCGTACAATGCCCATAAAAAAGAGGGCGTTTTGCGGCACCTTGTCATCCGCGAGGCCAAGAACCGTCCCGAGCGCATGGTCGTGCTCGTCACGACCAACGGCCAAATTCCACAGCCTTCCTTCATAGAGGCGGTTCTATCGTCCTATCCCGCGACGACCATTCTTCTTGGCTCCAACTCCAAAGCATCCGATACCGCGATCTCGGATTCGATGGCGGTGCTCATGGGTCCGGGGTCTATCACCGAGACCTTGTACTTCCCCGACGGCGCCGTCGATTACCGGATTTCTCCGCAATCATTTTTTCAGACTAACACCAGGGGCGCTGAGGCGTTGTACGGCCTGCTGCGCTCTTGGACGCGCGAGCTTGAGTCCGGGCTCATTCTCGATCTGTACTGCGGAGGCGGCGGCATTGCGCTGTCTTTGGCCGCGGCCGCGCGCAAGGTCGTCGGCGTCGAATCAAATTCCTCGGCCGTGGCCGATGCGAAGTCAAACGCCGAGCGCAACGGTTTTGCGAACTGCGAGTTCTACTGCGCGGCCGTCGAGCTGATCCTGCCGTCGTTGCTCGACATGCGACCCGCGGCCGTCATCGTGGACCCGCCGCGGGCCGGACTGCACGCGAAGGCGACAGCGGCCCTGCTCGAGATAGCGCCGCCGTTGATCTTTTACGTCTCCTGCAATCCCGACTCGTTGGGGCGGGACCTCAAGATCCTGGGCCCGCGCTACGCTGTTGAGCGTCTCGTCGTGGCGGACCTCTTTCCGCACACGGACCACGTCGAAACGATCGTTCGTCTCGTTCGTCGCTAGCGATCGCCCCCGGCGATACGCTATAATCATTTGCCCGGCCGTCGATTGCGCTCGTAACACAAAGGATAGTGTGCTGCCCTGCGAAGGCAGATATCCAGGTTCGATTCCCGGCGAGCGCAATGGACGGCCGGGCTTTTTATTTTAGGCGCCCGTGAGGTGCGCTTCCTCGACCGAGGAGGCCCAGGCGCAGGCGAGGATCGCGACGCCGAGCGCTGTGAAGGTCCAGCCGAGCGATATCTTCGTGAGCAGGCCGACCGTGAGGAGAGCGGCGGCGCCCATGAGCTGGCGGGCCATGCCCACGGTCGAGAGCACGGTCGCGCGCTGAGCGCTGCCGATGTGCTTGTTCATGTAGTTGGAGATTACGACCGAGCGCGAGAGGCCGAACGCTGGAATCAGCACGAACAGCGCGCAGGCGGCCCACGGGTTCGTCGCGAAAGGAAGGGCCAGGAACGCGAGTCCCGGGATCACCGCGCTCCAGATCAGGTAGCGGCGCGTGCCGCCGAAGAACCTCTCGACACGGTCGGGGCTGCTGAGGATCGCGATCTGCGACAAGGTCATCGCCATCGTGACGAACCCATAGACGCCCACGCCGATGCCGAGCTCTTTTAGACGCGCCTGAAACAGCCACACGATCATGAACGAGAGCATCCAGATCGTGACCGAGTCGAAGGCCAGGGCGCGCAGCGGCCGGTGCGAGGCGAAGTAGCGCACGCCGCGGGAGATGATTTCCCGGTACGCGGGCTTCGGGCCCTCCTCCTCGGTCGGGGGTTCGCGCAAGGTCAGGCTCAGCAGCAAACCGAGAGAAAAAGGGACGAACATCGCGAGCATGGGGACGTTCAGGCCCCAGTGCGCGGCCATCAGGCTGCCCACGGGCGCTGCGAAGGCGATCGCGCCGATGTCGAAGGACGCGAGAGTGGCGAGCGCCTTCTTCGAGCGCGCCTCTTCGCCGCAGGCCTTGAGGCTGTCGTAGATCATCGCCTCGTCGGCGCCGGAGGCGAGTGCTGCCGACGCGGCCCAGATGACCTCGGCCAAGCAGAAGCGGGGCAGGCCCTTGCCGGTGGCGTAGATTGCGGTTGCCGTCAGCAGGCAGACGTTCGCGCAGATCAGCGAAGCCTTGCGGCCGAATTTGTCGGCGACCGCGCCCGTCGGCACCTCGAGCAGGAAGGTCCAGAGGAAGAACCAGGCCTGCAGCAGGAACAGCTGGGGCAAGGTCAGGCCGCCCCAGTCGGTGAAAAAGGGGACGAGCGCGCCCGCGAAGAAGTGCATCATCGTCAGCGCGCGCCAGACATACATGCGCTGGACGTTGGCGCGCCAAACAGCGGGACCGGTCATGCGAGGTCGATGCGCGTCGGAGAGACGCGCCGCTCCTTCTTATGCATCACCGTGCCGGTCAAAAGACGAACGACGGTCGCCGTGCCGCGCCGTACCGCGAAGCGGCATTCGAAGTCATGTAGGAAAAACCCAAGCTCCAAGCCGTCTTTATTCTGCGCCCGGTCCCGGGGGTTTCTGAGATCGTGAGCGAGAATGTCCTGAAGTAATTTCTTGATGTCGTTGACGTTTAATCTTTTTTCGGCGGATTTAATCTCTTTCACCGCCGCAGGCGAAAAACCAACGTTTAATGAAGGAAACGGCGCGTCGATCGTCCACCCCGCCGTTGCGTCGGCCGCAATATCCCATTCCGGGATGTAAGGCTTGAGGTCGAGGATCGGCGTCCCATCCACGAGATCGATGCCGGCGAGGTGCACGGTCGCGCCTGTGACCGCGATGAGGCGGGCGAGAGAGAGTCCGATCGGGCTTGGGCGGTGCGGCGAGCGGGAGGCGAACAGGCCGATGCTTCCGCCCTGCAGGCGCGGCGGGTGGATCTTGGGGCGGATCGTCTTGTTTGTGTTGAGGTGAAAGTAGGAGAGCAGCCAGACATGGCTGAAGCGTTCAAGTCCCGCGAGCGAATGCTCGGGCAGGAACTCGCGCGCGATCGTCAAGGTCGCGGTCGCGCCCGGAACGAGCAGAGGCTGCCGCGGCGTGCCGAACTTTTCGCGGAAGCAGGAGCGCAGGCGGCCGATGACGCGTAGGGGTTGGGCGGGCATGAGGGCTACGAGTCGACTTGCTCGAGAAGCTCGGCCTTGGCATTGAAGACGAGGAAGGAGGCCTTTTCTCCGGCGGCGACGGCGGCTTCCTTGGCGGCGTATGCGGCGTCGACGGCCTCGGGCTGCTTCTCGTAGTCGCCAAGCCAGCGCAGCAGCCGGCCCTGGTCGCGGCGTGCGGCGCGGAACCACTTCGGCTCGATCGGGCGTTCGGCGTACAGTGCGACAACCTCGGGTGGGGGAACGTGCGGGCTGTTCTTCTTCAGCCAACGCACGACGAGCCCGGCGAAGAACAGGGGCATGACGACCCAGTAGATCAGGGGGAAGAACATGGTGCTATTGGGGAATGAGGGCGGCGAGCATGTCCGACACGCGGGTGAACTTCTCGCGGATCTTGCCGGTCTTGGCGCCGGCGGCTTTTTCCAGAACGTCGAGCTTCCGCCAGTCGGCGAAGCTGAGCGCGCGGACCTTCTTGTCCGCGAGCAGGCGCAAAGTCGCGTCAAGCGATGCATCGGTCGCGGCGGGCAGCGTTCCCGCCTTCAAGTCAGCAAGTAAAGATGAGACGGTGGCGACGGAGTCGGCGCGATTGGTCCCTATGAGCCCCGAGGGTCCGCGCTTGGCCCAGCCGACGACGTATTGGCCGGGCAGAGCGGGCTTACCGGAGGCCGCCACGACGCGGCCATCGACGTTCGGGATGTGTCCTGATTTTTCATCGAAGGGCACGCCGGGGATCGGGATGCCCCGGTAGCCGACCGAGCGGAGCACGAGTCCCACGGGGATCGTCTCGAAGACGCCGGCGCCGACGGCCTTCACGCCGCCCTTGCCGTCGCTCACAAGCTCGTTTTTTTCGATGCGCAAAGCGGTCACGCGGCCGTTTTCGCCGATGATCTCGACCGGCGAAATGCGGAAGCGCAGGCGCACCTTGCGTTCTTTGGAGCCCTCGCCTTTTTTCGCGTGTTCCTGGACGTACTCGACTTTCTTCTTCACGGCGGGGTCGGCGAGTTCTCCCTGGGAGACCTCATCGACGACGGCTTTGGCGGGATCGACGACCAAGTCGGCCGTGGACAGTTCCCCGATCTCCTCGATCTCGGCCGGAGAGTACGCGGCCTCAGCGGGGCCGCGGCGGCCCAGGAGCCAAACAGTTTTGACCTTGCTTGCGCGCAGGGCATCGAGGGCGTAGCCGGCGATGTCGGTCTTGGAGAGGTCTTCGGCATCGCGGGACAGAATGCGGGTCACGTCCATGGCCACGTTGCCGACGCCAATGACCGCGACAGCACCGCAGCTCAGGTCGAAGGTCCGTCCGCGATGGTCGGGGTGGCCGTTGTACCAGCCGACGAACTCGGTGGCCGAGTGCGAGCCCGCGAGGTCTTCGCCGGGAATTCCCATGTGCCGGTCGCTTTCGCAGCCGACGGCGTAGATCACCGCGTCGTGGCGCGCGGCCAATTCCTCAGCGGTGAGGTCGCAGCCGAGCTTGACCGCCCCGAAGAAGCGCAGTCGGGGATCAGCGGCCGTCTTCTCGTAGACCGCGACCACCGACTTGATCTTCTGGTGGTCCGGGGCGACGCCGCCGCGCACCAGCCCGAACGGCGTGGGCAGGCGGTCGAACAAGTCGACGCGCACCGTCAGGCCCGGGGCCTTGAGCAGGGCCTCGGCGGCATAGAACCCCGAAGGGCCGGCTCCGACGATCGCGACGGCGAGGGGGCGCTGCGGCGTGCCGAGTGCGGCCATTCCTAGGAGGCTACAAAGAGGACTTCACGGAAGTAGGCGATCGTGCGCTTCAGGCCGTCTTCCAGGGCGACCGTCGGTCTCCACTTCAGCGTTCTGCGCGCGAGCGTGATGTCGGGACAGCGCACCTTGGGGTCGTCGACCGGCAATTTTTTAAAGATGATTTTCGAGCGTGACTTTGTCAGGCGCTTGATCGTTTTCGCGATATCGAGCAAGGTCATCTCGGTCGGGTTGCCGATGTTGATCGGGCCCGTCGAGTTTGACCGGACCAGGCGGTCGATGCCGTCGACGAGATCGGAAACGTAGGTCAGGCTGCGCGTCTGGGAGCCGTCGCCGTACACGGTGATCGGCTCGCCTTTCAGCGCCTGCGTGATGAAGTTCGGCACGGCGCGGCCATCCTGAGTGCGCATGCGCGGGCCGTAGGTGTTGAAGATGCGCGCGATGCGCACGGCTACGCCGTGGGAGCGGTGGTAGGCCATCGCGAGCGCCTCCGCGAAACGCTTGGCTTCATCATACACGCCGCGCGGGCCGATGGGGTTGACGTTGCCCCAGTACGATTCGGGTTGGGGGTTCACCTCGGGGTCGCCGTACACCTCGGAGGTGGACGCGAGCGCGAAGATCGCCTTCTTGTCTTTGGCGAGGCCGAGCGCTTTGTGGGTGCCCAGCGCGCCGACTTTTAGAGTCGGAATCGGCCAGCGAGCGTAGTCGATCGGGGAGGCCGGGCTCGCGAAGTGCATGACGAGGTCCAGCGGTCCCGGCACATGCAGGTAGTTCGTCACATCGAGTTTGATGAAATCAAAGCGCGGATTCTTGGCCAAATGCTCGATGTTCGTCATGCTGCCGGTGATGAGGTTGTCCACCGCGATGACCCGAGCGCCCTTGTCGAGGAAGTTCTCGCAGAGGTGGCTGCCGAGGAATCCCGCGCCGCCCGTGATGAGGACGCGCTTGATCACGGACGGCCCACGCCCGCGTAGTCGAAGCCCAGCGCTCGGGCTTGCTGCGGATCGAATATGTTGCGTCCATCCAAGAGCACGGCCGTGCGCATCAGTTTTTTCGCGCGGCGCAGGTCGAGCTTCTTGAAGCGCGGCCACTCGGTCACGAGCGCGAGCGCGTCGGCGCCCTTGATCGCGTCGTACTCGTCTTTGGCGAAGTGCACGCCCTTGAACTCTGGAAGAATTCGGGCTCGCCCCATCGCGACGGGATCGAAGGCGCGGATCTTGACGCCCCGCTCGCGCAGGCCGGTTACGACCGCAAGCGAGGGGGCGTAGCGCATGTCGTCGGTGTCGGGTTTGAACGCGAGGCCGAGCACGGCGACTGTCTTGCCCTCGAGGTTCCAAAGTTTCTCCTCGATCTTGCGCGACACCCACGAGAGCTGGCGCTCGTTGATCTCCTGAACGGACTTGAGGAGCTTGAAGTCGTAGCCTTTCTGCTTGCTGATCCAGTGGAAGGCTTCGAGATCTTTCGGAAAACAGAAGCCGCCAAAGCCGATTCCCGCGTTGAGAAACATCGGGCCGATGCGCCGGTCGAGGCCCATGCCCTGGGCCACCATCTTCACATCCGCGCCGACCTTCTCGCAGAGCACGGATACCGCGTTAATATAGGCAATCTTGGTCGCGAGGAAGGAGTTCGACGCGTGCTTGATGAGCTCCGCGCTCTTGAGGTCGGTGACGAGCACCGTCGCCTTGAGCGGCGCGTAGATCTCGCGCATCAAGGTCTCCGCGTGCTTGGAGGAGACGCCGAGCACGACGCGGTCGGGCTTCATGAAGTCGCGAACGGCTGATCCCTCGCTGAGAAATTCGGGGTTCGACACGACATCGTAGGGCGTGCCGGACTTATTGAAGCGTTGGATCGTCTTGGAGACCCAATCGCCGGTCTCGACGGGCACCGTGGATTTATCCACGATCACGGTGTAGCCGGACATGTGCTTGGCGACCGTCTCAGCCACGGCCTCCACGGCGGAGAGGTCGGCGGAGCCGTCCTGCCGCGGCGGAGTGCCGACGGCGATGAACACGACGCAGGCGCGGCGGCCCTTGAATTTGAGCCCCTCCTCGACCGAGGCGGCAAAAGACAACCGGCCCGACTTCACGACGCGCCGGAACACCTCGTCGAGGCCGGGTTCGTGGATGGGGACCTTGCCGGCTTTCAGGGACTTCAGTTTGCGGGGGTCGGAATCGACGCAGACCACGCGGTGGCCGATCTCAGCCAGGCAGGAGCCGGTGACCAAGCCGACGTAGCCGGCGCCAACGACGCAGATATCGTGGCTTTTCATGGGGAAGGACGCATTCTTTCATAAATAGCGGGGATGGACAAGACCCGCATCATCCTCTATACTCTGGCCGTGGAGCTCGATTGGAAAATTCGCGAAAAAACAGCCCGCGTGGGGGTCGTGGGCCTGGGCTACGTCGGACTGCCGCTGGCGGCCGCATTCGCCCGCCGCGGCTTCCAAGTCACGGGCATTGAGATCGATGCGCGGCGTGCGGCGAGCCTGCGCAAGGGCCGGTCCTACATCGAGGACGTCTCGTCGAAAGAATTATCGGCGCTCATCAAGCGCGGCGTCCTCACGATCGAAGATGATGCCTCCGCCGTGGGCAAGCTCGATGCCATCCTCATTTGCGTGCAGACGCCCCTGCGCAAGACGAAAGAACCCGACATTTCCAACATCGTTTCGGCCTGCCGCGCGGTCGCCAAAAAAATGAAGCGCGGCACGATCGTCATTCTGGAGAGCACGACCTATCCCGGCACCACTCAGGAGGCCGTTCGTCCCGAATTGGAAAAATCGGGCCTTAAGGCCGGAAAGGATTTCTGGTTGGCGTTTTCGCCCGAGCGCGTGGACCCGGGCAATAAGCTGTGGAAGATCGAGAACACGCCGAAGGTCGTTGGCGGCATTGACGCGCGTTCAACTGCGTTCGCCGTGGGACTGTACTCCGCGGTGATCTCGAGGGTCGTGCCCGTGTCGAGTGCCACCACCGCCGAGCTCGTCAAGCTCCTGGAGAACACTTTTCGCTCCGTCAATATCGCGCTCGTCAACGAGCTCGCGCAGATCTGCGACCGCCTCGGCCTCGATGTTTGGGAGGTCGTCGCCGCGGCGGCGACGAAGCCTTTCGGCTTCATGCCGTTCTGGCCAGGTCCCGGCATCGGCGGCCACTGCATTCCCAAGGACCCGCAGCTGCTGGCTTGGAAGATGAAGTCGCTTAATTTCGAGCCGCGTTTCATCGAGCTTGCCTCGACGGTCAATGGACAGATGCCGCTGTACGCGGCCGGCCGCGTCGCGCGCCTGCTGAACGCGGACGCCAAGTCGGTGAAGGGCGCTCGGGTGCTTGTGCTCGGCGTCGCGTACAAGCCGGGCGTCGGCGACTGTCGCGACTCGCCCTCGCTCGACGTCATGCATCTGCTTGCCGAGGACGGAGCCAAGATTTCCTATCACGACCCGTATGTGCCGCGCGTCGCGGTCGGCGGCCGCGCGTGGAGCAGCCGCCGCCTCACGGATGCCGTCGTGCGCGCGGCTGATTGCGTGTTGATCTTGACCGCGCATCCAGGGCTCGACTACCCGCGTATCGTCCGCCTGTCCCGCCGCGTCTTCGACGCGCGCAATGCCGTCGCGGGCCTCAAGGGCCGCATCGAGAGGCTTTGATGGCCGAGAATATTCCGACATCCAAGGATCTTGGATCAAGCGCGGGTCTTGACCAGCAGACGCTTGAGGCCCTGAAGGCGATCGGCAAGGCGCTCGGACAGATGGCCCTGTACAAGGTCGGACATCCCACTGTGATCGCGACCATTGCGATAGCACAGGAAAATCTAGCCGCCGCGCTGGCGCTGTCTTCGAGCGGGGAGCTCGCGATCGGCATCGACCGCGACAAGCTTATCCTGAATGGGCGCGTCGTTGGCAACCTCGGCCAGCTTCCCGTCTCGCTGGCCGGCCTCTTCAATCGCTTCAAGCTCACGAGCCTTTCCTTTCGCACCGGCCTGAGCGCCGATGAACTCGTCGCCTTCTGCGAACTAGCCGCCATGCGCGCCGATTCGCCGGCCGCGGCGGATCCTAAAGGGTATCTCACCGGGCGTTCCGTGACCAATATCATCTTTAACGAAGCCGTGTACCTCAAGGCTGGCGACAACGGCGCGGTGGCTGGCCCCGGCGCGGGAACAGGCCTCGGTGCGGGGGCGGGCGATGGAGGAGTCGGCAACGGTTCCGGTTCGGGCGGGGGCGGGGCGGCGACTGCTTCGGCTGCGATGACGGGAATCAACGACGCGATCGCGGGCGGCTCGCTTGAGCGCACGATGATGGAACTCGTGGCGAAGGCCGTCCCTGACCCCGCGCTGCGCAAGCAAGTCATCGAGCAGGTGATGAAGCTTCTTGAGGTTGACATCGCCAAGCGCGTTGATGAAGTCACGCTGCCTCTCAAGCGCGATAAGAGGACGCTCGAAAACGAGCGCACCCGCACGGAGAGCGTGATCAGCAACATGGTCGAAGGCGTGGTCGTTGTCGATGAGCAGGGCAAGATCTTGATGATGAACCCGGCCGCCGAGCAGATTTACGGACAGACTCTTGCGCAAAGTGCTGGCAAGGCTATCTCGGTGAAGTCGAGCGAGCAGTTCATCGTGGCCTTGGCTTCTGAGCTCACCACACCGGCTGACCGCGACATCGGCACCGAGGTCAAGCTCCAGGGCGCGGCTGATACCCAGCGGACCTTGCGCGCTTCGAGCGCTATCGTCAAGACCGAGGAAGGAAAGGTCGTCGGTATGCTCTCCGCTCTGCCGGACGAGACGAAGCATAAGGAGCTGCAGAGGATGCAGCGTGATCTTATTTCCCATGTCACGCACGAGCTGCGCGCGCCGTTGTCCTCGATCCGAGCCGCGCTGGATATTCTCCAGGGGCAGTTTTCCGGCAAGATCGAGGAAGATGAGGCGCGCATGCTCAACACCGCCATCAGAAATTCCGACCGCCTGGCCGAGATGGTCAACAGCATTCTTGATTTTTCCAAGATCGAATCCGGCCAGATGACGGTGTACACGAAGCCGACCGAGGCCATCAAGATCGCCCAGGACGCGGTCGACAGCCTCCAGCCATGGGCCCAGAAGAAGCGCATTGAGCTTTCCCTGGTCGCACCTGAGGGCTTGCCGCTCGTTGAGGCGGACGCGGCGCGGACTGTTCAGGTCATCGTCAACCTTCTGTCCAACGCGATCAAATTCACGCCGGCCGGCGGCAAGATCACAGTCAAGCTGGCCAAGCGCGCCGAGGGCAACAAGGGCCTTGTCGAGTATGCGGTGACCGACACCGGCCCCGGCATCGCCAAGGCGGAGCAGGGCAAGATCTTCGAGAAGTTCGTCCAGATCGCCGCGGGCGAGATGAATATCGGCGGCACGGGCCTCGGGCTGTCGATCGCCAAGACGCTTGTCCACATGCAGCAGGGCAAGATGTGGATCGAAAGCGACGTTGGCCAGGGCGCAACCTTCCTGTTCACCTTGCCCGTTCATCTCGCGGCCGTGGCCGAGGCGTCCGTCGTGCGCACGAAGTCCGCTTCGCCGGATGCTGTTCCGTGGTGGAAGAAGTTGCTCGGTCTTAAGTAAAGGACCCGGCCCGTGCGAAGGCGTAGCCCGCCGTGTCTGCCGCTCCCGCCGCGCGTAGCGCGGCTGCGCATTCCTCGAGCGTCGTGCCGGTCGCGGCCACATCGTCGATAACTAGTATTCGCTTGCCGGCGACGAGTACCGGGGCTCCCGCACGTAACGCGTAGGCTCCGGCGAGTTCCGCGCGCCGTTCCACGCGGCCGAGCTTCCACGATGGCGCGGCAGCGCGGGTGCGCTCGAGGACATCCAGAAGAGGCAGCCCTGTTGCGGCGGCGATCTCGCGCGCGAGGATTTCCGCCTGGTTGTAGCCGCGCTCACGTTCGCGCCGCGGATGGATGGGAACAGCGGTTAGAGCGGCGAACCCCCTCAGCTCTGGGCGCAAGGCCAGAGCCTCGGCCATATGGCGACCAGCCGCTGTCGCGGCCAGTTGAGATCCTCGGAACTTAAAAGCGTGCACGAGCGAGGCGGCCGACCCGCGGTGCGCGGCCGCCGCCCGGATCAGGCGGCAGGAGAAGCGTTTGCCCGCGCAGTCCGCGCAGAACGGCGACGCTCCGCCGCGGCGGCCGGCGCAACGCACGCAAGAGGGCTCCGGCGGCGCGGGCAAGGAGGCAGCGCATTCCAGGCACAGAGGTCCCGAGGAACGCTTGAGGTCCTTGCGGCAATGCGCGCAGGCCCGGGGCAGCAGGATGTCGAGCGCAATGTCCCAGCAGGTTCCCATGCCTTTATACGATTGAGACCCCCAAAAAGTTCCATGGGTCCGAATGGTATCATCGGGATATGTTCCGGGTCTGGATGCGACGCGCGCTTCTGGCGGCGGCCGCGGCGGTCTTCGCTGTCGGCGCCGTCATCGGCAGTATGCTCCTGTCCGGCTGGTGGCGTTACCATCAGCTCGAGCGCTCCATCATCGAAAAGATGGACGCGTACTACCTCAACCTCACTGTTCCGGGCCGTGAGGAGTACCTGCTCTCCGAGGATGAGGTCTTCGAGGTTCCTTATATGGCCTCGAAGCTGTCGGTCACGGCCGCTCCGACGCGCATCCTCGATGTGAAAGACCGACTGATCGCCGAATTTTCCGTTGAGAAGGGCCAGTACATCCGTTCCTCCGACGATCTGCCCGTCTTCCTCAAAAAGGCGCTCGTCGCGAGTGAGGACGCCCACTTCTACGAGCATCACGGCGTGGATTGGAAGGCGACTGTCCGCGCGGTCATCGTCACTCTCACCGGCGTGCGCCGCGGCCAGGGCGGCTCGACTTTGACTCAGCAGCTGGCCAAGCAGATGTTCACGACTCGCAAGCGCACCGCCGGGCGCAAGATCTTCGAGTTCTTCTGCGCGCGCAAGCTCGAGCAGAAATTCACGAAGGACCAGATCCTCATGATGTACCTGAACTTCGCCTACTTCGGACATGGCGCCTTCGGCGTCGAGTCCGCGTCGCGCTACTACTTCGACAAACCGACCGCCGCCCTCGACGTCGGCGAGGCCGCGATGATGGTCGGCATTATTCCGAGCCCGAACAAATATTCGCCGCTCGACTCTCCGGAGTTCGCGCGTCCGCGCCAGCGCACCGTGCTTAAGCGCATGGCTAAGAACGGCTTTCTTCCGGACTCTTCGGTTGCCCGCATCGAGAGCGAGTTTTGGGAGCGCTACGAGCGCCGTGCAAGCGTCCCCGAGGTCTCCTTCTGGCGCACCCGAGTCAACGAGGCGCCCTATGTCGTTGAGTTTGTGCGCCGCCAGATGCTGCGCGCCTACACGAAGGAGCGCCTGCTGCGCGGCGGCCTCGTGATCCGCACCACTTTCGACCTTGAGGCGCAAAAAGCCGCCCAGCGCGCCCTGCGCGAGCGCCTCGCGAAGGAGAATGATCCCGCGGCCAAGCCCGATGAGGACGGCGAGCCCGCCGGCAAGGAAGCTCCGGTCGAAGGCGCGCTCGCGGCTTTGGACCCGCATAATGGAGCCCTCTTGGCTTTGGTCGGCGGCGCCGGTTTCAGCTTCCAGAACCAGCTTGACCGCGCGACCGATGGACGCCGCTTGATGGGCTCATCGGTGAAGCCTTTCGTCTGGGCTGAGGCCTTCGAGAGCGGTCGCTACAAGCCGGAAGATAAATTCTTGGACAGCCCCGTTACCTACTCGATCGGCGCAGGCCGCAAGTGGTCGCCGCACAATTACGGCAACAAGTATTACGGCGAGGTGCGCCTTGACTTCGCCTTATGGAAGTCGCTCAACTCGGTTTCGATCAAGCTTCTCAAGGAAATCGATATCGATCGAGTCCTCGATGCGCTGTCGAAGGCGAGCGGCGTTTCCATCGAGCGCTTGCCGCGCAATCTGTCTTTGGCGCTCGGCACCGCGGATATTTCGCCCGTTCAGATGGCATCCGCCTACGCCGTCTTTGCCAATGGCGGCCGCGCTGTTCGCCCCTGGTGGCTGCGCCGCATCGAAGATCGCGAGGGCAAGGTTTTAAGCGAAGGCGACGCTCCGACAACTGAGGGGCCTGTCGTTTTCTCCTCGACCACCGCCCGCACAATGATCGAAACGATGCGCGGCGTCTTGGGCCCCGAGGGCACGGCCTACGCGTCCGCCCGCCGCCTGGGCTTCAATGTGCCGGCGGCGGGGAAAACCGGAACCACCAACGACTATCGCGATGCCTGGTTTGCCGGCGTGACCCCCGACCTCTCCGCGGCGGTCTGGATCGGCCACGACGACATGCGCGCCATGCCCCCCGGCAAGGCCGGCGGCTCCATCGCCGCCCCCGCCTGGATGTCCTTCGTCAAGGAGCTCTACCTGTCGAGGCCGACAAAGGAATTTTAGGTGTCAGGCCTATAGTTTCGTCAATTACTTTGGCGTAGATAGTGTGTAATCGCGCCTAGGGTAGACCCCAGCCAACTGGCGATGGGTAGAAGTCGATGGCCACTCCTCACGGCCTCTTCTACCAGAAGTCGTTTTGCAGCCACGACAGCATGACGTTTCGATCCGGAACAAAGCTCCCCGACGCTGATGCCTGTTCTCGCTGATACCGATGCGCCAATCTCGGCAAGTGGCAACACAGGTGCAATGTTGGAGCGAATCAAGGTGGAGTGGTCCTCCTGCTTTCCCGTCTTCCACGGATCGAAATCTGGGAGGTCGTGCTGCGATGGGACCAGGCCATCAAGACCGGACTCATGATAATTGTTGTAGCTTGACCACGGCCACTCATCCGGACGCATGGTCAGTCCAGCGCGCACGGGGTTTAGATGAATGTAGCGGATCAATCCCACCAGGTAGGCGTCATTAAGGCATAAGATCGCCTTATAACGAGCCTGGAAGAGGTGGCCGGTACGTGCATGCCGATTGTTGAAAGTTATTGAATAGCAAGTGAGCAATCTTTGCATGACAGAGGCCAATTCGACCGGACCGACCTTGATTGCGAGGTGGAAGTGGTTGCCCATGAGACAGTAGGCATAAACAACGGTATTTGTTTGCCGTTTTATGCGCTCCAGAGTGTTTAGAAATCCATGGCGGTCATGGTCATCGATGAAAACGTCTCTCCCATCGACACCCCTGGCCATCGCATGATAGACCGCGCCGGGATAATGTATTCTTGGTCGTCGTCCCACTCTAACTAGACGATTGACCCCCCGAAAATGTTCCCTTCCCGTCAATTAATTCAAGTAACTATAGGCCTGACACTCCTATCGCTTCCTGCCTGCGGACCATCGAAAGAGGCGGAGCCAAACGACTCGTATCAGCAATCAACTTTTCTCAAAATTGGCGGGAAGGCGACTGGAACCATTGGTAACCCGAAAGACCAGGACTGGTACCGCCTGGACGTTGCGGCCGAGGGGGCGCTGACGGCCAAGATCGGCGGGATCAAAGAAGTGGATTTCGTCCTCTCCTTTTTCGACAAGAACCGGCGCGAACTCAAGCGCGTCGATGAGACCACCGTCGGCGGCGACGAGCAATTGCTCGACCTCGGCGTGTCCCCGGGCGTCTACTACCTTGTTGTCGCGAATAAGAACGAGAAGGCGAACAACCCCAGCCAGGTCTACGAGTTGTGCACAAGGCTCGATTCGGCTGCAGGACGAGAGCGCGAGCCGAATAACACAGCGCTGACGGCGCAGACCCTCGAGGCGGGCGGGCTCGCAAAGGGGCATTATTGGCCGGCCAAACAGCTGTTGTCCGACGACCCGGAGGCCGCTGAAGAGGATTGGTATTCGATCGAGGTGGCGAAGACCGGATTGTTCCTGCTCAATATCGATGTGAGCGAAGTTCCGAAGGTGGACGCGGTCCTCGAGGTGTACGACACGAACGGCTACAAGCTTAAGGAGCTTGACGCGGGCGGCATCGGCGAGGGCGAGAGCTTGCGCAACTTCGGCGTGCGCGGTCCGGGCAAGTTTTCGCTGCGGCTACGCTCGAAGTATAAGAACGCAGGGAATCCCGACGTGCCGTATGATTTGCTGACCGAGCTGCTGCCGTATCAGGGCGCGACCGAGTTCGAGCCGAACGACCAGCGCGTCGACGCGACGCCGCTCAGCCTTGATTCGATTTCCGGGACGATCGCGCCTGCGGGAGACCAGGACTGGTACAAGGTCGCGGCTGCGAGCGACACGAAGCAGCTTCTGCGCGCGGAGCTGTCGGGCCTGGCCGACATGGACCTGGCCTTGTCGCTACGCGATGGTCTGGGCAACGAGCTCTTGTTTATCGACAATATGGGCAAGGAACAGCCCGAGGTCATGACGGGCTGGGGCCTCACGGGCGGCGACTATCACATTGTCGTGTCGGAGAAGACCGGAAAGAAGTCCGACAGCCGCCGGAGCTACCAGCTCGTTCGCAAGCTGATCCCGTTGCAGGAGGGGCTCGAGTGGGAGCCGAATAACTCGAGCGCCGCGGCGCAGCCGCTCAAGGTCGGAGAGTCCGTCGACGGCTATTTCGCGCCGAAGGGGGACGAGGACTGGTACGAGTTCAATCTTTATCAGAAGGGCGTCGTGGTGCTCGAACTCACCGGCGTGATCAACGTCGCGCCGACGATGACCTTATTCGATCAGGAATATAAGGAAGTGGCGGCCACCGCCGCGCCGAAGTCCGGCGAGCCGGTTTTAATTGAGCGCGAGCTCGATCGCGGGACCTACGTCGTACGGCTGAAGCCGGCCGACGCCGCGCAAAACAACATACGCGATAAATATTCGCTGCGCGTGCGTGTGAAATGAAGTGCCTCCCGCTTTTGGCCCTCTTGATCGCCGCGGCCTGCGCCGGGCCGCGCCTGGCGGAATTCCCTAAGCCACTGCCGCCGCCCCCGCCCGTGGCGGTCGTCGAGGTCAAGGACCCCAATTTTGAGGCTGTCGTCATTGAGGCCGTGCCGAATGCCGATGATGAGGGCGTGTCCTTTACGAAGGTGTTCGTCGATGGTCAGGAAGCGGGGCATACCGCGGTGGGCCTGCGCTCTCAGGAAAAGCGCGCGCGTCTGAAGCTTCCCGCGGGGAATCAGCCCGTACGTCTTGAATATTGGTTCCTGCCGCCGATCGGAGAGTGGACGCGCCTGCCCGGTGCCCTGCAGCCGCGCGAACGCTTCGTGCGCATTGAGGAAGGCGCGATCGTGCGCCTGACCCTGCGTTACGGTTCCGACGGGACCCCGTCTCTCGCGTTCAGCCGCGAGGCCGCGCCGAAGCCATAAGGGCGCAGCAACGTCGATACAGACGTGCGGGCAGTTCGCGCATGTGCGCGGCTTCGGGGAAGCCGTGCCGGCGCGCATACCAGTAAGAAATAATCATGGCCAGCGGCAGACCGGCAAGGAAAATAAGCCTGCCTCCCGGAATCCCCAGGAGATCGGCCAAGCGCAGCGTCCAATTGATCGTGTAGAAGCCTTGGTTGACCATGGCGGACTTCTTGATTTTCCAGAATAACTTCCCGGTGAATTGACGATGTTTTTCACCGATGACGGGAATCTGCTGCCAAGCGACCTTGCCCATGTTGTTGAGCGCCACATTGGAGAAGACATGGGCGTGCATGAGCAGACCGCTGCTTGTCAGAGCCACGGCGCCCAGCCCCTGAGTGGAGATGATCACCGGATAGGCGAAGGCCAGGCTGATGAGCGCCGATTTCAGGAATTGACTGATTTTGCTGCCGCGATAAGTCCAATTCGTATAGGTGCTGACAAACGTGCAGATGAAAAAGCCGAAGCCCATGGTAAAGACAATCGGCGTCCACTCCAGAGGAGTTCCCAGCATGGATGACTTGAGCTCGCCCAAGCCCAGGGCCAGCGCGCCTTGGAGGAGCCCCATCGTGATTCCAAAAACCATGTCGCTGCCGTCCGGGGTCTTGTAGGTCGCGTCCCAGTAGCTTTTCCACCACCTCCGGCTCCAGAAGCGAGGTTTTTCGTGGAATTCGATGGAAGCGATTGCGCCTTCCCGCTGCCACAGCACTATGGTGGCGCGTCCGTTCCGCCCGTCCGGGCGCTCCGTCCCGGCATCGAAGAATTGCCGGCCGATGAGTCGGCGAAGATGTCTGGAGTTCTTGGAAACAGCGGACTCATCGATCAAAAGAAGCGACAACTCAGTGGGCGCGTGGACGACGCGAATGATTCGACGTCGGTCGACCGTGGTCATCACGGCCTTGCCCAATCCCGGCTCCTGAACCGAGACCTTGCTCTTATCCAGCTCCTGTTCAAACGCCCTGACTCCAATCGCCTCCTCCTGTTGACTTGCGTAACGGGACAGTTTCGAGCGCAGGATCTCCACATCGTTCAGAATGGTCTCACGATGCCTCTGCCAATGCCGCTGAGAGTCGCGGCGCGGCGGGGCGGCAAAAGACGGAGGCGAGGATTGCAAGCCGTCCCAAAGCCGCTGGTAGAGGATGCCGATTTCGTGCGGATTGTCCAAACTTTCGGAGGATGCCCCCTCGAGCATCGTGTTGATCGCGCGCAGCGCGTCCAGGGCCTGCTCTTCAGAAACGGCGCCGAGGGCAGAGGCGGAGGCCGGCAGAACGGGACGGGGAATATGCTCGCTGTGCGCGCGCGCAATGAGTCGGATCAGCTTAGCCCAGTTCGCCGGCGACAGGCCGTGGGAATCGGGGAGCGTTGCGGGCAGCGGGAGTGGTGTCGTCCCGGGAGGCAGGTGAACGGATTCAAGCGAAAGCTGAATGGCGCCGATCAGCGCGGCGGGGGAAACGGCGCTGCCGCCTGTGCCGTGGACAATCGGAGATTCAGCCGCGGCGCGAGGCGCTGCGGCTGCCCACAGAATGCGCACGCCTCGCTCGGCGGTCGCGGCAAACAAGAAAAAGATCGCCCCCAGGGCGGCGGTGCGACGAAGGCGTCGGGCCATGCTCGATTTTTCTCCTGCGGCTAGGCTGGCGTCTCTATGATTGTACAGGGCGGGGGAATTGATCGCATGGGCCGTACGGGCACAATTCAAGGGGCAGGTGGTCCAGGTCTTTAGTCCTACGTTGGATGGGCGCCGACATGCGATAATAGACGAGCCGTGTCTGCTCCCTCCTTCCGCCCCGATCCTCGTTTCCTGCCCATGACGCGCGCCGAGATGGACGCGCGCGGCTGGGATCAGGCGGACATTGTCTTCGTCACCGGCGACGCCTACATCGACCACTACTCGTTCGCGGCGGCTCTGCTCGGACGCGTGCTCGACAAGGCGGGTTTTCGAGTGGCGGTGCTCTCCCAGCCGAACTGGCGCAGCGCCGAGCCGTGGCGTACCTTCGGCCGTCCGCGCCTGTTCTTTGCGATTTCCGCGGGGAACATGGATTCGATGATCAATCACTACACGGCGAACAAGAAAGTGCGCAACGACGACGCCTATTCGCCGGGAGGTCAAATTGGCCTTCGCCCGGATCGGGCCACCATTCCCTATTGTCAGCGCGCCAGGGAGGCTTTCCCGGGGGTGCCGGTGATCGCCGGAGGCGTTGAGGCGAGTCTCCGCCGCTTGGCTCATTACGACTACTGGTCCGACACGGTTCGTCCCTCGATCCTGATGGACTCCAAGGCCGATTTGCTGGCCTACGGCATGGGTGAGGAATCGATCGTGGAGATCGCCCAGCGTCTCCGGGACGGAAAGACCGTCAAAGATTGCCGCGATCTTCGCGGCGTGGCTTATGCCCTTGGCGCTTCCGAGCGAGCACCTTCGGGTTCGGACATTGTCGAGCTGCCGAGCTTCGAGGCCGTGAAGTCCTCAAAGGACGATTTCCTGTCCATGGCGCGACTCGTCCACCGCGAGACGAGCCCGTTCAACGCGAAGACCGTCGTCCAGAAGCACGGAGCGCGCGCTGTCGTCGTCACACCGCCCCGGCTGCCTGTCACGCAGGAACAGATGGACGACTACTACGGCCTGTCCTACACGCGCCGCGCGCACCCGTCGTACGCGGGCGCGGCGATCCCGGCGTGGGAGATGATCAAGGACTCGGTCACGATCATG
This sequence comes from Elusimicrobiota bacterium, assembly GCA_023249675.1. GTDB lineage: Bacteria > Elusimicrobiota > Elusimicrobia > UBA1565 > UBA9628 > GWA2-66-18. The sequence goes on along the minus strand of JAHFCE010000024.1, from coordinate 23,718 downwards.
CGCGGCTGCTTCGGCGGCTGCACGTTCTGCTCGATCACGGCCCACCAGGGCCGCACGATCCAGTCGCGCTCGGAGGGCAGCGTTTTAGGGGAGCTCGAGACAATCTCGAGCGACCCCGAGTTCAAAGGCGTCATTTCCGACATCGGCGGTCCGACGGCTAACATGTACCAGATGCGCTGCACCGAGCCGGACATCGAGAAGATCTGCAAGCGCCAGTCCTGTGTTCATCCCGTCGTGTGCAAGTTTCTCGGCACCGACCATGGTCCGCTCGTGAAGCTGATGAGAAAAGCACGCGAGACGCCCGGCATCAAGAAGGTGTTCGTCGCTTCCGGCATCCGCATGGATTTAGCGCGCTTATCACCAGAATACATGAAGGAGCTGACCGCCCACCACGTCAGCGGCCGCATGAAGGTCGCACCCGAGCACGCCGATCCAAAAGTCCTCGAGATGATGAAGAAGCCGCGGCACGACACGTTCGAGGACTTCGCCGCGAAGTTCAATGAGGAGAGCAAGAAAGCGGGCAAGAAACAGTATCTCGTCCCCTATTTCATTGCCAGTCACCCTGGCTCCGACTTGAAGGCTATGATCGAACTCGCGGTCTTTCTCAAAAAGAACGGCTACAAGCCCGACCAAGTCCAGGACTTTATTCCTGGACCTCACGATCTGGCCACCGCGATGTACTACACCGGGCGCAACCCCGAGACGGGCCTGCCGATGCCCGTCGCCAAGGGCCTACGCGACCGCCGTCTGCAGCGCGCCTTGCTTCAATTCTTCAAGCCCGAGAACTATTTTGAGGTGCGCGAGGCCCTGCTCAAGACGGGCCGCGGCGACCTGATCGGCGCCGGCTGCGACGCCTTGATTCCGACCCGTCCGCCGAAAGAGGCCCTGCTTGCGCGCCGCGCGCGCTCCGCAAAGGATTTTCACGAGCATACGCACGCTCAAGACATGCCGAAATCACCCAAAATTGGCTATCGGCCGAACCGCTCCACGTGGGGGCGAAGGGAAGGCAAGCGCTGATGGAAAAGGCGAGGCTCGTTCATTTTGGTCCTCTCGACGCGATTGAGGTCCCCAATTCAGATCCAAACGCGCTGACCGTGATGTGTCTGCACGGCTACGGCGCCGATAGGCGCGACTTGGCGCCGCTCGCGGAGGAGCTGCAGACCGAACGCCCGATCCGATGGCTGTTTCCCGACGCGCCCGAGGTCCTCGACTGGGGCGGCCGGGCGTGGTTCCCCATCGACGTTGCGGCGTTCGAGGAGGGTCAGCGGACCGGCACGCCGCGCGACCTGTCTCTGAAAGAGCCTGAGGGTCTTGAATGGGCGCGCGAGGAGCTCCAGCGCTTCATCCAGGCGCTGGGCGTTTCATGGGAGAATATTATCCTGATGGGCTTTTCCCAGGGCGCCATGCTTGCGGTGGATCTCGCTTTGCGCGCCGCGGCGCCGCCCGCGGGAGTCGTGATCTTGTCCGGGACCTTGGTAGATGAGAAAACGACCGCCGCGCTCGCGCCGCGCAAAAAGGGCCTGTCCTTCTTTCAATCACACGGATCAGTCGACCCCATTCTCGGTTTTGCACAGGCGCGAGCGCTGGAAAAAGTCCTGATCGAGGCCGGCTGGAAGGGGCAGTTGCGCCGTTTTGAGGGCGGGCACACGATCCCGGCTGAAATTCTTGAAGGTCTGTTGGGGTGGCTGGAGAAGCGGTGAGCGACTGGACGAAGCAGTTCTTCCGCGCGGCGATCTTCACGCCTGGCTCGTTGGAGGCGCTTGCCGCCGCTCCGGGGGAGGCCTCGGCGGCGTGGAAGGCGCTGAATCTCAAGCCCGGCTCGCGCGTCCTCGACCTTGCCTGCGGCACGGGCCGTCATTCGATCCTGCTCGCGCGTCGGGGCGCGATTGTTCTCGGTCTGGACAAGACGCCCGCCTACCTCAAGGAGGCGCGCCGGAGGGCCGGGACGTTGCGCAACTGCCGTTTCGTGCGCGGCGATATGCGGCGCCTGCCGTTTGAGAACGAGTTCGACGCGGCGATGAATCTTTGGACGAGCTTCGGCTATTTCGCCAAGGAATCAGACGACCTCAAGGCGCTCCGGGGCGTGGCGCGCGCGCTTAAGCCCGGGGGCCTGTTTCTCATCGAGATGGTAGACCATGCCTGGGTCCGAGCGCGGACGAGCCATCGGCACTGGAACCGGCAAAGCGACGGATCCTACCTGCTCCAAGATGCGGGGCTCGTTGAAGGCCGCGATCCCCGCATGATCAACGAGTGGACCATCCTGCGCCGGGGGTGCAAGCCGCTGCGCACGCGCTTCACCCTCCGCGGCTACGACAAGCCGCGCCTGTACGCGGCTCTGCGCCGCGCGGGGCTGAGGCCTTTGAAGTCGTGGACTGCGCTGGTCGGTTCCGTGCGCCGCAAGTTCAACGGCCGCCTCGTCGTCCTTGCGCGAAAACCTATTCGTCAGAACTGGAAGGTCAAAGTCGTTCCGAAGGCGTAGGCGATGAAGTCTTCCTCCTTGAGGAATTTATGCCATAGGCGCTGCGCTGAGCCGTTGAGGGTCATGCGCAGGTTTTTCGCGATCTCGTAGTCGCCGCTGGTATTCAGCGAAAAGAGCTTGGAGTTGTCGGCGACGGTCACCGGCGAGCGCCGCTGGGCCAGGGATGCGGTCGTCGTCCAGATGATGCGGTTGGTGAAAAGGATGGGTTTTGCCGAGCCAGGCAGGCGCAGGCCGGAGGGCAGAGCCAGGTCGGCGCGCACGAGCACGCTCGGCGTGATGACCTCCACGTCCTGGGTCTTCACGCCGGTGCCGAGCGTGGTCAGATCCTTGCTGTAATCCACCTTCGGCGTGATGCGGAACTTGCGGATGTCGAAAGTGACCTGTGTCGTCGCGTCCTCGTGCTTCGTTTTCTGCGTGTTCGCGTCGATGCGCAGGTCTTTGTTCCTCGATGCGCGCTGGTTGTAGCTGAGCAAAGTCTCGTAGCGCTTGACTATGATCGTGCGCAGGTCGGTGCCAAAACTGTCCTCGGTCGAGAGCGTGGAGCCGACATTTTCAGTTGTGCGCCGCGAATATTTAAAGTTCATCTGGGTGTTGGCCATCCAGCGCTCGGAGTGCCAGAGTTGTTCGAGCGAGGAGATGCTGGCGACCGCGTCGGGCAAGGTCCGGGAGACGGTTTTAGACGGCGTGCCCGTGACCTCGTTGCGTTGGATGCTCAGGACATAGTTGTTCGACAGGGACAGAGAGCGCAAGGCCGCGATGCGCCCGCGCAGGTTGTAGCCGTCGAGCGGCGACCAGCGCTGAGTCGAGTTCCAGGTGTCGCGTTGTGTGAGGTTGACGCGCTGCGCGACGGGGTTCGTCGGCCGCAGCGGAGTGCGGATCCACAGCGCCTTTTGAGTGGAGAGGTCTTTCTCCACCTGGTTCCAGACGTCGCCGTCCTGGAGCTGGTAGCCGGAGATGATATTGACCGAGTGGAACAGCTTCGTCTTTGGGAAAATATCGCTGATCTGGATGGGCAGACTGACCGACGCGTTGGCCGAGCGGTTGACGGTCTTGATGTCGCCGGACGCGAACACATACGTGGAATTGGCGAGAACGAATGTGGAGACCGCCAAGACGTTGTTCTCGATCGTATCGATCTGGTAGTTGAGCTGCGGGTTGAGCCAGCGCGCGAGACGATAGTTCGATGAGAAGCCCGCCGACTGAGAAAACGACTTCGGGTAGCGGGTCGAGAGCGGGGTGGCGCCCGTCGAGTCCACGCGGCTTTCCGTCACCTGGGTCATCGACCAGGTCGGATTGAAGGAGGAGCCGGTCCATGGAGTGAAGGTCATCCGCAGGCCATAGGAATTGGTGCGCTCGGCCGTGTCGAAATTGCCGGGCGCGCGCTTGACCAGCGGATTGTCGAACGTCACGTCGTAGCGGATATGGCCGGCGCTGGCATCGATCGTCCGAGGCAGGAATCGGCTCTGCCAGGGAATGCCGTACTGCAGCGTCCCGTTGTAGGTCTGGCGGTCGTCAAGACGCGTCATCAGGTCGTATTCCACGCGATTGCGCGTGTGGGAGAGATTCAAGCGCGGATAAGCGCCGTAGGCGATGTTGCCTTGAGCCGATCCGGTCCAAGTCGTGACCTTGCCCTGCTGCAGCAAGTTGACCAGGTTCGACAGGCTACCCGTCTGTACCGTGCTCGGAGTGTCGGTGATATGCCGGTTGATGCTGAAGTTCATCGGAAACCACGCCAGGCGCGTGAAGTTGAGGTAGCTCGCGTCCTCGATGTTGTCCTGGTTGGCGACGACCGAGGTCGGCGTCTGGAAATTACGGTCGATCGCGCGGTGCTTGAGCCCGAACGTGCCCCAGCCGGGCGACTCAAAGTCGGCTTGGATCTTGCTCGCGGTGCCGACGCGGGTGACGGGATCGGCCATATGGATTTCGTTGAGGAATAGGTGGCCGCCGTTGATGGGTCCGCTGCCGCCTGGGCGGGACTTCACGCCGGCGACAAGCTGGCCGATCTGCTGGAGGCTTGGATTTCCGCTCGAAACGACGACGGTCCCCGGGGTGTTCGCCTTCCAACCGTCCATCACCGAGTCGCTGTTGCGGTCCGTTTGCTCGACGCGGATCTTTTTCCAGCCCGTGAAGTTGATCGGGACCTGAACTTCGAAATAATCCTGGTCGGAGCCCGCGCGCAGGAAGAAGGTCCGGTCGCCCGAGCGATCCTCTCCGCCGTCCGCGCTGCCGAAGATGAGAAAGTTGAAGTAGCGGTGCTGGCTGATGTCGATGGCGCGCGAGAAGACGCGCTTGGTGTAGACCGTCGTGCCCGCGGCCAGGTTGGTGTACTCCAGTTGGAGGGCCTGCTCGGACAGGTTCTTCGAGTTCGACTGTTTCTGCAGCGTCGAGAGGCTCCCGTAGAGATCGTTGAAGGTCTGCGACGCGTCGCCGCCCGCGTTGAAGATCGGCGTGTAGGTCGGGTTGTCCACGCTGTTGACCGGCGTGACCGTCAAGGTTTCCCCGGCGGTCGACGCGCCCGAGCCCGCGACCGCGGGGTCGCCGGCCGCGCCGCGCTGCCAGGTGTTGCCGACGACCGCGATGCGGGCGAACTTGAGGAGGCCGTTCGTCGCGCCGGCGGCGGCCTTTCGGATCGAGACGCGCAGATGCTTGATGTTGGTGAAACGGCTGAGCGTTGCCGTTGAGATGTTCAGGGGAATCTGGAAGGTGTGCCAGGCGGTGCCGCTAAAGTCGATTGCGGTGCGGGTGCTGACACTCGTCACGTCATTGAGCTTGTTGCCGTCGGCCGTGGTGCAGTTGGAGCCGCCCGTGCAGAAGTAGCCGAAGTCGGCGCCGCTGAAATCGTCGGGATTGAGGACCCCGTTTTTATTAAGGTCGACGCTGTCGATGAGGCCATTGCTCGCTCCGTAGCGTTCGGTGGGTGCGACGCCGTACAAAAAGCCGATGTCCTCGCTCGGTTGGAGGAGGCCGTCGTTGTTGGCGTCTTCGGTGCGCAGCACGCCGGTGCCGTCCGCGTTCTCATCGATGCCGCCGAGGCGAAAGTTAATTTCGTTGCCGCTGCCGTCGCCGAGCATGACGACCTCGAGGACCGTCTTCTGCGACATGTCCACGCCTGAAATCGAAAACGGGAAGACGATGGACACTTCGTCGCCGTTGGCGAGGGGGACAGCGCCGCTGGCGCCGTATGCGAAGTCGAGCACCTTCTGGCTCTCGCTGGCGCTTGCCTGGGCGCGCGGGTTGATTTGGAGGGTGTTGACGTCCTCGGAGTACCAGTTCAACTTGTTCGGCGCGGCTGGAACCCCGCTCGGGTTGGAGGCGATCTGCCATTGCGCGGCCAAGGTCGGGGCCTGGTTCTCCTGCTTGATGCCCTCCATGTTGTCGATCAAGGCAAACGGGTTGAGGTTCAGGTCCTGGCGGCTCTGCGCGAACTCGCCGGCCAGTGTGACGATGAGTTTGTCGCCGATCTTGATCCTTTTGGCCTGGGCGTCGAATTCATAGACGAGCAGGCTTTTGGCGAGTTCGGTGATTTGCGGCACCGTGGGCGATTTCGAGCCTGCTTGGTACAGCACGGTCGAGCCGACGGAGTATTTCCCGCCGCCCCATTCGTGCGAGACGCGCGTGCCGAGCAAGGTGTCGTTGTTGAGGTTGGCGAAGGGTGCGACCTCGAAGCTCATGTCGATCGTTGAGGCGGGGCCGATCCGGTCTGGATTGAAAAAGGTGATGAAGCCGGCCTCGTAGTCGATGAAGTAGTCGACGTTGCGGGTCAGCTTCTGGCCATCGAGGATGACGATCTCAGACTGCACGACCAGGTTCGGCTCGAGGAAGAAGGTCTTGAAGCGGTAGTTGTACTCGACGCGAAACAGTCGCTTGGAGATCGGTGTCTGGGCGTAGACGTCGGGGTCGGGGGTTGTCGGCGAGGAGTTGGCGATGGAGAAGGGCTTTTTAAGGCGGAAGATGCCGTTCTCGAAGTCGACCTCGATGGTGTCCGGGTACTTCTGCTCGGGGACGAGGCCGGAGCCGACTTCGATGCGGTTTAAGTCGAGAATGCGCAGGATGAAGTTTCCGCGGCCGTTGTCGCGCACGATCTGGTTTTGGCCGATGGAGTAGAACGTCTTCATTTCCCGATTGTAGCCCGCCTCGGTCGTAGATGAGATGATCGGCGCGTCGGACGGGGTCTTGATCAGCTTGAAGTTTCCAGAGCCGCCGGCCGCGAGCGTGCTGCTGGACGACTGCAACGTCAGCTGGTTGCCGGTGTTGTCGAGATAGTCGATGGCGACGACGTATTGGGGCAATAGTTGATTGCGGAACTGGATGATGCCCTTGGCGTAGTCGATTGTGTAATCCTGGCCGGCGACGAGGGGCAGAAACTTCCCGGTGAACGTGGAGCCGTTGACGATGTCATCGACGGTCCGCGTTTGCTCATTGAGGTTCGTGACGCCGATCTCCTGCTTGGCCAGGAACACGCGCTCCGTGCCGGCGCGGATCGGCAGACGGGCGGGGTTGTCGAAGGTCGCATCGTAATACTGGCGGCGCAGATAGGTGATGTCCTGCAGGTCGAGCGCCACGAACTGGGTGTTGCCGGTGAACTGCTTGGTCTTGGTCGTGCCTTTCGTGCGCGAGCCGATGAAGGTCGAGCGGAAACCCTTGTACTTCACGTCGGCGCGGATGCCGAAGAGCTGCTTGTTGTACGACACGAATTCCGTCGCCGGCAGGGACAGGTCGATGTCGCCGAACGAGACATTCTGGACGACCTCGTTCGGGTCGCCCTGGTAGACCACGGAGATGTCCTGCTGGTTGAGCTTCGTGTCATCGTAATCGACGTTGACCGTGATCTTGGGGCCGACTTTCCCTTGCATACGCAGTTGAAGCTGCTGATCAATCTCGATGAGATTCGTCGTCTGCACCCGGCCCGTCGTCTTCTGAGAGTTCAGGAACCGCTTTTCGGAGAAGTTAAAGCCGATCACTTTACGGCCGGTGACGGACAGGCTGGTGCCGTAGGTCGGCAATTCGACTTCGGGAGGCGGCGGCTTGGGGGCGGAGGTCGAGAGGGAGACGTCCTCGAGAGCGGGGAGGGGGCCGCCGCCGGCCGCGCGTTCCGTGCCCGGTTCTTCGCCGCGGTCGATCTGTTCGCGCACACGTTCAAAGCGCGAGGCGTCGTATTGGACCGGCGTCATGCCGGCGCGCACGTCGTTGGGGTCATGCGGCGTTTGTACGGGACCGGCCGATGCGGCGGGCGGGGGAGTCAGGAACCCGGCGCCCGCGGGACGATCGAGCAGCTGGAACGTCGGCGCGGCCGTCGCGCCGGGGCGCGGCTCGAATGGAGGTTCCACGGCCGGGCCTGCGGCTGGAGCGGGCTCGATGGGTTCGGTTGCGGTCGGCTCCGTTTTTTGGGGCGGCGCGGGGGCAAAATCCGGGTCGTAAGGCGCCCCGAACTGGGCGCGTGCCGGCATCCAGCCCAAGCCCGCGAAGGCCGCGAACCATGCTGCGCCGATGAGCCATCTAAAGCGGGTTGAGAGCAATCGGCGTTCCTTAATACGCGCGCGCGAGACGTTTGGGAGTATAGCGGTACGGATGTTACAGCGTCAATACGCGGACGCGAGCAGGGTCGTGTAGGCGGCCTGGTACTCATCGAGCATTCGGCGCAAAGTGAAGCGTTCGGAGATTGTTGCTTGGGCCGCCTGGCCTAAAGCGGTGCGCCGCGCCGGCTCATCGAGTAGCTTGCGCAGGGCCGCGGCCAGGGCGGCGGGTTTGCCTGGAGGAACCAGGATACCGTTGCGGTCGTCTCGAACGACTTCGGGCACGCCATCCACCGCCGAAGCTACGACGGGCAGACCGAGGGCCATGGCTTCCAAGAGGGAGTTGGGCAGGCCCTCCCACACAGAAGGCAGGCAGTAGAGATCCAGGGCCGAAAGCCAGGAGGGGATGTCGTCTTTTTCTCCCAACAGCCACACCGATTTCTCTAGATGATTTTTGCGCACGAGAGCTTCCAGTGCCGCGCGTTCAGGGCCCTCGCCCAGGATGGCGCAGCGCAGCGGGGAGTCCTTCAGCTCGGCCATGGCGTCGATCAAGGTGGAAAAGCCTTTTTGCTTATCGAGGCGGCCGATCGCGCCGATGAGTAGTTCGCCTGAATTGAGTCTGAGCTCCATCCGTTTCTTCTGGCGTTCAATTTTTGAGGTGGGCCAGCCCGCCAGATCGACCCCATTGCGGATGGTGATCACCTTGGAGGGGGAGTAGCCCATCCGCTGAATGAGGAAGCGACGGCTGGCTTCGCACTCGGCGATGAGCAGGTCGTCGCGCTCCTTGAGCCAGCGGTCCACGAGCCGGGTCCACCAGGAGCGGGAGCGGTAATTGACCCGGGGGGAAGCGACGAGTTGGAACGGAAATCCCACGCGCGGCTTGGCCAGGCGGCAGAGTTGGATGGCCTGGTACATGATGGCGTGAACGAGGTCGGGGCGCTCTCGTTCGATGATTGCGGCTAGACGCGCCGCATCGGCGGAGCGCGGGGAGCCGGCGAGGCCCAGGGACTCGGTCGTGATGCCCTGGAGCTTCAGCTTGCGGGCGTAGGGCCCCTCGGGCTTGACGCTGACCACGCCGGCGACCTGGCAGCACTTCGGGTCGAGCAAGGTCGCGAGCGTGTACAGCGTCTTTTCCGCGCCGCCAACCGTCGTCGACGTGCTGACGTAGAGGATTCGCGCCAATTTATTTTTTGAAGAAGCGGCGCACCGTCTCAACGACGCGCCCGGCGTCCGAGGTGGAGAGCTCGGCATACATCGGCAGAGACAGGACCTCCCGCGAGGCTTCTTCCGAGACTGGAAGCGCCGCGGCCTTCACTCCGGATACTGCGTAGGCGGGCTGAAGATGGACCGGCGTTGGGTAGTAGACGCCCGTGCCGATGCCGTGGCGGCGCAGATCTTCGGCCAGCGCGTCGCGGCGGTCGCTGCGCACGGTGTAGAGGTGAAATACAGGTCGGGTTGTTTTGGAGCCCAGGGGCGGTAATTTCAGAGGCAGGCCCGATAAGCCCTCGTTGTAAAGTGCGGCGAGACGTTGCCGGGAGGCGGTCCAGGCCTCCAGGCGCAGAAGCTTCACGCGAAGAATCGCGGCCTGAATTTCATCGAGGCGGCAGTTGTGGCCGACGCGGACGTGGTGATAGCCGCCGATCGCTGAGCGGCCGCAGTTGCGCAATTCATCGATGATGTTGCGCAATTGCGCATCGTTGGTCGTGACAGCGCCGGCGTCGCCGGCCGCGCCGAGGTTTTTCGATGGGTAGAAGCTGAAGGCGGCGAGACGGCCGATGGATCCCGTCGGACGGCCCTTATACGTGGCCAGGTGCGATTGAGCGCAGTCTTCGATCACGGCGAGATGGCGGGAGCGAGCCAATGACAAGAGCGGATCAAGATCGCACGGCTGGCCGAAGAGATGAACGGCGATCACGGCTTTGGTTCTCGGAGAAAGAGCGCCCTCCACCGATTTCGCATCCAACGTCAAGGTCACCGGGTCGATATCGGCGAACACCGGTTTGGCGCCGAGCGCCGATACGGCGGTCGCCGTCGCGATAAAGGTGAACGAGGGAACGACGACCTCGTCGCCGGGGCCCACGCCGGCGGCTTCGAGTGCTAACTCGAGCGCGGAGGTTCCAGAATCCACGCCAAGGCAAAACTTTGCGCCCACCGCCCGCGCGAACTCGCTGTCGAACGCTTTGTTCTCGGGACCCAAGATGAAGACGCCTGAGTCGAGCACGCGCGCGACGGCAGCCTTCACTTCAGCGCCGATCTCATTTTGCTGACCCTTGAGCGTGAGAAGCGGAATATCGGCGGCGGTCTTGGTCAATAGGCCCCCTTGCCAAACACCATAACGGCCGGCGTTTTCACGATGATCTCGAGGTCGAGGCCCATAGACCAGTGCTCGATGTAGAAGAGGTCGAGCGCGAAGCGCTGTTCGCTTGACACGTCGGAACGGCCCGAGACCTGCCACAGGCCGGTGATTCCGGGCAAGATATTCATGCGTTTTTTCGCAGTCGCGCCGAAGTCGCGTTCGAGGGCCTCGACCTCTCCCGTGGTGAGCGCCAGCGGCCGCGGCCCGACGACGCTCATGTCGCCGAGCAAGGCGTTGAGGAACTGCGGGAACTCATCGAGGGAGAAGCGGCGCAGCCACTTGCCGACGCGGGTCACGCGCGGGTCTTTCTTCGACTTGAAGAAGGCTCCTTTCGTGTCGTTGAGCCCTTTCACCGAGTCGATCGTCTTTTCCGCGTCCTCGACCATGGTTCGGAACTTGAAGGCCTGAAACACCGTTCTTTTGTAGCCGTAGCGCTTTTGCCGGAAGAGGATCGGTCCGCGCGAGTCGAGCTTGATCAGGAGGCAGATCATCATCCAGAGGGGCGCTGTGGCCGCCAGGAGTAGTGCTGAAAAAATGACGTCAAAAAACCGTTTTGCCAGGAAATTGGCGCGTGTCAGCGACGCGTGCTTGATGCGGTAGGCGGGCAGCCCGAGATGGTGGTCCATCTGGACCTCGCCCATGCGGATCTCGAGCAGGTCGGGAACCAGAGCAAAGCGGATGCCGCGTGCGTCGCAGGCTTCGGCCGCGGCGAGAATGCGCTCGTGCGCATCGCGGGTGCGCAGCACGATGACCTCGTACCAGTTCGCGCTGTCGAGAAGACGGTTGAATTCAGGCTCGTCACCGAGTTGAGAGGACTCGCGCACGGCTGCACCGGGATGGCGCGTCAGGACGCGCTCCTTGAGCACGGCCGCGACCGAGCCGCCGCCCACAAGCAGGACCGGGCGCGCGGCTTCGAGGTTGGCGAGCCACTCGTCGAGCCATAAAGCCAAGGTCTGCGACAGGCACAAGAAGATGACGCCGATCGGGAACACGATCGCAAGCATGACGCGCGAGTACGCCAATCGCTCGTACAGGAAAGCGGCGGCAAGAGTCGTCAAAGTTCCGAGCGCGGCGGATTTGGCGATCTGAATGAACCGGTCGGCCGAGACCATGTAGGACGCGGTGTAGACCCGGTTGGAACGCAGTAGGAGAAGCCAAATCGGCACTGCGGCGTAGAGCAGGGCCTGATACTCAGTCCAGAGGACTGCGTTTCCGGACAGCGGGATGCGGGAAAACAGCCACGCCCATTCAAAACGCGCCCAGAAGGCGGCGCGGTAGGTCGCCGCGACCGCAAACGCGTCGAAGGCGAGGTGGCCGAGCGTGCGCAAACCGTGCCTCAACCAGGGAGGAAGTCCAATCGGCTGAGCGCGCAGAGCCATCGTCGCGATTATATCAATTCGCTCCGTGCCGCCGCGCTTTCCAGGGCCCATTGACGCGCCCCCTATTTGTGCTATACTAAATATATAATTTAGATTATCATGTATAAACGAAAACAGATTTTAGCCGGCAGGGGCCAGGAATCGTGCTTTCTTTGGGGCGCGAGGCAGACGGGCAAGAGCACTTTACTCAAGCATCTCTTCCCGGACTCGCCGCGGTACGACCTCCTTCTTTCCGACGAATATGGACGCCTGCGAAGGCGCCCGGCGCTGCTTCGCGAGGAACTGCTGGCTGAGCCTCCCGGAAACATGCCTGTCGTCATCGACGAGGTCCAGAAGATCCCCGAACTGCTTGACGAGGTGCAGTGGCTCATCGTCAACCATCGCGTGCAGTTCATCCTTTGCGGCTCGAGCGCGCGCAAGCTCAAACGCAGCGGCGCAAATCTACTAGGAGGGAGGGCGCTGCGTTTTGAGCTCACCCCCCTGGTCTATCCGGAGATTCCCGCTTTCGACTTGCGGCGAGCCCTCAACAACGGCTTGCTCCCGCGCCATTATGCGGCCGACAAGCCTTTAGGACTCATGGAAGCTTATGTTGGAGATTATCTGAGGGAGGAGATCGCGGCGGAGGCTCTGACAAGGAACATTCCGGCGTTCAGCCGATTTCTCGAGTCTGCGGCGTTCAGCAACGGGGAGATTCTGAATTATCAGAACATCGCCTCCGAATGCGGCGTGAGCGCGCCGACGGTTAAGCAGTATTTCCAAATTCTGGAAGATACCTTGATCGCGTGCTGCGTGCCCTCATTCCAGAAGCGGCCCAAGAGACGGGTGATTCAGGCGCCGCGTTTTTATTTCTTCGATGTCGGACTGGCGAACTTTTTGCTCAAGCGTTCGTCGGTCGTGCCGCGCAGCGAAAATTTTGGGAGAGCTTTTGAGCACTTCATTTATCAAGAGTTGTCGGCCCACAGCCGCTATTCAGGTTTTCACTACCCCATCGCCTACTGGCGCACGGCGTCTCAGCTTGAGGTGGACTTTATTCTGGGAGACCATCAGGTCGCCATCGAGATCAAAGGAACCGAGCAGGTCGTCCCCCATCATCTGAGGGGACTCAAGGCCTTCCGCGAGGAATACAAGACCAAGCATTCCATCATCGTTTCGTTGGATGCCAAGCCCAGGATCGTCGACGGTATTTTGATCCTGCCCTGGGAGACATTTCTTCAGCGGCTTTGGGCAGGCGAACTTGCGAGATGAAGCGAAGCGCGCTATGGCCGCAGATCGTCGCCGTCTTTTGCCCGGCCGGGGAACCACTCCGATTCCCAGTCGCGGTGCGGGGCCTGCTTGGGATCGGTGCTCCCGAACTTGAATTCGACGCGAGCCGTGATATCGAGGAACCCGTGGGGACGGACCCGTGCGAGGATCTTCGTGTAGAAATCGTGCCAGCGGCGGCTCCAGGCGATCTCCTTCTCGAAGAGCATCATGCGTTGAGCGCTGGGCAACCCATGAGGGGCCACCACGAAAGTCCTCAGTCCCACTGAGAGCCGCCAGGTGGGGCTGGAGGGCGCAAACGAGACATCGAGACTTTGATAAGAGGTGGCCGGGCTCAAGAGGTTGTAGCCGACCCCGCCGCGGACCGAAACGCCGTTTTCGTCTCCCCACTGGACGTCGCCGATGATCGATTGGTTCTCGCCTTTTCCCGGTCCGAGTTTGTAGTTATTATGAAAGGTGAAGACGAGGCTTTTCGACGATTGCCAGCTCACGTCGGTCGTGATCGGGTTGATCCTCTGGTCGAAGGTCAACGCGCGGTCGCGGAAGGTCCTATAGTCGTAGCCGGTGGACAGGCGCGCCCACATCCTCGGAGCGGGGATGAAGACGTCCGTCAGCGTGACGGCGTTCTGTTCGACGCCCTTGTCGGCGTTGCCCGTATCTTCGGTGAAGCTGTCGGGTTTGAGGCGCTTGCTGTAGCTGTGCGTTGCGTCAATGTCGCCCAACGGCGTATTGAAGCGCAGGTTGTTGGACGCGTTCCAGCGTCCGATGGCGGAGTTGCGATTCTGCTTTGTTACGGAGGGCTCGAAGTTCGTCAGATCGACACGGTTGTAGTAAGTCTCGCTGTAGTTCAGCCCCGGCGTGAAGCTGATGCCTCGGGCGACGAGGAAACTTCGCGTTCCATTCCACGCGCCCTGGACCGATTTTTCCATGTAGGGGCGGGATCTGTTGAAGTTATTGTCGGCGTAGCCGCTGAGGGTGTTGAGCCACGGCAGCTTTCCGATCCGGAAGGTTGCGCCCTGCGCCTCGATGCGTGGAGTGCTTTCGGAATCTTTGACGAAGCGGTAGGGATTATCCGATTTTTGGACATCTGTTCGGGAATAGATCAGGCGCACCGTGGCTTTGGAGAAGCTGCGAGTCAATGCGGCGCTGTTCACCAGACTTGGCGTCAGACGGAAAATATCGGAGCGTACATAGTCGTAGGAGAAGCGGGAGTCCGACTGGAACTGGATCCGGCCCTGCAGGGAAAAAGCCGCGCCGAGATTTTTATAGCCGCCGCCGAACAGCCCCCAGCGGTTGTTCACGGTTCCGTCCTCGTGAATTCGGTAGCCGAACAAGGAGCCGCGGGAATCTTCCCCCGAGTTGTGATCCACCTCGGCGCCCAAGCCGAAGCCTAGATTCGAGTAATAATCGTCGAAGATCTTGCTGTAGGTCGTCGGCGTGTGCCGGGTCGTCAGCCAGCCTTTGAGGTAGTAGCCGCTGCGACGGTCGTAGCCGGGTTGGAACTGCCACTTCAGCCTTGGGTTCGGGTCCAAGGATTGGTAGAAGACCGGCGTGTAGAAGACCGGCACTTTGCCCAAGTAAAACCGCGTGTTGAAGGCGAGCGCGCGTTTTTTCGGCGTGATGCGGACCGACGAGGCGCGAAAGTGGTAGTCCGGGGGGATGCGGTCGCAGGAGGTGAAGTCCGCGGCGCGGTACTTGATGCGGCGATCGGGGTACAGATGCGCCTCTTGCGCGAGGATGTGCCAGCTTCCAATGCCCGTTGAGGAGCGGAAGAGACGGCCGGCGTGCCGGGCGAAGTCGAACTCGCCCGATGCGCCGTAGACCGCCGAGGCGCCGTCATCGAGGATGAACGGCCGGTCGGAGCGGCCGGTGCGGCTTGAGGTGTCGATCCAGAAATCCTGGCCTTTGATCGTGATCGTCGACTCTTTGACCGTGACGTTGCCGGAGAGATGCAGCATTGACTTCGCGCCGTCGAACTCGGCCTTGTCGGCCGCATAGTCTACGTGAGGGCCCGGCGGCGGGGGCAGGGGGTAGTCCGCGGCCGCCGCGGGCCCGGCCAGGAGCAAGGCGAGCAAAGCTTCCCTCAAAGCGCTTCCCCTGCCTTTCATCACGCGAATATTTTCATTGGATCGGAGAGAAAGAACGTTTCCAGATCCGTTGCGCCGTTGCCGATCATCAGGGGCCTGGCGTCCGGGTAACGCCTGAGAAACGCAGCTAAGCCATGATTTGTCGTATTGCGGCCGGACTTTACCTCGAGGGCCCAAAGGTTCCGAGGAGATTTGATGATGTAATCCACTTCATCGTTCCGCTCGCGCCAGTAATAGACCTGGTGGGTCGTGTGGTCAAGACCATTGAAGAGATGCGCTCCAACGGAATTTTCCACCAACCGTCCCCACCAGGGGAGGTCCCGGCGCGTTTCTCGGTAGTCGCTGCCGACATAGGCCGTCACGAGAGCGTTATTCCACAAGACCAGCTTGGGACTTGCGGCTCTCTTGCGCCCGCGTCCCGCCTTGTATTGATCCAACCCGCTGATCAGGAAAGCTGTTTCCAGCAGTTTCAGGTAATGAGCTAAGGTCGTGGTGTTGCCGGCATCCTGAAGTTGGCCCAGCATCTTGTTGTAGGAAAGAATTTGAGCCGGGTGGGACACCGAAAGGCCGAAAAGATTGCGCAGCAGCGCGGGTTTGGCGACCGTCGTCAATTGCAGTATGTCGCGTGCGAGCACCGTTTCGATGAGGGAATCGCTGATATAGCGGCGCCAAGACGCTTCGTCTTTCTTCAACTGAGCGGCGCCGGGATAGCCCCCGAAATAGATCCAATCCTCCAGATTCCAACCGAAGGCTTCCTTCATTTCGCCGTAGCCCCAATGGCCGCAACGATAGGTCAGAAACCTTCCCGCCAGACTTTCCGACATGCCCTTCTGCATGAGGAGAGATGAGGAGCCGAGCAGGAGGACTTTGAGCCCCTTGCCTTCGCGCTGTTCCCGGTCCCAGAGGAGCTTGACGACCTCGCTCCATCCTTTGACCTTCTGCACCTCGTCCAAGACCAGCAGGACCTTCCGGCCTTTGCCGCAGCGGGAAAGCGCGTTTTCCCATTGAGCATGGATCCATTCGGGGCCGGGCGGAAGCGGTGCGTCTGCCGCGGCGAATATCGTCTCGTCGCTCCAGGCCGCCGCCACTTGCCGTGCCGCGGTCGTCTTGCCGACCTGTCGGGGCCCGATGATGACGTGCAGAAACGGGAGATTCCCCCGCAGGGATTTGCAAATCTCGGAGACCAGCGGGCGCTGGTGTTTGAATTCTTTCATGGTGGAGGGTGTCGGTGCCCGGTGTTTCTTAATTTACTCAATCGTTGAGTAATAATACTCAATCGTTGAGTATTATGACACCCTCTATCCTTGTCCTGCCACAGTATAGCTCAGATTTGCCGCTTAGGCGAGAAAAGAGGCCAAACAAGCAGCGAGACCGCGGCCTGCCCGCTCACCGCTCCCAGCGCCGCGCCGAATATGCCCAGCCGGGGAATCAGGATCAGGTCGATGAGAATATTCAGCGAAAACGCGGTCGCGGCCGCGAAGGCCGCGTGCCAGGAGCGCTTGCCCGCGATCAGCGCGATCAAGGAAAAATGATTGATGAACATGAACGGCAGCGCCAGCGCAAGCCAAGCCAGGGGCCGGCTTGCGTCGTGGAATTTCAGGCCGTAGAGGAGTGGAATTAAAGTCGAGCCGAAGACGTTCAAAATCAATCCAGAGGCGCATCCCGCCAAAAAAAGCTCCCGTCTGAGCCGAGAAATCGTCCCCGCGTGTCCGGCGTCCTCGGGCCGCGAGAAAACAGGCAGCGCCGCGATCGCCAGGAATCCCGGCAGGAGGCAGGTCATCGCGATGATCCTTTCCGCGGCGAAATAGTTTCCGATGTCGGCCGTCGCTACGCCGAGCCAATTGAGGCAGGAGATGTCGATCCGGGAGAAGCCGGCCAAGGCGACGCCGATGATGGCCATGGCCGGCAATTCCTTCACATCCGAGACCGGCCAACCTAGCGGCGGCCAGCGCGGGGTTCCCGGCAGGGAGACGGCGTGACGGGCGACCAACGCTATGCCGATGGCCGCCGCGAGGATGTGGGCGCCGAGAAGCGCTGCGGCCACCGCAGGGACGCTCGGTTTGAAGGCGAGAGCTGGCCACGCCAGGGCCAGGCTGAAGAACCCGAGGAGGAACTTCATCTTCGCTTCGATGATGAGGTTTTCGTACGCAAGACAGAGGTAGCTCAACTGGTCGATCATATTGCGGCCCGCGGCAATACCCAAGAAGAGCAGGAGGAATGCCCGGCGCTGTTCCAGTCCGGGCCAAAGTCCGACTCCGACAAAGAGAGCGGCGAAGAAGAGAACCTTGAGATAGGCTGTTTGGAGAAAGACTTTCGTGCCTTGCGACCGGTCGACGGCTACCTGCCGCGTCAGCAAGGTGTTGAGCCCGAAATCGCCCACGGTCGCCAGGATCATCGCCGCGGAGAAGCCCACCGAGAACCGCCCGAGCTCGGCGGCCCCCAGGTGGCGCGCAAGCAGGATGAAATAAAGAGCCGAGATCGCCTTGGAGCCCTCGGCCGCGGACTTCCAGAAAAAATTGCGGCCGATGCGCCGGCGCGCCGGAGTTATCGCCACGGCCAGCCGTGGGCCAGAAAATAGGCTCGATTCAAAGCCCGTATGATGGCCTGCTCCCAGCGGGGGCGGTGCTTCGAGAAATATCTCACCTGGGAAAAACGGACTTCCTGGCGCAGCCAGTCGGGCGCGTCGTCGCGACTGCTGAAGGGATGCAGATGCACGGCCTTGGCCGCGGGCAGACAGTACGACCGAAATCCCGCGCGGCGCGCGCGCAGGCAGAAGTCGACGTCCTCGTAGTACATGAAATAGTCTTCGTCGAACCCGCCGACCTGATCGAACAGCTCCCGTCGAAAGCCGATGAAGGCCCCTGTGATCCAGTCGACCGGCTGCGCTTCCCCGGAACGATGGCGCGAGAGATCGTACTTCCGGATCCGGCGTGGCAGCGTCATCCTCCACAGGGTTCCGGCCAAAGTGGGGAAGGGCCCGGAGGAGGGCTGTTCGGCCCCATCTTGGAAGGAAAGCGCTCCGCCAACGATGCTGTTGCTTGAAGCTAGGAATCCGTGAACCGCCTTGAGCGCGCCTGGCTGAAGATGCAGGTCCTGGTTGACCGCGACCAGTATCCGACCTTGAGAGGCGGCCGCCGCCTGGTTGGCGGCGTGAGAGAATCCCCTGTTGGTCTCGTTGCGGAGGACCCTCACGCCTGGTATTGCCCGGCAGATCGCGGTCGTTCCATCGGCGGAGGCGTTGTCGACGACGATGGCCTCGAACGCGAGACCCCCGGCCGCGCCGGCCAGCCGGTTGAGGGTCTCGGCGATCCACCTCGCTCCGTTGTAGGCCGGAATTAAAACGGATATTGCGGGTTTCACGGAGGGATTCATGGACGAAGCGGGCATTGTACAACTTTGAATTAGTACAATAACTTGCATGCTACGGACGCGGTCGCATGATCACGAAGTTTCTAAGCGTGAAGAAGTGAGGGCCATGGGTATTATGCGAGATGAACTGGATCATGAGATTGACTTACGCGAATGTGTGAAGATCGCGGTCAAGCAAAAAAAAGTCGTATTAGGCGTTTTTTTTGTTTCTGTTTTTTCCGTCGCAGCGCGGGTTTTTCTTCTTCCACGGGTCTACGAAGTGTCAATGTTTATCGAGCCTCCCGTTAACGCGATAACAGATGTCGGAGTGCAGAACTTCGATTCGGTCGCGAACATAAAGGCACTTATCGAATCGGGCGTCCACGACGTGGGAATAATCGAAGAGCTTCATCTGCAGGAGAAGGAGCTCCACTTCGACGTCACGCAGCCTAAAGACACGCGGTTGATCAAAATTAGCCTGAAGAGGTCTACAGACGGCGTTGATGCAGGCAAGAAAATATTGGCCAAATTGTTGGAGAAGCTGGCCCTTGGCTATAAGACAATCATCGAGGACAAGCGCAGTCGCATCGATAATCAGATAAGAACGATCCGTGGCCTAATCAACAAAGAAGAAGGTGAGATAAAGTTGAATGCCACCCAGCTTGAGGTGCTAGCAGATCGGGAGCGCCAGTTGGTTGTGGAAATTAACGAGGCCAAATCTAATTCGGCGAAATTGTTCGAGAAACAAGATGCCGCATTCGTACGGAGCGACAGTAAAAATGACGCAACGGTTTTGTTTTATACCGCAGTGCAGCAAAATATGAATCATGTGTCTCAGTTAAAAAGCGACCTGGCGGATGCAAAGAATAAGAGCAAGGATCTTGCGGATGCGATGGGCAGCCTGAGAAACGATATGGATGCGAATCGGATTGAGATTGAGAATCAGAATTTATTGAAAAATGACGTGCAGAATCTTTTGATGCTCCGGGAGCCGCATGTTTCTCCCCGGCCAGTCGGACCAAAGAGAAAAGAGAGCATCCTGATCGCCGGAGCCGTTGGCTTGATCGTCGGTGTCTTGTCGGCGCTGTTCATCGAGCGCTGGAAGACTACTTTCGCCTGATGTCCATCATTACGTGGCGGACCTCCGCTGAATGAAGGCTCTGATTCTCGGTGCTGGTTCGATGGGCCAGCGTCATATGCGGAACTTGGCCGCCTTGGTCCCCGGAGTCCATTTTTTGGTCGTCCGTGAAAACGGTGCTCCTCATCCAGCCACGCGGATGTTTTCAGTCGAGGTGTTCGCGACCATCCAGGCGGCGTTGCGTGAGGCCCCTAGTCTGGCGATCGTCGCGACTCCGTCCGCCTGCCATCGGGAGGCACTGGAAATTCTTGTCCGGTCAAAGGTGCCATTTTATGTCGAAAAACCAGTCGCGACGACCATGGAGGGTTTACCCGCCCTGCTGGAGCGCACCGATGTGACCGAGCCGGTGACTATGGTCGGATGCAATTTACGGTTTCTCCCCTCGTTGCAGACTGTGCAAAAATTGATACGGGAAGGCGCTTGCGGCCGAATCGTCAGGGCCCATCTCGAATGCGGCCAGTGGCTTCCGGACTGGCGACCGACCGTAGACTATCGGCAAAGCTACAGCGCCCGTCGCCATTTGGGGGGCGGGGTTCTGATGGACCTGATCCATGAGATAGACATGGTGCGATGGTTTTTCGGAGAGTTTGATCGGGTCGATGCCCACCATGGGCGCTTGAGTGATCTCGAGATCGAAACGGAGGATGTCGCTTGCATCCTCCTCTCTCGGCGGGAGGGCCCGATCGTGACAGTGGCGCTCGATTATGTCGCGCGCCATCCCGTGCGCCAGTATCGGATTATCGGAACCCAGGGAACTATCGAATGGGATCTCCCGGCGCGCCTCCTGCGGCGCTTCGTGCCGGGCGAGGGTTGGCTTGTGGTCCAAACGGATCCGAAGGATTTCGACGTCGCCGGTACCTACCTTGAGGCGATGCGGCAATTCCTTCAATGTGTCGAAACCGGGAAGCCATCCTCTCAGCCTTTGTCCGAAGGCGTCGCATCCCTCGGGTTGGCTCTGCGGGCCGCCGGCCCATTGGAGGTCGTTGCGTGAGGATTATCGCGACCGTCTGTGCTCGCGGCGGCTCCAAGGGAGTTCCGCGCAAGAATCTCCGCATGCTTTGCGGCAAGCCTCTCATCGTCCATACGATCGAGCAGGCGCTCGCCTGTCAATCAATCGACCAAACATACGTGTCGACCGACGATCCGGAGATCGCTGAGGCCGCTCGCGTGGCCGGCGCCACGGTCCCCTTTCTGCGTCCGACAGCACTCTCGACCGATGCGGCGGGGAAGCTCCCGGTGATTCGGCATCTCGCTGAGCATGTCCTCGTGAACGATCTTCCGTTTGAGGTGCTTGTCGATCTCGACCCGACCTCGCCGTTGCGCACGGTCGCCGACATTCAGGCGTGCATCGACGCCTTGAAGCCGGGCGTGGACAATGTCGTCACCGCCTATGCGTCTGAGAAGAGTCCCTATTTCAATATGGTGGAGCGCAATGAGGAAGGCTGGGCCCGGCTGGTGAAACCGATCGAGCCGCCGCCGATCCGCAGGCAGGATGCGCCGCCGGTTTTCAGCATGAACGCCTCGATCTATATTTGGCGGCGCGAGACGTTGGAGCGGGGGCTCTTTGAAGGACGCACCTATCTTCACGTTATGCCTCGGGAGCGCTCGATCGACATTGACTCTGAGATCGATTTCATCCTCGTCGAGAAACTAATGGAGCTTCGGCGTCAGAAGGAGAGCTGCGCTCATGGATGAGCGGTTTTCTTTGGCCGGGCGAGTCGCCGTCGTCACCGGCGGCGCGGGACTTCTCGGCGCTCGATTCGCGGCGGCGCTGGCGGCCCAAGGCGCTTCCGTGGCGATCGCCGACTGCGATGAAGTCGGAGCTCGGCGAGCGGCTCAAGGCATCAAGGCGCGCGGCAAAGCGGCTGTCCAAGGTTATAAAGTGGTCTTGCCTCAGCCGGATTCCGTCAAACGCCTCAAGGCCCGAGTGGAGAAGGAGCTCGGGCCGGTGGATATTCTCATCAACAACGCAGCGACCAAGACTCCCGGGTTTTTCCAACGCTTCGAGGACTATTCCCTCAAGGACTGGAATGCGGTCATGGACGTCAACCTAACGGGGGCGATGGTCTGTGCCCAGGTTGTCGGCGGCGCGATGGCTCTGAGAGGCGAGGGAAGCATTATCAATATCGCGTCCATCTACGGGGTCGTGGGCTCGGATCAGCGCATCTATGAGAAATCCAAGTATCTTGGGCGCCCCATCAACAATCCGGCGGTGTACTCGGCGAGTAAAGCGGGCTTGCTCGGTCTCACGCGCTATCTGGCCGCCTATTGGGGCCACCGGGGCGTGCGCGTCAACGCCCTGACTCCCGGGGGGGTTTTCAGCGGACAGAATGACGAATTCACGCGGCGCTACTCCGCACGGGTTCCTATGGGACGCATGGCGCGCGCGGATGAGTTGATGGGGGCGATCCTGTTTCTCTCGAGCAGAGCCTCTTCGTATGTCACGGGTCAAAATCTGATCGTCGACGGCGGATGGACGGCCTGGTGAAGCTCGAACCCCGCAAGGTTTTCGTAATCGCCGAAGCCGGCGTCAATCATAACGGCAGTCTGAAGCTGGCGCATCAGCTCGTTGACGCCGCCGCCCAAGCCGGCGCAGACGCCGTGAAGTTCCAGACCTTCACGTCCGATTTGCTCGTCAACAGAACCGCTGAAAGAGCGGCTTACCAGAAAAAAGGAGTTGGGGCCGGCAGTCAGGCGGATATGCTGCGTCCGTTGGAGCTCAAGAACGAAGAGTTCCGGGAGCTCGCGCGCCATTGCCGGGACATCGGAATCGAGTTTATGTCGACTCCTTTCCACAAAGAGGCCGCGGACCTTTTGGCCCCCCTTGTCCGGCGGTTTAAGATCGGCTCCGGAGACCTGACCGATATCCCGTTTCTGGAATACGTCGTCGCGATGGGAAAGCCCATGATTCTCTCCACAGGAATGTCCGATGACCGCGAGATCACAGATGCCCTCAAGGTTGTCCGTCGCCACAAGATCCCCGTGATCCTTCTGCACTGCACCTCCCTTTACCCCGCTCCGTTCGACACCGCCAACTTGAGGGCCATGCAAAGCCTTCACAGTAATTTCGGGGTGCCTGTGGGCTACTCAGACCATACCCTCGGTCTTGCCATTCCGGCGGCGGCCGTGGCCTTGGGTGCCGTGGTCTTGGAAAAACACTTCACGTTGGACCGGGGCATGAAGGGGCCTGACCATGCCGCATCCCTGGAACCCGATGAGTTGAGGACGATGGTTGCCATGATCCGGCAGGTCGAGACCGCTCTCGGTGACGGAGTCAAACGTGTGATGCCCGGCGAGGAGGAGACGCGCTTAATCGCTCGTAAGAGCCTTGTCGCCCGCCGGAATCTGCCGGCGGGAACCGCCTTGACTCCTGATATGGTATCGGTGAAGCGCCCCGGCACCGGCATCCCGCCCGGAGCTTTGGCGCAAGTCATGGGCCGGACCCTGCGCAAGGACGTTAAAGCTGATGAAACCCTCAGGTGGGATACTCTTTCCGTATGAATTTATGAAAGACAAAAGAAAGCCTTACGTCATAGACTCCGGCGCTTCCATTCGCGACGCCATCGAGGCCATCAACCAAGGGGCCACGGGGATCGCTATCATCGTGGATGAAAAAGACAAGCTGTTGGGAACGATCACGGATGGAGATATCCGCCGCGCCATCCTGAAAAATACAGATTTAGGTACGCCGGCTTACTCCATCATGAAGAGCAATCCGGTGACCGTGTCTCCAGATGCGGATACACAGCACTTGCGCCGCATTTTTATCGAACGTGCCTTGAAACATATCCCCGTTGTGGATTCGGAGAATCGGTTCATCGAGCTCGTTCAGGTCAATGACCTTCTCTCTATCCCGCTCTCCAATCCTGATATTACGGATCGCGAATGCCGCGCCGTCCTCGAGGTTCTACAATCCTCCAATCTCAGTCTCGGCCCCAAGGTGCTTGAATTTGAACGCAAGATCGCAGCCTACGCTGGAAGGCGCCATGCCGTCGCCGTCAACAGCGGCACATCGGGCCTCCACTTGGTCGTCAAGTCCCTCGGCTTGGGTCCGGGAGACGAGGTCATCACGACTCCTTTCAGCTTCATTGCTTCAAGCAACTGCCTGCTTTACGAAGGGGTCAAGCCTATATTCGTCGATATCGAACCGACGACGTA
>JAHFCE010000023.1 GCA_023249675.1 Elusimicrobiota bacterium | reverse complement strand
TGTGAACGCACCATGACCTTGCTCGTCAAGCGTACCCGAGATCTGATTGCCTCCGGAGGCGGTCAGCGCGACCATGGCGTGGGAACCCTCGCCAAGGGGTGCGCCGATATCCACCTTATTTACCAACGGCCGGACGCCTTTGGGCAGGACGGAACGTCCTCCGGCGCCTGAAAAGCAGGAATCCAACGCCACGATGACATTCTGAGCTTTCAAGCCCGCGAGCGATTCGTAGAGCTTCTGCACGGGGTAGGCCGTCTCATTGAGATATTGGGGGTCGCCGTCCCACGGGACCAGATAAGCCTTGCCCGTTTCCGGATCGGGTGCGCCATGTCCAGAGAAATAGAAAAAGACCTCGCTGTCCGCCTTGACGACTCGGACAAGCCAGGTCTCGAGATTCTTCTGCAGCCCGGATCTCGTCGCGTCGAGCGCCGCGAGGTATTTGATGTTTTTCTCCGGGTAACCTAACGCCATCAAATGGGCGTATACCGCGGCCGCATCGCGCTCCGCGTATTGGGCCTGGGGCAGGCTCTTGTACTTCTCCACACCCATCACAAGGGCAAATTTCCGCGGATCTGGCTCAATCGTATAGTTCGGTTTGTCCACGTCGGACACGATGATCTTGGCGAGCGCCGGCGCCGGGACGCCCTGAACGGAGCGCGCCTCCGCGAACCGAGCTAACTTCCCCCTCGCTGTCGCTTCGAATTCCGCCAGCAGGTGATCCAGGGTCTCCTTCTCCGCAGCATGGTTGACTACGGCTGCCGATGCCATCTGGGTCGGCAGCAGGCCCCCCATCCCAATAATCCCTCCCACCACCGATCGCTTGTGGGATTCGCCGTGCACGGTCGCGATCTCCTCCCGGTCCGGCTTCATGAAGATGACCTTGGCGTCCCAGTGGACGTCCGGGATGCCATAACCGTATCTTTTCGCCGCGCCGTAGACATCGATCACGACGATCACATCCGCGCCGCTCGCCTCGGCCTGCTCAAGTTTCTCCGCTTTTATCACGGATTTAAAATTCTCTGCGAGAAAGCGCTCGATTCCCGGGATCAACGTGGTATTGACGGTTCCGAACGTCATCACCTTGGCTGCCGAGGTATAGAGCGGGACAGTCTTCGTGTTCTCCGAGTAGACCTTAGCCACAGTGAGGGCTCTCAGCGGTCCAAGGACTCTGGGCTTGGCGTCGCCAAGATTCGCGAAGGGATCATGCCGCGTGGGAGCGCACCCCACAATGAAAAAGAAGAGACTGAAGGCAGCAATCAAAGACCAGTTCATCCTATTGCTCCTCAGCTCAATGTCTGTAGATCGTAAAGACTTAGGCGTCTTCCGTCCAACTGTAGCTGGTTTTGAGTTCAACCCCATCGTTGTCCGGAATCTTACAACAATACGGGGTAAGCGGCGTGAGGTGGTTCATCGATCTTCCAGGAGCGGCCTAACGCGTGGAAAGGTATTGAGGACGAGCTTCCAGCCGCCAGGATCGCTGGCGTTTTCAGCAGCAAGCGGGCCCGCCTCAACGTACTTGCCGTTGGCCGGCGGCTGCAAAAGATCGGCAAGCCGATGGCCGTTATAGTAACGGCCCAGCAGCCGGTAACTATCGAGCACGTACGTCGTCCCTCCAAGTTCGACGATGGCGACAGCATGATCCTGATCGAACGAGCCGTCGGCCTTGAAGGCCTTGAAATAAGCGTAGCGCGCCTTATAGCCGGCCGCGCGCAAAGCAACGACCGTCAGTAGAGCGTTCTCGCGACAGACCCCGATGCCCAGTCGGATGTATTCGCCCAAGCTCACGCGCGCCGCGCCTTTCGTGCGCGCCAGGAACGCGGCATACTCGGGGTCATTGCCGCCCTCGCGCCAGCCGTCACGTGGCAGCGCACGGTGGACAAGAGCCTGCAGCTTCTGGAACTTCGCCCAATCGTCGGCCTTCTTGGCTCCGATTGCGCGCGCGGGCTCAAGTACGCCCCGTCGCAGATCAAGATCCGAATAGTCGATCAAGAAGTCCGTCTGCCCGCCGCCAGAGCCTTTGGAGCCTTCGACGATGGTCCGATCATCGATCGGGCGACCGAGTTCAGGAAACGCGGTGCGCCCATCGAGGATAGGGTAGTCGGTTACCAAATCCCACAACGGCGCGATTTTGTCTGAGACCAATATCCGTGCCACGGCCGGGTCCTGGGAAAGAATTCTCACCAACGGACCAACGTCCGCGGCGCGGCGAACCCGTACGAGATCGAGAAGCGCCCGGCGCTTGGAAGCGGTCGTTCCCGAAACGAACGCAATCGAGACGCTGTTGGCACGCCGACCTTTCTCATGGACGACCTTAGCGAGCTTCTCCGCATGCCAGTTAAGCTCGTAGGGGATGGGGCGCGGCAGGCGGGGCCACGAGTAATCGAAGAGCGGGTTAACCGTGTCGCCCACACTGTCGTAGACCTTCTTGCTGAACTCGACGCGTGCGAACGTGCGCGCAATGTCCTGCTCGGCGACTGCCGCGCGATGGGCGGAGTAAGAGTCCCAGTGGTAGATCCCGTAATTGGCGGTCTGTACCGCATTTCTTTCATCGGCTTGGCGCTCGAGTTCGCCATGGATGTAGTCGCGGTCTGCTTGGATGTGTCTCAAATCGAAGGGCTGCGCGTAAAAGACGGTGCCGACGGCATCACTCGCCGAATAAGTATTCTCAGGCGGCAGCTTCTGCATATAACGCGAACCCTGCACCCCATCGATATGGATGCCTGGTCGCCGGTGATAGCTGCCCTTCTTGACGAACCCGCTGTCGACGGTCAAATAGGCGTGGAACTCGCTCCAGTTCGGGTTGACGGCGACTTGATCGTCGATAATCTTCTGAAGGAACTCGCGGTATTGCTCAAGTTCGGCCGGAATCCGAAAATCAGTGCCTGGCATCTTGATCGGGAGATTGAGAACGGAGACCGACGGCCTACTGAATGCGGCACGGGCCTCAATGACGCCGATCTTTTGCGGCGTACGGCCTTTGAGCATACGCGCGAGATCCCACGGGGCGAGCAGGTCTTGGACGATGGCAGTGCCCCGCCGCCTCGCTGAAACTCGCTTTGCCCGGGGCGAAAGAGAGAAGCCCTTTCCGGAAAGCCTGGTTTGACGCAGCGCCTCGCGCTCAGAATCGGTCGACTGAACCGCCTTGAACAGGGACAAGAGCCTTGGATTATTATGGACGACGATGGAAATATTTTCGACGTTCTTCCGGCCGGCCTTAAGAAACGCGTCAACGCCTTTAATCGTCTCAGCGACCAGTTCCTCGTAGGTCTTTTCGAGCAGGCCGTAGTAGTAGCCTGTCCGCGCCGCGGGCAGAGAGACCGATTGGAACCCGGCTTCATCGGCGGCTTTTAAGCTATTGAATACGAGCTCGCGGAGAGGCAGGCGCATGTTGTCGGCGAAAAAGACGACGTTCTGAAAGAGACCTGTGTTCTTGCGATCGCCTCGCGCAACAAGCGTTTGACCGTCGCGCAAGGGCTTCGCGGCGTCGACTTGCCTGTGAAAACCATCGCCTCCGACCCTCCCGATCATCGCGTTAATCCCGCCGTGGCAAAGACCCGCCAGCTGCACTCCGCAGATCAGGGCGTCCGATTTGACTTTTGAGACATCAGCGCTGACGATCTCGACTGCGACCGCCGGATCACTCCTCAATGTCGGTGTCCCAAGTTCGCCCGGAACGACGCGTGACGCCTCCAACGCCCTGGCGATGCCCTTGATCTTCTCTTCCAGCGTGAACTTCGATGGCGACCAACGCTCCAGACGCACGTCCTCAACAAGATGCTCGCTATAGGCCCAGAATGCCGCCCCTATGCGACGCTGCTGCTCCGATGTCAACAGATTGCGGAATTCGGGCTCATTGAGAAGCCGGAGTTTCTGAGAAGCGGCGAATAGCTCAGATTCGGTCGTACCGGAGCGAGGTGACGAGTCAAGCTGCCGCTGGGCAACACTCCGCAGCTCCTCGACGATGGGCCTGACACGCTCGAGAGTTGCTGGATCGTTTAGATCGACGCTGCGAAGAAAGGAGACAGCAGTCGTCAGCGTGCCCCAATCGGGCGTAGGCGAACGAAGAAAAGAGTGTATGGAGGAGAGGGTGCGCGGCGGCAGGCCTGTGGCGACCCCCGCAGCGTCCGCGCTCGGGATAAACCCGAGCAGTACCGAAAGAAGAATCACTAACATACCCATCTTAGGCTAACAGTCGCACCGGTCAACAGTCCAGGGACCTTCGACCCCTCATGAGGTGCCAATGGTCCCAGGAGGCGTTCTCGCCCGGGGGATTAGGCGAGGGGATGGGGACCCGGCTTTACTTCAGGCTCATCGACCCCGGAACGATGCGGTTGTTCTTGCCGATTCCTGCCACTGCGGCACCTGGTCGCTGTTGTACTCGCGCCGAGCAATATTGCTCACCTGGGGCACGGCGGAATCGAAAACCTTCTTCATGTCCACCGACCCCTTGCCTGTCTGTTCCTTGATGCCCTTGAGTAAGAAGTAAGTGAAGAGCCCATGGCCCTGCGCCTCATAAGCGTGGCTGATCTGGTCGGCGGCCGAGGCGGAAAGGACCCTGATGTTCGAAGGGACAACTCCGCCTAGCCTCACGTTGACCAGCGGCCGCGCGCCCTTGGCAAGAACCGAGCGTCCGCCTGCGCCCGAGAAGCATGAATCCAAGACCACGGTGATATGGCGAGTTGGGAGCTTGGACAACGCCGCGTAGAGGTTCTTGAGCTGATAGCCCGTCTGCTTGAGATAGGTCGGATCTCCGTCATGAGGCACAAGATAGGCGTCGCCCGTTTCTGGATTGGGCGCGCCGTGTCCGGAGTAATAAATGAAGACCTCGGCATCCTTCTCCACGCGGTTAGGCAGCCACTGGTCGAAATATTTCTCAAAATCGCCTTTGGTTGCCTCGTTGTTGACGAGCATGGCGACGTTGGCATCCTGGTAGCCCAGAACCTTCGTCAAATAGCGTGCGACGACCCGCGCGTCCCCATCTGCGAAGTCCGCCGGCGGAAGTTTCTGGCGGTACTTGCCGACGCCGATGACCACCGCATAAGCGTCCTGCCGAGCTGGAAATCTGGCGGTGGGAAGTTCGTCGATATCCGAGGGCAGCGCAGCTGGCGCGGCGGGCGGCTCGGGCGCGGCCTGCGGCGGAGCCTCTTCTCCCTGTGGAATGATCGTTACCATCGCCTTCTTTGACTTCCCCTGGCTATGCAGACGGATCGGCGCGGGTGCCTCGACCGCGACTGCCTTGCGGTTGGGCCGTCGACCCTCGAGCAGGGCCAAGAGGTCTTGGGACTCGAAAAATGGGCCGAGCTTTCCCATGGCCTGGCCGATGGCGCTGGTCATCATCCCGGAGTAGAGCGCGCTGGGTATCCCGAATCCGGGGCGCACCGCCTTGGCGGTGCCGGTGATCCTCTTCGCGATGAGCGCTCTTTGCCGCGAGTCCTTGACGGTGACATCGAGAGAGTACTCGGCCTGGACGAGGTCGCTGAGGCCTTGGGTCCCGGTCAAGTCGATGGCCATCCGCGCCACGACCGCCTCCACGACGCCTTCCGCCTGCTGCGCGGTTTCGGCCAACGGATACTGCAGACGGCCGAGCTCGGTGGCGAGCGCATCCCGGAGCGTCTGCTCCGCCGACTGCGTGAGTTGGAACGGTCCCTGGTAGGTCTCGACCTTCCCGTCCGTGGCGTTGGTGACCGGCGCGAGGAAGAGGGGCGGCCGGCGCTCGAAGAGGACCGGCTGAGCCGGGCCCTCAGGCCTGTAGGCCATGTTGACCATCAGCGGGCCGCAGCCAGCGATAAACACCAAAGAGACCAAAAATAGTCCGCCGATGGCTGATGAATATCTCATGGGCGCGCGAAGGCTACTTTGGGCTCATGGGCCCCGGAACGATGGGGTTGTTCTTGCCGAAAAGCTCGAGCACGGCGGGATCGGTCTTGGGAGCCTTCGTCAAGAAGCCGCGAATCTCTTCAGGCACGAGTTCGGGCTTCTGGAAGACGGCGTGCTCGTGATTGAGCTGGGAATCGAGCGAGGTCTGATCCATCGCGACTGTCGGCGTCGGCACCATGCGGATCGTGTCCCACGGGCAGTCCTTGGCGCAGAGCTGGCAGCCGATGCAGATGTCGTAGTTGACCCAGACACCCGTGTTCGAGGGATCCTCGCCGAACTTCTCGATGCACTGCGGGACCGGGCAGACCGCGATGCAGACTTCGCAGCCGGTGCAGGCGGACAAATTGATGAGGGCCTTGATCTTGGCCTTGGACGCGCCTTTGACGAGGGCCGCGCGGCGCGCGTCGTTCTGGGGAGCGGGCATTAGACGGCCTCCAAGACGGCCTCGGCGTGGCCGGTAACGGAGACCTTGCGCAGGACCTCAACGAGGCGGCCATCCTTGCCGATCACGAAGGTCGAGCGCTCCACGCCCATGAATGTGCGGCCATAGAGCGACTTCTCCTTCCAGACGCCGTACGCGCGGCAAATTTCCTTGTCCTCATCGACGAGAAGCGGAAAAGGCAGGCCGTGCTTGGCCTTGAAGCCGGCGTGGGACTTGGCCGTGTCGGGGCTCACGCCGAAAATCCGCGCCCCTTTTTTGACGAACGCATCATAGCGGTCGCGGAAGTCGCAGGCCTCGGTCGTGCAGCCCGGAGTCTTGTCTTTCGGATAGAAATAGAGGACGACGGTCTTGCCTCTGAGCGCCTTGAGCGACCAGGCGCGGCCCGTCTCATCGGCCGCGGAGAAACCGGGAGCCTTGTCGCCGACGGCGACGGGCTTCGTCGTCTTAATTGCGGGCATCGCGTCATTGTAACAGGAATGAACGGGGACGGTCAAACGCCAGCGCCGCGATCGCGGACACCGCGTCGTCCGCCGAACCGGAACGTCCCGCGGCGGACGCGGCCAAGCGCATGCGCGCGAGGGCTTCGGGGTCCTGGAGCAGACGCGCGGCCTTCCGCGCGGCATGCTCCGGCAGGCCCCCATCGAGCGCCGCGCCGAGAGCGAGCAGGTGTCGCGCGTTGGCCTCCTCCTGGCCCGGCAAGGGGCGCGTTAAAACCATAGGTAGGCCCGCGGCAAGGCACTCGGCCGCGCTCAATCCCCCGGGTTTGCCTATATGAACGTCTGCCGCCGCCATCATGACGGCCACGAATTCCGACGGCTGAGGCCCGAACACACGCAGGCGCCCGCCCGCCTCGCGGCAGCCGGAAAGCGATATTCGAAGACGGTCGTTGGCGCCGCACAGAACGAGCAGATGCGCGCGCGGGCTCGCGGCCAGCAACGCTGTGGCCGCCCGGTCGAATCCGCCCAGGCCCTTGCCGCCGCCCGACAAAAGCGCCACCGGAGCCGCCGGCGGCAAGGCCAAGGAGCGCCGCGCTTCATCCTGAGAAGGCAGATCGGCGAACGCCGGGCTGATCGGGATTCCGGTCGCGCGCAGACGCTCGCGCGGCACACCGAACACCGCCAGGGCGTCGACGGCGGCCGCGTTGGGCGCGAGAATCAGGTCCGCGGCGGGATCGGCCCAAAATGGATGGGCTCCGAAATCGGTGAGGACCGCGACCACCGGTATGTCGAGTTCGCCGCGCACGCGCGCCTCGCTCAGCACCGCGGCGACCGCCGCCTGAGGACAGACGACAACCTGAGCGCCCGAGCGCCGCACGCCTTCGCGCAGGCGCCGGGCGCCGCCGAAGCTCAGGTAGGCGCCGCGCACCGCGCGCAGGAGCGAGCGGGCCCAAGCCCCGCGGTACAGCGCGCGCCATACCTGCGGCGCGGCGCTCAATAGACCGTGGTAGCCGCGCGCGACAGCCAAGCCCGCCACCGGATGATGGTCTGAGGCGATTTCTATCCGGGAAAAAGAAAAGCCGGCCTTTCGGCCGGCCTTTTCGATCGCCAACGCCGCCGCGGAGTGCCCGCTCGGTTCGTAACCGTAGACGAGCAGGGCCCGCGAAGCGCCGTTCAAGCGCCTACAGATCTTTGGCTTCCTTCAACTCTTCGTAGCGCTTCGGGTTCTTCGTCTTGAGCTGCTCGACGAGGCCTTTCCGGTGCGCGGCCCACTGCGCCGCATTGGCGCCGGTCTTGCGCTTGACCGAGTCGTAGGACAAAAATTCATAGATGGCCTTGCCGTCGGCCTTCTGCAGGTTGCAGCCCGGCTTGTTCATCATCCGCTTGACGTAGCGGCTCCAGACTTTCGTCTCGACTTGCCACGCGGAACCGTCCGCAAACAGCTCGGGCTGCTCCTTCTTCAACTTGGCGAGAGCGGCGTCCTGCTTGGCGTCGTCCATGCCGCCCTCGGGCTCGACGAAACGACTGTTGAGCGGACGCGCGGCCGAGTGGCACTGGGCGCAGCCCGACTTGGTGCTCAGAAGCTTCTTGTAGCCCGCCTGGACGTTGGCCGGGTAGGCCTTGAGCACGTCGGCGGCAAGCGTGTCCGGGCCGAAGTCGTTCGGATACGGGTTGGCGAGCGCCTTTTCCTTCTCGCTCATTTCCGCCGCAGACACAGTCGCCGCGGGCGCGGCGTAAGCCGCAAGCGTCAGCGCCGCGGCGATGATCAAAGTTAGTTTTCGGTTCATATCACACCTCCCTTAATTAAAAACCGCTGTCGTCCTTCTTCGCGATGCTGAGCAGCCAGGTCGCGAGATCGTCCAGCTCGCCCTTCGAGATCTTGCCCTTCCACGACGGCATATAGACCATCGGCATGGGCCCCTTCGGGCTCCACTTCTTCGCGTCGGCCGCCGACACGCCCGATTCGATCTTCTTGACGAGCTCCTCGTGCGTGTAGGTGCCCATCAGATCGGGCAAGGTCGGCTCGGCGCCGAGGCTCATCTGCTCAAACTGTTCCTTCTCGGGCATCTTCGGATCGTATTCCTTCTGCGCAGAACTCGACGCGTTGAAGCGGCGGCGGCCCCTCTTCGCCTCAAGGCCATGGCAGCCCTGGCAGCCGTACTTCTCGAAAACGTATTTGCCGTGCGCGGCGCCGGAGAGCTGGGGCTCCCGCGCCGCCGGCGCGGGGACATGATAACGGTACGGAATGACCTCTTCCTTGGTCATGCCCGACAGGTAGGCGACGACCGCGTCGGCCTCCTCGCGGCGGATCTCCTGGGTAAAGTCGGGCATGCCCGAGGGCGGGATCGGCTCCGCGTTGAGGTGGGCGAACGGGTCATTCGGCGTGACTGCCACCGGATCGTTGACGAGATGTCCGCGGATCCAGTTCTGGATGTTCCAGTGACTGTCGTGATGCTCGTCGGGCAGCTCCTTGCCGTCGATCTTCACGCGCTTGAAGTTGTAGCCGGCGATGCGCTCGAAGGGCTTGTCGGCGATGTCGCCAAGATCGACCGAGATCACGCCGCCCCAGCCGTTGATCGCATGGCAGCCCTGACAGCCGTGCTGACGGAACAGCTTCTTGCCCGAGGCCGCGACTTCCGCGCCCTTGAGGGTCTCAAAATTACCGTGGCACTTCACGCAGGCGCCCTGAATCGTCACGCCCTTGAGCATCGGCTTTTCCCAGTGCTTGATCCAGCCGTGCGCGCCCTCGACGGTCGTGGCCAGCCCCTGGCCGGAGTGGCAGGAGGTGCAGCCGAACTTCGTGAACGGATGCGCCTTGACGAGGGCTGAGTCCACCTTCGGATGCGACTTATAGGGGTTCTGCGTGAAGTCGTTCTTCAGCGTGGGGTTCGTGTATTCATCCATGCCGACGTGGCAGGTCACGCAGCGATCGAAGCGGCCGAGGTCGCTCGAGATGATCTGCTTGATCTCCATGGGCGAATGGCGCATCTTGCGCGCCTCCGCCTTGAGGACGTCGGCCTTCTTCGGGTCCTTCTCGTCCGCCGCCTTCTTCTCCAGGACGTCCGCGGACATCTGGTAGTACTTTTTCTGATATGGGCGCCAAGGGGCATTAAAGTCCTTGGCGAAGGCCCAGACGAAAGCCGCCAACATCAGGGCGTTCGAGACGATAAAGGCTTTTCGGTAACTCATCTCAGACGTTCATGCTGATCGCGGGGATCGTCAGCAGATATTTGATATTGAAGGTCAGGCGAGCGCACATCTTGAGAAGTATCCCCATCGTGCAGACCACGAGCACCATCGTGACGAGGTAACGCGGCCAGTCGAGCGTGCGGATGTGGCGCTGCGGCAGGACGAAACCGAAATAGAAGGACGCTCCCAGAAAGAACAGCAAAAACGCCCCTTCCGTGGCACCCATCTTGCCCATCGCCATGCCGACGGCGGCGAGCGCCGCCACGGCCGCAAGGAAGCCGCCCATTAACTTCTTGCCGCTGAGCTCTCTCTGGATCAGCTTCGGCAGAAGGATCGAGCCGCCGAACAGCCCGCCGATCAGCGGGATGCCGAGAAGCATGGGGTAAGCCCCCACGCCCTTGGGTCCGAACACGCTCCAGGTTGCGGGAGGCGCGGCTTTCAGCATATACCAGGATTCCCACGGCCAGTACCACGCGTAGTTCGGCCCACGCAGGGCGTAGCCGATGAAGATCAAAGCAAACCACATCACGACGCCCAGCAGGAACAAGGTGTTGGCGAACGGGCGCTCCTTCCAGGCGTAGGAGCCGATGCCCTTCGGGTTCGTGTCGATGTAGGGAATCGCGATCAGGCCCACAATGATCAGGCCGGGCAGCAGCACGCCGGCGATCCACGGATCGAAGTACACCAGCAGCTCCTGCAGACCCACGAAGTACCACGGCGCCTTCGAGGGGTTCGTCGTGACATTGGGGTTGGCGATCGCCTCAAGCGGCGCATTCTGCAGAATAGACCAGATCATGATGAACAACGTGGTGCCCGCCGCGCCGATGTACTCGCGCTTGACGAGATGCGGCCACACGTCCACCTTTTCTTCAGCCGCGGCGTAGGGCGCGGCGGAGAAGCTGTCCTTGCGGATGCGCCAGAAGTGCAAAATGAGCAGAATCCCCACGACGAGTGGGACCGCCACGCAGTGCATGACGTAGAAGCGAAGCAATGTGTTCTCGCCGACCATCGTGCCGCCGAGAAGCGTGAAACGCACGTCGTTGTTGATGCGCATGCCCACCAGCGAGCCGAGCGGACCCTCATTGCCAAGCACGGGAGTCGCTCCCGCCATGTTCGTGCCAACGGTGACGGCCCAGATCGCGAGCTGGTCCCACGGCAGGAGGTAGCCGGTGAACGAAAGGAATAGAGTCAAAGTCAGCAGAAGGACACCGATGCCCCAGTTGAACTCGCGCGGCTTCTTGTACGCGCCGGTCAGGAACACGCGCACCATGTGCGCGATGACGGCCACGACCATCGCCTGCGCGGCCCAACGGTGGGCGTTGCGCAGGAACATGCCGAGCGTGACCGCAAACTCGAGGTCCTTGATGTCGCGATAAGCAAGACCGATCGTGGGTCGGTAGTAGAACATCAGGGCCACGCCCGTCAGCGTCAGCAGGAGGTAGAGCGCAAACGAGATCCCCCCCATGCCCCACGTGTAGGCCCACTTCAGCGCGCGCGGGCGGACCTTGACGGGATGCAGGTGCAGCCAGACGTTGCCAATAATGTGGCCGGCGCGATCGCGGGGCGTATCCTTCCAGACCCCGCCGCGGAAAACTGACCGCCACAGCTGGGAGTCGAAAATCTCTTTCTTGATCTTCTCGAGATCTAAAGTGGGCATTGTGTCATGGTCCTTAAGTCGACGCGTAGTCCGCGAAATAAGGCGCAAGTTCACGCTTGCCAGGCTTATTTTCGAGCACGGCCTTGTCGACGATGAGGTCGCCAGTCGGAGCGAGGTCCACCTTCGCGCGCCACAGAGGCATAGGGGCGGGACCCGCGATCACGTCGCCGCCGAGCGTGTAGTTAGAGCCGTGGCACGGGCACTTGAAGCGGTTCTGGTCGCCCCACCAGTTCGGCGTGCAGCCAAGATGCGTGCAGCGCGCCCACATCGCGTAGAAGCCCGACGGCGTGCGGATAATCCAGACGCGCTGCTCGTTGAGCCACTTCGTGGAGACGCCGAGATCATAACTCGCGGCCGGACCGGCGTTGAACTTTTGCGACGGCTCATAAATCACGTTCGGGAACATGAAGCGCGCGCCCGCGGCCGCGGAGGCGGCGAAAAAAGCGGCGAGCATGCCCCAGCCGGCCCAGAGGAAGTCTCCGCGAGACATCTCCGGCTTGGGCACGATGGGTTTGGGAGCGGCGGCAGGAATGGGGTTCGCAACCGGATCCGGGATGGGAGGAGTGGCTTCGCTCATTCGATCACAAAATAACAATTAGCGCGCGGATCTGTCAAACACGGGTCGATCCGCCGCCGCCGCGCGTTCCAGCACCCAGGCATCGAAGCCCTCATGCGGCATCAACGTCCGGCCGTCCCAGGCATAGTCGAGCCCCCGAAGGTCCTTGGCGATCTTCTCTTCGATGCCCCCGCGCGCGATGAGCACCGGAACGACGATCGCCCGGCCTTTCCGCGTCTTCGCGCGCGCGACCTTCGCGCGCAGCTCCGCCACCGCCGCTGCCCGGACTTCCGGCGCCGCATCGTCGCGCAGGAGACTGAAGGAACACTTACGGAATCCGCCGCCCGCGAGCGCACCGCACAGCGACGTCATCGAATTGCGCCAAGAAGGCATGGCGGCATCGTCGACGGGCCCGTGTGCGACAAGAACGACGGTCTCGCTGGCGGGATTCCTCGACAAAGCCTTCGCGCGTTCCATCAGTATCCGTGACACCAACGGATGATCATCGAGCCCGCTCGCCATCACGATCGGCTCGCGCGCCTTCACGCGCGTCTGCGAAAACTCATGCCGGTGCGCGCCATGGGCCGAGTGCGCAGCGCCCATCCGTTCGTACGCTCTCTTCAAGACCTCGGACGACTTATCCGTGAGGCCGAGCGCATAGCGCGTCTGATCAAGAACCTCGGAACGGCTCTGCACGAACAGAGGAACGGCGACGATTCTCGCCACGCCGCGCCTCTCGAGACGATCGACGGCCGCTTGCAACGCGGCGGGGTCGGCCATGCCGAGCGCGGTCTCGGTCGGCGCCCGCGCGTCCACCCGCGCGCGCAGAGCCTCGATCTCCCGGTTCCATGAGGCGCTGCCCCCATGGGCCATCAGGATGATTCCATAAGGCGCTGCCGCAACATTCAACGGCGCGGCAAACAGGACAAAGGCAAGCGCAGCCTTCACGCGGGATTCTCCGAATGCTTGAAGCTGCGCTCGCGGCCCGTCGACAGCGAACCGGCCCACGCGCCGAACTCGGAGGCCTTCGCATCCACGATCCGACGCGCCGCGGCGACCGCTTCCGCGCGCGAGGCCATGTTTTTGGCGACGATCGCCTCGAGATCCTCGAGGCGGTAGAGGTAGACGCCGTCGATCCCGTGGACTGTTTCCTCGATGTCGCGCGGCATCGCGATGTCGATCATAAACAATGAGCGCCCACCGCGGCGGCGGACGGCGTTCTCCACGATCGCGCGGGTGAGCACGGCCGCGGGTGCGCCGGTCGAGGCGATGACGACATCGGCGCGCTCGAGCTCGGCCGGGAAATTCTCCCACCGTACGGCCTCGCCCTGATAGCGAGCGGCCAACTGATACGCGCGCTCCCAGGTGCGGTTTGAAACGGCGAGCTGACTGACGCCGCGCGCGGCAAGGTGCTTCGCGGCAAGCTCAGCCATCGCGCCCGCGCCGAGGATCAGCGCGGACTTGCCCTCGAGGCGGCCAAAGATCGTTTCCGCGAGCTGGACGGCGACCGAGGGCACCGAGGAAGAGCCTGAAGCGACCGCGGTCTCAGCGCGAACTTTCTTGCCGACAAACAGCGCGCGCTGGAACAGGACGTTCAGACGCTTGCCGGTCATGCCCGCGGCCTTCGCGCTTTCATAGCCGGTTTTCACCTGGCCCAGGATCTCGGTCTCGCCGACGACGAGCGAATCGAGGCCCGCGGCAACGGAGAACAGATGGGCCGCCGCGGCGGCATCCTCGCGCCTCTCGGCTTGCTCTGCAAGCGCGGCGCCCGCGAGGTCCTCGAGCGCCGCGATCAAGACGCCCGCGGACGGCGCTGCGTCTGGGGAGCCGGCCGCGTAAAGCTCAAAGCGGTTGCACGTCGAAAGCGCTGCCGCCTCACAAATGCCGCGCGCCTTGAGTTCAGCAAGGACTCGCTCGACGGGCACGGAGGCCAGAGCCTCGCGCGCCGAGCCCGCGCGCGCGCGATGGCTCCAACTCAGGCAGACGAGCTTCATTTCCCCCCTAAGAAGTCGTGGCGACCGGAGGACAGCTCGGCGCCGAAGAAGGTCGCGAGCATGCACGCGAAGCCGAGCATAGAGACGTACACAGGCGTGCGGCCGCGCTGGCCGCGGACATAGCGCAGCCACAGAAACTCGCCGTAGAGCAGGGCCGTAATCAGCGACATCGTCTCCTTCGGATCCCAGGACCAGGCGCGGCCCCAAGTCTCGTACGCCCACACCGCGCCCATGACAAGCCCGGTGACGAGAACGGGGAGCGTTACGGCGATGATCATGCCGTTGAGCGCGTCAAGCTCGTCAAGCGAGGGCAGGCGGTAGCAGAGCTCGCTCGGTTTGCGCGACTTGATCTGCCGCTCCTGAATCAGCAGGGCCAGGCCCACGCCGAACGCGTTGGTGAACGCGGCATACGCGGTCATCAAGACCATCGGGTGGATGTTGAGCCAGTAGCTGCGCAACTTCGGGGCGAGCGGACCGACCGCCGGGTCGGCCCTGAGCACCGCGAGGCCGAGGCTCAGCGCGGCCATCGGCAGCACGAAAGCCCCGAGAATGCCGAGGCGCTTGCGCGCCTCGATCACAAAGAACGCCGCGACCAAGGCTAGCGACATGTATGAGAGGGCGCCGAAGAAGTTGTTGACCGGAAGGAACCAGCGGTTCTCCGGGTAGGCCCAGAACACCGCAAGGCGTATCCCAAAAGCAAGCAGATGCGCCGCGAGACCGCAGCCGATAAAAATCAGCATGAGGCGGCTTGAGCGCGCGTTCTTCGTCAACAGGTAGACGAAGGCCGCGGCGCACGCCGCGACGTAAAGGAGGAAGGCACCCCACGACAGAAGCGACTGGGCCATGTCCCGGCTATTCTAGCATGCGCCTAGTCGCCGGACCAGGGATTGAAGCTCCCGCCCTTGTAGGAGTTGGCGCTGACGGTGCCGCTGTTGCCATGGTCATCGTAGAAGCGGTAGCTCATCTGCGGGGCGCCGCCGTTTGCGGCGGAACGCGCGGCGAGCGAGACGGCCGCTCCCGCGCCGAAGCCCGGCAGCTCGCGGCGCAGGGAGAACAGAGCGTGGTCGGCGTTGAGGCCGACGATGAAGGCAAACTCGTCGGCCGTCAGCGCGAGGGCTTCGACGCCCTCGGGCGGCACGGCGCCTTCGTAGACGCTGGCCCGGAAGTCCTGGGCGCCGCCGAGGAAGTTCGAGAAGTCGACGTAGATGAGCGCGCCCGGAACGGCGAAGGCGTACTTCCACTGCGCGCCGTCGCGCACCGGCATCGAGGCGGTTGCCTCGATGAAGCGAACCTGATCGGACGATGCGCCGCGCGCGGCGGCGATCTCGAGGGCTTTCTTCAGGGCCTGCGGGTAGTTACGATTCGGATTTGAAATCACCACCTGACGCGAGTGGCCGAGCT
This sequence comes from Elusimicrobiota bacterium, assembly GCA_023249675.1. Classification (GTDB taxonomy): domain Bacteria; phylum Elusimicrobiota; class Elusimicrobia; order UBA1565; family UBA9628; genus GWA2-66-18. The sequence goes on along the minus strand of JAHFCE010000023.1, from coordinate 35,166 downwards.
GGATGCGCTCATCGCCCAACGCGTCAATCGGGCCTATGACCCGAAACGTCACTGGAACGGTCCTCAGCTCCGGAACGGCCTTGAGCACCGCGAGGACCGCTTTTTCTATGGAACCGGCGTTTCCGGCATTGATGTCGATCCGCAAGCTTAGTCGACCGTCGGCGTCGTCGATGACGACGCGCTCGACGCCCGGCATGGCAAGGATCGTGGCGCCGTGGGCTTCTTGGAACGCTTGCAGCTTCTCGCGCAGCGGTTGACCCGAAGACGCCCCGCCGAGCGTCGCCGCGCCGAGGACGAGGACGGCGCCGGGACCGAACGGGGAGCTCTGCCAATTACGGACGGCCTCCCCGCCCAAACGGACGATGTCGCCGAGGACATGGGCGAACGCATACCAGCCGAGCGCGCCCAGGCCAACGATCAGCGCGACCGCGCCAAGCCGGAGGACGGTCTCGCTTCGAGAGACCGCCTCTCGGTTGGGACGGCGCGTCTTCGACGCGACGGACTCGAGCACCTTCTGCGTGACCTCGGGACCCTTGCCCGCGAGCGCCCAGCCATTGGGCACGCGCGGGTCCATATTGGTTCCAACGCCCAGCGCCAGAACGCCGGGAAGACCCTGGGCCATGTTCCGGTCCGTGGCGTTGCCCGTCTTCGCCTGCGGACGGCCGCTCAGGCGCTCGCCAAGACGCGCCAGCCAGCCGGCCCTCTTCGCCGCGCGAGGCATGAACATCGCGTCGCCGATGACGAAGGCATCCTTGACGTCCACGCCGAGGGCCTTTGATATGTACGCCGCGGCGTCGGCTTTCGTGATGATTGAGAAGGTGATGTAGGGAGGGTTCGCCGGGTTCTTGGCAAAGCGCGGGTCGACCTCGACGGCAATACCGCGGCGGGCCAACTCCTCGGACAGAATCATCGCGGCGCCGCGCACCGAGTCTTCGGAGGAGCCGGCTTTGAGCATCATCGCGTAGCTGTAGGTGTTGTAGGACTCGGCAGGGTGCTTGCCGTCGGCGACGTGCTGCACGGCGCCGACCGAAGTGAGGCGCGCCTTCGTCGCATCCGCCGCAGCCTTGACGCCCCTGAGCTTTCTGCCTTCAAGGGCGGGCGTCTCGTACACCTTCTGGGGCACGCCCTGTTCATCGTAGCGATAAATCTTGCCGCCTCGATTGGCGGCGACGTACATCCCCGCGCGGACATCAACGGGCAAGGATGCCAGTGACTCGAATACGGTGCGCTGGGCGTCGCCTGGGCGGCCGACATCGCTGCGGTCGCTGATCACGGCAAAGTGCTTGCCCACGGCGCGGATCTGAAGGATCGCGGCCACCTTCTGGAGGGGCAGGACTTGGTTGTAGCCGGCCAAGGTGTCATCAAAGTCCGAGAGGACGAGGACCTTGTCTGCGGCGGAGGCGATGATCTTGGCGCTCAGGGCCGGTCCGGCCTGCGGAAGCGTGAACACCGCGCCGGTGAGGAGCGCGACGGCTTTCAGCACCCAGCGATGGTATCTGTAAGAAACGGCGGAATCGATCACCTTGACCCGCGCCGGAGCCGCGGCGGGAACCGCCGGAGGTTTCGCAGCCGCGGCCGAGGAGGCGGAGGCGACAAGCGCCGGGGCCGAGGCCGCTAGGGTGGCGATGACGGCGTCGGAAAGCTCACCGGAAGTCCGGAGAGATGTCGCCCGGGTCAAAGCATCCTCGAGATCGCGGCCCGCATCGCGCGCGGCGGAAACGATAGTTTCGGGTTTGGCCAGAGCCTGCAGCGCGGGTGCTGCGGCCGCCATCGACTCGGCGATCGCCGCGGCGGGGCCCGGGGCCACCGGCGAGGCCGTCAGCGCGGCCGGCCCCGCGAGTGCCGGTAGAACGGGAAGCTCAAGAGAAGTCCCGGGCGCGTTCGTGATCCCGAGGCTGAGCGAAGGCGCCGGCGCAACCGGCGCGCCTCGGCCCGTAAACGTCTGGGCGGCGGCCTTTTGCGCGTCGAACCCGACAGAGAGAACGACAAGCGCTGCGGAAAGAACAATCGAGACGATGCGGTGGAAGCGTCGGGCCATGAGATAGTGTCTCCCTGCGTCTGCTCTGGCGTCGAACCCTATTGTACCGAACGCCGCGCCGCGCGCCCTAGGCCCTAAGGGAAAGGGCGCGTAGGCATACGGTCTATGCCTGCGGGGACCGAATGGCACAGGCGTCTTCCGCCGGCTTCCCTTATAATGTGATCGGATGCGACATCTTCTGCCGTGCGCTTTCCTCCTCCTCGCCACCCTTGCAAGCGCAGGTGTCGTCTCCCCCGCCATCCTGATCGGACCGCGCCTTCCCCTGTCTTTGCTCTCCACGCCCGCCGGGCATTGGGACGCATCTCGAGATCCAGTGCTCATGGACCTCCAAGCGAGCATGCCCGATGCGAACTTAGCGCCGGTCCTGCGCGCCCTCGAGTCCTCGGGTCTGACTCCGGAAGCTTATCTCGCCCAGCCGCAGGCCGCGCGCACGCTCGGGGTGAACCAAGCAGTGCGCGTGCTGCGCGTTGAGGCGATGATCGAGACGCAAAAAGTCTTCGAGGATGAGCGCACGGCCGACCCGGCGTCCGCCGAGTACGCCGTCGTCGCCGCGCGCTTAGGCTGGCTCGCCGGTCCCGCGGCCGCCTTCGCGCCTTCGGTGCGCCGAGTGGACATTCTCGCCGCCTACGAACGCGCCGCCCTCAAGCTCGCGACCGAGAAGCGTCGTGAGCTTGAGTCCTCCCTCGAGGCCGCGAGGCTCTCGCGGTTCACCCCGGGAGAGCTCGCGTCCACACCCGTTGAGGCGATGGCCGCCCAACTGGCGAATCCGCCGTCGCGGCTGATGTCGCCGGGCACCAACCGCCTGCGCGCCGCGTCCGCTAAAAACCACGAGGTCCCGCCGCCCGCGCTCACGCGCGGCCCCGTGTTCCGCGCCAAGGTCGCCTGGCTCAAGGTTCAGTTCATGATGAAGGCGGCCTTAGCTCACGCTCTCTACCGTCCGGCGCTCAACGCCTTTCGCTCCGTGATGACCCACGGCGGCGAGCTCTGGCGCAAGTACATGAGCGGCCAGCCGCAAGGCAAGCATGACTGGCGCTGGTCGGTGCTCGAAGGCCTCCACAAGGAAGGCGACTTTCGCGGCTCCTTCGGCCATGCGGTCTACGATGGTCAGACGGAGGTGGTCTCCCCCGTCATCTTCCCCGAACCTAATCTCGAGAGGATCCGCGCCTCCAAACATCGGATCGGAAACATCGAGCTCTCACCGATGGCGGGTATTTCCGGCATGAGCTTCCCCCAGCTCTCCGCGCAGTCCCATCTGTCCTTGCTCTACATTCACCTGAAGCTCGCCAAGGATCGCGGCGCGCGCATGCTCTACAACACCGGCGAGGGCGGCCCCGGCTTCGCGCTCGCCGTGCTCGAGGGAAACGCCGACAAGGCCAAGCGCGAGCTCATCGCTTGGAACCTCGCCAACGGTCAATTCCGGGAGGGCAGCCAGGCCGAGGCGGAGATCGTCATGCTCGTCGACGCGTTATTCGCGAAACGCAACAAGCTGTTCGCCGAGTTCTCCGCCGCCGATCTGGCTCAGGCGCAGGTCGTCGCGCAATACGGCTCGGCGCTCAACGGCATCCGCGGAAGCGACCTCCGGGTCGACTTCGACAAGCTCCGCCGCACCGCCGCCTCGCCCTTTGTCGCGATGACTCAGTTCAAGCTCAAGCAGGCGGCCAAACGCGGCGCCAAGGTGGACCCGAAGAAAGTCGACCCCATCGTGGCCGCACTGCGCGAGATCCGGCGCGACCAGCCCTTCAAGTCTCCCGAGATCGTCCCCGACCTCGACAGCTACGAATCGGTCGCGGCGCTGATCAAGGCCGCGCGCGTCGTCACCAACAAGCCGGTCTCGCTCAAGTTCGGCGTCGGCGACGCCGAGGACCTGCTCGCGTTCCTGACGTTCCTGAAGGGTGCGAACGCCCTGCCCGACCACATCCAGCTCGACGGGCGCGGCGACGACTTCTCCCCGGGCTCCGGCAACGCCCCGCCCGGCGCGAACACGAGCCTGCCCGGCAACGAGGCGATCATCGTCACCGACGCGGTGCTCAAGAAGCTTGGGATCCGCGAGCTCATATTCTTGGAAGCCACCGGCGACCTGATGCTGCCGACCGAGGGCGTCGAGAAATTGGCGCTCGGCGCCGACGGCATCTCCGGCGCGCGCCTGTGGATGGGCATGGGCCTTGGCTGCGCCAAGGTGAAAGCCTGCGCCAACGGCAACTGCCCGTACGGCATCGCGTCCCGATCGAACTCCTTGGTCGGCCTCGGGCTCGATCCCGAGGTGATCGCTCCGAAGGGCGCGGCCGCCGCCGCGAACTGGCACAAGGCCTTCGTCCAGCAGCTGGCTGAGGCGGGCCTCGAAGACTGGCGCGATGCGCGCGCAACGCTCGGCCTCGGCACGGGCTCGGCCCGCGTGCGCATCAAGGACGGCCCCAAAACCGTTCCGCTTGACCGCTTCTACTCGCCCGAGTACGTGAGCGACCTCCTGCGCGGCGCGCTCACGCGCGACGAAGTCGACCGCCTCGTATTCGGCACGCAGTCATTCTCACCGCGCGCCGACTCCCAGGCCGAAGCCGTATACCAGCTCTCCGCCATGCATCGCCGTCGCAACCAATAGGCCGAGGCCGATCGCCCAGAGAAGGGCCTGCGCGGCGCGGACTTTTCCCGCGTCGCGACCGGTCTTCACCGCGAATACCCGCAGCCCCGACAGCGCGCTGAAGACAGCGCAGGTCCACCACGCCAATTCCTCATGTTCAGCCAAGACTTCCCAGGCCAGCGGCACGTGAGGCGCGGTCTTCTGCGCGAGCAGCCCCAGGCCGAGCGTCGCCCAAGCCGACAAAGTCCCCAGCCAGAGAAGCCATGATTCGGCCTTCGCAAGCCACTCCGGAGCGTTCTTCCTCAGCCGCAGTCCGGCGGCCGCCGCTCCGAGCGCCAACAATGCGATCGGGAAGTGGACGGCCGCCGGATGTAGATGGTAAAGCTTGAACTCCACCTAGAGCTTCTCCGTCTTGCTCACGATGATGGCGGTCAAGCCTCCGCGCACGAAGACGGTTCCGGTCAGTTTGGCTTCGCCGCCCGCCAAAGCCTTGGCTTGGAGGTAGGGCTTCTCGTTCTCGTGGTCGCCCACGACCAGATAGACCTTCCCCTCCTTGGTCAGAATTCCCAATGAGGCCCCGCCCATTACGCAGGCTCCGGCGCACTTCGCGTGCTTCTTGCCCTTGCCCTCATGGGCCATGTAGCAGGCCATGTCGAGCATTTCTCCCGAGATCGTCTCGCTCTTGCCCGAAGGGTCTAGGTGCCCCTTCCCGGCCCAAGCGCTTCCGGCAACGGCGACCGCGATGATCGCGGCGATCGTCAACTGTCTCATTGAACTCCTCCTTGATAATTTCCGCCCTGAACGACCCCCTTCTTCATCTCGAAATGCCACTTCCATAAACAGAAAACGGGCGGGTAGACGAGCAGCTCCAGGATGAAGCTCGTGAAAAGTCCTCCCACCATGGGTGCGGCAATGCGCTTCATGAGGTCGGCGCCGGTCCCGGCCGACCACATGATGGGCACCAGGCCCATGAAGGCGCAGGCCACGGTCATCAGCTTGGGACGTATGCGCTTGACCGCGCCATGGATGACGGCTTCCTCAAGATGCGCATACGTGCTCATGCGCCCCGCACGCACCATATCGGAGTATGCCATATCCAGATAAAGGAGCATAAAGACTCCCGTCTCCGCATCGAGCCCCATCAAGGCGATCATCCCAACCCAGACCGCGATCGACACGTTGTAGCCGAGCAGGTACAAGAGCCACACCGCGCCGATGAGCGAGAAGGGCACCGCCATCAAGACGATGGCGGTCTTCGCCCAGGACTTGGTGTTCATATAGAGCAGGAAGATGATGATGACGATAGTCAGAGGCAGCACCACCTTCAGCCGCTCGCGCACGCGCGCCATGTTCTCGTACTGCCCGCTCCACTGAATCGCGTAGCCGGTGGGCAGCGGCACTTTTGCAGAGATGATCTTTTTGGCCTCCGTCACATAGCTGCCGATATCTCGGCCGGCCACATCGACGTAGACATAACCGGAGAGCAAGCCGTTCTCGTTGCGGATCATGCCGGGTCCTTGCAGCAAACGGATGTCCGCAAGCTGGGCCAGAGGCACCTGCGCGCCGCTCATCGTGGGCACGAGGACGCGCTGGATCTTGGAAACGGTGTCCCGGAACTCTCGCGCGTAGCGGACGTTGACCGAGTAGCGCTCGCGGCCTTCGACCGTGGTCGTGACCGGCTCGCCGCCGATGGCGGACATGATCACCATCTCGGCTTCCTTGATGCTCAGGCCGTAGCGGGCGAGTTGGTCGCGCTTGAGGTCGAAGTCGACGAAATAGCCGCCCGCGGTGCGTTCCGCGTAGACGCTGCGCGTGCCGGGAATGTCTTTCAGCGCCGATTCGATCTCGACGCCGAGCCTCTCGATCTCCTTTAAATCGGAGCCGAAGAGCTTGATGCCGATGGGCGTGCGCACTCCCGTGGTCAGCATGTCGATGCGGCCTTTGATCGGCATCGTCCAGGCGTTGCTCACGCCGGGAAAGCGCAGCTTGCCGTCCATCTCCGCGACCAGTTCCTCCCAGCTCAAACGGTCGTCCCAAACGTGTCTTAGAGGCCTCTGGAAGAGTTCCGGAACCCAAGAGGAGTACCAGCACGACTTCCTGCGCCACTGGTCGTGGGGCTTGAGCACGACCGTCGTCTCCATCATGGAGAACGGAGCCGGGTCGGTCGAGCTCTCGACGCGGCCGGCCTTGCCGAAGACCCGTTCCACTTCCGGGAAGGACTTGAGAAGTTGGTCCTGGGTTTGAAGAAGACTTTGGGCCTCGGTGACGGAGATGCCCGGCAAGGTCGTCGGCATGTAGAGGAGAGTGCCCTCGTTGAGCGGAGGCATGAACTCCGCGCCGAGATGCAGGTAGACCGGGATGGTCGAGAGCACCAGAAAGACCGCCGTCGAGATGGTCTTGTAGGGATGCTCCAGAACGAACCGGCAGGCCGGCTCGTAAAAGCGGAAAAGCACCCTGCTCACAGGGTGCTTCTCCTCGGGGTAGTAGCGACCCACCAGCACCTGGCTCGACACCCAAGCCAGCCACTTGGGTTTGAAGGTAAAATCGTCCATGCGCGAGAACATCATCCGGATGGCCGGATCGAAGGTGATGGCGAGTAGCGCGGCGATGGCCATGGCCAGGTTCTTGGTGAAGGCCAGGGGCCTGAAGAGACGGCCTTCCTGGTCCATGAGCGTGAAGATGGGCATGAAGGCGACCGCGATGACCAGAAGCGAGAAGAAGACGGCCGGACCGACTTCCTGCATGGCCTTCAGGCGGACTTCATGGAAATCGCCCTGGCGCCCCCCCTCGATCCATAACTGGAGTTTTTTATACGCGTTCTCGACCTCCACGATGGCGCCGTCGACAAGTATGCCGATGGAGATGGCGATGCCCGAAATCGACATGATGTTCGCCGTCAGTCCCATGAAATACATCGGTATGAAGGTGAGGATGACCGCGACTGGAATCGTGACGATCGGAATGATGGCCGTCGGAATGTGCCAGAGGAACACGAGGATGACCAGGCTGACGATCACAAGTTCGAGAAGCAGTTCCTCCTTCAAGGTGCCGATGGCGCGCTCGATGAGGCTGGAACGGTCATAGGTGGTCACGATCTCCACACCCGGGGGCAAAGAGGGTTTGATCTCTTCGAGTTTCTTCTTGACCCTCTCGATGACATGGAGCGCGTTCTCTCCGTATCGCATCACGACCACGCCGCCGACAGTATCGCCCTCGCCGTCGAGGTCGGCCACACCGCGCCGGATGTCCGGACCGAGGGCCACATGGCCGAGACTGCGCACGAGAATCGGCGTGCCAAGTCTGTCTCGGCCGACCACGATGTTCTCGATGTCCGCGACGGACTTGATATAACCCCGTCCGCGGACCATGTACTCCTTGCCCGAAAACTCCAGCAGACGGCCGCCCACGTCGTTGTTCCCTTCACGGATCGCCTCGACGACCTTCATCAACGGGACCTTGTAAGCCACGAGGGCGTTGGGATCGATGTTGATCTGGTACTGCTTTTGAAAGCCTCCGATGGAAGCGACCTCGGCCACGCCGGGGACCGCTTGGAGAAAGTAACGGAGGTGCCAATCCTGGAAGGCGCGCAGGTCGGCGAGGTTGTTGCGCCCGCTCTTGTCGACTAGAGCGTATTGGTACACCCAGCCCACACCCGTGGCGTCGGGCCCGAGTTCCGTACGCACCCCATCCGGGAGCTGCGGCAGTATCTTGCTCAGATACTCCAGTGTGCGGCTTCTAGCCCAGTAAGGGTCGGTCCCATCTTGGAAAATGACATAGACGTAGGAGTATCCGAAGTCGGAGAAGCCGCGGATGGCCTTGACGCCGGGCGCGCCGAGCAGGGCGGTCACGATGGGATAGGTGACCTGGTCCTCCAGAATATCCGGGGAGCGGTCCCAGCGCGAATAGATGATCACCTGGGTGTCAGAGAGGTCCGGGATGGCGTCCAAGCGCGAGTTCCTCATACAGTAGACGGCGACGCCGAGGGCGACCGCCACCAAGGCGATCACGATGAATTTGTTGCGGGCCGACCAGGCGATCAGTTTTTCGACCATGGACTTATCTCTTGCCCGAGAGGGCGGACTTCAGCCGCGACTCGGAGTCGATGAAAAAGTTCGCGGTCGTCACCACCCGCTCTCCTTCGCGCACGCCCGAAAGGAGTTCGTAGTAGCCATCGGCGACGCTGCCCACGCGGACCTCGCGTGGTTCGATGCGACCTTCTCCCAACTCGACGAACACGAGTTTTCGCTCGCCGCTATCGAGGAGCGCCGCTTCGGGCAAAGCGAGCTTAGTTCCCAGGTCGGCTTTGATCGCCGCGTTGACGAACATCTCAAGCTTGAGCAGGCCGTCCGGGTTGGGAACCTCGACGCGCACCCGCAAAGACCGGGTCTCCGCCGAGAGATTCGGATCGACCGCCTTGACCGTCCCGTGGAAGACTCGCCCGGGATAGGCGGGAGTGGTGATCTCGGCCTGCTGACCGGGGCGAACCTGGGAGATCTCATACTCGTAGATCTGAGCGTAGATCCATACGGTGCCGCCCGACCCACCGAGCAGGAGGTTCTCCGGCGCGGACTCCATGCCGGTGAACGCCCCGATCTGGGCTTCGGAGAGCCCGAGCTGGCGCAAGCGCAGGGTGGCGGCGCGCACCAAGGCCTCGGCTCTCTCGTGGACATCGGGCCAGGGGCTGTCCTTGACCTTGTCTCGCGCGACCATGGCGCTATGGTGCTCCGCGATGGCGTTGTAGAGTTCCGGATCGTAGGCCACGCTCCCGGAGGCCCGCACGGTGAACTTTAGCCGCCGCCGTGCGACGACCTCGGTCTTCATGCCGATGAGCTGCCTTTTCTGCGCGGAGATGACCGTGGACGCCTGGCCCGCCACAGATGTCTCGGAGACGTCTTCCGCATAGACCGGCACATAGTCCATGCCCATCGAGTCCTTCATGGGCACGGGCGAGGTCGCCTTAGGATTCATGGGATTGCGATAGTAGAGTATCTTGCCGGTCGCACCGGCGGCGGGCGCTGTGTGCGTGCCGCAGATGGGGCAAGTCACGGTTTGGCCCGGAATCAAGGGCAGCTCCATCTTGCAGTGCGCCATCGTGCACTTGTGAAGGACGCAGATCTGTTTTCCTGTCGCCGCCCCCGCAGGTTCTATGGGAACAAGCTTCATCCCGCAGATGGGGCAGTCGCCCGGCTTGTCCGACGTGTAGCTGGGATGCATCGGGCAATGGTAGCCTGCCGTCTGGTGCGCGGCGTGCGGCGCATGGCCGCGCGTCAGGAAATATCCGGCGAGGCCCCCTCCCGAGAGAACGAGACCCGCGATAATAAATATTTTTTTAATCATAAGGTTCACAGCTCCTCTCCGATCACGCGTTCGAGCTCCGCGGCTCGCTGTTCGTAGTCCGCCAGATATTGGTAGTACTCGAGCTTGAAATTCAACAGCGAGCGTTGCGCATCGAGAAGATCCAGGAAGCTGGATCGTCCCGCCTGGTAGCTCGACTCGGCCACCGTCAGAGCCGACTCGGCCTGGGGCAGGAGGCTCGTCTTATAGCTCTCGGCCAATCTTTGTGCGGTCCGCGTCCGCACAAAGGCGCTTCTAAGATCGGAGGCGGTCATGAGCCGAGCCGCCTCGAGTTCGGCCTCCGCCATCTCCTTCTCCGCCGAGGCCTCAGCTATCAAGGCCGCCGGCTTCCAGAACCAAAGCGGGATCGAGAGCCCCAGGACGGCGTCGCTGGTGCGGCCGCGCACCGGATCCTTGCGGCTGCGGTAGGACAGCATGATGTCAGGCAGGAACTCCGACTTTGCCAGAGACAGGGAGGTCCGGGAGAGTTCGGCGGCGAGCACCGCCTGGCGCAGTTCGGGTCGGCGCGCGAACGCCACGGCTTCAAGCTCCTCGCGAGCTTTCTCCAGGCGACCCGGTTCAAGGTCGCGGGGAGTTCCAAGGGGTTCGCCCGCCAAGCGCCCCATCAAGGCGTTGAGCATAGCACTCGCCAACTCCCTCTCCTCGTCGACGACCACGCCCATGTTCAACATCTTCGTCAGCTCGACCTGCGCTTTCAGAGCGTCCGATTCGCTGACCGACCCCGCCGCGTACTTCGATTCCGCCACCTTGGCGAAGCGGCGCATGAGTTCGATGTTCTCATCGAGCAGCTTGCGGCTCTTAAGGGAGAGGTACAGCATCGCGTAGGAGGTCCGTGTCTTCGCCAGAACCTCGCGAACCTTGGCGCGGTAAACCTGTTCCGAGACTTCGGCCGCCTTCGAAGCGCGGCTTCCCCGCAAGTACAACGTGCTGGGAAACGGGAACTCCTGGGTTATGGAAACAGCCTTCTCATCGGCTCCGTTCAGGGGAGTCTTCCCGGAAGACGCGTACATCCGCTCGATGTCGAGACGGGGCTTCTCGGGCGTGGCTTCGGAGGCGATCTTCTTGCGCGCCGCCTCCCAGCGTTTCAGGGCAACCCGGATTTCCGGGTTGCTGCGGCGAGCCGCGTCCAGGGCCTGCGTGAGACTGAGGGAGCCGGCTGAGACCGCGACGGTCTCAGCCGCCGAAAGGGGTGCTGCGGCGAGGACAAGGCACGGCAAGAACGACAGCAAAAATTGGGAATACAAGACGGCCTCCGGTCACGAACGCGTCAGGCGAGGCCCCGCGCACGGCGGGGCAACGGCTCTTCGGCGGGATCAGACGGAGGCGGGAGGAGACAGCCCGGAGTGCGTCCCAGGAGGCGCCTGCGGAAAGGCGGCAACGAAGCGCTGCAAGACGACCTCGCAAACGCGGGGCGGCTCGGCGGCGATCACGGCGGAGGAGAGAAGCGCCGGCACTGGAGCCGGGGCCGTCACGGCGGCGAACACGGGCATTGCATCGGACGCACGGCAACAGGCCGGCAACTGCCTATTCGAGGGTGCCGGCTTCGGCGCTGCGCCGCCCATGCAACAGGCATGACTCGGCGCGACGCCCTGGGCGCACAACGGCGCCACCCATGACAGGGCCAGCGACACGCTGAGAAGCAGCTTCGTCCAGGCTCTCATCTTCGTTCATAGGGTAGCACAGCCGCGCCGTTCGCGCAAGTCTGGAATTGTTGTAGAATGTGCCTCGCCTACAACGATAAGACTATGGATCAGAAAAATACCCCCGATTTTCACGGTTTGGGCCTCTGGGCCGTCGTGCTTGGCGGCTCCTCGGGATTCGGCCTGGCGACATCTAAACGGCTGGCGCGGGCGGGTTTTAACATCCTCATCGGCCACAAAGATAAAGAGGGCACCGTTGAATCGGTGATCAAGCCCCACTTCGATGAAATCCGCGCTTCGGGCGTCAAACTCGTCACCCACAACATCAATCTCTTTGATGAGGACGGCCGCGGAGAGATTTTCGAAAGCATCGTTTCCAACTGCGGGCCCGGCAAGGTCCACCTGTTCATGCAGTCCATCGCGGCCGGCTCCTGCCGCCTGCTGATCGAGGACAAAACCCCCGACTTCCGCGGCCAGGCCATCAAGGGCCTGGCGGACGCCCTCGGCCTGCCGGCCGATAAGGTCAAGGCCGCGGTCAACACCGCGTTCCACGAGAAAGGCTGCGACGCGCTGCATACTCTCGCCGATTCGCGGATTCCTTACCGCGACGAATTGCTCACCGAAGACGACCTGAAAAAAACGATCTTTATGATGGGTTACGATTATCTTTTGTGGGGTCGCGAGCTCTGCAAGGAGGGGCTCCTGAGCAAAGACGCCCGTTTAGTGGCCATGACGTCTGAAGGCAATGAGGTCGCGTGGAAGGGCTACGCCGCCGTGTCCGCCGCGAAGACCGCGCTTGAGGCCTCGTGCCGCGCGATGGCCGTCGAACTGGCGCCGTATGGCGTCAGTTCCTACATAGTCCAGGCCGGCATCACCGACACGCCCGCCGGCAACGCAATTCCGAACTTCGACCTGATGAAGGCCCAGGCGCGCCTGCGCAACCCGTTCCACCGGCTCACCACTCCGGAGGACATCGCCGAAACCATCTTGGGCCTGTGCGGGCCCACCTTGCGCTGGGCGAACGGCTCGATTATCCGCACCGACGGCGGCGAGGCGATCTCCGGCCTTTAATGAGCGTCCCTTTCAACATCCTCGGGATGGGCTGGGCCCTTCCAAAAACAGAAATCGACAACGACTTCCTGCATAAGGATGTCGGCCTTAAAAGAACGCCCGATTGGTGCGCCTCCCGCCTCGGCATCCAGAAGCGCTACTCCGTGCTTTCCAAGGAGTACCTCGTCAAGACGCATAATAAAAATCCGATACAGGCGATCGTCCACGCCCGCGCCAACGGCGAGACGCCGATCACGCTCGCGGTTGCCGCCGCGCGCAAAGCGCTATCATCCTGCGGCGTTGCCCCCAAGTCGATCGGCCTGGTCGTGAGCAACTGCGATCTTCCCTTCGACCTGGTGCCCGGCACCGCGAATTACATCGCGAAGGCCCTCGGCATCGGCCCCGGCCCGCACTGCGACATGAATACCGCCTGCTCCTCGTTCGCGCGGCACATGATGCACCTGGGCGACTTGAACGAAAAAGCCTGGCCCGAGTTCGTGCTCACCGTGCAAACCGGCTGCTACACGACGCGCGTGGACTACTCCCCCGACAACTTCGACGGCTACATCTGGGGCGACGGTGCCTCCGCCCAGGTCTGTTCGCTCAAACACAAGGGCCGCTTGAAGATCGAGCCGATCGTGTTCGCGACTGCTCCCTCCGGCGCCGACGACGTGAAGGTCGACGCGGCCTCTCACTTTTGGCAGGACGGCGCGAAGGTCCGGGAGTTCTCGATCCGCCGCACCGTCGAGATGTTTGAGGCCGTCGCCGCCGCCAAGAAGCTGTTCGCCGAGGACGTCTACACCGTGACGCACCAGGCCAATTTCATCATGCAGGAGTCCATCATCGGCCACCTGAATCTGCCGAGGGAGCGCCACATCAGCAACGTCCAGGCCCAGGGCAACATCGCCGCGGCAGGAATGCCCTCGGCCCTCGCCCAGCGCCTCGACACGCTCAAGAGGGGCGACCAAATCGTCTACGCCGTCCTCGGCGCGGGCCTCGCTTGGGGCGGCGGATACATGGAGGTACAATGAGCTCGATGGTCGCCACGGTCCGGATAATCCGCCAGGAAACCACTGTCAAGGCGCCCCTCGCGGATTTTTGGCGCGCGTGGTACTCATCGAAAAGCGCGCAATGGGATGAGATTTTTCCTGGCGGATTTCTTAAAGTTATCCACAAACTTGGTACAGACCAAGTTTGTGGATAACTTTTCTCGGGAGACTCGATGAGGGATATAGCGGTCGTCACGGGAGCTTCGGGCGGGATCGGCGCGGCGATATGTCGACTGATCCATGCGAGATCCGAAGAACAGCTGCAGGTCTGCATACACTACAACGGCAACAAGGGGGCCGCGGAGGCGCTTGTCAACGAGATCCCCGATTCGTTCGCCGTTCAGGCAAATCTCTCGAGGGCCGAAGGCCGAAAGACCCTCCTGGACGCCGTGCTCGCCAAGGGAACCCCCTTCTGTTTGGTCAATAACGCGGGCATCGACCGCCCGCACGAGCCCGCGTTGATGGTGACGGAGTCTTCCTACGAGAAAATCATGGACACGAATCTCAAAGCGCCGTTATTTCTTATGCGCGACTTCGCGAAAGAAATGGCGCGCAACGAGGCGGGAGTGATCGTCAACATATCCTCCATCTTGGCCCGCAAGGCCGTTGTCGGATCTGCGATTTATCGAGCCTCCAAAATCGCTCTCGAAGCGTTGACCCGGCAATTTGCCGCCGAACTCGGCCCCAAAGGCATTCGCGTGGTCGCTGTCGCGCCGGGCTTCATCGAGACGAACATGACCGCCGCCATTCCCGAAGAGCAGCGGGCGGGCATCAAGAAAGACGTGTCGCTCGGGAATTTCGGCGCGCCCGAGGCCGTCGCCGAGACCGTCTGGCACGCGATCGAGAACCAGTACTTGACGGGAGCCGTGATCGCAGTCGATGGGGGCATGGCTTTGTGAGCGCTTTGACGGCCGCCGAAGTGCTCCAGCTCGTGCCCCAGCGCCCGCCGACGCGCTTCATCGATCAGATCCTCGAGATCGACGCCGAGCACGTCCTCACGCGCTACACCTGGAAGGACGAGGACTGCGCGGGGCATTTCCCGGGCAACCCGATCGTGCCCGGCGTGAAGATGGTCGAGATGGCCGTGCAGGCCGCGGTTGTCGCCTGGGGGATTTATCTCATGAGCGCCGAGGCCGGCACGGAACGCCTGGCCGATCAGCTCAGTCGATTCACTCACATCGATCGCGGCTCGTTTAAGAAGATGGTGCGCCCCGGCGACATCTTAGTCTGCCGCGCCGTTTTCGGCGCGAGCGGTTTTTTCCGCGCCGGCAAGCTCGTGGCCGAGGCCGAGATCAAATTCCTCGGCGGCCCCAAGGACGGCGAGACCGCATTCAGCGGGGTCGTGTCCGGACTGTGGATTCCCACGAATTCGGACAATTAAAATGAGCGCACGCGACCCGAAGCGCGTCGTGATTACCGGCATCGGCGCCGTGGCCCCGAACGGGCTCGGCGTCGCGGACTACCGCAGCGCCCTGCAAGCCGGCAAGTCCGGCATCGCCCGCCATGAGGACTTGACGAGCCTCAACTTCGCCTGCCAGATCGGCGGCAAGCCCCCCGTCGGTCCGGACGAAGCCGAAGCCCTGCTCTGCGGCCCCGACCTCGCCAAGCTCAACGAAGCGATGGTCTACGCGACGATGGCCGCCGTCGAGGCCGCGCGCATGTCGGGCGTCGCGGTCGATCTCAAGAAAGGCTACAACGACACCCCCGTCGATTGGACGACCGGTGCCATCATCGGCTGCGGCATCGGCGGCATGGACACGATGTGCGACGAGCTCGCCCCCGCGCTCGCGGCCGCGGGCGAGCAGGATCTAGGCATGGGCGTGCGCTCGATGGGCACCGACATAGTTCCCAAGATCATGGAAAGCTCGGTCTCGGTCGCCGTGGGAAAGTTCCTCGGCCTCGGCGGACAGACGACCACGAATTCGTCGGCCTGCAACACGGGAACCGAGGCTGTTTTCGAAGCCTTCAAGCATATCCAACTCGGCTTCGCCGACTCCATGTACGCCGGCGGCGCTGAAGGCACCCACCCTGGGACTTGGTCGGGCTTCGACGCCATGCGCGACGTGCTGTGCTCCAAGTTCAACGATCGCCCCGAGAAGGGCTCCCAGCCGATGGGTGCCGGCGCCTGCGGCTTCGTGCCGGCCGGGGGCGCTGGCGTCCTGCGCCTGGAAACGCTCGCGAGCGCGCAGAAGCGCGGCGCCTCGATTCTCTGCGAGGTCATCACGGCCTACGCCAATTCCGGCGGCCAGCGCGACGGCGGGACCATGACCTTCCCCAATCCAGACGGGGTCATGCGCTGCATACGGCGGGTGATCAAGGACGCCGATTTGGACCCTCGCCGGATTTCTTTGATCAACGGCCACCTGACCTCGACCGGCGCGGATCCCCGCGAGGTCGCGAGCTGGATCAAGGCCCTGGAGCTTCCTGTGGAGAAATTCCCGCTCATCCAATCGACGAAATCGATGATCGGCCACGCGCTCGGCGCGGCGGGCGCGCTCGAATGCGTCGCCGTCGTGGACCAGATCGTCAACGGTTACGTCCATCCTTCGATCAACAGCGAAGACGTGCACCCCCAGATTCCGATCGGAGACAGCATCCCCCATCAGATGGTGAAGAAGGAGCTCGAGTACGTCATCAAGGCTTCGTTTGGCTTTGGCGACGTCAACGGCTGCGTTCTCTTCAAACGCTGGAACGGAAAGTAATAGAATCAGGGCGGCGGCTCATACCCGGAGGAACGAAAATATGGCATTCATGCGAAAGCAGGCGGTCGTCGCGGCGGTTGATCTCAACACGATCACGCCGGAAGACGCGCAGTCGCGCATCACGGCGGGCGTGAAGAAGTACGCCACCAACGAGGCCAACTACGCCGCGGCCGACGCGAATACCCCCTACCTCGGCCACATCGTGGGCATGGGCATCGAGTCCTCGAACCTCGCCGACATCACCATGTCCATCGAACGGCAGTTCCTCACGACAATGACCGCACGGGTGCCCTTGTCCGAGGGTTCCTCCGAGTACAAGCTCGCCGCGGGCGAACTCGGCAAGCTGCGCATCCTCGACGGCCAGGACGCGCTCGCCGCGACGCCGGGCCTGTCGGTCAAGATGCTGATGGACCTCGGGCATATGCCGAAGAACGACGCCTATCTCGAGAAGGTCATGTCCTTCGCCTACGTGATGGCGACCGGCGACGGCTGGAAAATGGCCGACGCGCTGAAGAAAATGGCGGGCAAGGCCGAGAAACTCGCGGGCTCTGAACGCGCCGAGGCCCTCGTGAACTTAAAAACCCTCGTCGCGCAGGCACAGGCCTACGACGCCCTGCTCGCCGACCCCTCCAAGCTCGCGGCCTCAAAGGCAGCCGGCTACCAAAACGACAAGAGCGGTTTCGAGGCGCTCAACAGCGAACTGGCCCTGACCCTCGACAAGATCAAGGGCGTCTCCGCCGGCGGCGACGCCGCGGCGCTCGCCAAGTTCCGCGGCGAGGAGGCCGAGATCAGGACGCGCCTTAAGATGAGCGCCGCGAAGCTGCGCGTCTCCCAAGAAGTCTCCGAGGCCGCCGGCCTGCGCCGCAAGGTCGAGGACAAGACAGTGGCCGAGGTCCGGGCGGCCCTTAAGGATTCAGCGGCACTCGCCGAGACTCTCTCTTAACGAATGCCGCTGAGTGCGGAGGACGTCAAGGCCCTGCGCCGGCAGTGGCGCCTCAGCCGCGTGCTGGTCGCCCCCGTCTCGCTCGTGGTCGCCGCGGTCGCGCGCTTCTATTTTAAGTATCGCCTCGATGAGAACATCGAGGCTCTCCGCGCGGATATCTGGGCCAAGCTCGACCAACACGATGGGCCCGTCATTTGGGCCGCCAATCACCTAACACTCATCGACAGCTTTCTCGTCTTCTGGGCGATCTTCCCCACTCGCCGCCTTCTCGAGGATCGCCGCATCCCCTGGTCCACGCCGGAATACACGAACTACTACAAGCTCGGCGGGCCGATGCAAAGCGCGCTCCTGCGCGGCCTGCTCTATCTGTGCCGCTGCATCCCGTTTCTGCGCGGCGGAGAAGACGCGGCGTCCGAGACCTGGCGCCAGAAAGCCTTCGATAAATGCGCCTGGGTCCTGCGCGAAGGCGGCTCCGTGTTCGTCTACCCCGAGGCCGGGCGTTCGCGCTCGGGCTGGCTTGAGCCCAAGCGCCCCAAGGACTTCCTCGGCAAGCTGGCGCTCGAGGTTCCCGCCTCGAAATTTCTCTGCGTCTACCTGCGTTCCGAGCGTCAGATCGCGACGACCGCCTGCCCGCCCAAAGGCGACCGCCTGCGCGTCGTCGCCGAGCTCGTCAACGGCGCGCTTCCCGGAGAGAGCAATCCGCGCGACATCAGCCAGCGCCTCTTCGACCGCTTAGCCTCGATGCAGCAGGAGTGGTGGAAAGGCTCGGACATGGCGCGCAACTGTGCTGGCAACGACGTCGTGGACCTGAAGGGACCGCTGCTGCGCGAGAATTTCTCCGACGATCTCAGCGCGGCCGACCAAGAATGGCTTGAGCGCCACCTGACCAAGCGCGAGCTCGAGTCTCTGCAGTCCTTGGGGCCGGCAAGCCTCTTCCGCGGCTTCTGGCGCTTCTTCTGCGCGAAGGAGGCCTGCCACAAGGCCTTGGGCCGTGCTGTGATCGTGGTCCCCAACGGCGCGTTCCACGAAATCGAGGTCGACTTGTTCCGGCGCAAGGCGACGCATATCCCGACCGGCCTCCAGCTCGACATCCGCTTCACCGATGATGACGAGGACAAGCTCCACTGTGTGGCGGTCCTGCGCGGCGGCTATATCGGCGACGACGAGACCGAGGGCGACATCCTATGGACCGTCGGCGAGGTCCCCGCCGGGACGTCCCCCGGCGCCTTCGTGCGCGACTTAGCAGTCGACTTCATCGCCTCGACCAACGACGAGATCGGGACCTCGTCGCGCCTCGCGCTCACCGAAAACAGCGGCCTGCCCGGCGTCCTGTGGCGCGGCGCGGCGCAAGACTGGAGCCTCTCTCTCTCCCACTCCGGCCGCTTCGCGGCCGCGAGCTTCATGATCTCATGAACGAAAAAATCTGCGCGCTGTTCGCCGGCCAATCGGTCCAGGAAACCGGGATGGGCATCGAGCTACTGAGGATCCCCGCGGCGCGCGCCATCATCGAGCGCTTGAAGCCGTCGCTCGGCGCCGACCTGGAGACGTTACTGACAACGATGCCCGAGGAGCCCCTGGCGCTGACCTTCAACGCGCAGCGCGCGATCCATGCCTCCCACGTCGCGCACTGGCTCGCCTACAAGGCGGCGCATCCCACACTCAAGCTCGACGGCGCCATCGGCCACTCGATGGGCGTGGTCGCCGCCTTGGTCGCGGCCGGAGCGCTGACAGTCGAAGACTCCGGCCGCTTCATCGCCTCACGCGCGCGGGCGTTTTCCGACTGCTGCAAAGACTTCACCGAACCGATGGGCCTGGCCGCCGTCTCATCGGACGATTTCGGCGAAGTCGTCGAATCGATAAACGAAGTTCGCGGTATCTCCGTAGCCCTGTGGAATACGGCGGGCCGCGGCACCCTCGGCGGGACCATGGCAGCGCTCCAGGCCTACGCGGCCAAGGCCCGCGCCGAGGACTGGCCCGTGAAGGTCACGCTTCTCAAAGTCGAGGGGCCCTATCACACCGCGGCCTTCGCGCCCGCGCAAGCGACGCTCGCCGCGGCCCTGCAGACCATCGAGGTCAAGGCGCCCTCCGTGCCCGTGTTCATGGGCACGTCTGGAAAAGTGGAAACCGACCCAGTGCGCATCAAGGAACTGCTTGTCGTGCAAACCGTCGCCTGCGAGCGGCATCTCGACGCGGTGCGCGCCGCCTCGACCGCGGGCTGTCGAAAATTCATCGAGGTCTCCTTCAAGCCCCAGCCGGTGACCTGGCTATCCGACCAGCTCGAGGCTGGCTCCTACACGAGCGTCGCGGTTGCGACGGCGGACATCGCCGCCCCCTAACGAAGCCCGGCTTTGCGCTCCGCGCACTTGCTGCAGTGCTCGCACGCGTTCACCCCGCGTGGATGCAGGCAGGAGAAGGTCAACTCCAGAGGAAAGCGTTTCGCGAGATGCGCGGCCCGAAACGCCACCTTGGTTTTGCCGAGCCCGGCGTACGGCGCGATGATCTTGAGGCGAGAGCGCAGGGCGTCGTTGATCGCCGACTCCATGTCCTTGAGAAAGCGCGGCTTCGAGTCGGCAAACGGATTGCCGCGTAGCACGCCCAAAGCCACGAGCGGGATGCCGCGCGTGGCCGCATAAACGCCGGCCTGGCTCAGCAGCAAGAGATTGCGGCCCGGCAGGTACACCGAGTCCCAGGCTGCGCGCGAAGATGGTGCGTCTTTGCCTGTCAGGCTCCAGTGCCCTCCCATGATCCAGCGCATCGGGGTCTCGGCGAGCGTGAGCGGCTTCAGCCTTGGACTCTTCAGCGCCCTCAGGAAGCGCCGAAGCCAATGCAATTCGGCCTTTTCCCAGTAGAAGCCGGAGCGCATGTAAAAAGGATGGACCTCGTAGCCCCGCTCGAGAAGATCGGCCAGCAGGACGCCGCTGTCGAGGCCGCCGCTTGCAAGCACGCAGACCTTCTCTAGCCGGCTAGGGTTCTGGTTGACTTTCTTCCTCCTCTTTTGTGGCTCGGGCACGCTCTTGCTTTTTTAACTCCTCCATCCATTGCTTGGTCTGCGCCGCCTTGATCGCCGCGCTTTGTTTCGAGCTGTATTTGCCGCCCTTCCCTTCTCGATTGCTCGCCCTGACGTATGCGCCGCAAAAGGCTTGGCCGGCGGTTTTTGCATAGGGTGCGCATCGCTCCGAACGACCGCTCACTGCGGCACCGCACATCGCTATAGCTTGGCAGGACGCCGCATCCTTGGTCCGTAGAAGTTTCAATAGGGCGGCTTGCGTTTTACATATCTCGATATCGTATTGTCCGCTCGTGAGCAGGTCGCAGCGTTTTGGTTCGGCATCATAAGAGGTCAGCATGCGCTCACATGCTTGCGGAGAGCCCAGCATCCCGGCTGGAAAAAGTGCGCACATGGAGCGAGCATTGCCCTTCAAATATTTTGCCGAGAACGCTGTGCATGTCGATTCTCGATCCACATCGACGCCGACAGAAAGGCCTAGACCTTGGCGGCACCCCGCAACTCCATCACCTTTTTTTGTGAGAACCTCAAGAATTGATGAAGTCCAGAAATACTCACTTTTGCATTGCTGATCTCGACGCCTCTTATTTTTTGCAGAGGTCTCTGCTTTGAGTTGGGAACAAACCAGTGGGTTGGTCTCGGCCAACGCCCGGCATGTAAAATAGGAAATCATGGATACGCTGGCCGCTGCTTTCCCCTCTTCCATAGGTGCGTTCGATCTCATGTCTGCGGCTAGGGTCTCCGGGATGAACTGAGCGGCGCACTCTTTCACCTGCTCAACCATAGGCTGGATCTGTTGGGAAATGGGTGCTTGAGCGGCCCAGCAGGTTGTAATCATCCAAAAAAACAGCGTAGCAACGTGCATAGATCCTCCTTAATGTACGGAAAGCGGCGCCCGAAAGTAGCGATGGCTCGCATAACGTGCGCGTTCCCGCCCCCTCAGCAGAGACCGGAGCTCTGCGTCCGGAGCGCCGCCGTAGCGCGCGTTGAACTCCCGCCACTGCGCCGCGCGGGACTTCACAACCCGGGAAATCACATCGATGCTATAGAAGCCCTTGAGCGCGATCATTCTCTCCTGAGGGCCAAGCCGAAAGATGTACCAGTCGCCCTCGATGACAGCCTGACTTTTATCCAGCAGGCGCCGCAGAGGACGCTGTAGGAACGAGGTTTCCAACGCCTCCCGTGCGAAAAGACGTCGAAAACCGGACAGGGAGAAGCGCCCACACGTATCCGCGTTGCGCAGCACGTAGGCTCGCATCTCTTCATCGAGACCGGCCGCGTAGCCCGACCAGGTCCGGCAGGCCGTAGCCGCCCGCCCCGGACCGCCGTAAATGGGATGTTGATACCAACCCGAGCCGAACGCGTGCGACAGCGCGTTGGCCCCGATGCCGAGGATGGATGCGTTATAGCGCCGCGCCTCGGTATCCTGCCGATCGTCCGCGCGCTCCAGCTCCGGAGTGTCCCAAGCCTCATGTGCAAGCTGGTAGCCGATCCGCCTGAGAAGAACTCCTCCCGTCTCCAGCGCGCGCCGGATCTCATCGCGGCGGGCCTCCGGCGCCGGCGCTCCGGCCGCGGAAGGCACGTGCGGCCGGGGGTCGAATTGAAAGAGATGCAGCATGTCTGGATTCCAGGAAATCACCGTCTTCAAATCGTCCATGAACATCGCGGGGGATTGCCCGTCGAGCCCCGCCATCAAGTCGATGTTGAGCACGATCCCATCTGCCCGAATCCGCGCCGCGAGCTCCTCGATGCGCAGGGACTTCTGGCCCAGTCGGTTGCCCTCCAGCAAGACCTCACGGCTCAGCGACTGGACACCGAGCGTGATGCGGTTGACGCCGTGACGCCGCAGCAGCCGCAGCTTCGCATCCGTCAGCGTCGAAGGAGACGCCTCGAAGTAGAGCTGCGCCGAGGGGTCCAGAGTGAAACTGCCCTGGATCAAAGTGAATAACTCCTCGAGGACGTCGTCCGGGGCGAAAGAGGGTGTTCCGCCTCCGAAGTACACCGACGTGAAGGCCACACCCTTGAACAGATCGCGCAGCGACTCGATCTCCTCGCGCAGCAGTGCCGCGTACCGGCGCTGCTCGCCCACCCGCTCCGGCGCGTAGGCGTCGCAGAAGCAGAAGCGGCAACGTGACAGGCAGAACGGCCAGTGGAGGTAGAGCCCGATCGGGCGGCGGTCCGGGGCCTCCCGGATCCGAGCTGCAGCAGCCCTCCAAAAAGACCGGACCTGCTTGAGAGTCAAGTCGTGTCCGTAAGTGAAGCGGACGTAGGAACCATCCAGCGGAGGATACCAGTCGTCCGAGCAGACGGTGCTCAAGAAGTAGCTCAGCAGAGAGGCTTTCTTCATCCGAGGCCCATGATAGCGCCTCTCCCGTGATTTATCAAGGATTCTAACGCCAGTTCTTCACCGCAGAGGATGCCAGCCCCTCAACGGCCCACCGGTCACGCTCCGCTTCTCGTGGACGTCCGAGGGCTTGGAGGACTTGCGCCCTCGAACCGAGGATCATGCCCCGGAATGGGCCTGCTCCGGGTAAGTCTAAAGCATGATCGAGGGCCGCCAGGGCCTCAGAGGGATTTTTGAGAGCGAAGCGGACGGCGGCGATACTGATCAAAGTATAGATGTTGTCAGGGTTGAGCGTCAGAGATCTTTCGAGCACACGGACGGAGTCCGTTCGCCGCCCCTGTTGGAACAGCGCTACCCCGTCATCCTTGAGGCGAGCGGCCTCTCCCAGACGGCGGGCGAACTCAGAGGCAGAGTCCCCCAGAGGACGCTCTCGATCTAAGCGCGCCAAGTCTCGATGGAAGGCCTCGACCCCCTTGTGGGAAAGCGCCTCGAGTACATGGATATAGGTCTTGGTGTCCTGATAGATGGCGTCCCGGGAAAAGAGATCGACGATGGTCGGTCCAGAGTGATGGGATAAACGATGCGCCACGGAGGAAGCGATCTCCCGGACCAACTCGGGCTGGCGAAGGCGCAGAGAGGGCAACGACAGCATGACGCCGTAAAACCGGGAATTCTTGAAAACGTAGCCAGGATGCAGATATTCTCCACGGATCACGGTGTGCGCGTACTGCGCGCCATGCTCCGCGGCGAGGCCGCGCGATACGAGCAGATGCCCGTGGAGCCACAGAAGAGAGATGCAGACAGCGGCCCGACCCCATCGACCCGCCAGGTGTTGCAGAAAAACGGCCGCAAGCCAGCAAAAGCCAATGGCAGGCAGCAGCAGACGCCAGGGCTGGATCGCCTGCTGTGCCAGGTAGCCCGTCAGGGAATCCGTGGAGAAGACGTTCATAATCGGAAACAGACTCAGCATGATCCAGCCCATCAAAAATAGAGCCCGCCGGCGAGTACCTCCGATCCAATCAGGAACCACCATGCCGGCCAAGAAAAGAGCGCCTAAGACCAAAGCTCCAGCGCTCAAATGGTTCCGGCCGGTCCAGGGAACCCAGAGCCACGTGACGTGGGCCGCCAGTCGCAACGCAGGGTTCCAGAAAGGACTTTCCCAGGCAAGCCCGAAGGCCCCGTAGATATGCTGCCCGATCCAGGCCAAAGCGGCCAGATAGGCCGCCGCCACACACATAAGCGCAAGATAATGCAGGCATAGACGCAAACCGAGCCTGGCGTCCGAGGCGCGTGAGCCATGGAGCATGTCGAAGAAAATCAAACACCCCGGCAACACGATAGCGGTTTCCTTCGCTGCAAGGGCCAGGGCGAAGGCCGCGGACGTGCAGACAGTCCACAGAGGGTGGGGGCCTCCCACGGAGCGTCCCCGCCAATGGCACCAAAAAGTGAGTAAAAAGAATGAGACCATCAGAAGGTCTTCTGTCTTCCCCACATAAAGCAGGGCGCCTGTATGCACCGGGTGCGAGACATAGAGAAGTGCTGCCAGCAGGGCCCAAGTCTTTTCGCCGAGGATATGAACTCCCAGCCTGAAGACGAGCAGAGAGCTGGCCCACAGCAGGACGATCTTAGACCACTGATAAAGCTCGATATTGGAACCAAAACAGAGCCAGCCCATATAGAAATAGACGGACTGCAAAGGTCGGTAAAGTCCGGAATTAAATTCCTGGAAATAATCCGGAGAAAATAATTTCGACCAGCCTTGCCAGCCTCCATGGAGCGAGCCGGAGAACATGCGCACGTAATCTTCCGCTTCCACGGTGCCGCCATGAATCGCTCCCCAATGGGCTAAAATCGCCGTGCCCAGAATCAGCGTCGGAACCACACACGGGAAAGCGGCCGCTTTGGCCGCGAAGTCCCGCCTCATAAGCCTGGAGCGATCGGGACGGAGCCGCAAGACCCTGAGAGCTCCGGGATTGACCAGAAGTGGAGTTCATGGTCCGACAATTCCGCCGCCGTCTTGCGCAGCGCTTGCGCCTTGCCCAGCACCAAGCCGCTCTGAAGCCATCTCGACGTTTGGGCCAGCAGGCGCACGCGGCGCCCCGGCGGGAGCGTCCAACGGCGGCGAACCACCGCGGCAAGCCGCTTGAGGTCCTGGGTAGCCCCCGCACGGTCATCAAGCTCGCGCCGCAGGAGGGCGCGGTGCAGGAACACACCCGGAAGCTTGTGTGTTCGGAGCACCGCATCGAGACTTCGCCGCGCCTCGGCGGCCTTGCCCAAAGAAGTCAGCAAGAGCGCACGCCAATAATAAGCCTCAGCATCGCCGGGCGAGCGTGCGATGGCGTCATCGAAATCTTTGAGCGCTTCGCGCCGCTGACCGAGCTTGAAGTTCGCCGCACCCCGCCAGGTCCAGCAAAGAGCCAAATAGGTGCCTCCGCCGAGTCGGCAGGCCTGCTCCAGGTACGGGAGCGCTCGTTTGTAGGAGCCCAACCTCAAGTGGATCTCGCCGATCCATGAAAGCCAAAGTGCCCGCTGGCCTTCATCGGAAGGCTCTAACCGCTCCAGCCACGCGACGGCTTTGTCACGGTGGCCTGAGCCGATCAACGCCTCCCCGATCAAGAAGCCGCCGCGGAGAAACCAGGGGTAGCTCCGGATCACGGAAGCGCACTCGCGGATCACTCCTTCCCAGTCCTGAGCGCGCAGGCAGGCGTAACCGATGAGCCACCGCATCCAAAGATAGCGTCCGCGTGCCAGACGCGAGAGCGCCGCCGCGAGCGGGGCGTATTCACGCCGATGATGCAGCTCGAAGGCCAGACCCAGCTGCCAAAAGGATGCCCAGACCGAATCGGGGTTCGCCCGCGAGAACCGTTCGAGGCGCCGGTGCGCAGCTCCCAGACCGGCGCCGACCTTGACGCGTCCAGCGGCTTCAGCGAATGGGAAGCTCAGCCTTTCAAAGCGTCCCTCGCTCCTCAGACCTAAGTCGATGACGCGCTCCGCATCGGCAGCGGCCTCAGTGAAGTTCCCCCGCCACAACTGAACCTGCATGCGCTCCAGGTATGCCTCGGCGTCCGCGGGGGCCAGCGCAATGGCCGCCGATAAGTCCCGATGAGCCTCATCGAACCGTCCGACAGCGCTCCTCAGGCCGCCCACCTTGAGCAGGGCCGCCGCGTGCCGGGGCTGCGCGGCGACGAACCCGGCCAACGTGGTCACGGCTTCCTCGACGCGACCTTGGCCGCGCAGCGCGTCGCTCAACTCCATCACGGCAGCGTCCCAGCCCGGACGCAGAGCCAACACCTTGCGCAGGCAGACTTCCGCCTCAGGCCAGCGCCGCTGCTGCCTCAACGCGCGGCCCAGGCCGAGCCATGCCTCGGAGGAACCGGGGTGACGACGAGCTTCCGCGGAGTACGCCTTGGCTGCGTACACGAGACGTCCCCGGCGGAGCATCCGGGCGGCAAGCTCGAGCGTACTATGGTCGGTCATGATCAAGCCGCCGCTTGCGCTCCCCGAACGGATCCGACGATGTGGAAAAACTCACCACGAGCACGAAAATAGCCCATGGGAAAAAAGAGAAAATACCCATCCCAATGAAAATAAGGGAATGCATGATCAAAAGAGCCGCCGCATAGTAAGGACGGAATCGGCTCATCAGCATCGTGACGCCGAATAATTCCACGGTCAAAGTATAGGCACTCCCGCAATAACTGACCAAAGGGCTTTGAGCCAGCCAGGACCGGATCACATAAAGAATCCCTGAAGAGCGGGTCAACTCCTCCGTTACAATAACCCTCAAGCTGTACGTATTGATCCAGCCGATTCCGCTCTCGTTCAGTTTGTTGAGAGCCGATAAGGTGTAGACGGCGCCGATGGTGGCACAGCAGGCCTCCCAGACCTTCCGCTCCGCCGGCTCATCGGTTCCCTCCAAAATACTGGCCAGCAAATACGTCAACAATACGGCTGCGGGCATAATGAAGGTCGTGCGATTCGGATCATGCCCAACATATTGAGAGACCACAGTCTGCTGCATGCCCCACAAAATCACATAGGCCGTTAATCCAGCCAATAGATGCCGCTGACGTAACACAAACAAGATCAGGCAGACGCAGAAAAGGAGGCCCGTTCCCTGGCGCATGAAAGGCAACAGCATAACGCGATGCAGGCCGATGAACAATGCTCCTTCATGACTCATCCCACTCATCTCAGACAACATCCGGCTTAAGCCGATCCAACTAAAAAAAACAACCGCCGAAAGCGCGGCGCGACAGACAAAAAAACGATTATAGGAGTGTGGCATTATTTTTTGCGCGCGGTTCCGCGCCAGAGCACATCCCGCGAAACAAGGATTTGGCTTGTGTTTGAATCTCGGCGTAGACGATGGAGCACAAATTCCAACTGTGCGGATCCGGGCGGCGCCGCGCCAGAAACAGCATGCTCGGATAGATAGCGCATAATATGCTCAAGACTGAAATAGCCGAGATGCGGGCTGATGTAGTGACATCGATCCCCATAAATTTTACGCGCAAGAGCCAGGTCGTCGACGTCTCCAAAAAAGTCAGTGTAGTCCCGGAAGTCAACCGCAATATCCCCGGACAAAAGTGTGACGGATATTGTCTGCGTAAAAGTCTTGGAGTACATGGAATAGCGCGAGAAAGGGAATAGACCGTTCAGGAACCACGACAGGCCAATATAGCCGAAAAACACAACCCAGGGGGGTACCCTCATTTTAACGGCAGCGTCCGGCGACTTTCGAAGAGCAGCGCGCGCAAAGGGGCGTTGTCTGGAGAAGATGCGATGGCCAAGCCTCGATCATAGAGCGCGGCCGCCCGTGAATAAGAGCCCCGTCGGACATAGAGGGATCCCAAAGTCAGATAGGCCGACAATAGCCGCGGGTCTAGGCTGAGCGCGGATTCCAAATCCGCCTCGGCCGCTTCAAAGGCGCCGGCTAAATATCTGCAGGTGCCCTGATCCATGATCGCGATAGCGCGCATCGGGGAATGCCGCGCCACCTCTTCGAGCAGAGGGCAGGCATGCAGATAATCGCCGCAACTCTGGTAGATCAACGCCACTTGACGTCTTTGCTTAAAGTCCTCGAGATTGG
This sequence comes from Elusimicrobiota bacterium, assembly GCA_023249675.1. Classification (GTDB taxonomy): domain Bacteria; phylum Elusimicrobiota; class Elusimicrobia; order UBA1565; family UBA9628; genus GWA2-66-18. The sequence goes on along the minus strand of JAHFCE010000023.1, from coordinate 7,371 downwards.
CAGATTTTATGCGGGACAGGACCGCCAAGGCAAACTCTCTCTCGCCCGCCGACACCGCGGCATTGGCCGCCTCAATCAAGACCGTGATGTCCTCAGTCTGCCGCTTGGCCAAGTCTTTCCAGGCCTCGAAAGCACGTCGAGATTCGCCGAGCCTGCCGTAGAGACGTGCGATATCGCGCAGCTGCTCCACCGTCACAGGAGAGCTCAGCGCCTGAGCCGCTTTTTGCAGGGCCTCCTCGCGCTGGCCCGCGTCCCCCGCAGCGATGGCCGACCGGATAGACCTCTCCTGCTCATTCGTTGCATAAGACAGGCGCCAATGACGCTTGGGCACATCCTGGACGCCGGGAAGAAGCTTAGAGAGGCGGCCGCGATAGATGGAGTCGACGCAGATATGGCGCAGGCTCGGCAATTCGCGCAGGAGGTCGAATGTGGCCCGAGTGAGAACTATATTGCGAAGATCGAGGTACTTTAGATTCTTCAACGACCGCAAATGACTCAGGCCGACATTCGTGACCCGTGTGTGCTGAAGCTCCAGTATCTGTAGGTTTTTAAAATTGTCCAAGCTCACGAGCGCCTTGTCGGAAACGTTCGTGTAGCTGAGGTCCAGAACCCTTAAAAAGTTCAGCCGTCCCAGCGGGCTCAATCCCCCGCCAGTGATCGAGGTCAAGTTTAAATTGAGCACTTCCAATGCCGACAGTCCGGTCAAACGCGCTACGCCGACATCGGTGATCCGTGTTTGACTGAGGCCAAGGACCTTTAAAGCGTGCGCCCACTTCAGGCAATCTAAGCCGGCGTCGGAGATTGAGGTTCCCCAAAGATCGAGCTCCTCCAGACGAGGGGAGCCGGCAATCCCGCACAAACCCCTGTCGCCGATATTCGTATAGGCGAGATTGAGGACTTTCAACTCAGCCGCATCTTGAAGCCATGTCACGCCCGCATCGGAGACGCGGGTCCCGCTCAAGTTCAATTTTTCCAAGTGTGGCAGGCTCACCAACGTCTTTAGTTCCTCGTCGCTGATCATTGTGTCGGCAAGGTCCAAGACCTGAAGCGCCGGGAAATCTCGGAGGCCCTGTAGCTGCGAGTGCCGGACGCGGACCCCTCGCAGGCTCAGCGAGCTGATAAGCCCGCAGCCCCCGAAAGCGGACAGCATCGCGCCGATGTCGCCTCGGTTGCCGCGCAGAGAGACGCCGCGCATGCCCCGAACGCAAGTTTTACGAACCGCCTGCTTGAGCTCTTCTCCCTCCAGCCCGGCAAGCGGGAGCTCGACATATCGGTCCTCGCCTTCGGGCAGCGTGACGGATGAGGATGAGGAAAGTTCAATCTCCCCGACAACACGCCGCGTTTCTTCAACATTCCACAGATTTGATTTCGGCCCTTCATAGACCTTGAGAGTCGTACCCCAACTGGTAGAAAGACATCCACAAGTGATCACGGCCGCCAGCAGCCGAACCAGGATGGGGTGCCTCAACATTTGCCGTCCGCGCCGACGCCTCGGGAGGCGGCAGGTTCGAAAATGGAGAGCCCTGACGAGGGGAACCAGGATTCAGGATGCCCTCCAGCCCGTTTGAGAGCGCGCTGCAGCAGTAAAGTCAGCTCATCGGCGCAGAGATGACTCGATCGCTTTGCCAGAACCGTGAAAATAGACTTCAAAACGTGGAGGACCTTCGCTTCAAGCGGGGAGGCCTGGGCGCCGGCACGAGGCCCGGCCAAGGCGAGCCCAAAGTCGCCGACGCGAAGCAGATAAGCCGACGTTTCTCCTTCGCCCGTGCGTTCCACCCAGACCTGCCATGGCCGCTCTTCCACGCTCATCGCAAACCGGAAATTCCCGTAGTTGTAGGAATCGAGCATGGCACGCAGCCGGATGGTTCCAATAAGCGACAAAGCGTCGATCAAGCGCTCGCGCGCGTCTACACCAGCGAAATGAACGAAATCAGCCTCCACCCTCGAACGCCCCGCTTCCTGAAGGGCGCGCAATCCGTCGCCGAAGCACTCGGTGATGTCGCCGCAAAAGAGCGCGGAAAAATCCGCGCGAGAGATCTTCGCACTTGACAGGAGCTCGCCCAAGACGAACTTAAGACGTTCGAGGATCGGATCCACCTCGTGGCCGCGATAGGCTCGCGTCCTAGGCTCGAAGGGCTCATCGACCTCGGCTCTGTGGCTGTAGGCGAAGGTCCCCGAGATGTGGGAGCGGGCCCGCGGCCCTAGGCCGAGCACGGACACCGGCTGCGCCGCCCGATCGGCGTAGCCGCCATACTCATCCGCGGAAGATCCCCCTGCCCGCCGAAAATACCAGCGATCAGGATGAATCTCCAAGCGGTAACTGCAGGTGGCCGCAAATTCCCGCACGCTGCCGACGATCAGAGGCGAGAGGCGGTCGAAAGCGAGATAAAATTCCCGGAGACTTCCGCCGTAGAAGCGGGACAGGTACGGACCCGTCGGATGCAGCGGATAAACCGTGATCGTATCGGGCTCAAGATCCACCGCTTCAGCGAAGGATTTCTTGAACTTGGCCTCGGTGTCTGCGCGCAATCCCAGGATAAGGTCGATATTGAGACAACGGATCGCCTTGCACGCGCGGATAGCGCGAGCACGCGCGATCACATCTCGGCGGCCCTGATCGTCACGGTTTTCTCCCGCGAGCACTGAGCGGTCCATGGACTGCACGCCGAAGTTTATTTTATTGATGCCGTGTCGGGCGACGACCTCGAGTTTGTCCTCGGTGAAACTGTCGGGATGGACCTCCATGCAGCGTTCGCCCACGGAGCTGATTTCAAACGACCCGCGCAGCGCCGAGAGCACTTCGTCCATCTCTGCGGCGCTAAGAATGCTCGGAGTGCCTCCGCCGAAGAACAGACTGCGAAACGCAACACCGGAAAATGTAGGGGCGAAAAAATGAATGCTCTCGACCAAGCTTGCGACGTATCGGCCGGTCTCATCCGGTGAGCGCAGTCCCACGGCATTGAGGTTGCAAAAGTGGCACAGCTGCCTGCAGAAAGGAACGTTGACGTACAACTGGAAGAGCGACTCGGTCTTGCGCCCGGCCGCGACATCGGAGATCATGCTCTCCCACTGACCGCGGACAGCGCCGGCATCATAAAGCCGACGGGTCCGATCGAGACCCTTTTCAACGAGAAACGGCAGGGCTTGCATATCAACGAATCGGTCCACGCAGTCCGCGTACAGGAGCGCGTCCGCGTTCATGCGCACTTGAGCTTGCCTATACCGGCTTCCGTCCGCTTGCGGCGAAGCCAGCCGTCGAGGGCGGAGCCGACGCGAAGCGAGCTGAGCAACAGCTTACGGTAGGCGCCTGGGTCGCCCGTCTGCATACGCGAAAGCTGATGAAAAACCTCAAACGGCGTGCGCTGGTAGAGGTCGATGTCCGCGGCCTCGGAGACCGGGCCGGCCTTCTGGCTCTCGTGGACCGGCCATTCGGGCCTGTCGTAACGCAGATTAAGCGCCAGGAACAGTTCGCCCCCCGCATGAAGGCTGAGTTCGTCGTTAAGAAGCACCGGCTCCCGGATGCCCTCCAAGTTCGCAAAATGAACGCCGGGCCGTGTGGCAACAAAAGCGGCTATCTTTTCGAACTCCCGGAGCATAGTGAGGATGTCCGCATTCGACCACGGCGCCTCCACGTCATAACAGGTCTGGATGCTCTTATGGCCGGCTTCGGTCAAGCGGACGAAGCCGTCGAAGAAACCCGATGGGCCGTCGCCGAAGGCCCGCACCCGGTAGGTGACACCCGAAGAGATCATCGGACGAAGCGTGCTCTCGGGAACATTACCTCCAAACACCAACAGGAAGCGCCTCCTTCTGAAGAACTCCAATTCCCCGGAACTCAGGACAGGATCCCGGAACGTGAGGATATGGAGAACCCGCTTCCTCGAGGCCTTCTCGGCGGCTTCAGCCAACTTCACCGTCTTGCGGATCATGTCGAAGTGACGAGACTCGTATTCGCAGTAGTGGAGCTGGAGCTCCTTGGAGCGCGACGTGAACAGGAATTCGACCGCCCGCTTCAGCGTCGATGGCTCAAAATCCCGAGGAGCTCCAAGCGCGTCTCTGAAGACCAGACGCAGGCGCTCGCAGGGCCGAGTCGCAAGACGCCGCCGGAGAGTGGCGGATGCTACCACCTCCTGCCCGCCTGAGATCTGTTCGAGGAGCCGTTGACGATACCCACCGTGCGCCGTCAACAGGTTGTCGAGCCATGCCGCCTTATCACGATCCTCGATGGAAGGTGAACGCCGTTCCAGCAGGCACTCCTTAGTGTAGAGGGACTGAAACAGAAGATCATCCGCAAGTTGGAAGACCTCCCGACTGCTGATCATCCCAGAGGGATGTCTCGCAAGAATCCGGGATAGCTCCGGATGCTCCAGTTTCCATGCGCCCAACTCTCCAGGGCGGTCGCTGACAAGGCCCCGCCACGCCAAGGACGACAGCTTGGTCAGCAAGTCATGGGCGCTCACGCCCGCTCCCGAATGTCCAACTGCATCTGGCGGATGGAGGCCAGGGCCTCTTTTTTGGCCGCGGCGGATTGGTCGCTGTCGAGGCGAAATCGGAGCGTTTCGCGAAATGCCTTGAGCGCCTCGGCCCGGCGACTTGAGGCCAAGCGCTGACGCGCCAACGCCAAAGTCTGTTGGGACGTCGCGCAGGCGAGAAGTTCGAACTCAAAGTCACCAAATTTCCCCACCGTGATCAGGTCCAGAAGTCGAAGGAGCCGTCGGGGATCCTTGAAGGCCGGTTTCTTGCCGCTCTCGGCCAGGCATCGCTCCATCAACACCTGGGGCATGCCGAGTTTTTTCAGAGCATCTGCCAGGAAGGCAAACATCGAGTCGCTCTCCACGTCGCGACTGATATCGCCGTAGAGCACGTTGTAGCGCATCTTCACGGTATCCCCCCACAGAGTGCCCCATAGAGGCTCGCCCTTCTGGAGAGGGACTAAAGCGGAGTAGTCGACGTGCGGCGCGCTTTGATGCAGCCGAGCGATCTCGAGGTTCAGCCCCCAGTCCGCGACCATCGCCGTCATGCGCTCCATCTCGGCCTCATTCTGCTTGATGAGGATGGTGTGCATCACGACCCGCGCCTTGTCCTTGTGCTTGCTCAGCTCGGCAACCGCCGAGCGCATGCCCGCGAAGCTGCCTTTTCTCTGCGTGACAGCGTCGTGCGCCTCCTCGTCCAGCCCGTAGATCGGAAGGATGAACACGCCGACTCCCTCGGCCACTAGATCTCGGACCAAAGATGCGTCGGCAAAGGACACCCCGTTAGAGACCAGGCGAATATCCGTAAACCCGGCCTTCCGGCACTCGGAGACCACCCGGAGCAGGACCTCGCGCGCGACGACGGTCGGCTCATCGCCGCCCAACTCGACGCACTCAAGGCCCAGGCGGCGGGCGAGGGTGAGGAAGGAAGACAGGGGGCCGAAGTTCACGGACGGCGGCAAGGCCTCCTTTTTTCGGATCTCGTTGCGCAGGCAGAAAAGACAGTCGGTGTTGCAGCCCGCGCTGAACTCAAGGATCGCCCTGGTCCCGCCCTCAGACTCGCGGTCGGTGACGTCTCCCTTCTTTTCTCCTATCTTCATTAGGCCTTCGCTTCCCCCTGGCGGGAAACCAACTGGTGCGGATGGAAATAGTGAGGAAAACCTTCCTGGGATAGGACGCACTCCGTCATTTTTCGGAGGACATCTCTCCCCAAGCGTCCGTCCTGGGTTTGAGACGGAAGAATCGCGTGCATCTGGGGCCATCTTACTGTAATCCCGTTGCGAATGGCAGCGAATCGATGGGGCTGCGGCGACTTCCCGAACTGCCAAAGGAGGAAGGTGTGCAAAGTTCCCAAGCCTCCGTCATCTGGGAAGATCGCCAGATAGCGACCGAGGTCTCGGCAGGCCTCGGAGTAGCGCCCCAGGCTCAGTAGGACATGGGCGCGCAGGAAATACGGCTCGCCATCCATCGGGACGCGGTCAACCGCGCAGTCGAGATCCGCGAGGGCTTCTCGGGGCCTTCCCAACCCGAACAGAGCCCCGCCTCTCCAACAGATGGCGAGAGGAAGCTCATCGCCCCGGCCACAGGCCTCATTCAGGAAGGGCAGTGCGCGCTCAAAATCCTTGAGACGAAAATGGATCTCCCCCATCCAGGAAAGCCATATCCCCCGCTCCGGACCTTGGGACGGCTCGAGCCGGCTCAAGAACGCCAACGCCGAGTCCGTCTTACCCTGCCCCAGAAGAGCTTCTCCAAGGAGAAACCCAACCCTGATGAAAAACGGATAGCGACGGAGGATCGGGCCCAGTTCAGCGATCGCGTCGTTCCAGCGATGCTCCCGCATATGCGCGAGACCAATCAGCCAGCGGGCCCAGGCATGGCGTCCCGTCGCCTGTGCCGAAAGCGCGGGAATCTGCTTGAAAGCACCGCCCAGGTCCAGATGCAGACGAAGCCCTGTCAGGTAGAACTTCGCCCAGAACGCCCCCTCCTCGTCTTTCCCGTAGCGAGTCAGCGCCCGCTCGCAGCGGCGGACAGCGGTCTTGCTCCACGGCGGCCGTCCCTGCTCGCCAAATGGAAACGTCAGCTTCTCGATCTGCTCCTCGGTCTTCATTCCGAGGCTGATGATGGTCTCGGCGAGGGCGAAGGCACGGCGATAGTCGCCTCGCTGAAGCAACAGCGGCAGCCGCTCGAGATGGACATCGACGTTCTTCGGGGCCAACCGTGCTGCGTCGCGCAACACACGCTCGGCCTTGCCCCAGTTCTTCATCGCCACGTAAAGCCGTCCGAGTTCCAGAAGTGCTGTCACGCTGAACGGCACGAGGCGGACGGCTCGCCGCATGACCTTTTCCCCCTCCCGAGAGCGCCCCTGCGCGCAGAAAGCGCGCGAGAGCAGCAGCGCCGCGGGCGCCGAATCCGGCCGCAGCCGGAGCGCCGCCGAGAGCATCGTCTCAGCCTCGCCCCACTTTTCGCGTCGAGACAAGGTAGTGCCCAACGCTATGGCGGCCTCGAAGGATATCCCATGGTCGGCGATCAACGCTCGCAAGAGGCCCTCCGCCTCCAGGAAACGGCTGGCCACATAGAGCCGTCGTCCGGCGGCCAGGCGCGCGGCCGGTCCCTGAGGCACATTCATCCGGCCGTCTCGATCGTCAGAAGCAAGGAGTAGTCTACGCGGCGATTGCCCTTCGCCGACACCAACGCTTGCTGGAGCGCCGCAACGACGGTCTCCGGCGCCGCCAGATGTGCCGGCGCCCAGACGGGATCAAGACCCCGCAAATGCCTCTGCCACGGGCCGTCTAAGCCGCGGATCACTTCGAAATCCGCTGCCATACCGCAAGAATCCGATAGCGAGGCTTTGGCAAGCGCACGATTGGTCAGCGCGAAGACATTTCCCGGAGAGAGGGCT
>JAHFCE010000044.1 GCA_023249675.1 Elusimicrobiota bacterium | reverse complement strand
ACGAACTCAAGCCCCAGTAAACGGCGGCGGTAACTATAACCGTCCTAAGGTAGCGAAATTCCTTGTCGGGTAAGTTCCGACCTGCACGAATGGAGTAACAAAGATGCCGCTGTCTCAACCAAGTGCTCGGCGAAATTGTGGTACGAGTGAAGACGCTCGTTACGCGTGGTTAGACGAAAAGACCCCGTGGAGCTTTACTGTAACTTGTCATTGTGTTATGGAATTAATTGCGTAGAATAGCTGGGAGCCTTTGATGCAGGGGTTGTGGCCCTTGTTGAGGCGCAACGTGAAATACCAGCCTATCGATTCTGTGGCACTAACCTACGGCCGTCATCCGGCCTAGGGACCGTGACAGGCGGGCAGTTTGACTGGGGCGGTCGCCTCCTAAACGGTAACGGAGGCGTTCCAAGGTTCGCTCAGGGCGTATAGTAATCGCCCATAGAGTGCATTGGCAGAAGCGAGCTTGACTGCAAGGCCTACAAGCCGGGCAGGGACGAAAGTCGGACAAAGTGATCCGGTGGTACCTCGTGGGAGGGCCATCGCTCAACGGATAAAAGCTACCCCGGGGATAACAGGCTGATCTGGTCCAAGAGTTCACATCGACGACCAGGTTTGGCACCTCGATGTCGGCTCATCGCATCCTCCCGCTGGAGCAGGTGGGAAGGGTTGGGCTGTTCGCCCATTAAAGCGGTACGTGAGCTGGGTTCAGTACGTCGTGAGACAGTACGGTCTCTATCTACCATGCGCGTTAGGAAACTTGAGAGGAGCTGTCCCTAGTACGAGAGGACCGGGATGGACGAACCGCCTGTATGCCAGTTATCCCGCCAGGGGTATCGCTGGGTAGCGGTGTTCGGAAGAGATAAACGCTGAAAGCATCTAAGCGTGAAACTCTCCTCAAGATAAGGTTTCCCGGGTCGCAAGACCCCTGAAGGACGCAGGAAGACTACCTGCTTGATAGGCTGCGAGTGTGAGGGCCGCGAGGTCTTAAGCGAAGCAGTACTAATCGTCCGAGAGGCTTGGCCGTATTCTTCGATCTGCTGTCTTGGCGCCATCGGCGTAAAGACAGCGGTGGAGATGTTTACTTCGCTCGACTTAATTTGCTATCATTACAAATGGAGTTCATCCCGAATAGGAATCGGGGTGATGACGTCGCCTGATGCGTCGTTCAACCAGACTCCCGCCGGCTCCTCAAAGGAGCCAACGATTCAAGAGGTTTGTGAGATCGGTGATATTTCCGGCAGGGATACACCCGTTCCCATTCCGAACACGGCCGTTAAGCCTGCCAGGGCCAATGGTACTAACGCCCAACTCGGCGTTGGGAGAGTAGGTCGTCGCCGGTCTCATCAACCTCTTGAATTTTCTTGTGAAAACTAATCTTGATCAGGCGATCATGCTGGATCTCAGCATCATGAGATCGCATTGCAATTTCAACCGCATCACCATGGGTGGCGAGCCCGGCGTCAACAGAGGAATTTGAGATGAAACTGACGAAGCAGCAGAAGATCGAGTCGTCGAAAGCGTTGGCCGAGAAGCTCAAGGCCGCGCCGCACCTCTTTTTCACTGAATTCCAGGGCATGAAGTTCGTGGAGCTCGACGAGCTCCGCATGCAGCTCAAGCCCTTGAAGTGTCGGTACGCGGTCGTCAAGAACTCTCTGATCCGCTACGCGCTCAAGAACGCGGGCGTCGATGGGATCGACCCCAAGATGTTGAAGGGTCCGGTCGGCCTGATCGTGGCGGATAACGACGACCCTGTTTCTCCGGCCAAGGTCCTGGCCCAGCTTGCGAAGAAGTATCCCCAGCTTAAAATTCGCGCCGGCTACGTTTCCCAAAAGTGGATGACCCCAGCGGATTGCAACACGCTGTCCAAGCTGCCCTCGAAGCAGGAGCTGATGGGCAAGGTCGTGGGCCTTGTCTACACGCTTGTCAGCCAGTCCGTCGGCATCGTGCAGGCTCCGACGCGGGACGCGGTTTTGGTCGTAAAAGCTCTCGAGAACAAGCTTAAGGAATCTGGCGCGGCTGCCGCATAAAAAAGCAGTCGGCAGTCCCCGCAAGGGGATAAAGCCTCGTACGAGGCGCTGTCAAAAAAGGAGAAAGAAAAATGAGCACCACCAAGTTGTCGCCCGCGCAGCTCGTCGAGGCCGTCGGTCAACTGACCGTCCTCGAGGCCGCTGAGTTCGTCAAGCTCGCCGAGGAGAAGTTCGGCGTGAAGGCCGCTGCCGCCGCTCCCGCGGCCGCTGCCGGCCACGCGGCTCCCGCCGCCGGAGCTGCCGATGCCGAGAAGACTGAGTTCGCCGTGGTTCTCGCGGGCGCCGGAGCCAACAAGATCAACGTCATTAAGGTCGTTCGCGAACTGACGGGCCTCGGCCTGAAGGAAGCGAAGGACCTCGTCGAAGCCGCTCCGAAGCCCGTGAAGGAAGGCCTGACGAAGGCCGCGGCTGAAGAGATGAAGAAGAAGCTGGCTGAGGCGGGCGCCACCGTCGAGCTCAAGTAGTAATGTCGACGGCGAGGTAAATCCGAAGACGAGACCGTCCCCTCCTTTCGGAGGGGACGGTCCCGTCGCTTTTTAGTCCTTAGCCATTTTTCGAGATTAGCACGGGAGAATACGCGTGAAACAGATCAAGTTCGGCAAGATTCCAGAGGCGATGGCCATGCCTGACCTGCTGGAAATGCAGACGAATTCGTTCCGTGATTTCATGCAGCTTGGCGTTGAGCCCGAGGATCGGAAGCTTCTTGGTCTTCAGGCCGCGTTTCTCGATGTGTTTCCGATCGAGTCGACTGACGGCTCCATGGTTCTCGACTTCGTGCGCTACGAATTCGCATCGCCTCGCTTTGCGACCGCGCTCGAGGCGCAGAACCACGACTCATCGTGGGCGCGCCCGCTCAAAGCGATCCTGCGCCTCTCGTCTCGCCAGCCGTCCGGCAAGCTCAAGCAGATCGTCGAGCAGGAAGTCGTCGTGTGCGAAGTTCCCATCATGACGGCGACGGCGTCGTTCATCATCAACGGGGCCGAGCGCGTCGTCGTCTCGCAGCTGCACCGTTCGCCCGGGATCATTTTCGAAGAGGACGACGAGAAGAAAATCTCGGCTCTCGGCAAAAAACTCTTCCTCGCGAAGATCATTCCATACCGCGGCGCTTGGATCGAATTTGAATTCGACCTCAACAATGTTTTGTTTGTTCGTATCGACCGCAAGAAGAAGTTCGAGGCGACCAGCTTCCTGCGTGCCTGCGGCATCGAGTCCGATGCGGACATCCTGAAGATTTTCTACCCATACGAGACGCTGGAGGTCGGCCCTGCCACGATGGAAGCGCTGCTTCATCGCATCTCGTGCGAGGACGTCGTCGACCAGTCGACCGGTGAGGTTCTGCTCGAGGCCGGCAAGAAGGTCATGCATGAGTCCATCAAGCGGATGCTCGACAAAAAGGTGGGTAGCATCAAAGTCCTGACCGGAGACCCTGAAAAGGACGACCCAACCATTCTTGAGACGCTGCGCAAGGATAAGATCAAGTCCGTCAAGGAAGCGCAGCAGGACATCTACAAGAAGCTCCGCGGCCAGGAGTTCATCGTGCCTGGACAGGCCGAGGCATATCTCGACAACCTGATCTTCAAGAACCTGCGCAAGTACGACCTTTCGAAGGTTGGCCGGCATAAGGTCGCCGTTAAACTGCACCACTACCTCTGGAAGCTCGCGACGCGTCGCGATGTGACGCCCCGTCCTGACAGCCGCAAACATAAGTATTTCGCCCTTCCGGCTTTCACCCGCCGCACGCTGTGCCTCGAGGACGTGATCGCGACGATGCAGCACATCATTGCCCTCAACAGCGGCGTGACTCACTTGGCCGACGGCGCGCCGAAGACGACCGCGATGCCGACGCGCGGAGCCCAGCACGCGGGTCTCGGCGAATATAAATCCTACTTCGCGGAGTATGCGAAGAAAGCCAACGGCGAGGCGCTTGGCCAACTGGCGCTCATCGACCTCCATGAAAAAGACGGCGACGACGACATGGACGCGACGAAGCAGGGCCTCAAGAAGGATCGCTTCTCATTCGCCGACTTCGCCGGAGCCTTCGCGCAGTGGAAGGCCGCTGTGCCCAATCTCCTTGATCGGAACTTCCCGGTCAAGCTCGATGATATCGACCATCTCGGCAACCGACGTGTTCGCGGCGTTGGCGAATTACTTGAGAACCAGATCCGCGTGGGTCTCGCGCAGATGTCCCGCGTCATCCGTGATCGCATGTCCGTCCAGGACAAATCGCTGCTGACGCCCCGCAACCTCCTGAATACGGCGCCGCTCGTGGGCATCATTCGAAAATTCTTCGGAACGTCCCAGTTATCGCAGTTCATGGACCAGATCAATCCGCTGTCCGAGATCACCCACAAGCGCCGTCTCTCAGCGCTAGGGCCGGGAGGCCTCAATCGCAAACGGGCAGGATTCGAGGTCCGCGATGTCCATTACACGCACTACGGCCGCATCTGTCCCATCGAAACGCCCGAGGGTCCGAACATCGGTCTGATCACTTCGCTTGCCTCCTACGCGAAGATCAACGAATTCGGACTGATCGAGTCTCCGTACCGCAAGGTCTCCAAGGGCAGGATGACCGGCGACGTCGAGTACTTGAACGCGGATGCCGAAAGCGGCATGATCGTCGCTCAGGCGAACACGCCTCTCGATGCGGAAAAGATCGCCACGGACACTGTCTCTGCGCGTTCGCGCGGAGACTTCCCAGTGGTGGATCCCTCGCGCGTCGACTACATGGACATCTCGCCCATGCAGGTCATTTCCGTGTCCGCGGCGCTCGTTCCTTTCTTGGAACACGATGACGCCAACCGTGCTTTGATGGGCGCGAACATGATGCGCCAGGCCGTTCCGCTTCTCATCCCCGAGCCGCCGCTGGTGGCGACGGGCATGGAAGAGACGGTCGCCCGCGACTCGGGCGCCTGCGTCACCGCACGCCGCTCCGGCAAGGTGATCTATTCGTCCGGCGACCTGATCGCGGTCGCCGCGGACAACGTCAAGGGCAAGGAAGAGGCGATGGACCTCTACGCGTTGCGCAAGTACACGCGTTCCAACCAGGATACCTGCATCAACCAGTCCACGACGGCCGAGACCGGAGCGCACATCAAGGCTGGAGAAGCTCTTGCCGACGGTTCCGCCTGCGCGCAGGGCCAGCTCGCCCTCGGGCGCAATCTCCTCGTCGGCTTCATGCCGTGGGAAGGATATAACTTCGAGGACGCCATCCTCTTGTCGGAACGGCTCGTCAAAGAAGATGTCTTCACGTCGATCCATGTTTCCGAGTTTGAAGTCGAGGCTCGCGACACGAAGCTCGGACCAGAAGAGATCACGCGCGACATCCCGAACGTCGGCACCGAGGCTCTTGAGTCTCTCGATGAGACGGGGGTGGTCATCCCGTCAACCGTCGTCCGCCAGGGCGATGTGCTCGTCGGCAAGGTCACCCCGAAGGGCGAGCAGCAGCTCACCCCCGAGGAGCGCCTGCTCAAGGTCATCTTCGGCAAAAAAGCCGAGGATGTCCAAGACGCGTCGCTGCGTGTTCCTCCGGGCGTGACCGGAAAAGTCATCGCGACGCGCGTATTCGTGCGCCGCGAGAAGCTTGCCAAGGGTGAGGAGCGCAAGCGCCTCGACGCGATTCAGGAAAAGCTCGATACGGATCTGGCGACTCTCAAACAGCACCGTAAAGAGTCGTTTGAGGCCCTCGAGAACGTCACGGCAACGAAGCGCAAGGACGAGAAGGAGCGTCTTGAGCTGTTCTATGAGGCGATGGACGAGAAACTCCGCGCCGACGCCGCCCGCGAAAAGGAAAACATCAAGCAGGGCGACGACCTGGCCGTGACCGTCAACAAGGTGGTCAAGGTCTACCTCGCGTCGCGCCGCAAGGTTCAGGTTGGAGACAAGCTCGCCGGCCGCCACGGGAACAAGGGTGTGGTCGCCAAGATTCTTCCCGAGGAGGATATGCCCTTCTTGCCGGACGGAACGCCGCTCGATGTCGTGCTTTCGCCGCTCGGCGTTCCGTCGCGCATGAATGTCGGCCAGCTGCTTGAAACGATGCTCGGCTGGGCGGGCCACACCCTCGGAGTGCAGACGATCAATCCGGTCTTCGACTCAGCCACTGAGGATGAAATCCATGGAGTGGTTCGGCAGGCGAAGAAACACCTCCGGGACAATGGAGTCCCGGACAAGTATCTTCCTTCTGATGACTGCCGCATCACGCTTTACGACGGCCGCACGGGCGAGGCCTTTCATGAGAAGATTTCCATTGGCTACATGTATGTCCTCAAGCTGAACCACCTCGTTGAGGACAAGATTCACGCCCGTTCGACGGGGCCTTACAGCCTGATCACGCGTCAGCCGCTTGGCGGCAAGGCGCAGTTCGGAGGTCAGCGTTTCGGCGAAATGGAAGTCTGGGCAATCGAGGGTTACGGCGCGGCGTACATGCTCCAGGAGCTCCTGACCGTCAAGTCCGACGATGTGCAGGGCCGCACGAAAATGTACGAGGCGATCATCAAGGGAGAAGCGCCCTCCCGTCCCGGCGTGCCGGAATCCTTCAAGGTGCTCGTCAAGGAGCTCCAGGCGCTCGGTCTCAGCGTGGAACTTTTAAAGCTCGGGAAAAACGGCGCATCCGAACTTCAAAAGTCTTCTTCAAATGACGAGAAGGAAACGGCGGCGAGGAAATAACCATGGCTTTCATCGCGACCCAGGACAAGAAAATCTCGCTCGGCGGGAAGAAAAAGAAGAAGTCCGATTCTCTCGACTTCTTTGATTTCGATTCAATCCGCCTCTCGATCGCCTCTCCCGAACAGATTACGAATTGGTCCTACGGCGAGGTCAAGAAGCCCGAGACGATCAATTACCGCACGCTCAAGCCCGAGCGCGACGGCCTGTTCTGCGAGCGCATCTTCGGGCCGGCGCGTGATTTCGAATGCGCCTGCGGGAAATACCGTTGGGTGAAGTTCAAGGGCATCGTCTGCGATCGGTGCGGCGTTGAGGTGACGGAGTCCAAGGTGCGCCGTGAGCGCATGGGCCACATCGAGCTCGCTGTGCCTGTCGCGCACGTCTGGTTCCTCAAGAAGACGCCTTCGCGCGTCGGCATTATCCTGGACATGAAAACAAGCGACCTGGAGCGGGTCGTCTACTACGCGGAGTACATCGTTCTTGAGGACCTCATTGACGCGTCCGGCCGCACTGTGTACAAGTCCGGCGATCTGCTGAAGGAGGATGAGGTCCGCAAGGCCCGTCTCGAGTTCCGTTCGAAGCTCAAGGTGGATATCGGCGCGGGCGCTATCCACACCCTTCTCTCCAAGGTCAAGCCCAAGGAGGAGTCAGCGGTCATCCTTGAAACCCTATCCAACGTGACATCGGAAGCTGAGCGCTCCAAGCTCATTCGCCGTCTGCGTATCTTGCAGGGATTTATTGCCTCCGGCAACGAGCCGCAGTGGATGATTCTCACCACTCTTCCTGTGATCCCACCCGAGCTCCGCCCGCTTGTTCCGCTTGAGGGCGGACGCTTCGCGACAAGCGATCTTAACGATCTGTATCGCCGGATCATTAACCGCAACAATCGTCTAAAGCACATCGAGGCGCTTCGCGCTCCCGAAGTGATGATCTTCAACGAGAAGCGTCTTCTCCAAGAGGCCGTGGATGCGCTCTTTGAGAACGGGGCGCGCGGAAGAGTTGTCGTGGGCGCCGGGAACCGGCCTCTCAAGTCTCTTTCCGACATCCTGAAGGGCAAGCAGGGCCGGTTCCGCCAGAACCTGCTCGGTAAGCGTGTTGACTACTCCGGTCGCTCGGTGATCGTTGTTGGTCCCAATCTCAAGCTGAACCAGTGCGGGCTTCCGAAAGAAATGGCGCTCGAGCTTTTCCGACCCTTCATCATTAGAGAATTGATGAAGACGGAGAGCCTGACGTTAAAGGCAGCGAAGCGTATGTTCGAAAAGGTTCGCCCGGAGATCTGGGACATCCTTGAGTTCGTGACGAAAAACCACCCGGTCTTGCTCAATCGCGCCCCCACGCTCCACCGTCTGGGCATCCAAGCGTTTGAGCCCGTCCTCATTGAGGGCAAGGCGATCCAACTCCATCCGCTCACCTGCGCGGCGTTCAATGCCGACTTCGATGGCGACCAGATGGCCGTCCACGTGCCGCTGTCCCAAGAAGCCCAGCTCGAAGCGAAACTCCTGATGATGGCGTCCAACAATATCATGTCGCCCGCGTCCGGCAAGCCGATTGCAGTTCCATCGCATGACATGGTGCTCGGCCTAGCCTATCTGACGAAGGATAAAGCGGGCGAGAAGGGCGAAGGCATGGTGTTTGCCGACCCGGGTGAAGTCGTGACCGCGTATCAGAACCGCAAGGTCGATCTGCACGCGCGCGTCAAGCTTCGTGGCATCAACGAGATCGTTGAAGAAAGTCTGCCGAAGGGCGAGCGCGAGAACCCAAAACTGTGGAAGGACTGCACCACGGTCGGCCGCGTTCTTTTTAATGAGATTGTCCCCGTTGAGCTTCGCTACATCAATAAGCCCCAAGGCAAGAAGGAGCTCTCCCAGCTCGTGGAGAAGTGCTACAAGGAACTCGGCCATTTCCGCACCGTCTTGCTCCTCGACGACCTTAAGCGCACCGGCTTTCACTATGCGACCGTCGCCGGCCTCTCCATCTCGGTCTCGGATATGCACATCCCGAAGATCAAGAAGGACGAGATCACCGAGGCCCGCAAAAAGGTCCGCATGATTGAGCAGCAGGCCAAGAACGGCGTTATTACTGAGTCCGAGCGCTACAACAAGATCATCGATATTTGGACGCACGTCACCGAACGTATTTCGGACGTCATGTTCGACTCGATGAAGGCCGACGAACACAAGAACTTCAAGGTGGGCGAGTCGCGCTTCAACTCCGTCTTCCTCATGGCCGACTCCGGCGCCCGCGGTTCCCGGCAGCAGGTTCGCCAGTTGGCCGGCATGCGCGGCCTGATGGCCAAGCCGCAAAAGAAGCTGACCGGCGGCGTCGGTGAAATCATCGAGCAGCCGATCGTCTCGAATTTTCGCGAGGGCCTTACTGTCCTTGAGTACTTCATCTCGACCCATGGTGGCCGCAAGGGTCTTGCTGACACTGCGCTCAAAACCGCGGACGCCGGCTACCTGACCCGTCGTCTCGTCGACGCCGCGCACGACCTTGTCATCACCGAGGAAGACTGTGGCACGATCAACGGCATCCGTCTTGGAAACCTGACCGCTGGCGATGAGGTCATTGAGCCCTTGGACGAGCGCCTGCTCGGCCGTGTCGTGCTTGAGGATGTCGTCATCCCTGTGCAGGAAGGCAAGAAGACGGTCGAGAAGACCATCGTCGAGGCCAATGATTTCGTCAATGCCGAGGCTCAGATGGAAATCAAGGCCGCGGGTCTTGAGATGGTCCGCGCCCGCTCGGTGCTAACCTGCGAAGCCCGTCAGGGCGTCTGCGCGAAGTGCTACGGCATGAACAACGCCAACGGCCGCATGGTTGAAGTCGGCGAGGCCGTCGGCATCATCGCGGCGCAGTCGATCGGCGAGCCCGGAACCCAGCTCACTTTGCGCACTTTCCACATCGGCGGCGCTGCGTCCCGCGTGACCAAGCGCTCAAACGCCCTGTCCGTCAAAGGCGGCAAAGTCGAGTTCAAGAGCGTGCGCACGATCAAGAATCAGGATGGCCACGTCGTCGTGGTTTCCCGCGCCGGCATGGCGATCGTCCACGACAAAGCCGCGGGCACGAACGAGGAGTTCAAGTTGCCTTACGGCTCACGCCTGAAGATTTTGGACGGCGACAAGGTCGCCCCCGGCGGCCTCCTCGCCGAGTGGGACCCCTACACGATGCCGATCGTCTCCGAGCACGAGGGCGCGGTCGTCCTCAAGGACGTCCGTGAAGGCGTGTCCCTGCGCACCGACCTCAATAAGATCACGGGCATCGTCGAGCGCCGCATCATCGAGCAGGAAGCTCGACGTGGCGAGCGCGGCGCCGGGGCGGCCAAGCGCCTGAATCCTCGCGTCGTCGTCGAAAAGGGCGGCAAGGAGGTCGCGGTGTTCCCTCTGCCGACCGATACCATCCTGCTCGTGGCCGAGGATCAGGCCGTGCATGTCGGCGACATCATGGCTAAGATTCCGCAGGAAATCACGAAGTCCAAGGACATCACCGGCGGCTTGCCGCGCGTGTCCGAGCTTTTCGAGGCCCGCAAGCCGAAGAATCCTGCGATCATTTCCGAGATCGAAGGAGTCGTCGGTCTCGGCATCGGCGCGAAGGGCCTCGTCCAGGTTTCCGTCCGTAATGAGGAAACGGATATGGTCCGCGAGTACCTCATCGCGCAGGGCAAGCACCTCGTCGTGTACGAGGGCGACCGTGTCGGCGTCGGAGAGGCCCTCACCGACGGGGCGATCAACCCCCACGACGTCCTTCACGTGAAGGGCATCAAGGAAGTCCAAGAGTTCCTCGTCAACGCGATCCAGGAAGTCTACCGCCTGCAGGGCGTGACGGTCTCCGACCGCCACATCGAGTGCATCGTCCGTCAGATGCTGCAGAACGTCAAGGTGGACAACTCCGGCGACACGTCCTTCCTCAAAGGCGAGATCGTCAACCGCTTCATCTTCGCCGCCGAGAACCGCGCGACGAAGGAGAAGGGGGGCAAGGAAGCCCAGGCCGAGCCAGTGCTGCTCGGGATCACGAAGGCTTCGCTCGCGTCGAGCTCGTTCATCTCAGCCGCGAGCTTCCAGGAAACGACGCGCGTCCTCACGCAGGCCGCGACGACGTCCCAGGTCGACTACCTGAAGGGCTTGAAAGAAAACGTCATCATCGGCCACATGATTCCGGCCGGCACGGGCCTGCAAGCCCGCGACAAACTCATCGAACTCGCCGCGCAAGCTGCGCTGGCGACCCAGTCTTAAAGGAGATCAACTTTCATGCCCACGATTAGTCAGCTCATTCGCCTTGGACGCACGAAGAAGCGCACGCGTCCCAAGGCTCCGGCCCTGCAGCACTGCCCGCAGAAGCGCGGCGTGTGCACGTTGGTGAAGACCACGACTCCTAAGAAGCCGAACTCAGCCCTGCGTAAGATCGCGCGCATCAAGCTGACCAACGGCATCGAGGTGACGGGCTATATTCCCGGCGTCGGCCACAACCTGCAGGAGCACTCCATCGTCATGATCCGTGGCGGTCGTGTGAAGGATCTGCCCGGCGTGCGCTACCACATTCTTCGCGGCGTCTTGGACGCTTCCGGCGTCGATGGCCGCAAACAAGGACGCTCGCTGTATGGCGCGAAGCGACCGAAGAAAGACGCTCCGAAATAATTTAGAGAGAGGATAGAGAACATGCCCCGTAAAGGACTTCGCCCCCGTGACCGCCGCCCGCCGCCTCCCGCGGACTACCGCTATAAGTCGGTGCTTGTCTCACGCCTGATCAATAAGCTCGACCACGCCGGCCGTAAGGCCCAGGCTGAACGCGTCATGTACGACGCCCTTGAGATCGTGGCCGAAAAAACGAAGGAGAACGCGCTCGACGTGTTCACTCGCGCCATCGAGAACATTCGCCCGCTCCTTGAGGTCAAGGCCCGCCGTGTCGGCGGCGCCACCTACCAGGTGCCGATTGAGGTTTCCGTGACGCGCTCGTCCACTCTTGCCATGCGCTGGATGCTCGATGCGGCCCGCGCGAAGTCCGGCAAGCCGATGTCCGAGCGCCTCGCCGAAGAAATCCTCGCGGCGAACAAAAAGGAAGGCGTCGCCTTCAAGAAGCGCGAAGACACCCACAAGATGGCTGAAGCCAACCGAGCGTTTGCCCACTACCGCTGGTAACTGAACTCAGATTAAAAAATAAAAATTATGCCCAGAGAATCGTCGCTCGACAAAGTCCGCAACATCGGCATCATCGCCCATATTGATGCTGGTAAGACGACGACGACCGAGCGCATTCTCTACTATACCGGCCGCATCCATAAGATCGGCGAGGTGCACGACGGCGCCACGACCACCGACTGGATGCCCCAGGAGCGCGAGCGCGGCATTACGATCACCGCGGCGGCGACCTTCTGCAAGTGGCGCGACTGCGCGATCAACATCATCGACACCCCCGGCCACGTGGACTTCACGGCCGAGGTCGAGCGCTCGCTGCGCGTGCTTGATGGCGCGGTCGTTTGTTTCGATGGCGTCCAGGGTGTTGAGCCGCAGTCCGAGACCGTGTGGCGTCAGGCCGACAAGTACCATGTGCCGCGCGTCGTCTACATCAATAAGATGGACCGCATGGGCGCCGATTTTTACATGTCGTATGAGTCCATCATCAAGATGCTGGGCGCCAACGCGGTGCCGATCCAGCTGCCGATTGGTTCCGAGGCTAACTTTGTCGGCCTCATCGACCTCATCAAGATGAAGGCCCTGGTTTGGAAGGGCGAAGAGCTTGGCGCCGAGTGGGACGAGGTTGAGATTCCGGCCGACATGAAGGAAGAAGCCGAGAAGTACCACGCCACGATGGTCGAGAAGATCGTCGAGTTCGACGACGCTCTCATGGAGCGCTACCTCAACGGCGAGACCAAGTTCTCCCAGGAAGAGCTCAAGAAGACCTTGCGCACAGGCGTCCTGCAGTGCAAGATTTTTCCCGTTCTGTGCGCCTCCTCCTATAAAAACAAGGGTGTTCAGCCCATGCTCGATGCGGTTTGCGACTACCTGCCCTCCCCGCTCGATCTGCCGCCGACTGTGGGCCACGATATTTTCGAGATAGAGAAGGTGATCGAGCGCAAGGCTGGTGACAGCGAACCTTTCTCCGCGCTCATGTTCAAGATTCAGACCGATCCGTTCGTCGGCAAACTGATCTTCTTTCGGGTCTACTCCGGAACTTTGAAGGCCGGCGACACGGTTATGTTCGGCAACAACCGCAACACGGAGCGCATCGGCCGCATCTTGCGTATGCACGCCAACCAGCGCGAGGAGATCAAGGAGATTTTTGCCGGCGACATCGGCGCGACCGTGGCCCTGAAGAACGGCCGTGTCGGCTACACGATGTGCGACACGGAGCACCCGGTCCTCCTTGAGCAGATCACCTTCCCGGAACCCGTCATCTCGGTTGCCATCGAACCGAAGACGAAGGCCGATGAAGAGAAGATGGCCAATGCGATGTCGCGCCTTGGCGAAGAAGACCAGACTTTCCGCATCAAGACTGATGTCGAGACCGGCCAGACGATCATCTCGGGCATGGGCGAGCTCCACCTCGATATCATCGTCGACCGCATGAAGCGCGAGTTCAAGGTTGAAGCGAATGTCGGCGAGCCTCAGGTCGCCTATCGCGAGACCATCAGAAAGTCGGTCACCGAAGAAGGCAAATTTATCCGCCAGTCCGGCGGCCGCGGCCAGTACGGCCACTGCGTCCTCAAGATCGAGCCGCAGACGATGAACAAGGGCTTCGAGTTCGTCAACGACGTCAAGCAGGGCCGCATTCCGCGCGAGTACATCCCTGCAGTCGAGAAGGGCGTGCGCGAGGCTCTCGAAGGCGGAGCGCTCGCGGGCTTCCCGATCGTCGACATCAAGGTCACTCTCCTTGACGGCTCCTACCACGACGTGGACTCCAACGAAATGGCGTTCAAGATCTGCGGCGCCATGGCGCTGCGCTCCGGTTGCAAGAAGGCTGACCCGACGATCCTTGAGCCGATCATGAAGTGCGAGGCCACCACGCCCGAGCAGTATGCGGGCGATGTCATCGGCGACCTCAACAGCCGTCGTGCGAAGATTTCCGAGATGGGCGATCGCGGACACTTGAAATTCGTCAAATGCACGGTCCCGCTGTCGGAAATGTTCGGCTACGCGACCGTCGTACGCTCGATTTCTCAGGGCCGCGCGTCGTTTACGATGGAGCCGAGCCACTATGAAGAAGTTCCGAGCAATGTTCTGAAGGCCATCGTCGAGAAGGCGAACGCCGCCATCGCCTCCGGCGAAAAGAGCACTCGCTAGATAGGAGAACCCCCACCATGTCCAAGGCTAAATTCGAGCGCACCAAGCCGCACGTCAACATCGGAACGATCGGCCACGTCGACCATGGCAAGACGACGTTGACGGCCGCGATCACGCATTATCTCTCGAAGAAGG
>JAHFCE010000043.1 GCA_023249675.1 Elusimicrobiota bacterium | reverse complement strand
AGCGTGACGAACTACAACCGCGACTCGAGTTGGCCGGTCCTATACGCCTACGTCATCGCCGCCGCGCTTGCCGGCGGCGCCGACACGCTCGCGCCTCTCGAGGAGCTGATGAGTCAGTCTCCAAAGGACATCACGGCGAAAAACGAGCAGGCCTACTTCAGCGCGCCCGACGCCTGGGCGCGCGCGCTGATGCGCAGCGGCAAGTTCGAGGAGTACGCACGCTCTCAGGGCCTGAAGGACGACGGCTCGCCCAAGCCCTCCAAGCTGCAGGGCATGCTGATCAGCCGCTCGCAGCCGTTGCTCGCGGCCGCGGCCCTGCGCGCGATCGCCTATGCGCGCAACCCGGCGCTGTCGCGCCGCGCGGCCGAACCGAAGGGGGACCTGCCGGACATCCTGCCTGACGACGTTCCCAAGCCCGCGTCGGACGACCTCAGCGACGAGCGCTTCGTCCTCGAGCCGTCGGCGGACATGTTCTAGCGGAGGACCGCCGGGTCTACTTAGCGGTTGGAGCTGGAGCAGGGCGCGGCGCGTGATCTTCAAGGCCCTCGGCTTGACATGGCCGTGTCTATAGTAGAATGAGGCGTCGCCCCGCGGATGAATCCGACTTCTGCCCTGACTCTGCTGGCCTTGTTCCTTCCTCTGGCGCGGGGCGCCCGCGCTGCTGACGGCCTAACGGTCTCTTCCTACACCGCCGCGGCGCTTGAATCCGCCCCCGAGGTGCGCTCGGCCGAGGACGCGTATAAGGCGGCCGACGCGGCACTCAAGGGCCAGGCCGCGGCGATGCTTCTGCCCACGCTCGCCTTCACGTACAGCCAATACCCGTACGGCCACAACCCGCTGGACTCGTACCGCTACGAGCACGGTCGTTTCGCCCCGCGCAACGCTCAGGCCGCGGCGACGGCGAACTGGAACTTGTTCAACAACTTCGAGGATTTACAGAAGACGCGCGCGGCCGCAATGGCGCGCCGCGCGGCCCGGAGCGCCTTGACGGCGGCCAAGCAGGATCGCGCGTTCGCGGCGATCACCGCGTTCTACGATCTCGACTCGAAGACCGAACTGCTCGGCGTGGCCCAGCAGAACTTGAAGGACCAGAAGCAGCAGTACGATCAGTCTCTCGATCTGTACAAGCACGGGATGAAGAGCTTAGCCGACCTGCTCAAGAGCGAGACCGACTGGCGCTCCTCGCAGCTGCGCCTCATCGCGGCGGAAGCCGACCGAAAGTCCTCCCTTGTCGCGTTCAACGCGCTGATCGACCGCGGCGCGCTCGAGGAGGCGGCGCTCACGGTGAACCTGCAGGCGGGTGCTACCGACTTGCCGCTCGTGGGCGTCGATTTCGTCCGCGCCCTTGAGCTGCGGCCCGAGGTGACGAAGGCGCGCGAGGAGCTTGAGCGCGCGCGCGTCGCCCTCCAGCAGGCCGTCGAGGGGATCCTTCCCCGCTTCAAGGTGGACGCCACCTGGAACAGAACGCGCTACGCGGCCTTCCCGGGCGCGGGCTCGACCAACCCGAATCCCAATTATTACGTCGGGCTTGCCTTGACCTTGCCGATCGGCTTCAATGGCTTCACCCAGGGCTGGACGATTTCAGCGGCGCGGGCGGAGAAGCGCCGCGCCGAGGAGGCGCGCCGCGCGGCCGAGCGGACCGTGAAATCCGAGGTGTACGGCGCGTTCATCAGCATGGAGAAGGTTTCTCAATCCTATTCCATCGCGCTGCTGAAGGAAGAGATCGCGGCGAAGTCGCTTGAGCTCGTCGGCCGCCAGTACCAGCAGGGCTCGGCCGACGCGATCCGCATGAACCAGGCGCAGAACGACTACTTAAACGCCCGCGTGGAACGAGCGCTGGCGCTGCACGACATTTTCATCGACCGCGCGCGCTATCGGCGCGCGGTGGGAGACCCCTTATGGTGAGCCGCAAGATGTCGAAAGCGAAGTGGGCCGCGCTGGCCGCCGTCGTTGCGGTCCTGTGCGCGTCGGGCTGGAAATATCGCGGAAAATCCACCGCCGAAGGCGGGGGCGGGAGCGTGAGAGTCGAGCGCGGCGATATCGAGCTGCACTTCATGGACTCAGGTGAGCTGACGCCCAAGACCTTCGTCGATGTGGCCTCCAAGGTGTCCGGCCGCGTGATCGAGCTGTTCGTCGACGAGGGGATGCGCGTTAAAACAGGAGACAAGCTCGCCGTGATCCAGCCCGGCCGCACCGAGGCGGAGGCGTACGTGCCGACGACCTTGACCGCGCCGATCGACGGCATCGTCATGCGCTACCAGAACCGGAGCACCGCCAACCCGCAGGAAGGGCGGCTCTCCAAGCTCGGGGAATATGTGACGGGGCTGATGGAGTCCCAAACCCCGACTTACCTGCTGACCGTGGCCGACCTGACCCGGCTCGTCGTGAAGATGAAGATCAGCGAGATGGACGTGCTGAAGCTGAAGGAAGGCATGGCCGTGAAGGTCACCGTCGACGCCCTGCCCGGCCTCGACTTCCCGTCCCAGGTCACCCTCGTTTCGCCGCAGGCGGAGAATGACAGCAACAACCTGAAGAACTTCAAGGTGGAAGTCACCTTGCTCAAGGGCGACCCGCGCCTCAAGCCCGGCATGACCGCGCGCGTGGACGGCCTGCTCGATTCGCGCAAGAAGGTCCTGAAAATGTCCCTGTCCGGCGTGTTCGAGGAAGGCGGCAAGGAGTTCGCCTACCGGACGGGCGGCGGGGCGGGGCCGGACAAGGCGCCGCTCAAGCTCGGCCTGCGCTCGGAGATGGACGTCGAGGTGCTCGAAGGCCTCAAAGAGGGGGACAAGCTCCTCACCGAAAAGCCCGACGACAAGCCCAAGTCGTGAGCTCCATCCTCGTCGACGGGCTCACGCGCACCTACCCGGGCGGCTACCAGGCCCTCAAGGGGGTCTCTTTCTCCGTGGCTCAGGGTGAATTCGTCGCGGTCATGGGACCCTCCGGCTGCGGCAAGTCGACCTTGCTCAACATCCTCGGCCTGCTCGACCGTCCGACGGGCGGCAGGTACCGGCTCGAAGGCGCCGAGACGGCACGGCTGGGAGATGCCGAGCTCACCGGCCTGCGCCGCGCGCGCATCGGCTTCGTGTTCCAAGCCTTCAACCTCCTGCCGCGCCTGTCGGCGCTCGAAAACGTCGCGCTGCCGATGGCCTATGCGGGCACGGGCGTCCCGGAGCGGCGCGCCCGCGCCCGGGAGCTGCTGACGCGGGTGGGACTTGGCCGCAAGGCCGAGAACACGCCGCTGCAACTCTCCGGCGGCGAGCGCCAGCGCGTGGGGATCGCGCGCGCGCTCGCCAACAAGCCCGCGCTCCTGCTCGCCGACGAGCCCACGGGAAACCTCGATTCCAAATCCTCGGCCGAGATCTTGGCGCTGTTCAAGGAGCTTAATATGGAGGGAATGACGGTCGTGCTCGTCACGCACGACCCCGCGATCAGCGCCGCGGCCGGCCGGGTCCTGAAGATCAAGGACGGCGCGCTCGCGTGAACGCGCGCGAGGCCCTGCGCGCGGGCGCCCGCGAGATCTGCGCGAACAAGTTCCGCTCCGCGCTGTCCTTCACGGCGGTGTCCGTCGGCGTGGCGTCCTTGCTCTACACGACGGCGCAGACGCGCGGCATGCAGGAGGCGCTCGAGAAGAACCTAGTCCTGATGGGCCCGGGCCGCATGACGGTCGAGAAGAAGCGCAACTACACTTCGCAGGGCCTCTCGCAAGGGCTGACTTACGGCGACGCGCTGGCCCTGCGCCGCGAGCTTCCGGACCTGTTCATGGTCGAGCCTCACTCCAGGACCAACGTGAAGATCGTCGCGGGGCGGATCTCGGTGCCCCAAGTCAGCGTCTCGGGCACGACGCCGGACTTCCGCCTGCGCGACTGGGTGTACAAGCTGCGCGGCCGTTTCCTCAACGAGTGGGACGTGGCGCACCGCGCGCGCGTCGTCGTGATGGTCGAGCCCGCGATCTGGATCAAAAAGCCCTTCTGGGCGAAGTTCTGGGGAGAGGACGACCCCTACGCCGCCTTCGCCAAGCGCCGCGACCTTCTCGGCGCGCAAATCCGTCTTGAGGATTCGGTGTTCACGGTGGTCGGCGTGCTGACCCCGCCGCCGCGAGACAAGGACCCGCGGTGGGACAGCTGGAACACGCCCAACGCTTTGGTGCCGATCACGGCCTACCAACAAGGCCTGTCGCGCTACGAGAAAAACCCGGATGCCGTCGATGAGATCCGCATCGATACGGGCAGCGAGCGGACCCTGGCCTCGCGCCGGCAGCAAATCGAGGCGATCCTCAAGCGCCGCCACCGCGGGGAACTGGACTTCGAGATCAAGGACCAGCGCGAGGAGATCGAGTCGGAGCTGGAGAACATGCGCAAGTACGTGAAGGCGGGGCTTGCCTTGGGCGTGGTCGCCCTGCTCGCCGGCGGCATCGGCATCATGAATGTGACCTTGGCCACGATTTTTGCGCGCGTGCGCGAGATCGGCATCCGCCGCGCGATCGGCGCCAGCCGCGCGGACATACTGGCCCAATTTCTGCTCGAGGCGGCGATGCTGGGCGCGGCGGGCGGTGTTGCGGGGGTGGCCCTCGGCCTTGGCGGCATCCAATGGCTCTCGGGCCTCGGCGGTTCGCGGGACTTAGCGCAGGTCACCTGGCTGCAATGCGCCGAGGGTGTGGCGCTCGCAGCGCTTGTCAGCGCCGTATTCGCCTTGATGCCGGCCTACCAGGCGTCGCGGCTTGATCCCGTCGAGGCGCTGAAGGCCGAATGAAGCTCTCGGAATTGGGCCGTTCGGCGCTCATCGAGATCCGCGCCCACAAGACGCGCAGCGCCATGACCTCGCTCTCGCTCTCAATCGGCATCGCGGCGATGCTGTTCACGTTCTCCCAGACGGCCGGCATGATGAAGCGCTACGCGGAGGCGCTGCGCCTTGCGGGCCCGGGGCGTCTTGTTGTATCCCAGAGGAACAACTACGTCTCGAAAGGCCTCTCGCCCGGACTGACCTACCAGGACGCCCTCGAAATCCGCCGCCAGTATCCCGAGCTGTTCATGGTCTCGCCGCGGAACACGAGTTGGAGTACGCGCGGGCGCCTGGACGACTTCAAGAACGACGGCCTTTCCGCCATTGGCGTCACCCCGGATTGGGCCAAGCGCGACTGGGTGTACACCCGGCGCGGGCGCCTGCTCAATGACCGAGACCTCGCTTCGGCCTCGCGGGTGTGCGTGCTCATCGAATCGGGGAGCTGGATCAAGAAGCCGTACTGGGCGAAGTATTTCCCCGAGCAGGCATTGACGAAATATATCTCGCGCCGCGACCCGATCGGCCGTGAGATTTTGCTTGGAGACCACCTGTTCACCGTCGTGGGCGTACTCAAGGAACCGCCCAAGGACCGGGACCCTCGGTGGTTCCGTTCCTGGGGGGGCGAGGGCGTCGTGCTTGTGCCCGCCACGACGTTTCAGCGCTTCCTGACCCCGCGCTACCAGAAGAATCCCGAGGTCATCGAGAAGATCGACGTGGACACGGCGGACGCGCGGACGGCCTCGCTGTATCTTCGCCGCATCAAGGTCCTGCTCAAGGCCCGGCATCGCGGCGAGGAGGATTTCGAGATCAAGGACTACCGGGAGATCATGCAAAGCGCGCTCAAGCAGATGAAGGAGTTCGTCGTCTCGATTATGATCATCGGCATCGTCGCGATCCTCGCCTCCGGCATCGGCATCATGAACGTGACTTTGGCCACGATCTTCGCGCGCGTGCGCGAGATCGGCATCCGGCGGGCGCTGGGTGCGACTCGAGAGGACATCGTCTGGCAGTTCGTCGCCGAGGCGATGATGCTCGGCGTGATCGGCGGACTTGGCGGCACGGGGCTGGGGGTCTTTGGAATCTGGTGCCTGGCGCCGAAGGAAGACCGCATGCTCGAGATCAGTTTATTGCACGTCGCAGGGGCCCTGCTGATCGCGCTCGGCACCGGCTTTCTCTTCGCGCTGTATCCCGCCTACAAGGCCTCGCGCTTCGATCCTGTCGAGGCGCTGCACTACGAGTAGGCGCCGCTAAAAGGGGTTGTCGGCGTCGCAGAGCAGAGGCAGTCCGGCGTCCTTGGCGGTGACGAGCGCCTCGTCGGCGGAGACCGGCCAGGGGATGCCCAGCGCCGGGTCGTTCCAGCGGACGCCGCGGTCCACTTCCTTGGTCCAGTAGTCGGTGACCTTGTAGGCGACGAGAGCCTCCTCGGTCAGCGCGCACAGGCCGTGCGCGAAGCCGGCGGGAATCCAGAACATCCGGTTTCCCGCGTCGTCGAGCTCGATGGCCGCCGAGCGGCCGTAGGTGGGCGATTTTTTTCGCAGGTCCAGGGCGACGTCGAAAATCCGGCCGCGCACGCAGCGCACCAGCTTGCCGACCGCTTTGGGCGGGATCTGGTAGTGGAGGCCGCGCACGACGCCTCTCTTCGAGCGCGAGAGGTTGTCCTGCAGGAGCGCCGGCAGGCCCGCCTTGGCCCATTCGTCGGCGCGGAAGGACTCGAAGAAGAAGCCGCGCTCGTCCGGGAAAAAAGGCCCCTTGACGAGGAGGAGGCCCTCGAGGCCGCCGTACGGCGTGAAGGTGAAGGCCATCAGGCGGTGACGGCCGGCTTCTGCTGCTTGCGCCAGTAGTCCCGGCCCTCGGGCGGGAGCGTGTAGACGGGGTCCAGGTATTCGTAGCGGCGCGCCAGCGCGTTCGCGTCGTCGGCCTCGAGGATCGTGCGGTAGTTCTTGGTCCAGTACGAGATGCCCTTGACCCGGTCGTAATCGGCGAACTGGTGGATCCAGCGCTTGCCGACGTAGGGCACGTCCACGGTCACGCGGGGCGTCGCAAAGCCGGGCAGGTAGCCCATGATGTCGTGCTGGAGCTTCATGCCCTCGGCGATCGACAGGCGCCAGTGCTCGGAGTTGGGGATCATGTCGGCCATGTAGAAGTAGTACGGCATGATCTTCGCGCAGTCGAGCAGCATGAAGCACAGCTCGAGAAGGTCTTTTTGCGTGGTGTTGACGCCGCGCAGGAGGACGCCTTGATTGCGCACGTCGCGAAAGCCCATGTCGAGGATCTTGCGCACGGCCTTGCCCACGAGCGGCGTCACCTGGTTGGCGTGGTTGACGTGCGTGTGCACGGCGATGTCGACGCCGCGCGCGTGCGCGCGCTGAGCGATGCGATCAAAGGCCTTGAGGACCTCGTCCTGAAGGAAGTGCTGGGGCAGGCCCTGGAGTCCTTTGGTGGCCAAACGGATGTCGCGGATATTCGGTATGTCCATCAAAGACATCAGGAAGGCCTCAAGCTGGGCGATCGGCACGTTGGCGATGTCGCCGCCGGAGACGACGACGTCGCGCACCCTCGGCGTCTTGCGCAGATAGTCGAGCATCGCGTCGTAGCGCTCTTTCGGGGAATGCTCAAACTTGTGCTTCGACACCTGCGGCACGGAGTTGCCGACGAGATCCATGCGCGTGCAGTGGCCGCAATATTGCGGGCACGTCGCGATCACGAAGTAGGATAAATTAGCCCCTTTCTCACCGGACTCGCCCCACACCCGCCTATTGTAGCCCCGCCCCGGAATTAATCAAGAGATGATTTGTGCCGCCCAGGAGTTCCTTCCGCCGTCTTTTCATACAGCCGCCGTCAAAATCGCTTCGGCCGGGCATAGCCCGTCCGGCCCGCTCTCGCGGGCCTCTACGCCGGCCACTCGCTCGGAAAGTCCTGCCTCCCATCCCTGTCGCCGCGCGGGTCCACCTGGCTGTTGAGGTGATGGATCATAGGGAAACCGAACAGAAAAATTGAAAGAACTGGTCCAGTGAAACGGGAATAATCGGGCGTGTCGGCGAGGAAAACTCAAGCGGAAAATCGGGGAAACTCCTGGCTTGGCGGGGCAGAACTGGCGCACCGCGACGGGTAAAACTCCGCGGCCGGACGGACAAAACTCCCAGACGGATTTTTGTACCACTACGGCGCTACCCCTCGGGCAAGGTGTCGGGCGTGCCCGAGGGGTACGCAGGCAATCACGCAGGCATGCCTGCGGTGTGGTACAAACGAGTAGCGACGAGAAAAGCACGCTTTTCTTGATCCTTTATTATCCACCTCGAAATCGGCTTCGCCGTTTTCGCCTCCTGACCTCTCCCCCCCAACCACTGTGTGGTATGTGGTGCAGAGGTCAGGAGGATGGTGGATAAGTCGGATCAAGAAAAGTAGATGAGGTGGTGAAAAAATAAACAAAAACAGAGACGGAAACGGATGGGCGGAGGGAGTGGATAGAGGTAGAATGTCCCAATGGAAACCAAGTCCATGACGAGCAAAGAGATTCAAAAACTCCCAGTGATGCGGCCGCAGCAGGTCCGGGAGCACTTCGGACGAAAGCAGGCGGCGGGTACGGAACCGGGGCCGGTCTTGGTGGAACTCGAGGACTTCATGTCCATGCTTGAGGCCGTGGGCGGCTTTGAACTCAGCCAGCGCGCGCTCTTGAGCTACAGCTCGCCGCGAATAAACCTCATCGAGCCCCCGCTCAAGAAGGACGGCAAGGCCTGCTATATCGTCCCCGACCACTTCAACCGCATGGCGATCATCCTGACCCTGCGCCAGGCCTACAGCCTGCCCCTGGGCGCGATCCGGGGCCTCCTGGAGCGCTACCCAAAGGAGAACTACGACCTGCTCATGGAGCGGAAGTTCGAGATCTCGGACTTGCTCGACCTGGCCAAGATGCTCAAGAACGGCCTCGGGATCGGCGATCTGGTCATGGCGAAGGCCTGCGATGTCCTGCTGATGGACGTGATGTCCTCAAGCAAGGCCGTCGCCGCCGCGCTTGAACCCGGCGACACTTTGCGTCAGCTCCAAGAGAAGCTGGTCCTGGCCCGGCTCGACGAGATGAGGGGCTGGGTCGGCTCCGGACGCTGGCAGGAGTTCCTGCGGCGCGAGTCGGCCCAGGACCTCAAGGACCTGGCGGGCAAGCAACTCCTCCACAAGAAGATCGTCACCAAGGTCCTGGCCCGGAAGGCGCGCGGGACGCGCAAGTAGCCGCAATGAGCGCCGACGCCGGCCGCAAAGTGGATCGCCTCCTGACCGTGGATGAGGTCGCGGCCTGGCTGCAGGTCAAGCCGCGGACGATCTATCAGTGGGTCCACGAGGGCTATATCCCGGTCATCAAGCTCGGGTCTTTGGTCCGTTTCGATCAGGCTAGCATCACAGCGTGGGTCAAGAAAAGAGAGACCGAGGGACGAGCATCCAGGCGGTTGGAAGTGGACATCGATTAAGGCGTCCCGTTTATTTTCCTGAGCAGCTACTTATGACCCGGCCTCATCCTGCGATCTCCCGCAGAATCTGAAGAACTCGTTGAACCCGGCCTGCCCCGGCCCTGGGCCCCAAGTGCCCGATCACGCTCTGCGCGAATATTTCATTCCGCAGTAGAGCGCCGAACTCCTTGCGGATGTAGGCCTGAACAGTCTCAGGAGCGCCAAGAATTTTCCCGCGAGCATCCTCCGCCCCGTCGATCACCGCCACGATATCTTCAATATCCTGGCTTCCATAGAAATCGTCTTTACCGCGACCCAGAAAGGCCTCGATCTTGGACGCGAGGAAGTAGGGAAGCGTGAAGATTGAAACTTCTTGCCCGTCCGGAAGATTCCGCTTTTCGGCATGCTCGACGCCCTCGGGATACCAGCGGTTGCTGAAGCCGAGCACACCCGCATCGATGGGCATCACGTCGACCAATATCCCGGAGAACCTCCAACGGCAGATGGGCGCCTTGGGATCATCCATCGGATGGGTGAAACCAAGAGATCGGAGCTTTTCCTCGAGCTGAGCGAAGGCGACGCGACTGGTGATTCCGATGACGCAGTCCACATCGTCAGTGGCCCGCAGCGGGTCGCCGGCGGAGCTGGTGATGTACATATCGACGGTGGCTCCGCCGACGAAGACGACCCGCTCCTTAAGCTCGCACAGGCCGCGCGCGACCACGGCCAGCATCTCCAGGTTCTTACTTGTTCTCAAGGACAAGCTCGCTTAACCGGCTCTCGATCTCTTGCGCGGCGATGTTGCGCTCCCGCGCGCGGCCGACGCGCAGGGCATCAATGAGCGCCAATAGCTCATAGAGCTTCGAGTCACGCCGCGCCGCGTCTGACGCCGTCGGATACAACGGAGAGATCTCTTGGCCGCGCACCTCGCCCTCATCATGAGGCCAGACGTACTGGTCGTTTTCTTCCGACACGATACGCTTGGCCAGCGGCGGCGCGGAATGAGACGTCGGGATTCCCCGGCACAGTGGGCCCGGTTCGGCGGGAAAAACATACTTCACCGCATGGAGCAAGAACTCGATGAGCGGGGCCTTCATAACCTTGTGTTTTTCGGAATCAAGGAATCCCACGCTCCGCGCGCGCTCAAGCGCCATGCTGACTTCAGCAGGCGAAATCCCGAGTTCGTTCGCGAGGTCTATGGAGCGCCACTCGCGATCCTTCCAGCACACGATTTTGAGCAGGATGAGCAGGTCCTGCGGCTTGATCCCGGCCTTAGGTTTCATGGTAGGCTCAGTATAGCATGTTTATTCTTAATTTGCAAATCATGAATTGAGAATTGCAATACATCAGCTTCAAAACTTGAGCCGTTCAACCGCCGATTTCAAGAAATCCGGAGCAAGGTGAGCGTAAATCTCCGTCGTCTTGATGCTCGAATGCCCGAGGAGCTTCTGGACCGTATAAACGTCGGTCCCGTTCATGACGAGATGGCTGGCGAACGTGTGGCGAAGCGTATGCAGGGAAGCGCCCTTGATGCCGCAGAGCTTCAGAAGCTTGCGAAAGTCGCGCGATAGGATATGCCCGAGATGCGGGCCGTCGTTGCTGGTCGAAAACACCCACGGATTGTCCTTGCGCGGCAGGGACTTGAGCAGCTCATGCAGCCGCGGCGCCATCGGGATATGGCGGACCTCGTAATCCTTCGGATGCCAGCCGTCCTTGGCCTGGACGGCGACGATGCGCCGCTGCAGGTCCACATCGGCCCAGGTCAGATGGGTCAACTCATCGCGGCGAAGACCGGTGTAAAGCAACGTCTCGATGATCGGGCCCATGCGGCCGTTGCCGGCATCGACCAGCTTCCTAGCCTCCTCCTTACTGAGGAAGCGGACCTGCTTGCGCGGAGACTTCAGCTTCTTGACCTCGCGGCAGGGGTTGCGCGCGAGATAGCCAAGCGCAATGGCGCGGTTGAGCGCGGCCTTGATCGTGTTGAGCTCGGTGTTGATCGTCGAGGCCTTCGTTCCCCCCTCCGAGCGGAACTTCTTATAGCTCTCGATCAGCTGCGGCGTGATTCCGCGCAGGCGCTCGACTTGGGCGAACCCCTTGAAGGTCCGCAGCACGATCTCATTGCGGACGTAGGAGCCGCGGCTCTTGTTGGTCTTGGAGTAATCCAGATATTCGACGAAGAAATCGGCGAGGTTTTTGTCCTTGGACTGGAAGCCCAGCTCCTTGCGCTCGAGCTTGACCTGGACGTCGGCCAAGGCGAGCTGGGCCAGCTTCTTCGACTTGCCGACGCGCTTGCGGATTCTGCGGCCATCGACGGCATAGTCGAGATACCAGTAGGTGCCGTTCTTGCCGGCCCAGGAGTAAATTCGCGCCATAGGGTCCGATTAGTATGGCAGAAAAATGGCAGAACCGCCAGACCCAGAAAAAGAGCCCCGGAGGCCTTTTCAGGCTTCCGGGGCTTTCTCCATCGATAAACGACGACTGATTGCGTCTTTAAAGCTTGGGCAGTACAGGATTTGAACCTGTGACCCTTGTCGTGTGAGGACAATGCTCTACCGCTGAGCTAACTGCCCGAAAGTGCCGCTTGGATTATAGCAACTTCTTCATTTCGCCGCCCATCCTGAAGCCCCCGATGGGTATGGTTAAGAGCCGGCTGGATCAGCGCTTATGCGGGCGGGCTCTTCAAGGATGTCGAGGATCGCCTTCGCGCAGTACACACGGTCACGTTTTGTCGTACCCGTCCGACTGACGACTCCGATCTTTTCAAGCTTCTCAATACCGCGCTGCGCCGTGGTGAAGGCGACCCCCAACTGCTCCGCCGCCTTCTTGATCGTGATGAAAGGATTTGAGGCGAGCATATCCACGAGTCGTACCGGGACCAGCGAGGGCCGCCCCCCTTCTTTATCCGCGCGCTGACCGCGCGGCCCGGGAGATGCGCGGCTGGCTTCGATCCGCCAAGACTCCAGCATCTTGTTGATCCGTTCGGCGCGGCTCAGCGCATCCTCCGATTGACGCGCCACCCCATTGAGGAAGTAAATCAGCCACTCCTCCCAATTTCCGCGGGCGCTGACGCCGCTCAACAAGTCGTAGTAGTCGCGGCGAGTCGCCTCGAAAAAAGCGCTCAGGTAGAGCAACGGCGTCGGCAGGATGCTCCGCTCGACCAGAAAGAGAGGAATCAACAATCGTCCAACGCGGCCGTTGCCGTCCAGAAAGGGATGGATCGCCTCAAACTGGTAGTGGGCGAGGGCCACTTGAATCAAGGGGGGCGTCGGGCGCTCATGGAGAAATTTTTCCCAAGGACCGAGGCAGTCCATGAGAGCGTCCGGCGGCGGCGGAACATAGGACGCTTGGGATAATGTGCAGCCCGGCGCCCCGATCCAGTTCTGGGACCTGCGGAACTCTCCCGGCGTCGCTCTTTCGCCGCGAACGCCTTTCATCAGACGCTCATGCAGTTCGAGGACGAGACGCAACGAGAGCGGGAGCTTGTTGAGGCGCTTGATTCCGTATTCAAGGGCCGCGACATAGTTGCCGACCTCGCGCAGGTCATCCGGGCTGCGCTCGACAGAGACACCGGCTTCGACCTCCAGCAACTCGCCGAGCGTCGCCTGGGTTCCTTCAATACGGCTGGAAAGCACGGCCTCGCGTCTCAGAAACGGGCGCAAGAGTAGATGCGGATTCGGTAGGCGTCCTCCTTCTCCGGCCAAGCGACCGATCAGATGATCCGCGTAGGACAGAGCTTGAACGAGCTTTGGCGTCCAGGCGAACTCCGGGGGTAGGGGATTGGGAATGTATGCCCGGTAATGCCCGGGGCAGTTAACCCAGCGTCCAGAGACCCGCGGAAGGCTGCCGGTCGATTTCTTTACCATTGAAAAGAGCAGTTCTCTATAATATCGATTAGTATAGTATTTCGAAAATACAGTGTCAACCCGTTTTCGAAACCGCCTGCGGGGCCTACGCCCAGGGCAAGCGCCGTGCGAGGCCCTGGATCAGGGCTAGGCGCAGAAAATGCACCGGGTTGCCCTCGGCGTCCTTCCAGACCGAGGAGTCGTTGGACTCGTCGCGGTTGTCGCCGAGCACGAAGAAACTGTTTTCGGGCACGATCAGGGGTCCGATGTTGTCGCCCTCCAGGCGTTCCCCGGCCCGGGAATGGACGGCGTAGGGCTCATCGAGCTCTTTTCCGTTGATCCAGACGGCCTTTTCCCGCATTTCGACGGTTTCGCCGGGCAGGGCGATCACGCGCTTGAGAAGGTCGCGCTCGTCCACCGGGCTGCGGAAGGACAGAACGTCCCCCCGCCTTGGGGCGCGCACGCGCAAGGTCAGCTTGTCGAGTATCAGCAAGGTGCCGGTCTTGAGCGTGGGCTCCATGGAGGGGCTCGCCACGTAGATCGGCTCCGCCACCCAGGACCGGACCGGGAGCACGACCGCGAGCGCGATCACGATCAGCTTCAAGAGCCTTCCCAGTTCCATCGCTCTTAAGGATACCCCATCAATCCGCCGCCGTCCAGTCGGTTGACACTATCGCCGGCGTTTGGCTATAATCCTCCTCCCGCCATCCGTTGGTCTTCTCTCGGCACGGCTGCGATGCGACGTTGGCGTTGCCGCGCCCGGTAAGGCGGGGAAGTTCGCGGGCGTAGTTCAATGGTAGAACACGAGTTTTCCAAACTCGTTACGTGGGTTCGATTCCCATCGCCCGCTCCGATCGTGTTTTTGCTCGGCGCTGGGATAGCTCAGTTGGTAGAGCATCTCCATGGTAAGGAGAAGGTCGTGGGTTCAACTCCCATTCCCAGCTTGTTTTCGTCGCCGCATCGACTCTCTCAAATCAAACAAGGAGAACTGACGCCATGTCCAAGGCTAAATTCGAGCGCACCAAGCCGCACGTCAACATCGGAACGATCGGCCACGTCGACCATGGCAAGACGACGTTGACGGCCGCGATCACGCATTATCTCTCGAAGAAGG
>JAHFCE010000049.1 GCA_023249675.1 Elusimicrobiota bacterium | reverse complement strand
CGTCCAAGCGCAAGCAGAACGGCGACCCCTCCGGTCAGAAGAAGCAGGCCGACCTCCAACGGGTCGTGCTGTACATAGGTCACAAGTTCAACGACTGGCTCCTCTTCAACTCAGAGATCGAATTCGAGCACGGCGGCTCAGGCGAAGCCGCCGAATCGCGCGGCGAGATCACCGTTGAACAGGCCTATCTCGACTTTAAGCTCCATGAGACGGTCGGAGTCCGCGCGGGCAACGTAATCGTACCGCTTGGCCTCGTCAACGAAGTCCATGAGCCGACCGCCTTTCACGGCGTCAACCGTCCAAACGTGGAGAGACATATCATCCCCTCGACCTGGCATGAGAATGGAGCCGGCGTGTTCGGCGACATCGGCCCGGTGTCCTTCCGCAGCTACGTCCTCGCCGGACTCAACGCGAAGGTTTCCGGGGGCCCATCCACAGACGGCTTCACCTCCGGCAGCGCGATCCGCGGCGGACGCACGAGCGGCTCGAAGACCTCGATTGAGGATCTGGCGTGGGCCTCCCGTATCGATGTGACGCCCATCCAGGGCGTGAAGGCCGGAGCCGGCCTCTATCTCGGCCAGGCCGACCAGGGCGACGTGACGTTCTCCGTGCCTGTCACGTTGTGGGAAACGCATGCGGCGGCACAATGGCGCGGCGCGTCCATGCAGGCCCTGTACGTCGAGGGCCGCATCGGCAATGCGGACACACTCAACATCGCGCAGGGCAACACCGACGCCGCGAAGAATTCCATCGGCAGCAGGCTGTTCGGAGGCTATGCGGAAGCGGCGTTCGACGTGCTCACACTCGTCAAAAAAAGCAAGGGTCAGTCGCTCTCACCTTTCTTCCGCTATGAGCGCTATGATACGCAGGCGAAAACGCCCACGACCTACTCAAAGGACCCGGCCAATAGCCGCGTCGAATACACTCTCGGCGCGACCTACAAGCCGATCCCTCAGGTGGCCGTCAAACTCGATCAGCAATGGAAGCTCAACCAGGCCCGCACCGGCGTCAACCAGTGGAATCTCGGACTCGCGTACATATTCTAATCGTTGCCGTTCTGGCCGGGAGTGCCTTGACCGCACTCCCGGCCTCGGCGCGCGTCCTCCTGTCACAGAAGGACGCGTTGTCGTTCGCCTTTCCCTCCGCAAAGCCGGAACGCAAAACGGCGTTCCTAAGCGACGCGCAGGCTCAAGCCGTCGAAAAGGCCGCCCAATCCAAGCTTGAGTCGAAGGTCTGGACCTATTATGTCGCAGGATCGACGACCGCCTATTTCGAGTCGCACCTCGTGCGCACGATGAATGAGACCATGATGGTCGTCATCGGGGCCGACGCGACGGTCAGCTTCATCGAGATCCTGTCCTTCGCCGAGCCCGATGACTACCGCGCCTCGAAGCGCTGGCTTGGGCAGTTCCCCGGCCGGAGGCTCGATGACGACCTCGCCTTGCGGCGCGGCCTGCGCGGCATAGCGGGCGCCTCGCTGACCTCGGAAGCCGTCACGCGGGCCGTGCGGCGCGTGCTGGCCGTCCACCAGATCCTGAACGTCAAACCCATGAAGTGATAGACTGATACCTGTGAAATACATGCAGACCGGCGGCTTCCAAAACAATCCGCTGATGCGGCTCACCTTGACCTGGACGCTTGTCTTCGCGGCCGGCCTCTGGGCCACGAACGCCGCGATGTACTTCTCGCGCATGTCGCTGTCGCCGAGGTCGGTCGAAGCCTACTACCTGGGCTCGGCCGAGGAATACTCTCAGCCGCGCAGCGCCGCTTCCTTGCTCGAGGTCAGCCACGCGCACCTGGCCACGATGGGTGTCATGATCCTGCTGCTCACCCATCTCGCGATCTTCGCGCCATGGGAGGACCGAACCAAGAAGTGGGTCATCGGCCTAGGTTTCGGCTCGTCCTTCCTGGGGGAAGCGTCGGGTTGGCTTGTGCGCTTCGTCTCCCCCTCTTTTGCTGTGTTGAAGGTCGCCTGCTTCGCAACCTTTCAGGGCGTGTTCGCTGTGCTGATCGCGGTCCTCGCGACGTTCTTGTATAGAGCCGGGCGCACGCAGCGCCGCCGCGCCTAACTCAGAGCTTCTTCGCGTCGGCGGCGAGCGTGTCCAAAGAGGCCGCATCATCGCCATCATACCAGCCGCGCACGCGCGCGGCCGCGTCGATGAGAACGAACTTCGTCGAGTGCGCGAAGCGCTCGCCCGGCAGCGCGGCGGCGTTCTCCACGACCGGCAGGAGGAAGCCGTCGCGCACAAGCCGAATCAGCTCCGACTTCTCGCCGGTGAGGAAAAACCAGCGCTGCGGATCCGCGCCGAACTTTCTCGCGTACAGCGTGAGGACCTCGGGCGAGTCATGATCGGGATCGACCGTAAACGAGAGCAGGCCGATCGACTTCGGCAGGCGCTTCTGCAGTCCCGCCATGTTCGCGGTCAGCATCGGGCACGGTCCCGCGCAGCGCGTGTACACGAAGTCGGCGATCCACACACGTCCACGTAGCGTCCGACGGTCGAAAGGCGATGTCCCATCGATCGTGACGGCGGTCAGCGTGAAATCAGGCAGCTCTCGCGACGCCTTCGGCGCGGGAGAGCAGCCCGAAATCAAGAAAGTCGTCATGCAGAAGACAACACTTAACAACACTGGTAAGTCCTCATTAGTCCTGTGTGTCCATCTGGGTCTTTACAAAGATATGTTCATCGGTTATTCTCTAGCCTTGCTTGAAAACGGGCGCGGGCCGCGCCGCGGGTCCAGGCACAAGAACGCTACAAAATGTCACGGAGAAAAGGATGAACACGACGGCACGGACCACGCCTGTCACTCCCATCAGCAGCAACGAAGACGTCAATGCGACCACGATGCAGGTCCGCAAGCGCGACGGCTCGCTTGAGTCCGTCGACGTCAACAAGATCGTGCGGGCCGTCGCCCGCTCGGGCGCGGGCCTCGAAAATATCGACGTGCTGAAGATCGCCACCAAGACCATCGGCGGACTCTACGACGGAGCCACGACAAAAGAACTTGACAATTTATCCATCCAGACCTCGGCCCTCTTGATTGCCGAAGAGCCGGAATACTCGCGCTTGGCAGCTCGTCTTCTTTCAACGTACATCATGAAAGAAGTCGTGAACCAGGACATCCACTCGTTTTCCCAGTCGATCGGCGCCGGCATCCGGCACGGCCTGATCTCCGACAAGGTCGGCCAGTTCGTGCAGGCCAACTCGCGCAAGCTCAACGACGCCATCGAGGCCTCGCGCAACGATCTGTTCGAATATTTCGGCCTGCGCACGGTCTACGACCGCTACCTCCTGAAGAACCCTGAGACCCGCGAAGTCATCGAGGTTCCCCAATACTTCTTCATGCGCGTGGCCTGCGGCCTCTCCGACACTGTTCAGGAAGCCGTCGAGTTCTACAATCTCATCTCGCGCTTCGAGCACATGCCGAGCTCGCCGACCTTGTTCAACTCGGGCACGAAACACCCGCAGATGAGCTCGTGCTACCTGCTCGACTCGCCTGTCGACGACCTCGAGGCGATCTACAACCGCTACACGGATATCGCGCTGCTCTCAAAGTTCTCGGGCGGCATCGGCGTGTCCTACTCACGCGTCCGCGCTCGCGGGTCCTTGATCCGCTCGACCAACGGCCAGTCAAACGGCATCATCCCCTGGCTCAAGACGCTCGATTCTTCCGTCGTCGCCGTCAACCAGGGAGGCAAGCGCAAAGGCGCTTGCGCCGTGTACCTGGAGACGTGGCACGCGGACATCGAGGAATTCCTCGAGCTGCGCGACAACACCGGCGACGCGGCTCGGCGCGCGCACAACCTTCACCTCGCGCATTGGATTCCCGATCTGTTCATGAAGCGCGCGGAGGAGGATGGGATGTGGTCGCTGTTCGACCCGAAGACGATGCCCCAACTCACCGATCTGTACGGCAAGGCCTTTGAAGAGGCTTACCTCGAAGGCGAAGCCAAGAAGCTCTTCGTCCGCCAGGTGAAGGCGCGCGAGCTGTACGCCCGCATGATGAAGGCGCTCGCCGAAACCGGCAACGGCTGGATGAATTGGAAGGACGCGTCGAATCTCAAAGCGAACCAAACGGGTTCTCCCGCGAACGTCGTCCACTCCTCGAACCTCTGCACCGAGATCATCGAAGTGACGAGCCAGGGCGAGACCGCGGTCTGCAACCTCGGCTCGATCAACCTCGGCAAGCACGTTGAGGACGGGCGCTTTGACTTCGTCAAGCTCGCGGCGAACGTGCGCACCGCGGTCAAGTATCTCGACCGCGTCATCGACATCAACTTCTACCCGACCAAGGCCGCGAAGGCCAGCAACTCCAAGTGGCGCCCGGTCGGCCTCGGCGTCATGGGCGTGCAGGACGCGTTCTTCCAGCTCGGGATGCCGTTCGACTCGAACGAGGCCCGCGAGCTGTCGAAGAAGATCGCGGAAGAGATCTACTTCCATGCGCTCTCGGCGTCCGTCGAGCTCGCGGGGGCGAAGGGTCCGCACCAGGCCTTCCCGGAAACGAAAGCGGCCAAGGGCGTGTTCCAGTTCGAGCTCTGGGGCACGGCTCCTTCCGACTCGGCCAGATGGGAAAAGCTGCGCGCGGAGATGGTCAAGAAAGGGCTGCGCAACTCGCTCTTGCTCGCGATCGCCCCAACCGCGACGATCGCCTCGATTGTCGGCGCCTACGAAGCCACCGAGCCGCAGATCTCGAATCTGTTTAAAAGGGAAACGTTGTCCGGCGAGTTCCTCCAGGTCAACAAGTATCTTTGCTTGGAGTTAAAAAAACTTGGTCTTTGGAATGAAGAAATGCGCGCGCGCATCATGATGGCCGAGGGCTCGATTCAGGACATCGCCGCAATCCCCGAGCACATCCGGGCGACCTACCGCACCGTCTGGGAGATCCCGATGCGCTCCCTGATCGACATGGCCGCCGACCGCGGCGCGTTCATCGACCAGAGCCAGTCCCTGAACCTCTTCATGGAGAGCCCGAACATCGGCAAGCTCTCCTCCATGTACATGTACGCATGGAAGAAAG
Source organism: Elusimicrobiota bacterium (assembly GCA_023249675.1). Classification (GTDB taxonomy): domain Bacteria; phylum Elusimicrobiota; class Elusimicrobia; order UBA1565; family UBA9628; genus GWA2-66-18. The sequence continues at coordinate 277 of JAHFCE010000049.1, read as the reverse complement.
GACTCAAAACGTCCTACTACCTGCGCTCGCGCCCCGCGACGAAGATCGCCAAGACGACGGTCGCGGCCGTCGCCGCTCAAACGATCCCGACGGCCGCGCCCGCGGTCACCGGCGCGGAAGCGGTCGCCTGCTCCCTGGAAAATCCGGAAAGCTGCGAGGCGTGCCAGTAACATTCAGGAGACCTCTTCATGATCCTCGACCCCGGCTTCAACCTCACTTTGCGCCCGATGAAGTACCCCGTGTTCTTCGAGATGTACAAGGCCGCGATCAAGAACAC
>JAHFCE010000022.1 GCA_023249675.1 Elusimicrobiota bacterium | reverse complement strand
AACTCCACGACATCCTGATCCACGTCATCGCCCAGGACCCATACGAGGGCAAGAAGCTGCTCGGGGACCTCGCGGGAAGTTATTCCTACCGCCTGACCTATAAGGACCGCATCGTTTACAGCGTGGATGAGCGGACGCATACGATTTATATTGAACGCGCCTGTACCCATTACGGAAACTGAGAAAGTTTGGCTGGGTCTTTTCCCATCATTCCAATGCCCAGAAGACCCATGCGTGGAGCCTATGGCGGCAGTTATTATTTTCAGATGAAGATATCTTTGCTCATTGCGCTGGTCATACTTCTGTCCTTGAATAGCTGGGCGGCCCAGAATGTGGGTATGGGAAAGGAGGCCATGCCTGCCATTTCTCTCATTGTCGGTATGCGTATTCCAATCCCGGCAATGCCATCGAGTCTGCCGTTGGGCTCGGCCAGTCTCGGCACAATATCCTCCGTACAACCAGCTCCAGAGGTGATCAAGGCCTATTTTGAGGCCGCAAAGGCCGGCGACATCGTTGGGCTTGACCGGGCTCTCGCGAGCGGCATCCCGGTCGATTACCAGGACGGCATGACCGCATTCGGCCAAACGGCGTTGCTCACAGCGGCGGCTCACCGCCGACCGGCGCTTGTCGCTCACTTGTTGGAGAAGGGAGCGAGCGCGGGCGCGAAAGACAGTCTTGGCACCACGGCTGTGATCTATGGAACCTTAAACCGGGACCTTGAGACTCTTGACCTCCTCCTCGCTTCCCCTCAGGCCGACCTCATGGCCCTCGATATGAATTTGCGCAGCGCCTTCGACCATGCGCGTGAAGCGGGCGACACGCGCGTGTTGGATCGACTCAACAAGAAGCTCGCCGTTCTGGACCTGTCTGGACAGCCCGAACATTACCTCGTAGTCAATTTTCAAGGTCTTGGAGGAGGCGGTCGGATTGAGAGCCGTGAATTAGACAACCAGCCTCGCATCGCGGGCATCCAGTATGCCCAAAGGAACCGAACCGAGTTTCAGCAGGCTCAGAAGCTGATCGAGCGCTGGATGTCCTTTGACCGTTCGCAGGGGGGACCGCGGTGGCAGTCGCTGGTGCTGGTCGGAGCCAGTTGGGGCGCCGGGCCGTCGCAGCGATTGGCACGGTGGTTTCTCAAGCGCTACGGATTTCCAGTACGGCTTCATGTCATTATTGAGGGGGCCAATCTGCTGGGCCTTCCTTTCCGCAAGATTGGTCCGGCGGAGATCCGCAAAGGCTACCACGTGGAGGGATTCCATTGGCCTCGGGGCGGCAGTCTCCGCGAGGCCGACAATGTGAGTCTTGGCGATATGGACCACAATTCCGGACTTTACTTGGGCGCGCAGCGCGCGATCAAGGACATTCTGGATCTGCTTGCCCGCGGGCTCAGGCGCGGTTTGCCGTAAGCGGGCCCCATGGACTTCTCCCGCGCGAATTGATAAATTCGGCCATGGCCAAAAAAGTTCTCGTCATCGACGACGAACCCGAGACGCTCAGCCTCGCGAAGTCCTCTCTCGAACAAGGCGGTTTCGAGGTGCATACCTGTGACAACGGCCGCCAGGCCTGGGAGGAGATCGTCAAGGTCAAGCCCGATGTGCTCGTTCTCGACGTCATGCTGCCCGGCATCGACGGCTACGCGTTGCAGATCAAGATCGCGTCCGAGCCGACCACGAAGGATCTGCCCGTCGTCGTCCTGACGGCGCTCGAACCCGCGAAGACCCTGTTCCAGAAGTTCCCGCAGGTCGTCGGCTTTATGAGCAAGCCGTTCAAGGCCGAGGAGCTTTTGAGGATGGTCGCGGACGCCGCGGCGAAGGTCGTGGGTTGACGCGGCTATGGCCGAAGAACCCAGCTACGACGCGATAATTGTCGGCGCGGGTCCCGCCGGCCTCTCAGCCGCCATCGTCATGGCCCGCGCGGGCCTTAAGGTCGTCGTGCTCGAGCGCGGCGAGTACCCCGGCGCCAAGAACGTGCAGGGCGCGGTGCTGTACTCGAAGATGCTCCACGAGATCGTCCCCGAGTTTTGGAAGGCCGCCGACGCTCCCATCGAGCGCCCGATCGTCGAGCAGAAAACCTGCATCACGACCGAGGACTCCTACGTCACCGTGGGCTATAAGTCCCTGAAGTTCCTCGAGGGCATCCCGAACTGTTACACGATCATCCGCGTGCGCTTCGACCAGTGGTACGCGAAGAAGGCCGAGGAGGCCGGCGCCGAGGTGTTCTGCGGCGTCATGGTTCGCGATGTGCTCAAAGACGCCGAGGGTTCGATCACCGGCATCAAGACAGCCGAGGGCGACGAGCTCACCGCCCATGTCGTCATCGCTTGCGACGGGGTCAACTCGATCATGGCGCAGAAGGCCGGCTTCATTGATGAGTTGAAGTCCTCGGAGGTGGCGCTTGGCGCCAAGGAGGTGATCGCGCTTCCTTCCGGTGTGATCGAGGACCGCTTCCAGCTCAATCCCGGAGAGGGCGCGACGATGGAGATCTTCGGGTCGGTCTCACTCGGCATGCTCGGCTATGCGTTTCTCTACACCAACAAGGAATCGCTCGCCCTCGGCGTGGGCTGCAAGCTGTCCGATTATCAGAAGAAGGGCATTCGCCCTTCCGACCACCTCGAATACGTCAAGCAGCATCCGCTGGTCAAGAAGCTGATTTCCGGCGGCAAGACGCTCGAGTATTCCGCGCACCTGATTCCCGAGGGCGGCTACAAGTCCATGCCGCCGCTGGCCGCCGACGGCTTCCTCGTCGCGGGCGACGCTGCGCAGATGACGAACCCCGCCTACCGCGAGGGTTCAAACCTCGCGATGACCGCGGGCAGGCTCGCGGGCGAGACCGTGATCGCGGCCAAGAAGAAGGGCGACTTTTCGAAGGCGGCCTTGTCCGCCTACGTGGAAAAGCTCACAGCGTCCTACGTGCTTCCCGATATGGAGGACATCCAAGACCTGGAGGAGCACGTGGAGAACTCTCCGGGCTTCCTCGAGTTCTACCCGAGGCTTGCCTGCGAGTTGGCCCAGCTGCGCTTCTCGGCCGACGGCGTGCCCAAGCGCCGCCACCTGAAGGCGGCGATGAATATGATTCGCGAGCGCGGCTTTCTGCGCGTCGCTCGGGACCTATTTCCTCTGCGCAAGGTGGCGATCTAAATGGACATCAAGGTGGAGATGACCGTTGAGGCGAAGCTCGGCACGCTCGAGTGGAAGAAGCAGCCTGAAGCCAATATCCTGCTGCGCAATGCCGGCGCGGACTCTCCCTGCGTGACGAAGTGTAAGGAGAAACCCTGCACGACAGTCTGTCCCGCCAAGGTTTACGAGTGGGAGGCCTCCCACCGGAAGGTCATCGTCAATTACGAAAACTGCATCGAGTGCGGCGCCTGCCGCATGCTCTGCCCCTTCGACAACATCGTCTGCGAGTGGCCCGGCGGCGGCATGGGCGTGAAGTACAAATACGGCTAGTGATTGCCGTGGCGGCCGGTGTGGGGGCTGCGGCCGCGCTTGCGGGCCTTGCGCGTGCGGCGCTGATGCCGGAGCAGCATGTAGAGGACGTACACGAACGCGGCCGCGACGATCGCGAGCAGAACGAGGGCCGTGATCGATTGAGAGTCCTTGACGATCGTCGGCATGGTGACGGAATCCATGGTCAGAAGGAGTAGTTGATGTCCATGAATACCGCCAGGCCTTCCTGGCCCACGCCGAAGTCCACGGAGCCGACGACCTGGGGCTTGGCGACCGCGCGGATCGCGGCGCCGACGACCGGGCGCGCGTAGCGGGCGGCGGCGCGGTTGGGCGTGTCAAACACCTCGCCCAAGCCGATGAAGGGTGCCAGCTGCAGCTCGGTCGTCACGCCTGCGGTTTGCTGCTCCAGGAGCTTGAAGCGCTGCTCGATATTGACCGTGGCCATGCCGCGGTCGACATAGCGGCCATCGCCGTAGGCGCGCAGGCTGTACTTGCCGCCGAGACGGGACTGGAGCCAGAACGGGGGCGTCGGACCGAGGAGCTGCTCGTATTTGGCCTGGATCGCGAAGACTTTGTCCTTGTCGGATTCCCAGGGGCGGAACCAGCGCGCGTCAAGGCCGTAGCGGCCGTAGTCGAACTGGCTTGCGAAGCCGCGGATCGCGTGCTCGGCGAAGACCTGGGTCAAGATGCCGCGGCTTGTGGTCACGCCGTGGTCGCGGGTGTCGTAGTCGAGGCTGAAGCGGTTCTCATTCGTCTGCTGATAGCTGCGAACGGTCTGGTTCGGATAGACGCCCGAAAAGATGGGGAGGTTCTTCAGCGGACCGTCGAGAATGCGGCTGGCCTGAGAGTATTGCGAGAAGTGCGCGCGCCAGGGCGAGTCGTGGCTGAACGGGACGCCGATGCCGACTCTATATTTAGCGTATTCTTCCTTGTAGTTGGCTTCTCCATTTTTGGGGGAGTCGGGGCCGAAGCCGAAGAAGCGCTGGCCAGCATCGACGTTGTACTGCAGGCGGATGAAGACGTCGAGGTCGGTTCCGGCTATGCTGCCGTCTTCATATTCGACGAACGCCTCGCGCTCGTATTTCGAGAAGGAGCCGCGCACCATGAGCGATGCGTCCTCTTGCGGGTAGTAGTAGTAGCGGTAGGTCGGGATGATCTTGAAGTCCTTGTTTCGGGTCAGCGAGGGCGCGTGAATATGCTTGATGCGGTCGTCAGTCTCGCCCTGCAGGACCCAGATCGGCATGATCCCGAATGTGATGCCGCGGTTGGGGTCCGTGTCGATGATGGGCAGGCGGACGAACATGCCGCGCCGCATAGGCTTGATCATCCAGCGGACGACGCGAGGGGTTTCGTCCGTCATAGGCGCCTGCCGGGTGGCTTCCGGGAATTGCCGTCCGGGGATGACTTCTCGGGATTGCGGGGCGAGCTTGGACGCGTGTGGATCGACAGGCTTGGCCGGCCGCTTAAGAAGGCGCGCGTCGGTCGCGCCCGCGCCGAGCGCCGCGGAGGCAAGCAGGAGTGCAAGGCCCGTCTTGCGTCGAATCACCGCGCCGATTTTATCATTTACACCGCGCCGGACAAGCGCTCCAGGCTCCACCGTGCTTGCTCGGCGAGCACGGGGTCCGCGTCGGTGGCGTACTGTTCGAGAATCGGGCGATATCGTTCGAGGCGGGAATTGCCCATGGCGAGCAGCGCGTTGCGCGTCAGGCGTTTGCGCACCGCGCGCAGGACGGGCAGGCCCTTCAGGCGGGAGCGCAGGCCCGCGGAGGCCGGGCCGGCAAGCTCCTCAAGCGGAATCTCGGTGGGGATCGTCGGGGGAGGCAGGGCGCGCGCCGGCTGTTCGAAGCGGTTCCAAGGGCACACATCCTGGCAGACGTCGCAGCCGTACACCCAATCGCCGATCCCCGCGCGAAACGGTTCGGGGATCGATCCCTTGGATTCGATCGTGAAGTATGAGATGCATTTGGACGCGTCTAGGACGTGCGCGCTCGCAAACGCGTCCGTTGGGCAGGCGTCGAGGCATTGCGTGCAGGTGCCGCAGCGGTCGGGTCCCGCGGAATCGCCGGGGAGGTCGATGTTCATCGCGAGACCGGCGATGAGAAAGTAGGAGCCGAGATTTCCCGCGAGGAGCATCGTGTTCTTGCCCTGCCAGCCAAGTCCGGCGGCGTTCGCATAGGCGCGCTCGAGGATCGGGCTCATGTCGCAGAATGCGACTCCGCGCGCGCCCGGGACCGAGGCGGACAGCCAGTCGCGGACCTCGTTCATACGGTCGCGGAGAATCGCATGGTAGTCCGCGCGCGTCGCGTAGCGCGCCAGACGGCCGCGGCCTTCTTTTGAGGAGGAGCGGGCGCCGGGCTCTCCGTACGAAAAGCCGCACATGAGAACGGACTTCGCATCCTGCATCCACGCGCGGATGTCGCGGCGCGACTGCGCGTTGCGTGACATGTAGTTCATCTCGCCATGCATGCCCGCCGCGAGCCAGGCGTCGTACGCGGGGCCGCCGGCGGAAGGGGCGGCGGCGGCGATCCCGGCGAGGTCGGCGCCGGCCGCGCGGGCGCGCCTCTTGAGCTCGGCCGCCAGTTCGGTCCTATTCAGGAGGAACGCGAAACCTTGAGGATTTTGAACGTGCGGGGACCGTTGGGGAGCTGGATCTCGACGGTCTCTTTCGACTTGCGCCCGAGCAGGCCCGCGCCGAGAGGGGATTGGACGGAGATCCTGCCTTCGTTCGGGTCGGATTCGTCCTCGCCGACGAGCGAGTACTCGACCGTCTCGCCATCGGAGTCCTCGAGGTCCACGGTCGTGCCGATGGCGACGGTGTTCTTCGGGATGTCCATCTCTTCGATGATCTTGGCGCTCTGCAGTTTGTCCTGGATCTTGCCGATGCGGCCCATCACCTCGCCCATCTTCTCCTTGGCGGAGTGATACTCGGCGTTTTCCTTGAGGTCGCCCTTCTCCCGGGCCTCGCCAATATCGAGCGAGAGCTGCGTTTTCTGCTTCATGAGAGCCTTCAACTCTTCATTGAGCTTGGCGTATCCAGCGCGGGTCAAATAGGTGTCGGCCATGGGAATCTCCAGAGGTGGAATACGACGGTCATTATATGAAATTGCCCAGACGCCGGGCGCGGGAAAGGCGGGTCAGAGCGGCGCGCAGCACCGACGGGACATCGACGCGCCGTCTGAGCAACAAACGCAGAGAGGTCGAGCGCTTCAGCGCAGGCGAGTTGTTCACGTTGACGCCGAAGCCGATGGCGAGCCAGTGCAGGCGCTGCTCGTCGCCCGCCGCTTCGCAGAGGATGCCGCACAGCTTGCGCGCCTTGCCGTCCGGGCACAGCGCCAAGACGTCGTTCGGGGGCTTGACCGTGACGGCCGCGCCGAAATCCCGCAGGGCCTCGGCCAGCGCCTCGCCGCAGGCGAGCGAGAGCTCACCGAGGCGGGCGGGAGCGAACTTCGGGCGCAGCAGCCAGGAGGCGTACAGTCCGCCGGGTGCCGAGCGCCAGCGCCGTCTTAGGCGACCCCGACCCGAGGTTTGCTTGAGAGCCCAGACCAAGGTCCCATCGGGGGCGCCCTCCTCGGCGAGGCGGCGCGCGACGGACTGGGTGGAATCGACGCTTGCCAGGCGCACGAGCCGCCGCACGCCGGGAAGTTTCATCGGTCGGACAGATCAAGGCCCACATCGAGGGCCGGCGCGCTGTGCGTCAGGCGCCCGATCGAGATGCGGTCGGGGCCGAGCCTCGCCAAGGCGCGAACGTCTTCGATCCCCACGCCGCCGGACACTTCGATTTTCACGCGCGGCGCGGAGCCTCGGATGCGGCGAATCTCGCGACGCAGGCGCGGGCCGCGCATGTTGTCGAGGAGGATGACCTCGGGCTTTAAGCGCAGCGCGCGCGTCACCTGGGCTGAGGTGTCGCACTCGATGATCAGCGGCATTTGAGGAAACGCGCGGCGAAGCCGCGCTGCCCCTTCCTCGAGGTTCTTGCCACAATAGTGATTGTCCTTGACCATCGCCGCATCGTAGAGGCCCAGGCGATGGTTCAGCCCGCCGCCGCAGGCGACCGCGTACTTGTCGAGCGCGCGCCAGCCCGGCAAAGTCTTGCGCGTGTCGAGAACTTTCGCGCGCGTGCCGCGCACGCGGTCGGCGTAGCGGCGGGTCAAGGAGGCGACGCCCGACATCCGCTGCAGGAAGTTGAGCGCGGTGCGCTCGGCCGTGAGCAGACCGCGTCCGCCCGACACCGCCATGACCGCCCGGCCGGGGCGCACGCGCGCGCCGTCGCGGGCAAGCAAGGTGACGCGGGCGCGCGGCTCGCAGGCTTTGAAGGCGGCGGCCGCGATCTCAAGTCCGCAGATGACTCCGGCCTCGCGGCTGACGATGCGGACGTTGAGGCGGGCGTTCTTGGGAATAAAGCAGCGCGTCGTGACGTCCCCGTCGCGGCCGAGATCTTCTTGAAGGGCGCTGCGGAGCAACGCGCGCCAGTCGGCGGGGGAGAGTCGGCGCATGCCTAGCTTTTCCGCGCTTGGCCGAGGCGTTCGGGGATGACCGCGCCCGCCGAGAGCGCCACTTGGATGCCTTGCTGGATGCCCATTTGGGTTGTGAGGACGCGCTCGCTCGGGACGAAAATGAGGTCTCCGATGTAAACGTGGTTCGTGGGGACGTAGACCGAGGTCAGCTTCTTATGCGCGCCGTCCGGCAGGTCGAGGACGGTCTCGCCGGTGACGAAGCCGAGGCTGTAGACGCCGGGGCGGGGGAACTCGACGAGGACGACATTTTTGAAAGTTTCGGCCGAAGGCCGAACGGCCTCGGTCATCTGCTTGATTGTGCCGTACACCGATTTGAACACGGGAATGCGGGAGAGGACGTCTTCGGCGAGTTCGAGCAGGCGTTCGCCCACGACGTGGGAGGCGAGCACGCCGGCCGCGAGGATCAGGAGGACCGCGGCGATGAGGCCGAGGCCCGGCAGGTGAAAGCCGAGGGCCGCGTCCAGGACGGGCGCCAAGGTCCGGTCCACGCCGCTGACGAAGGTCCACACGACGAGCACGGAGAGGCCGATCGGGATCAAGGTGAAGAACCCCGAGACGAAATAACGCCTCAACCGCGTCTGGATTTTCTGTCGCAACCCCGCTATTTTATTACTTTTTACCGATGGTGCGCATTGTCAGGTCGAGCCAAGGAGGAATTCGTAGCGACGTCGACCGTGCACGATGCGGCGCACTTCAACGGATCGGGAGCGCATGATATAGAATGCCAGGTGCTCATCGATGACGACCATACGGTAGCCGCGCGCGGCCAGCCGGCGGTCTTTCGGGAGCGGGCCCGAGAGAGGGAAAGACGCCAGGCGTCCCAGGGCCTTGTCGATACGTTGCAGCCACGTCGCTGCCGCCGCCGGGCTATCCTTGCGGACATACTCGAAAGCCTCGAGCAGGTCGCGCTGCGCGGAGGGGAGATAGACGACGCGCCGCCGTTTCAACCCAGTTTGCTCTTGAAGCGTCGCATCAGATCATCGTGGGCGACCAAGCTGCGCCCTGACTCGGCCTCGGACTCGGCTTCATCGAGCTTTGCGTAGAGATCTAGCCGAGCCTGGTGCTGCTCGTAGGCGGCCTGACTCATCACCACGAGATCATCCCTGCCGTTCTTCGTGATGAAGACGGGCTCCGCAGTCGCATGACAGATGCGGGAAATCTCATCGGCGCGGTTGCGTAGATCGGAGATCGAACGGATGGTCGGCATCGGTCCCTCCCTGGATCGTCGCCCCAGTATATCATGATTATGATATCCTCGCAATGGCGTATGCGTCCGCCCGGTCTAGCTCTTGCTTTTGGCGGGCCCTTTCGAGGGGCGGCTCGCGGACATGGACTTCAGCTCGAAGAGCTGGTCGCGCAGGAGAACGGCTGCTTCGAAATCGAGCGTGTCGGCCGCGGCGCGCATGCGGCTTTCGACGTCCGCGATGATCGTCGGAAGCTCTTTCGCCGACAAGGGCATTTCGGCATCGCGCAGAAGCATCAGGCCCTCCCGCTTGGCCGCGCTCTGGAATTCCTCGAGCTCCTCGATCGCCTTCACGATCGTTCGAGGCTTGATGCCGTGCGTCTCATTGTAGGCGAGCTGTTTGACTCGGCGCCGGTCCATCTCGCCCAAGGCGCGCTTCATGGAGCCGGTGATCGCGTCGGCGTAGAGGATGACCTGGCCGCCGACGTTGCGCGCGGCGCGCCCTGAGATCTGGATCAAGGTCGTCTCGGAGCGCAGGAAGCCCTCGTGATCGGCGCCGAGAATCGCGACGAGAGACACCTCGGGCAGGTCGAGGCCCTCGCGCAGTAAATTGATGCCGACGAGGACATCAAAAATACCGGCGCGCAGGTCCTGCAGAATCTGGATGCGCTCGAGCGAGTCGATGTCGGAGTGCAGGTAGCGGACTTTGAGGCCCTTCGTTCCCAGGAACTGGGACAGGTCCTCGGCGGTGCGCTTGGTCAAGGTGGTGATCAGGGCGCGTTCTTTTTTGGCGGCGCGGCCGCGCAGGCGGACGATGAGATCGTCGAGCTGCCCTTCGGACGGGCGGATGATCGTTTCCGGGTCGACGAGGCCGGTCGGCCGCACGACCATCTCGACGATCTCGCCCCGCGTCTTTTTGAGTTCGTAGGGTCCGGGCGTGGCGGACACGAATACGGTCTGGCCCGCGAGCTTCTCAAACTCGGCGAACTTGAGCGGGCGGTTGTCGAGCGCAGACGGCAGGCGCCAGCCGAAGTCGACGAGGGTCTGCTTGCGCGCGCGGTCGCCCTCGTACATGCCGCCGATCTGGGGGACCGTCGCGTGCGACTCATCCACGATGAGCAGATAGTCCTTGGGGAAAAAGTCGATGAGGCAATACGGTCGTGCGCCCTTCGGGCGTCCTGATAAGTGTCTGGAATAATTTTCAATGCCATGACAAAAACCCATTTCCCGCAGCATCTCGAGGTCGTAGCGGGCCCGCTGTTCCAGGCGCTGGGCTTCCAGGAGCCGGCCTGACGACTTGAAGTCGGCGAGACGCTCGGCGAGTTCCTCCTCGATGGAGGCGATCGCGCGCTCGCGCTGCGGCCCGCCGGTGACGAAGTGCTTGGCGGGGTATACCCACTCGCGCTGGAGCTCCTTGATTTTGACGCCGGTGAGCGGATCGAACTCAATCAAGGAAGAAACGACGTCGTCCTCGAGCGTCACGCGCAAGGCGGTCTCCATGTACGCGGGGAAGATATCCACAGTCCCGCCCTTGACCCTAAATTTGCCGCGCACGAAATCCGTCTCGTTGCGCTCGTAGTGCACCTCGACGAGCTGTTTGATCAGCTCCTCGCGGGTCACCGTCCAGCCGACCTCCAGCGGCACCCGGCGGTTGGCGTAGGCCGAGGGCGAGCCGATGTTGTAGATGCAGGACACCGACGCGACGACGAGAACGTCCCGGCGCGCGAGCAAAGAGCTCGTGCACTTCAACCGGAGCCGGTCGATGCGGTCGTTGATCGAGGAGTCCTTCTCGATGTAGGTGTCGGTCGAGGGGACATAGGCCTCGGGCTGGAAGTAGTCGTAGTAGGAGATGAAGAATTCGACGGCGTTATCGGGGAAGAAGGACTTGAACTCGGCGTACAGCTGGGCGGCGAGCACTTTGTTGGGAGAGAGCACCAAGGTGGGCCGGTTCAGCTGCGCGACGACGTTGGCCATCGCGAAGGTCTTGCCCGAACCGGTGACGCCGAGCAAGGTCTGCGCGGAAGCCCCTTCGTTGAGGCGCGAGACGAGCGCTGCGATGGCGTCGGGCTGATCGCCGGCGGGCTTAAACGACGAGCGGAGGCGGAACATGACCGTGCCCATTATGGAACGCGCGGCGGGTCCTGTCAAGCTGCTGCGCTCCTTCGCCGCGGTTCTTTCATGTAGAATCTCGATTGTGAAATCAAAAACGCTGACATGTTCTCGGCCTTAAGCCACCGCAATTTCCGGCTCTTCTTCTTCGGCCAGTTCGTTTCGTTGATCGGGTCGTGGATGCAGAATACGGCCCAGGCCTGGCTCGTCTACCGCCTGACGAAGGATCCTCTCATGCTCGGGCTGGCCGTCTTCGTCGGCCAGTTTCCGGTGTTCGTTCTCGGCTTCTATGCGGGCTTTGCCGTGGACCATGCCGACCATCTGCGCCTGGTCAAGCGCACGCAGTTTCTTGCGATGGCCCAGGCCGTGCTATTGGCGCTGTTGACCTGGGGCGGGAACATCCACGTGTGGCAGGTCTTTGTGCTGTCGATCGGCCTTGGCGTGGTCAACGCCTTCGACATGCCCGCGCGCCAAGTGCTGATCGGCGAACTGGTGCCCGTGGATCACCGGCACAACGCGATCGCGCTCAACTCGACCGTCGTCAACGCTTCGCGCGTGCTCGGCCCCGCCTTCGCGGGGCTGGCGATCGCCTACGCGGGAGAGGCGGGCTGCTTCGCGATCAACGCGCTCAGCTACGTCGCCGTGCTGTTTGCGCTGCGGGCGATGCGCGGGGTGCGCCAGCCCCCTCCCCCCGAGCCGCGCGGCGGACCGTGGCAGGAAATCGGCGACGGCATGGCCTACGCCTTCGTCAACGAGCCGATCCGTCTCGTCCTTTTGGCGCTCAGTGTTTTCAGCCTTGCCGCTCTGCCGGTGTACACATTGCTGCCGGTGTTCGCCGAGGGCGTCCTGCGTTCCGGGGCGAAGGGGCTTGGCTTGCTCTCCTCGTTCTCGGGCGTCGGGGCGACGATCGGGGCGTTGGCCTTGGCCAGGCGGCGCGGCGCGGCCGGCGTCGGCGCGGAGATCGTTTCCGGCGCGGCCGGCATGGCGCTCGCCTTGGGCGGTATGGCCTGGTCGCGGTGGTTTTGGCCGTCGTGTTTCTTCATGACTTTGGCCGGTTGGTGCGCGATCCGCGTGCTCGCCGGCGCGAACACAGCACTCCAGGAGCTATCCGACGACCACCACCGCGGCCGCGTCATGAGCTTCTACTCCATGATCTTCATCGGGCTTTCCCCGCTCGGGAGCTTCCTGGCGGGCGGGCTCGCCTCGCGCTTTGGTGTCGCCTGGACCACCGCGGGTATGGCGGCCGGCATGGCCGTTCTCGCAGCGGGTTATGGTCGACGTATCAGGAGGATATAGGTCTTATGGCCTATTTAAGAGTAGGCCGATGGGCTCTCTTGGGTGGGCCCTGTCGGCCCGTGCATGAGAGCGGTTACGCGGCTACAATGTCGTTATGAGCTCCATGGAGATGTACGTCAAGTTCATGTTCACCCTCACGGTCGGTCTCGTGGGCGTCGGCATGGTGCTCAAAACTCTCCTCGAGACGATCCTGCACGAATGGGACGCGGTGCATGAAATCCAGAACGGCTGGCATGCGTTGTTCCATGCCCGTCCCTATGCCGATTCGGTGCGCGCCGAGGATATCCTGATGGAGATCGAGCGCGACTGCGACTACGCGAAACGCCGCCTGCCCCCGCGTTCGATCGACCGCCGCCGCGAGGCCTTGCGCGACATCCGCGAGGCTGAAGACCGCCTCTCCTCGCCGCACGTTTCCGAAGCCCTTTAGGCGCGGCGCCGGCCGCGGCCGTGCTTGACCGCACCCAAGATCGGGGGCTATACTGCATCCGTGAAGAAAACCGCATGCTTGCTCTTTCTGCTGCCCTGCCTCGCGGTGTCCTGTGCGACGATGACGAAGGGCGGAATTTCAAACGTTCGTCGCGAGAAGATAGACTTAGACGCCTGCTTTTATTACTCCCAAGTCGCCGAGGGTCATGCGACAAGGAACGTCGCTGGGATGTACAAGCAATACGTGGTCGATAAGTACCTCGCGAAACACCCCTACCCCTTCCGCTCTGCGACGGAAGTGGAGTCGCTCGAAGATGACCGTAACTGCGACGTCATGGTTCATGTTCAGACGACCCCGCATCTTATCAGCGTCGACACGAGGGTGGACATCGTGTCCGCCTACTCCAAAACACGGCTTAAGCGGCTGGGCATCCCGACGGGCAGGTTCGAGGTCATTGCCGGAGAGATCATAGAATCGCTGGCTGCTTCGGGTCCTCTGTACGCCCAGATCATCGCCGACCGGGAGGCGAGCAAACACCGCCAGAACGAGCCTGCCGTCGCAGCGACCGGCATTTCCAAAGAGGAGCTGAGCAAGATCGTCCAGGCGGCGGTGCAGAGCACCGTCCAACAGGCCCAGCCGACGCCGACGCAAGCTGAGTCGGACGCCGATAAGCCCGCCTATCGCAATCGTGAGGATGCAAGCAGGTATGCCTTGATTGTCGGTGCCGAAAAATACGCCGACCTGCCCGAGGCTCGCTATGCTGAGCGAGACGCGCAATCGATGCGCAGCCACCTTGTGGCGCTGGGCTATCCCAGCCGGAACATCGTGCTGTTGACCGGCAGCAAGGCCACGAGAGCCGGTCTGGCCAAGAACCTGGAGAATTGGCTTGCGCGCAACACGGATGAGAAGTCCACCGTCTTTTTCTACTACTCCGGCCACGGAGCTCCCAACGTCAAGACGGGCCAAGCCTATCTTGTGCCGATCGATGGCGATCCCCAGTACCTCGAGGAAACGGCCTATCCGGTCAAGCGCGTCTACGAGCAGCTCGGCGCCTTGAAGGCTAGGACGGTGCTGGTCATGCTGGATGCTTGTTTTTCGGGGGCCGGAGGCCGCTCGGTCCTACCCAAGGGCACGCGGCCGCTGGTTAACAAGGTTGATCTCGGCTTTCCAGGTCAAGGCGGCCGGATCGTTTCGTTGACCGCTTCGGATTCCGATCAAGTGTCAGGAACCATTGAGGAGCAAAGGCACGGCCTATTCACTTATTATGTCTTGACAGGCCTCAATGGGGCCGCCAAGGATAACCACGGCCAGGTGACCGTCGATTCGCTTTATCGCTATTTGGCGCCCAGGGTGGCCGACGAAGCTCACCGCCAGAACCGCGACCAGACGCCCAAGCTTCTAGCCACCGGCCAGTTGGAGCGTGACGATCTCATATTGAGATAACCTGGGGCAGTCGGCCATCCCCCAAGCCTCGTCTTTTCGGTACACTGAAGCATGAGTCTTGAAAAACGCGCGCTTGATTGGCGCGCCCAGCGCCGTCGCGCGCTTGTTCTTGAGGCCGTTGCCTGCGCGCTGGGGTGGGGGCTAGCCGTCGCGGGGGCTGCGGCCGCAGCAGATCACTTCCTTTCTCTGCCGCGGCCATTTCGGATGGTCGCGTGGCTGGCCGGCTTAGCGGCGCTCGGCGTCCATGTTTGGCGCGGCCTGATTGTTCCCTGGCGGACGGGAGGCTGGGAGGCGATTTTCGCGGACGCGGCGCGCCTCTGGCTGGCGACTCGGCCGATGTTCGCCTCGGCCTGGGCGTTAGGCGGCGACCGCACCCAAGAAGCGGCCGGCCGGGATGTGTCCGAGGAGCTTCGCCGTGAGCATCTTGCGCGCGCCGATGCGCTGGCCGCGGATTTGCCGGACGCGCCTCTGTACTCGTGGGCGCCGTCCCGCGCGGCCCGCGTCGGCGGCTTTGCGGGGATGGCGGCGCTCGCGTTGTGCCTCGCCGTGGGAGCGTCCTGGATGCGCGTGTTGGCGCCTTGGCTCGACGCGCCCCTCGACCGCCTCGTCGTCCTGCTTCCCGGCGACGCGAGCGTGGATTGGGGCTCATCGGTGATCGTGACCGCGAGGCTCACGCCGGAGGGTACGGCGGCCGACCTGCGCGGCGCCGACTTGACGCTCGAGACAAGGGGCGAGGATGGCGCGTGGCGTGCGGCGGCGTGGGACGCCGTGGACGCTGCCTCCGCCTCCTTCGAGACGGGAGCCTTGACCGGCGCGCTCGACTATCGCGCGCGCCGCCGGGATCTCGTCACGGGCTCCAAGCGTCTGCGCGGGGTCCCTGTACCCCGCCTCAAGAACGCGAAGGTGATCGTGCACGGCGCGCACGGCGCCAAGACTTTCGTTCTCGGGGAGGAGGACCCGGTGCGCGCGCGGCGCGGCGATTGGGTGACGGTGCGCGCGGACTCCGACGCTCCGCTTGCCTCGGCTGTATTAAGGGTGTCAAGCTTGCCCGCGCCGATTGCAATGCGCCAAGAGAGCGGTCGCGAATGGTCAGCGGGCTTTTTGGCGCAGGAGGACGCGACGCTGTCGCTGCTTCTGGTCTCGATGGATGCGCGGCGAGATCCGTCGCCGCCGGTCTACGCTCTGTCCGTGCTCCGCGACGCCAAACCCTCCGTTGAGCTTCTGTCGCCTCAAGCGCCGCTGCAGGCCGGGCCGCGCGATGTGGTGACGCTCGCCTACGCCGCGCGCGATGATGGCGAACTCACGCGCCTCGAGCTGGTCATTCACACGCCAAAGGCAGAGGTCCGTCGCGTCCTGCCCCTCGAGCGCGGCTCGGCGCAGGCGCTCGGTGATGCGGCGCTGCCGCTGCGCTCGTTTGCTCCGGGCGGCATCATCGAATTCTGGCTCGAGGCGTTCGACGACGCGTCGCCGCAGCAGTCCGCGCGTTCCGAGAAGGGCTCGGTGGAGATCGTCGATGTCGATGCCGCGCACGCCGCGGCGCTCGCGGCGCGTTCAACGGCGCTGGCGGCGCTTGACCGCGCGGCCGCGGCGGTCGAAGGGGCGAGG
Organism: Elusimicrobiota bacterium; assembly: GCA_023249675.1. GTDB lineage: Bacteria > Elusimicrobiota > Elusimicrobia > UBA1565 > UBA9628 > GWA2-66-18. Next base: position 37,385 of record JAHFCE010000022.1, on the reverse strand, counting down.
AAAGCCTCTGCCTCCGGAAGCGAGGAAGCCGCGCGCCAGGCCGCGCGGCCCGTCGCGGGGCTGTGGTCCGCCGCCGTGGGCGCGCTCATGGCCTGGAACGAGGCTATGAGCGCCGATCTGCGCGCCAACCCGGGTCTCGCCGAGCAGGCCGCGGCCGCCGCCGAATCCCTGGCGACCGCCGGCATGGAAGGCCTGCCTAAAGCTGACGCGGCTCTTGAGCAACGAGATCTCCCAAGAGCCTCGCGCGAGCAGACGGCGCTGGCCGAGCAGGCTCGCGCCGCTTCCTCGGCCCTGCGCGCGGGGTTAAGCGTGCAGAACGCCCAGGACATGGCTGAGCGCGCCTTCGATGCCGAGCGGGAGGGCCGCGAAATCGGCGAGTCCATCGAGCGCCTGAAGAACCAGTTGACGTCCGCAGCAGCCGACGAGTTCGAGAAGGCGCTTGCTTCCGTGGACGCGGCGCTTGAAGAGCTTCGCCAATCCATCGACGCGCTTCCGGAAGCGTCCCCGGAAACAAGCGCGGTCCGCGAACTGCCGCTGAATGACGCACGGGAGGCAGCGACTCGTATGCGCCGCGCCCTGCGCAGCGGCGACGCCGTTGGCGCCGTGAAGGCGGCGAAAGACCTCGCGGAGAAGCTCGCCCGGATTTCGAAGGGATTGCGCGAGTCGGGCAAGCGCGTCGCCCAGGAACAGGCGGGTCGCGCTCAGGACGGGGCTAGACGTGTGGCCCAAGCTTGGCGCGAAGCCGTCGAGCGGCAGGAGACAGCCGTCGAGGTCGCGCGCCGCTGCGAGAACGCGCGCTTGGCGCAGACGGTGCGCGCGCAGAAAGAGCTGCTTCTCCGGACGCGGGACGCGATCGACTCGGCGCTGGCTTCAGCGCCCTCCGCTGAAATCGAGCGCGCGGCCCGTTCGGCGCGAGAGAGCCTTGCGGCCGGTCGGACCGATGAGGCGGTCAAGTTTCTGCGCGCCGTGCAGACGTTGGCCGGGGCCGCTGCCGCTCTCGAGCGCGGCAGCGATGGCGCCGCCCTCGATCCGGCCGCGATGGGCGAGGCAGCCGACGCTCAGGCCGCAGCGCGCGAATCGGCGGGGCGCCTGCGCCGTGCCGTCTCCGATGCGGCGGGTCTGTTCGGCTTTATGCCTGGCGGCCCGGTGCGGCGCATCGATGAGGCTATGGCCGAGCAGGATTCCGCTGAAAAGGCCCTGCGCCGCGGTGATGCGGCCGAGGGCATCCGCCGCGGCGAAGCCGCGCTTGCGATCCTGCAGGACGGCGACAAGAGCGTCTCCGGCGACCCATCCGGCGGCGCATCCGGGAGCTCGGTTCTCGGTGAGGCCTTGAGCCGGCCGTTTGAGATTTCGGGCGGCGTCGTGCGCGCTGCGCCGCGTGGTTCGCGCGGACATTCGACGGGCCGCGTGCGCCTGCCTTCTGCCGATGAATACCGGCCGCCGCGCGAGCTGCGCGACGAGCTTGAGCGCTCCCTGCGCGAGCCGCGTCCCGCCGCCCACGACTCCGCGATCAAGGAATATTTCCGTCGCTTGACCCGCTAGGTCCCTGTCGACCTATCGTATAATCATCCCGATGTCATTCCAAGGAAGCGTCGAGGCGAACTGCCCCTCCTGCCAAGATGGATTCACGGCTCCGATCTGGAGCTTCGTGCACGGCGGCAAGGACGCGGCCCTGCGCGATCAAGCCAAGGCGATGGAGTGCAATCTCCTTCTCTGTCCATCGTGCGGCGCGGCGTTCGTGCCCGAGGCGGCGTGGATCTACTACGAGCCCAAGGAGGAAATCCTCGCTTTCGTCTTTCCGACGTCGTTCAAAGCCGAAGAGGCGAAGTGGCGTGACAAGATGAAGGCCGACTTCGCCGCGATGCGCGAGGCTCTCGGCGATCATCTGCCGATCGGCCACGAGCCCGAAGTGTTCTTCGGTCCCGAGGGCCTCGCCCAGCTTCTCGAGCTCGAGGATTGGCGCAGCGATGAGCGCGACGTCATGGCGTTCTTCGCCCAAGACCTGGGGCTCTCGCTGTACAAGGCGAGCCCCGCATGGGCGCGAGAGCACGGCGCTCCGTCATGGTTCCCGTACGCCGGTAAGACGCCGACACGTGACTCGCTCATCGCCGGCATCAAGAAGATCGTCGCGGCCAATGAGCGCCTCACGGCCTGGTCCGACTATCTCGCGAAACTGGAGAAGGCGGAGAAGGATGCGGGCCTGCCGCCCGCCGCGATGGCGGCGCATTGAGCGGGATTTCCATACCGACGGCCGCGGCGAAAATTTTAAGACCGCTCGCCGAGGAAGCTCGCCGCCGCGCGATTGCGCTGTACGCCGTCGGCGGCCCCGTGCGCGATTGGCTCCTGCGCCGAGCGAACTTCGACATCGACCTGGCCGTCGCGGGCGATCCCGATCCTGTCGCCGCCGCCGCGGCCCGCCTGCTCGGCGGGCGCGTCGAGACCTTTGGCCGCTTCGGCACGCGCCGCATCGTCGCGAAGGGGAAGTTCCGCCTGGACATCGCGACCACGCGCGCCGAATCCTATCCCGAGCCGGCTTGCCTGCCCGTGGTCGACGCGGTCCGCGTCCCCATTGAGCGCGACCTATTTCGGCGGGACTTCACGATCAACGCGCTGGCCGTGCGTCTCGATGACGGCTCGCGCGCGCTGACCGATCCTTACGGGGGCGCGCGCGACCTGAAGGACCGCGTCCTGCGCGTGCTGCATCCCGCGAGCTTTCGGGACGACCCGACGCGCGTATTCCGCGCAGCGCGCTTCCTCGGCCGGTTCGGATATCGTCCTGCCTCCGGCATGATCGGTGGGGTCAAGGACACGTTGGTGTCCGGCTATGCGGATAGGCTGTCGTCTCACCGACGGCTGCACGAGCTGGAGGGCATCTTGGGGGAGAAGGACCCGCGGGCGGCGTTCGCGTTGCTCAAGGCTTGGGGGTATCTCGCGCTGCTCCATCTTGAATTTCCGTGGAAGCGCGCCCTACCGGCCGGCGTCGAGCCGCGCCTGGCGGCGTTGGCGCTCGCTCGGGGTCCGGCGCAAGGCCGGACTTTCGTGGACGCCTTTCCTCACGCGCATCATCGGCGTACGCTCCTGCACGAGACCTTGGCGCTTGCGTTTTCCGACAAGTCTCCGCGCGTCGCTCCCGATGTGTTCGCCGCCGTGGCCGTCCGCCGCTTCCTTCCTCAGCTTGCGGCGGCCGCGCTCAAGCCGTGCTTCCTGACGGGAGCCGATCTCATCGCGTCCGGACTGAGGCCCGGCCCGGCCTTTCATGAGGTGCTCGACGCCGCCGCCAAGCTGCAACGCGCGGGCCGCTTGAAGACGCGGTCGGCCGCTCTGTCCTGGCTGTCGTCGAAGGCGCAATGAGCCGGTTCGGGGCCTTTCTGGGGCGTTCTCATAATTCCCTGGAATTTCCCGTCGGTAAACGCTAGAATCCCGACGGAATGAAGCGCGCGGATGTCGTCTTTTCCGGCATGCGTCCGACCGGCCGCCTCCACCTGGGAAACTATTGGGGGGCGCTGAAGAATTGGGTCGCGCTCCAATCCCAATATCCGTGCTTTTTCTCTGTCGTCGATTGGCACATGCTGACGACCGGCTACGCCGACGTGTCGTCGCTGCGCGACGATACGCTCAATATGGTCCTCGACTGGCTCGCGGCCGGCCTTGATCCCGCTCGGTGCGTGATCTTCAGGCAGTCCGACGTGCCCGAGCATGCCGAGCTGTCGTTGATGCTGTCCATGGTGACCCCTCTCGGTTGGCTTGAGAACAATCCGACCTGGAAAGAACAGCTTCAAGAACTGGCGAAGACCAAGCATGAGCAGATTCTCGAGGGCGCGGGCAAAACGGCGGCCGTCGCGTCGAAAGGCGTTCGCGCCGCTCAGCAGGAGCTGCGCACCTACGGCTTCCTCGGCTACCCGGTTCTGCAGACCGCGGACATTCTTCTCTACTGCGGCACCAAGGTGCCTGTGGGCCAAGATCAACTGCCTCACATTGAGCTGGCACGCGAAATCGCCCGGAAATTCAATCATGTCTTCGGCGAGGTTTTTGCCGAGCCCCAGCCGCTGTTGACCCCGACGCCGAAGGTTCCCGGCACCGACGCGCGCAAGATGTCGAAGTCCTACAATAACGCAATCGACCTCTACGAGACTTCCGCGTCGCTCGAGAAAAAGGTCAAGAGCCTGTACACCGATCCGACGCGCACGTCCGCGACCTCCCCCGGCCATCCGCTTGCCTGTCCCGAGAATCCGCCCGGCTGCGCCGTGTACGCGCTGCACACGCTGTACGCCGATGAGGCATTCTGCGCGCGCCGCGGCGACGAGTGCCGCGCGGGCAGGATCGGCTGCGGCGCCTGCAAAAAAGATTTGCTGGCGGAGATGTCGGGTCCGTTCAACGAGTTCCGCAAGCGCCGCGAGGCGCTCTCGGCGGCTCAGGTTGACGCCGTCCTTGCGGAGGGCGCTGAGAAGGCGCGCGTCGTCGCGCGCAAGACGATGGAGAGTGTTCGCCGCGCGATGGGGCTCAGGAAATGACTGAAAAAGCTTACGAGATTTCGCTCGAGTTGTTCGAGGGCCCCCTCGACCTGCTGCTGTTTCTCGTCAAGAAGGACGATCTTGATATCCACAATATCCCGATCGCGCATATCACGAAGGAGTATCTCGCCTACATCGAGCTGATGAAGGACCTAGATCTCGACATTGCGGGCGAGTTCCTCGTCATGGCCGCGACCTTGATGGCCGTGAAGTCGCGCTCGCTTCTGCCCAGCGAGCAGTCCGCTTTAGAGGGCGACGAGGGCCCCGATCCGGCGGCGGAGTTGGCGCAGAAGCTTCTCGAGTACCAGAAGTTCAAGGAGGCCTCGAAGTTCCTCGCGGGCCGCGGCGACGAGATGGCCGGCGTGTTCTACCGGGGCGCGCCGCATTTCGAGGAGGCCGAGAAGTCCCCCAACGTTTCCCTGTTCGATCTGATGGCGCACCTGCGTGTCATTCTCGCCGGCGCTGAGGACGACTCCCAGACCGTCGAAGGCGAAGAGTTCCCGATCGAAGAGAAGATGGAAAAGATACTGTTCCTTCTCTCTGAGCGGCCGATGATCCCGTGGGAGGAGTTGTTCGCCGATGAGCGTAGGCGGCGCGGCATCATCGCCTGCTTCCTCGCGATGCTCGAGCTGACCAAGCTGCAGAAGATTTTCATCCGCCAGGAAGGGAACTTCGGAAAGATCAGCGTCTTCAAGAAAGAAGACGCAGCCGCCGAGATCCCGGGAGAGACCGATGTCCAGCACTGAAGCCGAGAACGTCGAAGCGGCCGCCGAAGCGCCGGCCGAGCCCCAGTCGCCCGCGCCGTCGCCCGCCAACGATCCCGCGCTGCTGCGCCGCGCGCTCGAAGGCCTGCTGTTCATCACCGACCGGCCGCTGTCGGCCGGCGAGCTGTGCAAGCTCGTCAACGTGCGCGACCAGGACCGCATCGTGGCTGCCGTCGAAGAGCTCCGCCGCGAGCTTGAGGACCGAAACCTGGGCTACCGCCTGATCGCCGTCGCCGAGGGCTGGCAGATGGCGACGCGCCCGGAGTTGGCGCCATATATGCGCAAGCTCTTTTCCGACCGAGCGACGATGCGCCTGTCCACCGCCGCGCAGGAAACGCTGTCGATCATCTCCTACAAGCAGCCGCTGACCCGCGCCGAGGTCGAGGAGATCCGCGGCGTCGAGGTCATCGCGGCGCTCGAGACCTTGCTCGAAAAGCGCCTCATCAAGGTCGTCGGACGCAAAGAAACCGTCGGCCGGCCGCTCATGTACGGCACCACGATGGAGTTCCTTCGTCATTTTGGCCTGCGCAGCCTCGAGGATCTGCCGCCCCTCGAGCGTTTTGCGCCCGGAGCGGAGGCTCCGGCCGTGGAAGCTCCCGTCGTGGAGCCTTCCGTTGAGGAGCCGTCGGCCGTATCCGAGGATGTGACATCCAAGGGCGAAGACGAGAGCTTTTGGCCTGAGTAGGTGAAGATCCTGGTTGCGGCCAGCGAAGCGGTCCCCTTCTGCAAGACTGGGGGGCTCGCGGACGTGGTCGGGGCCCTCACGCAGAGGCTCGGCGAACTCGGCCACGACGTGTGCCTGTTCCTGCCCAAGTATCGCGCGATTCGCGCAGCGCCGCTTGAGGGCGGCATGACGCGTTGGATCAAGGTGCCGTTTGCCGGCGGCGCGGCAGACGTCGGTCTTCGCTTTCTGCATCGGCACGGGGTGTCCGTGTACTTCGTGGACTATCCGTTGTTCTTCGACCGCGAGGGCCTGTACGGCAACGCGGGCAAGGATCATGAGGACAATGACCGCCGCTTTGCCCTGTTCTCTCGCGCAGTGCTTGAAGGCGCGAAGGCGGTCGGGTTCAAGCCCGATGTCATTCACACTCATGACTGGCAGACCGGCCTTGTCGCGGCGCACCTGAAGCGCCATTATAAAAACGATTCACACTTCACCGGCACGCGTTGCGTGTTCACGATCCACAACATGGCGTATCAAGGAAATTTTCCGCGCGCGGCTCTTGAGGCGGGTGGCTTTGGCCCCGAGGATTGGTCGTCCGAGGGCCTTGAGTACTACGGGCAGGTGAGTTACTTGAAGGGCGGGATCGTGCACGCCGACAAGCTTACGACGGTGAGCGCCGCCTACGCGCGCGAGATTCAGGAGTCGCCGGATCGCGGCTTCGGACTTGAGGGATTGCTCAGGCGAAGATCGAAAGATCTTCGCGGCATCCTCAACGGCATCGACCTCAAGGTCTGGGACCCGTCAAGCGACGCGTCGCTGCCGCGCCGCTACTCGTCGCAGAGCGCGGTCGCCGGCAAGGCCGCGTGCAAGGAAGCGCTCCAGCGCGAGTGCGGGCTTGAGGTTCGCAGCGACCGCCCGTTGATCGGCGTGGTCTCGCGGCTTGATCATCAAAAAGGGCTCGATATCGCGCTGGCAGCGCTCGAGGCGCGCCTCAAGCGCTGCCAACTTGTGGTGCTCGGCGCCGGCGACCCATCGTTGACCGAGATGTTCGTAGCGCTTGAGCGCCGGCACGCCGGCTCGGTGCACTTTCACCGTTCGTTCGATGAGACTTTCGCGCATCGCGTCTATGCGGCGTCCGATCTTTTTCTGATGCCGTCGCGCTTCGAGCCTTGCGGCCTCGGGCAGATGATCGCGATGCGCTACGGCGCGGTGCCGCTCGTCTCGAAGACCGGAGGTTTGAGCGACACGGTCTTTGAGGAGCCGCGCGCGGGGCGGCCGGCCAACGGCTTTCTGTGCAAGCCTAGCGACGGCGAAGACCTAGCAAAGGCGCTCGATCGCGCGCTCGCGGCGGCGCGCGCCCCCGGCTGGGACGAGCGCGTGCGCGCGGGCATGTCGGGTGATTTCTCCTGGGACCGGTCGGCCGGGCTGTACCTGGATCTCTTTCGCGAGGTCGCGCCCAAGTGAGCGCGCCGCGCCCGCGCCGCATCCTGCTCGTCGCGCTGGCCGCCGCGGCGGCCACTGCGGTGTGGCAGGCGTGGCCGGTCTTGGAGCGCGCGGTCCTGCCGGCGGTTGAGGCCGAGGCTTTCACGGCGCTGACCGGGCGCACGGCGGCGTCCACGCCCGAGCTGTGGGAGCGCCTGAAGGCGATGGGAATCGCGGCCGTGGTCCTGCGCGAGGAAACCGCCGCTGATCTCGCGGCGCGCGGCGCGTTGCTCCACTTCTCGCGCGCGGAGGTCGAAAAATGGCGGGCGCTTGGACTCGTTGCCGCGGGCGGCGGCCCCAAGCCCGATTCGCTATGGACCAAGGACGCGAGAGTTTTGGCTCGTCTCCACCCTTCTGCAACGGGACCAGGAGGGGGAGCTTATGGCGCGGTCGCCGGCGGATGGGCGCTTGAGCTTGCGTCGGGCGTGGATCTTGCGCGCGTGCCGGCGGGTTTTGACCCGGAGACCCTCGCGGTCGTCTCCTCAGCCGGACTGATCCCAGTCATGGCCTCGACGGGCCCCTCCATGTCGGTTGCCGGCCGACGGTTCTGGGTCCGCTCCTTGTCCGTTGCCGCGCGTCCGCCGGAGCTTTTGCGCGCGGTCAACGGGCGCGCGCTGCGCCTGCTCATCCTCAAGCCGTCCGCCGGCGTCGGGCTTGACGACAACCTCGAGCGGCTGCGCGCGGCGCTGAAGGTCGTCAAGAGCGCGGGTCTGCCGGCGGTGCTTTCATCCTCCGCGCCGGGAGCGCCTGCGGCGCGGTTGGAAAAAGTCGTGCGCCTCTTCCTCCTTTACGCGATCGGGCTCCTAGGCCCGCTGCTGGCTGTCCGGGCCGGGTTGGGCGCTGAGCGGACGGTTCGCCGCTGGGTCGCGGCGCACGCCGAGACCGCAGCGCCGGTGCCCGAGACCTTGGCCGGCCTTGCCGCGGCGTGGGCGACGGCTTCGGCCGCAGGCCTGCTCGCCGCGATGTCCGTCGCGCCTGGAGCGCGCGAGGCGCTTGCCCGCAGTTGGACCGTGTGGACCTTGTCAGCGCCGCTCGTCGCCGGCGCCGCGGCGCTGTTCGCCTCCGAGGGCCGTGCTCTTCGCGCGCGCTGGCGCGCTCCCCTGCGCCTGAGCGACTTGGCGGCGGCGTTTGTTCTGGCGCTGGCGCTGTTCGGGCTGCTGGCTCCGCGGGCGGCCCTGCGCGCGACCGGTATTTGGGAGTTGGTGGACAGCCTCCCCTCCGTTGCCGATGTGCTTTGGTGGTGGCCGTGGCGCTGGCGGGAAATTCTCATCGGCACGCCGAGTCTGGTGCTCGCTCTGATTCTCATCGGCAAGCGCGAGACCGCGGCCAGAGACGGCGGCTCGGATAATGCCCCGAAATTCCTTGGGGACCCGCGCGGCTGGCTGGTTCTTGGTTTGCTTGGACCCGCCGGAACGGTGGCCGCGATCGGCGCGGGCGGCGCTGCCCCGACGCTGTCCGTTGCCCACGGCGCTGTGGCTGCGGCGATCGGCGCAGCGCTCGGGTTCCTCCTCGCGGGGCTGAGGGCCCGGATAGACATATGGGTCTTTAGACCTACTCCTTAGGGCCTATTGACCTAGAAGAGATCCCGTGCTAGAATCGGGCCGTGGTGAGACATCCAATCCTCGCCCTGCTCGCAGCGCTCATCGGTTCCTCGATGGCGCATGCCGACCCTGCTAAAACCGGCCCTTTCTCAAACAAGTCGTTCGGCGACGGCGGGGGCTACAAGCATCCCGACGCGGCGGTCGGTCAGTTCTTCGAAAGCAAGCCCCAGATTCCCACGAAGGTTGCTCAGGAGGCCGCGCCTCACGGCCCGGTCAAAGAGATTGCGTCTCGTCCGCGTCCTCGGCCATTCGCGCCCGTCGCCGCGCAGACGGTGGGCATCGGGAGCGTGGATCTCGATTCAGCCAGCGAGGACGCACGGCGCGATTATGAGGCGCGCTTATTCGCGGCGGCGCCCACGCCTCGCCGCCCCGGTCTCCGGGATCCAGCAGAGAGGACATCGGCCGATCTCGCCCCGTCCGCCTCGGCGGGAGAAGGCCTACTCTTCGTCTCGTTGGAGCTCGATTCTCAGGAGGCCGGCTCTTTGCGCGATGCGGTGGCCGGACTCGGTGAAGCCGCGGCTTTCCGCCCCGACGCCCGTTTCCAGCCGCTGCCGGGCGAGGGCGGTTCGGTGCGGATCAGCGGCTGGCTTCCGGTCTCCCGGCTTGGCGATGCGATCGCGCGTCCCGGCGTCAAGCGCGTCGCGGTGGAGCGCGGCTCCCGCTCGGCGGGGGATCATCGCCTCACCGGCGATTATCTTTTAAAACTGCGCGTGAGCGACGTCCGCCCCGTGGAATCGATCGCGGCGAGCGTGCGGGAACTAACCGCTGAGACCGGCTTTAAGCTCGACCGCGTATTCGCGGTCGAGACCGTTCCCGGCGGCGGCGCGACCGTGCTCGTGTCCGGAACGATGCCGGTTTCCCGCTTGTCGCGCGCCTTGGGGCTGCCCGGCGTCATCAAGATCAGTTCCGGGCACGCGGCGCTCGCGGACCCCGGAGCCGTGATTCTTCCGGCCGTGCCAGCCAAGAGGGTGGGATTCCTTCAATTCGTTATGGCGCGCGGTTTGTGGCTGGTTCTGCTCACCGTTTGGCTCTCTTTGAGCGCCTTCGGCGCGATCTTGAGGAAGGGCCTGGCCGTGTTCGTCCCCTACCGCTGAACCCCCGCATTTCATAGAATCGCGCACATGGGTGCCAAGGCTCGACTGACGTCGTTGCTCGCGCTCGCGGCGGCCGCCGGGCTCGCTGGGGAAACTCTTCTGCTGGCCGAACGGCACTGTTCGCGCCTGGAGGCTTCCTTGCGCGACGATTTCCGCGTGGTGCTGTTTTTGCGCGCATCCCTGGAAGAGTCCCGCGCGAAAGTGCTCGAGGAAAAGCTCCGCGCGGCCCCCGAGGTCGCGGACGTGCGCTTCATTTCGGCGGATGAGGCGCTGGCAGCGCTCAAGCGCGACGACCCCGAGCTCGCCGAATCAGTGGCGCTCGTCGGCGACAATCCCCTGCCTGCGGCCTTCGAGGTGCGCCCGACGCCCGAGTCATTGACTCACCTCGGCGCGTGGATCGACGGCGCCCGGCGCCTGGCCGATTGGTCGGACCTCCGCTACAAACCCGGGCAGGTCCAGGCGATCCTGCGCCTGCGCTTCTACGCCCATCTTCTGCGCATGGCGCTCAGCACTCTCCTGTGTCTTTTCGCCGGCCTCGCGCTGGCCGCGCTCAGCGGCCCTAGACGCAGCGCCTCTGATGGTCCAGCGGCCTCATCGGCGCTTTGGGCGGCCGCCGGAGGCGTTGCGGGCGTTCTGTTCACGATCGCGGTCTCTTGGCCGCTGCACCGCGACGAGCTGCTGTGGGCATGGCCGCGACCGCTCGCGCAAATATCCCTGCTCGCGGTCTGCGCGACTCTGGGGTGGTCCTTGTCGCTATGGCGCGCCGAGTCCTGATCCTCGTCGCGTTGCTTGCGATGGGCGCGGTTCCAGCGGTCGCCCAGTTCAGGGCCAAGCGCAAGGAACTCGCGCGCGTTCAGATCGAGCTCAAAAGGACTCTGAAGGAGCTCGAAGAGCTGCGCAGTGCGGAAAAGGAGCTCGGCACCGACGTCACAAGTTTAGAGAGCCTCGATGCGCGGTCGCGCAAGCGGATCGAGGGGCTTCAGTCCGACATCCGCCGCGCGGAGACCAGGCGCGCGGACCTGAAATCCCGTCTTGATGCGGCGAAGAGCGTGGCCGGGTTCTGGTCGGCGGCGATCGCCTCCGAGGCCACCCACCATGTCGCCGCCTCGGCCGCGAGTTCCGAGGTGTACGGCACACGCGGGGTCTGGGCCGAGGAACTGCGTCGTTCCGCGATCATCGAGAAGGCCCGGCACCTTCGGGGCTTGCGCGGTTTTCGCCGCAAGACGGAGGAAGCCGCGGTCGAGACCGGGCGCCGCGCGCGCGAGCTCGATGAAAGCCGCCGCCGCGCCCAGAGCGAATACCTCGGGCGCCGCCGCGAGTACGAGGAAAAGAAGGCCGCTCTTGAGGAAACGCAGGTGAAGGTCGCCGCCGCGGCCCGTCGCGCCAAGGAGCTCGAGGAGTCGGCGAAGGCCATGGCCTCCTTGCTTGAGACCCTCGGCCGCGCGGGCAAATACCGAAAGTCCGGCGTTGTCGCGCGTCTCGAGGTCCCGGCGCACTCCCTGCCCTGGCCGGTCGCCGGAAAGGTCCTGCGGCCCTTCGGCCGGGAGCTGGATCCCCAACTCGGCACCTGGACCGTGCGGCAGGGCGCCACTTTCGGCTCGGTTCCCGGATCCGCCGTCGGCGCGATCGCGTCGGGCAAAGTTATTTTTGCCGGTCCGTTCCGTTCGTACGGGCAAGTCGTCATCGTTGATCACGGCGGCGGGTTCTTCAGCGTCTATGGTGAATTAGCCGCGATTCTCGCGGCGAAGGGCGCTGCTGTGCGGGCCAAGGAGAAGCTGGCGAATGCCGGCGAACGCGTGTATCTCGAGATCCGCCGCGGCGTCGAGGCGCTGGATCCGGCGGACTGGCTGGAGAGGAAATAGGAGAATGCGACCATGAAGCGCTATCTGATCGCGGCGGCTGTCGCCGCCGCACTTGCCGTCCGTCCCGCGTACGCGGCCAACGCGGACAAGACCTACGAGCAGCTCAAGCTCCTCATGGACGTGCTCGGCTTCGTCTCGGACAACTACGTGGACGAGCCGCAGACGCAGAAGCTGATCTACGGCGCGGCCGCCGGCATGGTGCGCACCCTCGATCCGTATTCGCAGTTCATGGAGCCGGAGGTTCATCGCGAGATGAAGACCGAGACCGAGGGCCAGTTCGGCGGCGTGGGCCTGCGCTTGACGCTGATGGACGACTGGCTGACCGTGCAGACGCCGATGCCGGGCTCTCCGGCCTATCGGCTGGGAGTCCTTCCCAATGACCGCGTCGTTGAGATCGACGGCGCTGCGACCAAGGACATGACGATGTCCGACGCCCTGCGCCTCCTGCGCGGCGCGCCCGGGACCAAGGTGAAGCTCAAGCTCGAGCGCGGCCCCGAGTCCAAGGATGACGCCGAAGGCGGCGACTGGAAGACGGTGACCGTCGAGATCACGCGCGAACTGGTGAAGATCGAGTCCACGCTCTCGATGAAGCTCGACGGCGGGGTCGGTTACCTACGCATCGCCGAATTCAGCGCCAAGACCGCGGACGACGTCGCCGATTCCCTCAAGAAGCTCAAGAAGGACGGCGCCACGAGCCTGATCATCGACCTGCGCAACGATCCGGGCGGGCTGCTCTCGGCTGCCGTCGAAGTCGCCTCGATGTTTCTTGGAGAAGGCAAGCTTGTGGTGTACACGCAGGGCCGCAAGCCCGACAGCCGCCAGGATTTTACCGCCGGCGCGAAGGCTCCGTATGCGGCGTTGCCTCTTGTCGTGCTCATCAACAGCGGCTCGGCGTCCGGCTCTGAGATCGTCGCGGGCGCCATGCAGGACCACAAGCGCGCGGTCGTCGTCGGCGAGCGCAGTTTCGGCAAGGCGAGCGTGCAGTCGCTGATCCCGCTGCCCGATGGTTCGGGCCTGCGCCTGACCGTGGCGCGCTACTACACGCCCGCGGGCCGTTCGATCCATCGCGACGAGAAGAACAAGACCGGCGGCATCGTGCCCGACATCGTCGTGCCCGTCACGCCCGAGGCCGAAGCCAAGCTCTACGCGCAATGGGAGCTGATCTACGCCAAGGACAAGAAGCCCCGCTCCGCGGTGAAGACCGAGGAGATGGTGCGCGACGAGGCGCTGGCCCGGGCCGTGGAGTTGCTGAAGGCTCGCGACGTGCTCGGGGCGCTCAAGCGCGAAGGGTGAGAATCCTCGGCCTCGAGACCTCCTGCGACGACACCTCGGCCGCCGTGGTCGAGAACGGGCGCGTGCGCTCAAACGTGGTGTCCTCGCAGACGGCGCTTCACGCCCCTTACCGCGGCGTCGTGCCCGAGCTCGCCGCGCGCGCCCATCTCGACAACCTGATGCCCGCGGTCGCCCGCGCGCTCTTAATTGCGGGGCCGGGGAAGCTCGACGCCGTCGCCTACACGCGCGGCCCGGGCCTCATGGGTCCGCTCTTGATCGGCAAGGTCGCCGCGCAGACGCTGGCGCGCATCTTGTCGGTTCCCGCCGTCGGCGTCAACCACCTCGAGGGCCACGTGCTCGCCGCCGAACTTGAGCACAGGCTGCGCTGGCCGGCGCTGGCCCTTGTCGTCTCGGGCGGGCATACCGACCTCGTGCTGGCGAAGGGTCCCGGGCGCTACCGCGTGCTCGGCCGCACGCGCGATGATGCCGCGGGCGAGGCCTATGACAAGGTCGCGCGCCTGTTCGGCCTCGGTTATCCGGGCGGTCCGGAGATCGACAAGCGGGCGGCGAAAGGCAACGCCGCTGCCGTAGCCTTTCCGCGGCCGACGATGGCCGGCACATGGGATTTTTCGTTCTCCGGCCTCAAGACCTCGGTGCTCTACCTTCTTAAGGGCCGCAAGCCGCTCGGCCGAGAGCTCAACGATCTGTGCGCGTCCTTCCAAGAGGCCGTCGCGGAAACGCTCGTGGACAAAACCGTGGCCGCCGCGAAGAAGCATAAGGCGAAGGACATCGTCCTCGGCGGCGGCGTCGCGGCCAATTTGCGCCTGCGCGCGCTGATGGTCGAGCGCGGAGAGGCCGCGGGCTTTTCCGTGCGCCTGCCCGCGCGCGCGCTGTGCACCGACAACGCCGCGATGATCGCCCACGCGGCTGGCCGCTTTCTTACGGCGTGTGGAAGCGGCACTTCCGCGCGTTATCGCGCGGTCGGCGCTTCCTGTGATCCCAATCTGCCGCTGCGCAGCTGGGCGTGACCGCGTTCAGCGAGCGTGATATTCATCCACATATTGGGTGTTCCATGGGCCAGTGCCGCTCACTTAATGTTTTATCGTTAAACTATCCTTGAGGATAGCCACTCAAGGCGCTGTGGCAGTGGAAGAGCCGCGGATAGTTTCGGCGAAGCGTTCATAAATTCGACATTAGGGATGAACGTTCGGTCGCTATACTGCGGTCGTGAGCGACCATGGGTAATCTCCCGCCCGAAGACTTAAGCCGCGAGATCGAGCGCCTCTGGGCGCGTCTGGGAACCGTCTCGACCGAAGCGGCGGCGCCTTCGTCCTCGCCGGCGGCGGCGGGGTCCGCGCTCGCGTGGGAAACGGCGGCCATGCTGAAGACCCAGCAGCGCCGCCGCGAGGCCGCGCTGGCCGCGGCGATGGACGCCAAAGAGGAAGCGCTCAAGCACTGGCGCGCACGGGCCGAGGCGCTCCAGTGCGAAACCGACGGGCTGCGCGCGCGCGTGACGGCGAGCGATGAGAGGGTGTTCGCCCAGCTGCTCGAGACCCAGCAGCGCTTGGAGGGCGCGCTGCGCGCGCTCGAGCATGAGCGGGGGCAAAGTCGTCTTCTGGAAACGGCCCTGGTCGATCTGAAGGACGCCCAGTTATCAGCCGAGCGGCGCCAGCAGGAAGCCCTCCAGGCCGTGACTGCGCTTAAAGGCAGCCTCTCCGAGGCGAAGAATGCCCTCGAGAAGACCTTGGCCGAGCTCCTGCTCGAGCGCCGCGAGCGCGTCCGCGCCGAAGAGGAACACGCGCGCGCCCTCAAGAAGACGGAGGAGGTCGAGCGTCATTTCACCGATCTGCATCAGCTGTGGGAAGGGGAGAATCCGCCCCTCAGGTCCACCGACGGCCCCACAGTCCAGAGGCTGGAGACGACGATTCGCGCCGGGCGCTCGCGCGTTGCGGCGCTGGCGCTCGCGGGAGGCGCCGTCATTGGGGCCGCGCTGCTCCGCCTCCGCTTGCGCCTGCGGCGCGGACCCCCCTTTGCCATTTTTTAACATTCCTTTAATCAGCAGGTAACGCGAGTCCGCTACACTCTTGACCTCAACATGACCAGACATCGGTGCCTCTCGAGCTTGACGCGCGCGGCCTTTCTCGCCGCCGCTTTGCTCCCGTTGCGGGCCGCGGCGTTGGGATCGGTGCAGGTATTCGTCAACACCGCCTACGTCGCCAGTCCCTCCTCGGTCACTTTCGTTGTCGGTCCCCCGATCGCCTTCCTTGCCCCGCTCTCAAGCGCTCCAGCCCAGGGCAATATCTCCAACGACCCGCACATCGAGTTTGAGGCGAATGGTACGGGGCGCTGTAACGTGAACCCGCTGGCCTCGACAGCGAACATAAGCGGCGTCAACCTCTCGAGCGGAACGGTCGGCCACAACTTCTGCAACGATCGCGTGTTCCTCTGCACCCAGATCGGCGTGGCCAACACCGATGCAGGCGTGGCAGGCAGAGTCGCTGTTGACGAGATCAGCTTCGAGCTGTTTAAGTTCCAGGATGGCTCGAACCCGCTCGACCCAGCCTCGACGCCACCGTTGCGCACATTTTTCATCGACGCTCCCGGCTTCGCCGGCGGGGACATTTCGTCGACTATCCCCAACAACGCCGCCAACGGTACTTGCGTGCTGTGGGACGGTTCGGCCAACATTCAGGGCGAGTTCGGCAAGACGAATGGCCAATACGGCTTTCGCGTCACGGTCAAGACGAACCAGGTCGGTACCAGCGGCAACATCCAGATCACGGCGACGCGCGCCTATCCCTCCGGGGCTACGCTCAACGCCAACAACCTCGCGGTTTCCCAGAAGCCGATCACCGTGGATGTGACGAATATCCACGTCGTCCGTTCCTCGCCGACCGTCATCGGTCAGATCACGGGCGTCGCGGCCCAGCCTTATAACTTCACGTACCGCCTGTCGAAGGACGCGACGATGTACCTTACGATCAACAGCGCGTCGCCGCCTTTTAATCAGGTGCGAAGTGTGGTGTCCGCCCTTCCCAGGACCGGTGAAGGACTGCCCCAGGGCACCGTGCTCAACGGCGACTCCTGGGACGGCCGCGACGACAAGGGCAACATCCTGCCGGCCGGCAGCTACCTCGCGGTGTTCCAGGCCAACAACATCGACCAGTACACCCTCGGCGGCGGCGACCTTTCCGAGGCGACCACGCGACAGGTGGTGCTCGATCCCCTGCAGGTCACCGATATCCGCGTCCAGCCCCTGATGGGCGGCGCGACCTCGCTGGCGGTGATGTCCTATATGCTCACCGAGGCGGCCACGGTTTATATCGATGTCTACCCGCCCGGCACGCAGTTCGACGGGACGCTCAACGATGTCACGAGTTCGCCCGCCGGCCCCAACGGCGGGAAGAGCTTCGTCGCCACCATCGGCGGCGTCGGCGTGGCTGCCGTCAAGTCGATCGTCGAGGTCAAGACAGCCCGCTCCTCGGTGATCAGTTTTTGGGACGGCCGCGACACCGCGGGGAACCTTCTTGAGGACGGCGACTATGTCTTTGTGATCTACGCCGCCCTTCCTTCCCAGCGCGGCGTCAATCAGCGCGTGTGGACGACCACCGCCAAGATCGGTTTCCTGCCGATCCTGCGCGGGCTTGTGGGGATCACTCAGATTTCTCCCACCACAACCGTGGTCGGCTCGAGTCCGGCGGTGGCCGGCGTCAATCCGTTCACCTTCCGCTATACGCTGACCCGCGACGCGATCGTGTCGATGAAAATCTTCACTTCGACGGGCGGCGCCCTGGTCAAGACCTTGGTTAACAACGAAACTCGGCCCGGAGCCTTCGCGAACTCCGAAACCTGGTCCGACGGCACCGACGACTCCGGCAATGTGGTTTCCTCGGGCACTTATCTGGTCCAGTTGGCGGCCAGCGATCCGGCCCAACCCTCGAAGGTGTCCACGACGACCGCGATGTTCCCAGTCGACATGTTCCGGGTGACCGATGTCGCCGTCACGCCGCTGCTGTCTGGCGCCTCGGAGAACGTCGTTCTTAATTATCAGCTGTCTCAGCCCATGTTCGTGGCCTGGAACATCTACGCGCCCGGCGCGGTCATCGTCAACAGCGCGACGGCCTGGCCTCCCTGCCCGACGCAGTCTCCGCCAGCGGCCTGCACGAGCGCGTCCGTCCTGACGCCCACCGGCGCCCAGGCCGTGCCCGTCGTGACCTTCCGGGGCATACGCCCCGGACGACTTAAAATCTCCGAGTTCTGGGACGGCCGCGACGCGAACGGGCTGTTCGTTCCGGATGGGAACTATATCTACACGTTGACCGCCCAATCGACGACCACGCCCAAGTATTTCGCGACGGACAAGATCTTCGGCAGCGTCACCGTGGCCCGCGGCTCGATCATTTTCACGCAGTTCAGCGTTCTGCCCGACACGCCCCAGCTCTTCAACTCGAGCAATACGATCACCTTGCACCCGTTTACGATTAGCTACGCGCTGACTCGACAGTCGTCGGTGACAATCCAGATCACCAATACGAGCATTCCTCCGGCGGTCGTGCGTACGATCATCACCGGTGCTGTGCGTCCGGCAGGGCTTCTTCAGACCGATGTTTGGGACGGCCGCAACAATGCAGGCAACTTCCCTCCGTCCGGCTTCTATTTGGTGCGCGCGGTGGCCGAGGACGTCGCCTCGGTGATGTCCTCCGGCGCGACCTCGCAGCTGACCATCGCCTTTGATCCGCTGCGCATCTTCGACCTCGCGATCACGCCCTTGCGTGGTGACTCCGGCCCCGCGGTCTTGTCCTACCAGGTGTCGGAGACCATGAAGGTTGCCGTCAAAATCTACAAGTCGGGCACGATCTTCGATACCTCCGGCAATCCCACGCCGCCTGAGGCCCAGTCGTTGGTCAAGCGCTTCGTCGGCGTGCGCCCGGCCCGCACGCAGATCAACGAGGTCTGGGACGGCACGGATTTCATGTTCTCTCTCCTCAAGGACGGCTCCTACAAGTTCAAGATCGTGGGCTCGACCGACATGGCGGCGATCGACGACAATACCGGCAACGTCCTCAATGCCGGGGCGCTTTCGCTTGACCGCTTGATCGATGATATTCCGCTGGTGCGCAATGCGTCGCTGTCGCCGCGAGAGGACTTCATCAACAATACCTTCAACTATCCCAACCCGGTCACCGGTGATTCCACGACGTTCCAGATCTTCCCGCCTTTCCGCGCGAAAGTGAAGATGAAGCTCCACACCATGTCCGGAGAGCTCGTCCTGGACAAGAATTTCGGCGAGGTTCCGCCCGCCTTTCAGGCCGGTCCGGTGACCTTCGTCTGGACCAAGGTCAATCAGGCCGGCAATAAGGTCGTTCGCGGCCTCTATTTCGCGGTGATCCGGGTCGAGGAGACGGAGGGCGGCAAGAACATCCTCCAGACGGTCAAAAAGGTGCTGATCCAGTGAGCAAGTTCCTCCTCGCCTTCTTGCTGAGCATCCTTGCGGCGGGCTGGGCGCGCGCCGCCGCCTCGAACGCCGGCGTCGGCGGCGCCAACTTCATGAAAATCGGCCAGGGCTCTGCCCGCGCGATGTCCTTGGGCGGCGCGTATGTCGCACTCGCGGAGGGTTCCGACGCGTTGGCTTGGAATCCGGCCGGCCTCGCCGTGACCCAGCAGCGCGAGTTGGGCTTCTCGTATCTGCGCTACGTCCAGGACGTGGACTCGCCGCTTTATCTCGCCTACGCGCACCCGATGGGCCGCACGACTTGGGGCACGAACCTCTCTTACATCAGCGTCAGCGGCTTCGATGTCCGCGACGCCAACGGCGTGCCCCAGCCCAACAGCGAGGTCGGCGTGCGCGATGGCCTGATGTCGATAGGCATCGCCCGCTCCTTCTGGTATGAAAAGCTCTTTCTCGGCAGCTCCCTGCGCGTCGTGCATGAGGATATCGCCGGCTTGGTCAAAGACACCATGGTCGGCGACGTCGGCGTGATCATAAAGCCGAATTCGACTTTGTCGCTGGGCGCGGCGCTCCAGAATTTCGGCTCGGGCGCGGGCAACGTCGCGCGGGTCAGCCGCGGCGGCGTCGGCGTGCGGCTTGGCGATTTCATCACCGTGGGCCTTGAACTGAGCAAAGCCTCGGACAGCAGCGCGCATGTCGCGGTGGGCGGCGAGTTCCAGCTCCCCGAGGAATACTTGGACGTCGGCCAGCTCGCCTTTCGCGTCGGCTATCGCAACGGCGACAGCCTCGGTCAGAGCTACGACGAGACCCTGAAGTCCCTGCGTCTGGACCGCGCCAGCAACCTGTCCTTCGGCTTTGGCATGTATACGTCCCAGGCTTTCGGCTACGGCGTCTCTCTGGACTACGCCTTCGTTCCTTACGGCGCGCTCGGCACGGTCGATCAGATCTCCGTCAAGTTGAAGTTTTAATGGTTTTTTAATGACCAACATATTGACACCCTATGGGTCGGCTGTTACACTCAGAACGAATGAGGAGGCATTTTTTTCGTCGGATCGTAGGAGGAAGGAAGGGCCAGGCGGCCGTGGAGTATCTGCTCACGACGGTGGCTTTGGTCGCGGTTTTTGCGGGGATGTTCGCGTTCCTTCAGGGGCAGCTGAAGAATCTGTTCACGATTGCCGGGGTGAAGATTTTGTCCACGTATCCAAAATAGCGTTGACGGAATTCCTGCAGGGGGGAGAAGACTATGCGGATGAAATTGTCTCAAATGAGATCGTGGCTTCAGGCGAAGACGTCCAATCGCCGCGGCCAGAATACCGTCGAGTATCTCTTGATGCTCACGGTCGTCGTCGGCGTCGTGCTCGTCTCGGGCGCGATGCTCAAGAAGTTCATGCCGACGCTGTTCAACAATATTCAACAGATGATCACCGGCGCCGCCGGCCAAATGGGTACCGGCGGCCAGTAAAGTCTCCCGCTTCGTCCCGGCCCTGAAAGAGGGCCGGGACGAAACCGGGGGGGAGGAGGATGTGAAAAAGGGCGGTCAGGTCGTCGTCGAGATGCTGCTGATCCTGCCGGTCTTTCTGACGATTATCTTTACGATCATGGAGATCGGGTACGTTTCGTTCCAGTTGATCCTTCTCAATCACGCGACGTATGAAGTGGCTCGCATCGGCGGCATGACGACGACGTCGCCGCCGGGACATGGCTGCGGCAAGCTCAACGAATTTATGAAACAGATCATTTTATCGGCGAAGGTCGACTGCAAGATGGACCCGACGTTGATGGACCCGCAGTCCGGTCAGCAAAATTACGACCTCGTCATCACCGGAAGCAACAACATCAAGCTCATCTTCCCGATCAGCAATGTGATCCTCGCCAAGCCGAAGGGCACGGGCATGCGGCTCATCGAGGCCGTCGTTCGCATGCCGATCGAGTCGCCGCTCACGAAATAGGAAACAACCATGGAAAAGAAAGGCGTGCTGGTCCCGATGCTCCTGGCGATGGGCGCCGCCGTGTTCTATTTAATGGTGCTCAGCAGCAAGGAGAGTGCACTGCGCGGCGCTTACGAGACCGCCAAGGTTCTCGCCGCTCGCGTCGACATTCCGGAGCGCACGGTCCTCAAGGAGGACATGGTCGAGGTCCTCGAGGTCCCGCGCAAATTCATGCAGCAGGACTCCTTTGAGATCAAGACGCAGGGCGACATGAAGCTCATCGTCAACCTGGTGACGCGCAATCGCGTGCCGAAAGGCAACCAGCTCACGCAATCCTCGCTGATCTCCCTCTCGCCCGAATCCGGCCTGAGCGTCAAGATCCCGCCGGGCTACCGCGGCGCCATCCTGCCGATCGAACAAGAAATGAAGATCCTGATCAAGCCCGGCGACCGCGTGGACGTGCTCGTCACCTTCGACGCCCTCATGAATGACGGCCGCAAGGAGAAGGTCACCGCGACGATCCTGCAGAACGTGCTCGTCATCGCGGTCGGCACCAACCTCGGACAGGGAATGAATGCGAAGCAGTTCAAGAATCTAGGGGACAAGGAAGACAAGTCGGCTGCGTTCTCCGAAAAGGCCTCCGTCAGCCTCGCTCTCAACCCCAACGAATCGCAGTATCTGGCTTTGGCCATCAAGCAGGGCGACACGACCGTCATCATGCGCGGTCTTGGCGACGCCGAGATGCATCCCATGGAGATGGCCAGTTTCCGCAAGCTTTTCCGCTAGTACGCATTGCAGCCGAAGATAAACTTGACATCATGAATCGACAACTGTGGACGGCGACAGCACTCGTCTGCGCGCTTGCGGCCCGGGCTTCGGCCCAGCCGGAGGACTCGCTGATCGCCGTTTCCGCGGATATCGTCGAGATTTCCGGGTCCGTACAGCGCGACATCGGTTTTGCGTGGACTCCGTTCGCAGCCGGGATCGGCTTCGCCGAGAAGACGATGCCGGGCATCTACCGGGTCGGCGATTTCGCTCGTCAAACACAGCTCCAGACCCAGCTCAAAATGCTCGAAACCGAAGGCAAGGCCCAGCTTCTGTCAAACCCCAAAGTGGTGGTTCAAGCCCAGTCGCAGGCCAATTTCGTGGTCGGCGGCGAGATTCCCTACCCTTCGGCCAACGGCAATGGAACGGTGACCGCGGATTTCAAGAAGTTCGGCGTGATCCTCAACATCGTGCCCGTCGTCAACCCGAACAAGAAGGACACGATTCGCGCCGAGCTGCAGCTTGAGGTCTCCAACGTCGACTACTCGAAGACGGTTTCGGTCGGCAACACCACCGTGCCCTCCATCGTGACGCGCCAAATCCAAACGGCCGTCGAAATCAAGAGCGGCGAGACCCTCGTCATCGGCGGACTGAAGTCCAGCGCCAAGAACATCTCCAAGACCAAGGTTCCGTTTCTTGGCAGCATCCCGATTCTCGGCCTGCTCTTCACGCAGACCAGCATCGTCGAGGAGCAGAAGTCGCTCTTCCTCTTCATCACTATGGAGATCGTCAAATGAGGAACGACCATGGCTGACCCCCCTCGCCCCGAGACGGCGAGCGTTGCCTCGGCCTCTCCCAAGGAGCCGGGGCGCGTCGTCGTTTTCACCGGCCCCAAGGAAGGGGTCGGCAAAACCACGACCTGCCTCAATTTGGCCCTCGCTTGGGCCGGAAGCCAGAACCGCAAGGTTGTCATCGTGCACATGGATCCCATGTGCCGCAACGACTTGAGCTATATGCTCGGCGTGAGTCCTCCGACTTTGGCCAGCATGGCCTCGCTTGTCGGTGAGAACCCGACGGGCGGCCTCGGCCGCCTGCTCAAGGGCCGCATTCCAATTTCGCAGTGGGGCGTGGGGCTCCTGCCGCTCGCCGCCAATCGCGCCGAATTCCAGAAATTGTCGCCGAACATGGTCGTCAAGGTTCTCGGCTCTCTGGCCGAATCGTATGATCTGTTTCTCGACGTCGACCCATTCTTTCCGATGCAGATTTTCTCATTTGATTTGGCCGATCTGATCTACTGGGTCTGCCTTCCTCAGCGCTCGCACTTCGAGGCGACCTACGCGCTGTTCAACGAGGTCAAGGCCCTGCATTTCGCGCTCGACAAGTTCGAGATCGTCGTCAACCAAGCCAACCTCCCCGGGGCGTTGGCGCCCAAGGAGGTCGACCGCTTCTTCAACGCGATCCAAAAGCGCGTGCTCGCCTACTGCCCGTGGGAGGACTTGATCCCCGAGTACGCGAACACCCGGAAGATTCTCGTCGTTGAGCAGCTCCAGAGTGATTGGGTCAAATCCCTGCGCGTCCTGCTCGGCCGCCTGATGGAGATCAAACCCTCCGTCAAGCACTGGGAGTCGTCCATGGACGCCGACGAGTTTTCCGCATCGGCCGACATCCTGTGGAAGCCGTCGGCCGCTTCATCGGCGTCCGAGGCGCCCAAAACCGCGCCGAAGGACCCCACGAAGTCCGTCGGCCCGGTGCCCGAGTTCTGGGACGAACTCAAGGGCAAGATGCACAAGCTCGTCGTCGGCGCGATGGAGACCGAGCGCATCCGCATCTCCGATGATCCCAACCAGAATGAGGAGAACCGCGCGAAGGTTTCCCAGATCATCGAGAATCTGCTTCAGCGCGAGCAAAGCCTAGCGCTCTCGCGCGCCCAGCGTGAGCAGTTCACCGGCGAGCTCGTCGATGAGATTCTCGGTCTCGGCCCGCTGCAGTCCCTGCTGCGCGACCCCAGCATCAACGAGATCATGGTCAACGCGTTCGACAAGATTTACATCGAGCAGAAAGGCCAGCTCGTGCTGCTGCCGCTGCGATTTCGCAACGATGAGCAGGTCGTGCAGGTCATCAAGCGCATCGTCGCGCCCGTCGGCCGCCGCATCGACGAGTCCGTCCCGCTCGTCGACGCCCGCTTGAAGGACGGCTCGCGCGTGAACGCGATCATAGCGCCCCTGGCCGTCTCCGGGCCCACGCTCACGATCCGCCGCTTCTCGGCGAAGCCCTTCACCTCCAAGCAGTTGATTGGTTTTGGCGCCTGCACCGAGACCTTCATCGAGTTCCTGCGCGCTGCGGTCATCGTCAAGAAGAACATGCTGATCGCCGGCGGCACCGGCACCGGGAAAACAACTTTCCTGAACATGCTCTCGAACTTTATTCCCGAAGGCGAGCGCATCATTACCGTGGAGGATACGGCCGAACTGCGCCTGTTGGCCGAGCACTGGATCCGTCTCGAGTCGCGCCCGCCGAACATCGAGGGCAAGGGCGAGATCACGATCCGCGACCTGATCAAGAACTGCCTGCGCATGCGTCCCGACCGCATCGTCGTCGGCGAGTGCCGCGGCGGAGAGTCGCTCGACATGCTCCAGGCCATGAACACCGGCCATGAAGGCTCCCTGGCGACCTTGCATGCGAATACTCCGACCGAATCGATCAGCCGTCTTTCCGCGATGTGCCTGATGTCGGGCGTCGAACTTCCCATGAACGTGCTCATCGATATGATCTCAAGCGCGGTGCACCTTTTCATCCAGATTACGCGCTTCGCCGACGGCAAGCGCCGCGTGACCTACATCTCGGAGTGCACGGGACGCGACGGCCAGAGAGTCCTGACCAAGGACATCTACCGCTTCATCCAAACCGGCATGGACGAAAAGGGCGTGAGCTTCGGCTACTTCACGGCCATGGACTATGTCCCGCACTGCTACGATGAGATCAAGCTCAAGGGCCTGCCGGTCTCGCCGGAAGCGTTCTGGAGCGAGCGCACCAAGAAGAAGAAGGGTTTGCCCAACGCCATCGATGAATTGCTCAAGGCGGGCATCTCGGTGCCGGACGACGCCGAGGCCGTCGCGACGCATGTCCAAGGGGGGCATTAGAATGCCTCAACGCCTGCTCCCGCTGCTTCTTCTTTTGCTTGCCGCGGTCCCGTCCAGGGCCCAGATTTTCAGCCGTGAGGAGATCGTATTTCTCGTCGGCTCCGGCAAGTCGGCGGCGCCCGGCCAGGCGAAGGTCGAGGGTGCGATCACGCGCACTCAGGTCTTCTATCACTATTTCAAGCGGGACCGCGACGCGAGCCTCAAGGTTCCGAAATGGGTGGACCAGACCCTCGAGGCGATGCTCAAGCGCCCGGTTTGGCAGGATCCTGATGAGGGAATTCTGAATGAGGCGCAGCTCTGGCAGGCGCCGGCCTCCGTTCTCTACGAGTTCTTCGAGCTGGTCCGCAAGAGCCTGCCGCCCTCCGACGGCGGCCAATTGATGCCGCCCGGCAGCCTGATCAAGGATTACGAGGACAAGCGCATCCGCTTCCAAATGTCGCTCGACCGCCTCGTGCGCGCGAAGCTCGGCGATTCGCTCGGCGGGCGCGGACGCGCGGTGATCGCGCACTTCGAGCTCATCAACAAGCAGTACGACAGCGTCATGGACGGCCTCGTGAATGGCGACACGCAGCGCTACAAGGACGCCGTCATGGCGATGGGCGCTTTGATGAACGGGGCGTTTGAGGCGCTGCAGTCGACGCCGCGCGGGTTCAAGTTTCAGCAGGGCGACGACAAGGGCTCGCAGGCGGCGTCGGTCGCGTTCAAGATGATCGGCGTGGGCCTCATCATCATCTGCGCCTGGACCATCGGCTCGCTCAATGAGAAAAAAATCGGGGACGGCTGGGAGCGCTACAAGGCGAAGGCCAAGGAGTGGGCCCATGAATACGAGCGCCAGTTCATCGTCATCAAAATCCACTACCTCGTCGGCGGACCCATTGCGCTCGGCCTGCTCCTGGGCCTGCTCACGTTCGATCCCTTCGGATTCATCATTTGCGCGGGCTTCGGCGTCTACGCCGGCCTGACCTTGCCGAGCTGGCTTCTGCGCAACATCCGCTTTCGCCGCGGCATGAAGTGCGAGGCGCAGCTCATGGACGCGATGATCCTGATGTCGAACGGCCTCAAGTCGGGCGTCGACTTGATCGGCTGCCTCGAGATGGTTCAGCGCGACTGCCTGCCGCCGATCTCCGAGGAGTTCGGCCTCTGCATCAAGAATTATCAGCTCGGCACCGCCCTTGAGCTGGCGCTCGAGGGCGTGGAGGAGCGCGTGCAGAGCCGCCTGCTCTCCTACATGATCAAGGCCGTCGTCATCCAGCGCTCCGTCGGCGGCAACCTGACCAAGATTTTTGACCGCATCGTCGACAACATCCGCGAGGAGTCGAAGCTGGCCGAAAAGACCGCAGCGATGACGGCCCAGCAGCGCATCCAGGCGATCGTCGTCGGCGTCATGCCCTGGATCATGCTCGTCATCATGTTCGTCTTCCAGCCCGGTCCGATGAAGGAGTACTACTTCAGCGGCATCGGCGTCGCCACGCTCCTCTTCTGCACCATCTGGATCGGCATCGGCATGAAGATCGTCAACAAGCTCGGAGACATCAGCGTCTGATATGGCTCCCATCGATCCCCCGATGCACTATCTTCTGCTCGCGGTCGGAGTGCTGGGCTCCGTCGCCGCGTACACGGCGGCCGGCCGCCTGTTCGCGCCGCCCGCCGACGCCGATGAGAGCGACCTGTCGCGGCTGGCCAAAAAAGAGGTCGGCACGAGTTCTGCGTTCTCGAGCCTGAACCCGCACGGCAGCCTGATCGACAAGCTCGACCTGTTCCTGCTCAAGACCTTCCACCTCGACGTCAAGCTCGAGGAGCTGCACATGATGATGGGCCGCCCGATGAAGCCCACGCCCCTTGAGATGCTGCACCTCAAAGAGATTCTTGCCGCGGGCCTTGTCGTGGTCATCTACGTCACGACCGAGGAGCCGCTCTTGGCCGCGCTCGGCGCGATCGGCTTCTTTATTCCGGACTCGTTGTTCCAGGGCAAGATCCGGGCCCGCCAGGCCGACATCATGCGCAACTTTCCGACCATGGTCGACCTGATGGCGTTGACCATCGAGGCCGGTCTTGACTATATGGCGGCCATCGAGCGCATCCTCAAGAACGTCAAGCAGGCCCAACGCACCGAGCTTGAGAACGAGCTGCAGAAGATGGTCAACGAGGTCTCGCTCGGCTACACGCGCCGCGATGCCCTCAAACGCCTTGCCATGCGCACCAGCGTTCCCGAAATCCGCTCCTTCGTCGGCCTCATCATCCAGTCCGATGAGCTCGGCACGAGCCTCGTGGAGCTGCTGCGCAACTATGCCGCGGACATGCGCTTTCGCCGGCTCAACAAGGCGGAGAAGCTGGCGGCTCAGGCGGCCACAAAAATGCTCATACCCCTGTTCATTTTCATCTTCCCGACGGTGTTCATCATGATGCTCGCACCCATGATGAAGAGTCTCGTCCAGGGAGGCCTGGGCTTTTGATCCGTCCAGAACTCCTTGCCGCCTGGCTCGTGTTCGCCGCGGGGCCCGTGCGCGCCGCCGAAGCCAAAGTCCACGAAACCGAGGGCTTGTTCCTCGACATGTCGAAGCTCAACCTCGGCACGATTTCATCCGATGATGACAAGAAGAAGTATATCTACACGATCGAGCTCGAGAAGTCGCGGCTCACGAGGAAGACGTTGAAGAACGTCTACGAGAACGCCTTCGATCTCTACAAGCACGGCCAGTACGAGGCGGCCAATGACCTGACGCGCAAGATTCTCTCCATCGATCCCGGCTACGCGGACGCCTCGATCCTCAACCGCGCGACGATCGACCTGAAGGGCTCGACGAAGCCCCGCGCCTCGGAGCGGCGTCTCATCGAGGAGCGTTTCGAGGAGGGCATGGCCCTGTATCGCCAGGGCCGTCTCGTGGAGGCGGCCCAGCGCTGGGAGGAGTGCTCGAAGCTGGCCCCGACCAATCTCAAGTCTCATTATTGGCTCCGCAAGGCCCGTGTTGAGCTGGCCGAGGAGCACTACCGGAAAGGGCGGCAGGCCTATCGCCAGCATCGGCTGCGCGAGACGCTTGACCAGTGGTACGCAGCGCTCGTGCTCAATCCCCGCTATCCGCGCCTGACAGCGGAGCTGGCGAAAGTCGAGGCCGAGTCGCGCGAGCAGGACGCCAACGAGAAGCTTCAGGCCGCGCTGAACCTGTACAGCCAGGGCCTGGTTCTGGAGTCGCTGAAGATGCTTGATGCGGTGCTCGAGTCGGGCCCCGGCAACGTGAAGGCGCAGAAGCTGCAGGCCGAGATCCGCGCTGAGGTCGCCAACCAGCACGTCGCCGAGGGCCGCCGCGACTACGAGTCGCGCCAGTACGACAAAGCGATCACGGAGTGGAGGCACGCCGTCGAGTACGGCTACGATCCGAAGGCCGCCGACCAGCTTGTCGCCCGCGCCAAGGAGCAGATGCGCCGCGAGGAGGCCGCCAAGAAGCGCTCGGTCGAGGCCGCCAGGGCGCGTGAGGAAGATCTTAAGAAACAGAAGGCGGACGAGGCCGCGGCCGCGGCCGAGGCCAAGAAAAAAGAAGAGGAAGAGAAGGCCCGGGCGGCTGCGGCGGGGCAAACTCAACCTCCGGCGGGCCAGACGGCGCCGCCGCCGGCGCAGAATGCGGAGAGCAACAAGCAGGCCTCCCAGCAGGCTTACCTCGAGGGCGTCATCTACTACCAGAAGGGCGACTACGAGAAGGCTCGCGACAAGTGGCTGCACGCCAAGCAGCTTGACCCGGGCAACTCCGACGCGATCGCCGGACTCGAGAGAATCGAGAAGCTGTACGGCGCGGGGCAATAGATGAAGCTCTCCGCCAAATGGTTCCTGTGGTTCACGGGCATCGGCATCTACGTCATGTGCCTGGGCGGGATCTTCTACTACAACCTCTTTAAGTGGACGTTCGACGAGAAGCTCAAGCAGGAATCCATCGATATGGTCCGCCTGTACGCGCCGACCCTCATCGAGGGGCTGTCGCGCAATCAGGGCGTGATCTCGATGCCCGAGTTCGACACGGTCAGCCGCTTCTCGAAGGATGACCGGATCGCCGCTCTGCTGTACCTGAATAAGTACGGCGAGGTCCGCTGGTTCAAGGACCCGTCGATGATGACCAAGACCTTCGACGATTTCGTCAAGCAGGTAAGCCTGCCGACGGATGCCATCGAGCAGGCCTGGCTTGCGAAGACCCCGATCGTGCGCGCGGTGCCCAACATGCCGCTGTACGACATCGCAATCCCCCTCGCTTTGCGAGGGGAAGTCTTGGGCATCCTCAACATGCAGATCAGCCGCGAGGGTGTCGTCAAGGTCATCAACAAGGCCATGCACAAGTATGCCGTGGGTGCTGTCGGCGTGCTGCTGCTGCTCGGCATACCGCTGTACTTCTTCCTGCACCACTTTGTCCTCAACCCCATCTTGAATCTGCGCGACGCGATCGAGTCGATCTCATTTAAGAACCTCGAGCTGAAGTTTCCGGCCCGCAACGATGAGATCGGAGAGCTCGCTGGGGCGATCAACATCTTCCTGTCCAAGGTGAAGGCCGAGATCGCCAACTCGATGGTCCGAGAAAAGAAGCGGGGCCTCGCCGAGGCAAGGTGGTGGGAGTCGATCCTCAAGGCCGTCGTCTCCAAGAACCACCGCGCGATCGTCGTCGATGAGGACAACAGCGTGCTCTACACCAACTTTCCGGTCACCGGCACGGTGACGACCGACGGCAAGCTCCATCTGCTCGACGTCATCGACAGCCAGCAGCAGGACGTCCTGAGGCTCGTCGGGGTGGCGCTCGACCGGCCTAACCAGGTCGTCGAGGCGGACACGATGTTCAAGTCCGAGCCCTGCCACGTGAAGGCCGTCCACCTCGAAGAAGAAGGGGAGTTGCGCCGCACGCTCATTCTGTTCGAGACCAAGACCATCGGCGCGCGCATCTAGGGCGCGATCGCGAGCGGCCCCTGGCGGGCCCTGCGCGGCCCTGTTACAGTATCGGCATGACCCGGGTCCTTCGCGCGGCCGTCGTTCTGTGCCTGGCTTGGCCCGCCGGCGCTCAACACGGAAAGACGGCGGCCGTCTTGGAGATGCCGACGCTGGCTCCGACGGGATCGGGGGCGGCGCCGGGCCCGTTGGCTCCGCCCTCGCCGTTGTCGCTGACGTCTCCCGAGCTTTCGCTCTCGGCGCCTCCCGGGTTGACGCCGGTGGTCCTCGCTCCGGCGGCGGATCCCGCCGCGCTCGACGCTCATGTCCCTGCGCTGGCCGCCGAGACGGTGGCCGCACCGCGCTCGAAAGCGGCGGCTTCTGCGGGCCCGGTTTCGAGCCCGGAAGCCGCTCCGGAGGAAGGCGCGGAGGCTGGACGGGCCGCCTTTGACGGCGGTTTGGAGAGCCGCTCGGTTCAGTCTCCGGAATACGCGGCGCTGCGCGCGCAGGCCCATCGCCGCGTCAAGGGCGCAGAGGATCAAGGATCGGTTGCGGCGGTCGATGGCTTCGCCAGGCGTAATCCGTACATGGATCAATTCGACGCGGCCGCCCGTGGCACCGATTTGCAGCTATGGCCGGACACTAATTTCATGTCTTATGCCGTGCAGATGACCGGCGAGAAGACCCGCGCCGTCCTGTACGCGCTGTCCGGCGGGCATGCATTCCACATTTCCGACGCGGTCGAGCGCGAGCGTCGCGCGGGCCACGTCAAGCTTTTGGCCCGAGGAGACTCCGAGCGCAGCGCCCGCATCGACGGCGAGCAGCGGGCTCTGTCCGAGATGTTCGGAGACCGTCTGCGCCGCGAGGCGGAGCGCCTGCCGGAGATCCGCGACGTGGTCGCCCGCTTTTTCGTGGAACGCGCGGTTTCCGCGGAGGACGCCCGGGTCGCGGCGGACATCTTCGTCTCCTGCCGGCCCGGCCGGCGCTGTGCGATCGTGACGTTTGACCGCGGTTTTCGCCAGCTTCGGTCCTGGCGGAACCGGCGCTTGCCGCAGGAGCCGACCAAGGTCGAGCGCGACTTCAAGCGCTTGATTGGGAGCTTCCCGCCCGAGGTTCGCGTCCAGATCGGAGATGAGCTTCCCGGCGTGATCCTGCTCAACTGAGCCGGCCAGCCCAGCGGGCGTGTCTCATCTTTGTTGCCTCCAAGCCGACTATCCTCAAGGATAGTCCAGTAGCAGCTTAAATGAGTTGACGAGCCTTCCTTCGGTCACATCTTACGTGCGTTGATTCGCCTCTTGTTAAATCGTCCCGCTTCTGTTATTCTTGGCGGGCTACAGACGACCGAGCCATAAGGCGAGGAAGTGTCGCTTCCGCGCGCTGTAAGGGAAGCGGCCGTTATTAAGGAGATTGGCATGAGCTATCGCGTGAAGAGAATCGATCCGTATTGGTTCAAGCACCCCATCCTCCCGATCGCCGTTTTCCTCGGCGCGGCGCTGGCGCTCGGCGCGGGCTACGCGAGCAAACCGCCCATCGCCATCGTCGGCGTGCTGATCGCGGCCGTCGCCATTCTCCTCTCGACGCGTCCGGCGATCACCGGCACCGTGATGCTGCTCGGCTTCCTCGGCGGCCTGGTGACGTTCGTGATCTCTCCGAACTCCTCGAACGCCGCGCTGTCCGGGATGCAGAAGGCCCTGTCGGTCGGCTTCTACACCGTGTTCTACGCGGTGCTGACCGAGGGCGCGCTGCTCCTGCTTGCCGTCGTCTACAACTTCTTCGCCGCGATCAGTTCGCTCGGCGGCCTCAGCCTCGAACTCGAGGACGAGGGCGGCGCCGGGCAGTGAGAACCAGCGTCGTCTACGGCTCGCGCGAACCCAACCGCGCGGCCGTCATCCTCGAGGCTCTTCAGGCTGCCGGAATGACCGTCACCGTCGCCCAGAAGGCCAAGGAGGTTTCAGGTCTGCTGGCGCATCGCGGCTGCGATCTTCTGATCCTCGGCCAAAAACTCGTCGATGAGGACGGAGTCGACCTCGTGAAGTCGCTGCGCGCCAAAGGTCCGGCCCGCCAGATGCCGATCGTCGCTCTCGTTGAGCACGCCGACCAGCCGGCGGCCTCCGCGGCCCCGTCCAAGCACGCGTACGCCCTGTTCGGCCGCTCCGGACCGGCGTCGGCGCCGAATCAACCTTCGGTCAAGGATAAGGTGTCGCTGCGCCTGGCGTTCTTCCAGGCGGGCGCGGACGAGTGCCTCTCGCTCAACTGGGACGCGGCCGAATGCCTAGCCCGCATCAAGGCGGTGCTGCGCCGCACCCAGGTCAACGCCTCCGAGGAAATCATCAACATGGGGGAGATCGAGCTCAATCTCACGAGCTACACTTTGCACATATCGAAAAAGCGCGTTCCGCTGACCTCGAAGGAGCTCGACCTGCTCTACGTCTTCCTGAGCTCGGCCAATCGCGTGCTCTCGCGTCCGTACCTGATCGAGCGCGTCTGGGGCTACAACTATTTCGGCTCGCCCCGCACCGTGGACGTGCATGTGCGCCGGCTTCGCGAGAAGCTCGGCGTCGCGGCGAAGTACATCACGACCATCCCCTGCGTCGGCTACAAGCTCGTGCCGCCCGGCGCGGAGATGCGGAGGTAATATGGCGGCAAAATCCCCCAAACTGCTCATCATCGACGACGACGCGCACCTGCGCGAGAGCCTCGCCGAGGTTCTCGAGCTCGATGGCTTCGAGTGCCACCAGGCCGGCGCGGCGAAGGAAGGCCTCGCGGCCGCCGCAAAAATTGAGCCCGATGCCGTTATTATGGACATTCAGCTTCCGGACTCCTCCGGCTTCCAGATCTGCCAGGAACTGCGCAAGCGCTCCAAGATCACGATCCTGATCATGATGACCGGCCGCTTTCTCTCGTCGGAGGAGAAAAAGCAGGGCTTCGAGCTCGGGGCCGACGAATACATCACCAAGCCTTTCGACCTCGCGGAGCTTTCAGCCCGCATCAAGCAGCTCCTTTCGCGGAACGCCGCGAAAGGATAAATATCGCCCCCCGGCGCAACAAATTCGTGTTCCGAATCCCTCATCCTTTGGGCACGGAACGATAACTCATGGCCTCCATCAGGAACCGCGGCAAGCTTGCCTATAAGATCCTCTTCTGGTTCCTGCTGATTTCGTTGGCACCCATGATCTTCGTCGGCTGGCACCTGGTCGGCATCACGCAGCAGTCGCTGCGCAAGGAGACGCTGGCGATGCAGGAATCCTTGGCGGTCGGTTTCGCGGATACGACCTACAAGTACGTCACGACCTTCCGCAACGTGCTGACGGAAACCGCGGGCCTTGAGGACTTCGTCTCGATGAACCCCGGCAAGCAGCAGCAGTATCTCAACCGCATCCTGCAGATCCATTTCGCGGTTCTGGAGCTGTCGGTGCTCAACGACAAGGGCGTGGAGGCCCTGCGCATCGGTCGCTTCCTCGGCCCCAACCCCGAGATGCGCGATTTTCGGGGGGAGGAGGTCTTCACCGGCGCGATGGGGCCGCGCGGCCAATTCGTCGGGCGGCTCGAGCGCTTCCAGGGACTGTATCCGACCGTCACCCTCTCCGTGCCGATCATGGACAGCCGCGTGCAGCCCGCAAAGGCCGTCGGTGCGATCGCCGCGCGCGTGAGCCTGAATGGTCTGTCGACCATGCTTGCGATGGAGTTCCCGGCTTCGGGCAAGAGCCAGGCCGCTGTGATGACGCGAGATGGCTTTCTGATCGCGCACTCCGACCCGCGCGAGATCTACCGTCCCGACGCGCGCATGCCCCCGGAAGTCGAGAAGGTGCTCACGTCCCAGGACAACGTCAAGGGTGGCGGCGAGATCGCGATCGGGGGCGGCAAGCGCCTGCTGGGCGCTTTCAGCCTCATCGACAAGCTCGACTGGATCGTCTACGTCCAGCAGCCGGTCGAAGCCGCTTATCAGACCGCGGCCGACATGAAGGCCCAAATTTTGAGGGTGCTGATTTGGGTCGTTCTCTTCACCGTCCTATTGTCGCTTGCCGTCGCCGGCCACATCACCCAACCCATTCGCATCCTGAAGGAGGCCGCCGATCGCCTGGGCAAGGGGCAGTTCGAAGACCTGCCCGAGGTCGTGACCACCAACGACGAGATCGGCGACCTGGCCCAGACCTTCCTCGGCATGAGCGAGTCGCTCAAGGAAAAGACGGGCGAGCTCATCCACGCGAAGCAGGAGCTCGAGAAATTCACCAAGTTCCTCGAGAAGCGCGTCGATGCCCGCACGCGCGAGCTCAAGTCCGCCCAGGACGAGCTCATCAAAAAAGAGCGCCTGGCCGCCATCGGCCAGATGGCCTCCGTCGTCGGCCATGAGATCCGCAATCCGCTTGCCGTCATCAACAACTCGATCTACTTCATCAAGACCAAGCTCGGCACCGCCGGCGAGCCGGACTTCAAGATCAGCAAGCACATTAAGATCATCGAGTCCGAGATTCAGCAGGCCAACGGCATCATCAACGAAATACTCACCTATTCGCGTCAGCGCGAACTGCAGCTCGAGCGCGTTCAGGTCAACGACTGGCTCGAGGAGCTTCTGTCCGTCTATCCCTTCCCGGCGCACATCGCGGTGGACAAGCATTTTGATCCCGCCAATCCAGTCGTGGACATCGACAAGACCGAGATGCAGCAGGCGGTGCGCAACCTCGTGGGCAACGGCATCGAGGTGATGCCCGCGCCCAAGGGGGGCAAGATCACGATCCGCACCGTGATCCCCGAGGCCGGCTGGGTGCGCGTCGATATCGCCGACGCCGGAAGCGGGATCGCGCCCGACGTGCTCGACAAAATTTTCGCGCCGTTCTTCACGACCAAAGCGCGCGGCACGGGTCTGGGCCTGGCCGTCGTGCGCAAGGTGGTCGATCGCCACCGAGGCAAGGTGGACGTGGAGAGTGCCGTGGGCGCGGGCACGACGTTCAAGCTCTACATCCCGACGACGGCGTCATGAGGCGGTTATGATATGAAAGGAAAGATACTGATCGTCGACGACGACGCGAACATGCGGGAGAGTGTTGGCGACAACTTGGAAGTCGAGGGCTATGAAACCGCCTCGGCCGCGAGCGCGGCGGAGGCGGTCGCCCAGGTCAAGAAGACGCCGTTCGACGTCATCTTGATGGACTACAACCTGACCGACGGCACCGGCATCGACGCCATCCAGCAGATCCGCGCGCTCAACTCCGAGAGCCAGATCCTGATGGTCACGGCCCATGCCTCGCTCGACACGGCGCTTAAGGCGATCCAGGAATCCGTCGACGATTTTCTCACCAAGCCCGTCAATTTCGACCACCTCAAGCGCGCGATCGCCAAGTCGCTCGAAAAGATGAGGCTCAAGCAGGATCTCAAGAACGCCAATGAGAAGAACCAGCGCCTGTCGGCGATGAAGTCAAAATTCATGTCGATGGCTTCCCATGACCTCTCCAATTCGCTGATGACGTTGCAGGTCAGTTTCGAGATGCTGAGCGCTTCGCTCAAGCCCGACGCCGAGCAGCTCAAGAAGATGCGCTACATCGCCGGCGGCATCGCTCAGATCTCGCGCCTCATCGAAGACCTCGTGGACTGGGCCTCGATCGAGCAGGGGAAATTCCGTCTCGAGACGAACCTCTTCGACGCCGGCTCGCTCGTTGAGGAGACCGTGGTGGGGCCGCAGGCCCGCGCGGCGGCGCGCGGGCTGACCCTCAAGACCGTGCTCGAGCCCGGCCTGCCCACACTCGCGGCCGACAAGAAGCGCCTGTCGCAGGTGCTCAACAACCTCCTGGAGAACGCCATTCGCCACACGCCCAAGGGCGGCACGGTTATGGTGGCGGCCGAGCGGGACGCGAAGGCCGTGCGCTTTTGCGTGCGCGACACGGGCGATGGAATCGCGCCCGAGGAAGTGGGCAAGCTGTTCCAAAGTTTTTATCAAGGGGAGAGCGCCTCGGGCGGGGGGCGTCTCGGTTTGGGCCTCTCGATTTCGCGCGAGATCGTTGACAGCCACGGCGGGCGCCTCTGGGTCGAAAGCGACGGCCTGGGGAAGGGCTCGGCTTTTTTGTTTACCGTGCCCGTCAAGCCCTTAGGCGAGGCTTGACTTTCCGTGAAAATCGCTCATAATCTTCTGCTAGACTAGGCGAAAGAGGAGGAGGATCGACATGGCTGCGACGAAGGCTGCCCCGAGAAAAAAGGTGAAAGTGCTGATCGCCGATGACCAGACTCTTTTCCGCGAAGGCATCAAGGATCTGCTCGAGAACGAGAAGATCATCGAGGTGGTCGGCGAGGCCGCCGACGGCCAGGAAGCCGTGCGCCTGGCCCGCAAGCTCAAGCCCGACGTGATCTTGATGGACATCAAACTCCCGCATCTCGACGGCGTGGCCGCGACCAGGCTGATCCGCAAGGAGTGCCCCAACACGAACGTCCTGATTCTCTCCTCCTACGAAGACGAGGCGCACGTGATGGAGTCGATTCAGGCCGGCGCCAACGGCTACCTCTCGAAGATGCTTCCCGCGGTCGAGCTCGTCAACGCTCTCAAGGCTTTCGCCAACGATGGGGTGATGATCCCGCAGCAGGTGATGGGCAAGCTCCTCCAGGGCCTGCGCCAGATGGCCAGCGGCAACGGCAACTCGCCCGTGGCGCTCACGAAGACCGAAATCCGCGTGCTGGTGTTCCTGGGAACCGGCAAGTCGAACAAGGAGATTGCGGCGAAGATGGAGTGCTCGGTCAAGACGATCAAGAACCATCTGAACGCGATCTTCCAGAAGCTCGAGGTCAGCAATCGCACCGAGGCCGTCGTCAAAGGCATCGAGATGGGCCTGATCTCGCCCGACGATCCCAACTGAGCCGGACCCGACGGTGACGAAAGAGGAATTCGTCTCCCAGCTCGAGCGCGGGGCCCTGCAGGCCGGGGCGCTGCCCGTGACGTCGGCGATCCTGCGCTGGACGGCCGATCAGCTCAAGCGCGGCGAGCCCGCCTGGTGGGGCCGGGTCGCCAAGGCCTGGGAGAGGCGGACGTTCGTCGCGTGGAGCGAGGCCTGGAGCCTCTACCTTGCCTGCCTGCACTTCGAGGCTTTAAGCGACGCCAAGTGCCCGCTCGTGCCGTACTTCCCCTCGTGCGGCGGAACGGCGGAGGCCGATCCGTCCGGAGCGCTCGCCCGCTTCCTCGAGGCGCCGCCGCCGGCCTTTTTCGAGAACCTCAAGAGCCGTCAACGGCGCACTTATATCGCGAGCCGCGCGGCGATGTGGACGGCCCCCGCCGCGCTGTTCTTTCAAAGGCGTGATCTTCCTTACTATCTCGTCGAGGTGAATGCGGGCGCGGGCGTCAACTTGGCGGCGGACCTCGCGTGCCCGGCGAAAGACTTCGATTCGGAGCTCATCGCCGCGCGCGTGGGGCTCGACGTGAGCCCTTTGCAGACCGAGGACATGATCGACCGGCGTTGGCTCACCGCTTGCCTTTGGCCGGACGACCTTCCGGCGATCGCCGAGCTTGATGCCGTCCTCGACAAAATCGCCGAGCGCACGCGCAGCGAGGCCGCTTTTCTCCAGCTCGCCGCCTGTCCGCCGGCCAAGGCCGCGGCGTTCGTGACGAAGAACGTCCCTGCCGATGATCCCGAAGTTGGGCTATTGATCTACAACATGGGTGCCACTGTTCGTATGTCCGACGCCGACTATGCCGCGTACGCGGCGAGCATGGCCGCGCTGCTCCAGGGGTGGGGGGACCGCGGCCTTTGGGTGGAAGTCGAAAGCGTGCGCGGCGAAACGTATTCCACCACCATCCAGCTGCGAGCGCATCGCATTCTCGGCGGCCAGCTGCGCAGCCTGGTCATGGCCAAGGTCGACCTCGAGACGGCCGCCGGCCAGTCCAGCGAAGCCAGCGCCGCCTTCCTCGGCCCCGAAATCCCGTCGACCAAGGCCTAAGGCTCGGCCGCGGTCCGATCCAAGCCGGAGTTATCCCCCAAT
>JAHFCE010000042.1 GCA_023249675.1 Elusimicrobiota bacterium | reverse complement strand
CTCGAGGCCGAGCGTGAAGACGCGGGCTTCGAGCGCGCGTCGCTGGGGGCCGTCGCCGAGGAAGACGAAGCGGGCCTCGGGGATCTCAGCGAGGACCGTCGCGGCGGCTTCGACGAAATCGCCGGCATTTTTCTGCGGCTTCAGGTTGCCGACGGAAACGACGAGAAGCTTGTGCATGCCCACACCGACGGACATTTTTAGCTTGGCGGCATCGACGGGCGCGGGCAGGTCGGCGAGCTTCACGCCGGAGCGGATGAGTGTTGCATCCTGGGGACGGACCAGGCCGTGTTCGGCCGCGTACGTGATATTGGCGCGCGAGACAAAGACCAACACGTCCGCGCAATGGGCGCAGAGCTGCTCTAAAAAGACGTAAAGATTTTTGACGAAGGCTGGCTGCCTGTCATGAAATCCAAACCCGTGGTACGTGTGAACGACGATCGGCACGCCGGCAAGCGCTGCGGCCAGACGGCCCAAAATTCCAGCCTTGGAACTGTGGGTATGAAGAACGCTGGGCTTTTCATCGAGAAAGAGCTTGGCCAATTCGAGTAATGCCAACAGATCGTAAAACGGAGAGATGTCTCGCCGCAGCGAATCGACGAAGATCGTTTTTATGGACGCGTCGTTCTTGACCTCTTCATCGAGTATTCCGCCGGGCCCGCACATAAGCACGGTGTCGAACCGAGAGCGATCCAGATGTCGAACGGTATGCAAGGTATTTTGCTGGGCCCCGCCAAGATCGAGGCGGGTGACGAGATGGATAACTTTGGCGGCCATAGGCGCGATTCTACTACTTGTTCTTCTTCGGCTTGAGGAAGTCCTTCACTTCAAGGCGTGGGAAGTAGTGACGGACGATCTCGCGCCAGCCGATGCCAAGGTTGGCCTGGCCCAGGGCGCCCGCGCGCGAAAAACCCAGGCCGGAGCCGGTGCCCGCGCCCCAGAGTATGACGCGGGAGACCTTTTGGCCCTCCATGATGGGTTGCAGCGTGAAGAGCGTGGAGCGCAGCGAGCCGGGCCCGAGGAGGTTGTCGATTTCCATGCGGCCGACATACATCGCTGTGCTGTTGGCGCCGATGACCTCGATTGCCTGAACGCGGCCGGTGGGCGTGCGGGCGGTCACGCGCAGATCGCGGAGCGCGCCGAGGTCCTTGCGGCGTTCGATGCGCGCGCGCAGGTCGCGGGCATCGAGGATGCGCATCCAGCGCGAGGAGTTCGGCGTCGAGAGGGCCGCGGCTTCGCTGAACAGGCCTTCGGGCGGGGCTTCGTGCGCGTAACGCTCGAGCTCGAGGGGCGTGCGCCAGGCGGCGATCGGCTTGGGGGAGTCCGAGACCGAGATCAGGTGCTCGAGGCCGGGCTCGCCCGTCTCGGAGCCATCCTCGGTGGCGCCGCCGCTGTCCATGTGCTGCAGCACGCGGGCGGCCCGGCCCTTGAGCGCGAGCGCGACGCCCTCGGTGTCCGCGACGGCGTCGGCCGCGGAGCGCATTTCGCCGCTGACGCCGATCGTGCGCTGGGTCGAATCGTCATCGAGCAGGTCCCAGAATGCAAGAGTCTCGTTGCGGTTCTCCGCGGCCCAGTACGCCGCCGTCCTTGAGACCACGGCCTGGGCCCGCAGCGCCTGCGCAGGGCTGTCGATGGGCAAAGCGAGGGAGACCACACCGATCAGGTACTGTTCGACGTCAGCGACCTGCACGAGGCGGAAGCCCAGCGGATCGGGCACGACCTCGAGGGCGCCGCGCGTCTCGCGGTCGCCGGGGTCCACGCCGATCTCATCGTTGATGACGGCGTTCTTGATCAGGATGGATCCGCGCTGAACATCGGGGACGAGGGCGAAAGGCGTTTTCGAGGCGAAGAGGATGTTGCGCGAGGCGTCGCGCACTTCGATGAGTCCGTTCTCGGGACGATAGCTGATTTCCCAGGGATCGAACGCGCGGCCGTTGTCGCGCAGGACGTCGCGGGAGACGGACATCACTTTGAAGGCGCCGTTCGCCATGAGGTCGGCGCGTGTCATGACGGCGGGGCGTCCATCTGGCGCGCCGTAGAGACCGACGCGAATCGTGCGGGTTGAGAGCGGCAGGGGTGTTTCGCTGCTTGCGGAGTCGAGCACCGGACGCGCGACACGGCGCATTCCGGCGGCCGCGTCGAGATTGCCGGTGATCGAGCGGCCGCTCTTTTCGTAGAGCTTTCGGATATCGGCATCCTTGGGATCGAGCGAGAGAACTTTCTTGTACGCGCGCCAGGCGGCGCGCTCGTCCCCCGCCTCAGCCAGGGACTTGGCCAAGGCGCGCAGGGCCTCGTTGTTGGCGGGGTCGATGTCAACGGCCTGTCGCAGGTAGGTCAGTGCTGTTTGCCGGTCGCCTCTCATGCGGGCCGCCTCGGCGGTGAGCTGCGCGGACACGGAGATCGCGTAGGGGCCGGAGAGACCGGCGCGGCGCAGGGGCGCCTCGGCGGCCCTCGGCTTGCCCTCGAGGATGAATGAAAGGCCGAGTCCGAGGTTCGCCTCGGCCTGGGTGGCCGTCGTCGCGGAGCGGTCGAGCGCGCGCGTGAACTGCTCGCGGGCCTCGCGCTGTCGGCCCGCGGCCAGCGACGACCAGGCGCGTTGATTCCAGGCGAAGCCGTCGGCGCTTTCAAGTTCGGGCGCTGCGTGTGCGCGCGTCGCCGCGAGGCAGACGGTTAGAAGGAGAGGGATCGTTCGGTTCACGGGTCCCCGCCGGAAGCCGGCTGAAAGGCTTCCTTCTTCCGCGGGATGGCCAGGCGCAATTTATTGAGGCGTTCGATGGCCGTGGGGCGCTGAGCAGGTGTATCGAGATCGAGCGCGGTATCTGCGAGACGTTGAATCTTTTCGATCTGGAAGCCGCTTGCCGCAGCGGCCGCGATCTCCGCGCTGACGGCCCGGTGAAGAGCGTGTAGTTTGCCCGACTCTCGGGCCTCGGCGTTCTTTTCAATATCGGCAGACAGAGGAGAGCTTGTCGCGGCCGGAGGATGCAGCATGAAGTCGGTTTGGTTGCGCGCATAGTCTCCCCAGCGTCCCCAGGCCCAAACAAGGCTTAGCAGGGCCGCGATTGCGATGACGAGGCGACGCTTGAGAAGGAGGAGGAGGAGGCCCATGGGGGTGTGGTCATCCCGCTGCGGGCGGGGCCTCGGGCGTTCCGGCGGGAGCCGTCGTGCAGGCGATGACGATCTTGTTTGCGCTTGCGGGCAGGCTCATGCTCTTTTGCGCCATCTCCTCGATCTCCTGGGCGATGTACCAGGCGAGAATTTTGTGATCGGCGGCGCGGATGTGCTGGTGGGCGAGCAGAGCCATATCGTGCAAAGCTTTGAGCGCGTTGGCGACGCGGGAGGCGACGCGCATGACGCCCATCGCCGGTTTGGCGGCGGCCGGGTCGTACGCGGCCAGCCGCTCCGCCGAGGCCAGCAGGCCGGGCAAGGCTGCGATGTCCATGCCGAAGGCGCGCAGGTCGCGGCGGAAGTTCTGCAGGTCGTAGCCGTACATGGTGTCGTTGTCCTTCATCTTGTTCTTCGCCGCGTTGGAAATCTTCATGGCGCGCAGCAGCAGGTCCTCAAGCTTTCCCTTGACGACGGCGACGCGGTCGGCGGTCAGCGCGAGCTGCCCTTCGAGCTGCTTGAGTCCGGGGACTAGATCCATCTCATTCCTTCAGCAGGTCATCGAGAAGCGTTTCGTCGGCGGCCGGGGCCTTCTCTTTCGGGGCGTGGCGGGCCGGCTTGACGCGCGCGGGGCGCGACTTTTCCGCCTTCGGCTTGACCTTCACGGGCTTGGGCTTCGGGGGTGCGGGCGGCGCCGCAGCTTTACCGGTCAGCACCGATTTTGCCGCGGCGTTGCGTCCGACGAGAGTTTTACCATCGAGATCCACCTCGAACTCGTAGGCGATCGTCGGCGCGCCCGGGGAGGGGCTTCGGGCGAAGTAGTTGACTTGCACGCGGTTGCCGGCGACCGGGTCCGCCATCCACGGCGATAGATTTCCGCTGGAGGGCGCCAAGTTTTCGAGCGCGCGCTCAAGCGTCCGGTCTCCGGACAACGGCCAAGCCTTGGCGAATTCGACGGCGAGCTGGCGCGCGTCAGGAGGCGGGGGCGGAGTCGGTTCGGGCGGCGACAGCGGCGCCGGCTCGAGCACCGCGACGGGCGCCTCAGGCTTGCGCAGGCCGGGCACGAAGCCGCCCATGACGGCAAGGCCTCCCAACGCGGCGAGGCCGAGTGCGGCGCCGATGAGCAAGGCGTTCTTGCTTTTCTTCGGGGCAGGCGGCGCCGCTTCGGCGGATGGTGCCGCTTCGATGGACGGCGCCGTCATTGTGTCGGGCGCGAGCACGCCGGCGGAGAGGTCGCCGAGCGTGAGGGGATCAAAGCTCGACGTTTCCACCTTCGGCGCCGCGGTGTCGGGCGGTTCCAGCGGCGCCAATGGAGCTGGCGGAACGGGCAACGGTGTCGCTGCGGGCGCGGCTTCGATCGGGCGGGAGTTTGCCTCTTCGAGTCGACGGCGCAGTTCCTCGACGTCGCGCGCAAGGTCGGTCAAAGTCCGCCCTTGCTTCTCCACATCCTGCTCGACCCGTTTTTCCTCTTCGACGGCCTTGTCGATGGTCTCGCTCAGCACGCGCACGGAGGCAAGGCGGTCCTCAAGCCCGGCGATCTGACGTTTCAGCTCATCGGTTTCGCGCTGGCGTGAGGCGGCGTCTTCTTTGATCTCGCCGGCCTCGCGGTTCTTGCCGGCGAGTTCCTGATGCAGGGACAGCAGTTCCGCATCTTTTGCGCGCAGGCCCTCCTGAAGCTGGAGCACGACCTTCTCGAGCGAGGCTATTTTTTCCTGGATGCCTCCGAGTTGCGCGGCATCCTTCAACGCCGGTTCAGACGGCAGGCTCGCGATCGAGAGCACGGCGGTCTTGCCTCCGTCGTCCGCGCCCGTCCGAATAAGCGCCGCCGATAGATCGGGAATCATTCCCGCGCGCTGCCAATCGCCCATGCTGGTGCCGCGCCGTCCTTCCGGGCAGACCAGACTTTCAGGCGAAAAGACAGCCATCTTGCCCAGCTCATCGGGCTCGTAGGGGCCCAAGACCTGATTATTCTGGAAGATCCAATATTTCATGGGTCCTATGATTATAAAGGCGGGACGCGGCCGCTCGGTGTCGGAATTGTTAACCCGGGCGTTTCCTGAAGAATACCCCCCGAGCGGCGCCACGTCAAGGCCGCCGTTTGTTGGATTTATTTTGAGGATTTTGCTATCATCGAGGCCGCCGGATCGGTAGCTCAGCGGTAGAGCAAACGCCTCTTAAGCGTAAGGTCGTGGGTTCGATCCCCACCCGGTCCAAAATTTGGCTTCGCAGGTGGTCGGGACCGAGCGCTCTTCGGTCCCCTCTTTTAATGGGCGGGTGGCGGAACGGCAGACGCGCACGGCTTAGGACCGTGTGCCGAAAGGCGTGGGGGTTCGAGTCCCCCCTCGCCCATTCCAATTCCCCGCCGGAGGCAACATGGGAATCTTTTCAGCGCTGAGGTCCGATAAGCCGAAATTCAAGAAGCTCAAGGAGGAGGGCTGCGTCGTCACGCTCTCCATCGAGGTCGCGCCGCAGGAGGCGACCGATCAGTCGCAGACGGCGCTCGTGCGCCTGCAGTCCCTGGCGCGCATTCCCGGCTTTCGCGCCGGCAAGGCGCCGATCGGCATCGTCAAGCAGCACTTTTCCGGTCGCGCGCGCGAGGAGGCCGTGGACGCGCTCATCCGCAAGCACGTGCCCGCCGCCCTTGCGGAGCTTAAGCTTCGCGTCGTGGAGAGCCCGATGGTCGAGGAGGTGAAGTGGAAGGACGCGGAGCCCCTGCTTCTGACCGTCCGCGCGGAGATCGCGCCCACGCCCGTCGCCAAGGACTACATCAAGATTCCCGTGACGCGCAAGCCCCAAACCGCCGATGAGGCCGCGCTGGCCAAGCGCATCGACGAGCTCCGGGACGCGCAGGCGCGCCTAGACGTCTGCGCCGATGAGACGGTTGGGGAGAAGAATTTCGTCGTCATCGACTACTCCGCCTCGCAGAACGGCAAGGCGCTTGCCAACGCGAAGGGGACTTCCGAGCTCGTGGATATGTCCTCTGAGCAGAGCGTGCCGGGTCTCGCGGAGGGCCTCAAGGGCATGAAGCGCGGCGAATCGAAGCTGATCAAGGTCAAGCTCGGCGGCAAGGAGACCGACCTGCACGTCGTCGTCACCGAGATCAAGACCAAGATCCTCCCCGCGATTGACGGCGAATTCGCCAAGGACATGGGCATGGAAAGTCTCGATGAGCTCAAGAGCAAGCTCAAGGAAGTTCTCGATCGCGAGGCGAACTCCGCCTCCGAGTCCGACGTCGTACGCCAGATTGAGGAGGCGCTCGTGAAGGCCAACGTCTTCCCGCTGCCTCCCTCGATGGTCGAGCGCCAACTCGAGGGGATGATGGACCGCATGCGCCGTCAGCTCATGGGCGCGACCCAGCTCTCCGAGAAGGTTTTGGCGGACCTCCGCCAAAAACTTCAACCGAAGGCCGAAGACGAGGTCCGCCTCGCATTCGTGATTTCCGCGATCGCCGAGAAGGAAAAGATCGAGGTTTCCGAGGAG
The DNA here is from genome assembly GCA_023249675.1 of Elusimicrobiota bacterium. Taxonomy (GTDB): domain Bacteria; phylum Elusimicrobiota; class Elusimicrobia; order UBA1565; family UBA9628; genus GWA2-66-18. Next base: position 8,410 of record JAHFCE010000042.1, on the reverse strand, counting down.
GAGCTGGCCTCCGAGCTCGAAGCCGGCCTCAAGGAGGCCGAGCATGAGGAGAAGAAGAAAAAGGAGCTGCGCGAGATATTCGCCAAGCGCAAGGAGTCTATCGCGCACATGATCCGCGAGCGCAAAACCCTCAACTTCCTCAAGGGGAAGGCGGTCTACAAGGACGCGTAGCGTTCTTTCGAGAAAAGGTATTCTCTGCTTATGCCCGCGATATTGCCTCAAGTTCTCGAGAAGTGGAATCAAGGTTCGGCCGTCGGTTATGACATATTCTCGCGCCTGTTGAAGGAAAGGATCATTTTTGTCGGAGGCGATGGCGGCGCCGTGACGACGGATTCAGCCAACATTCTCATCTCCCAGCTTCTTTACTTGGATGGCGAAGACGGCGATAAGGACATCCACCTCTACATCAACTCCCCGGGCGGCATGGTCACGGCGGGTCTGGCCGTGTACGATACGATGCAGTTCATCCGCGCTCCCATTTCGACGCTCTGCATGGGCATGGCGATGTCGTTTGGCGCCGTGCTGCTCGCGGCGGGCACGAAGGGCCGGCGCTTGATCCTCCCGCACGCGCGCGTGATGATCCACCAGCCCCTGATCCGCGGCGGCATGCAGGGTCAGGAGACGGATATCCGCATCGAGGGCGGCGAGATGGCGAATACGCGCAAGCGTCTCTCCGAGATTCTCGCGAAACACTGCGGCCAGCCTTTCGAGAAGCTCGACAAAGATGTCGAGCGCAACTTCTACCTCTCGGCCGATGAAGCCGTCGCTTACGGTCTGGTCGACCAGGTCGTTCCCGCGAGCAAGATTCTCGCCGGATTCAAGCCTTGAGCGAGACCAAGAAGGCTCCCGCTCATCCGGCGCGGCTGCCGCTTCTCGCAGTCCGCGACGTCGTCGTCTTCCCGCACATGGTCTTGCCCCTGTCGGTCGGACGCCCCAAGTCGGTGAAGTCGATCGAGGCGGCGATGCAGAATCACGCGAAGCTGCTGTGCGTGGTCGCGCAAAAGGACGTGACGATCGAAGATCCCAAACCCGAGGACGTGTTCAGCCTGGGCGTGCTCGTCGAAGTCGTGCAGTATCTGAAGATGCCGGACGGCACGCTCAAGGTCTTTCTGCAGGCGCACGCGCGCGCGTTTGTGAAAGCGGCGGAGTTCGACGCCGCGGGCGGCCACTGGAACGCGGCTTTGTCCTATCCCGAGACGCCGGCAAAAATCGGGGCTGAGACGAAGGCGCTGATGCGCCACGCGCTCGAGGTCGGCGAAGAGCACGCGAAGTTCTCGCGCCGTGCGCCCAGTGAACAGCCCGCGCTGGGCGAGATCGAGGACCCGTCCGAGCTTGCCGACAAGCTTGCGGCGATTAGTGTCGTGAAGGCGGCCGATCGCCAGGCTTTGCTCGAGGCGCTCGACGCGAAGGTGCGTCTTGAGAAGCTGATCGTCATCCTGAAGGCCGACATTGAAATTTTGACGCTGGAGAGGAAGATACACACCCGGGTCAAGGCGCAGATCGAAAAGACCCAGAAGGAGTACTACCTCAACGAGCAGATGAAGGCGATCCAGAAGGAGCTCCGGCAGAAGGATGACTTCGCCTCGGAGATGGAGGAGCTCAAGAAGGCGATCAAGGACGCCAAGATGCCCGAGGCCGCCGAGACGGCGTCGCTCAAGGAGCTCGGGCGCTTGGAAAAAATGGCGCCGTTCTCCCCCGAGTCCACTGTGAGCCGGACCTATCTCGATTGGATGACGCACCTGCCCTGGTCAAAGCGCACGAAGGATGTCATTGATCTCGAGAAGGCGCAGACCATCCTCGATGAGGACCACAGCGGTCTGCCGAAGATCAAGGAACGCGTCCTTGAGTATCTCGCGGTCACGAAGCTTACGAAAGGCCTCAAGGGCCCCATCTTGTGCTTCGTCGGCCCTCCCGGCGTCGGCAAGACTTCGCTCGGCAAGTCCGTGGCGCGTTCGCTCGGGCGCAAGTTCGTGCGCATGTCGCTTGGCGGCGTGCGCGACGAGGCCGAAATCCGCGGTCACCGCCGCACGTATATCGGTTCCTTGCCCGGCCGGCTCCTCCAGCATCTGCGCAAGGCCGGCACGCGAAATCCCGTCATCCTGCTGGATGAGATCGACAAGATGGGATCCGATTGGCGCGGCGATCCGTCGGCTGCTTTGCTCGAGGTGCTTGATCCCGAGCAGAACTCGACGTTTCTTGATCATTATTTGGATGTTGAGTTTGACCTGTCGCAGGTGATGTTCATCTGCACGGCCAACGATCTCGGCGGGATCCCCGTCACTTTGCGCGACCGCCTCGAGGTCATGAATTTCTCCGGCTACACGCTTGCGGAGAAGGTTTCGATCGCAAAGTCGCATCTGTTGGGCAAGGCGCTCGAGGCCCATGGCCTCAAGCTCGCTCAGCTCCTCATCGAGGACGCCGCGCTCGAGCGCCTCGTTGAGGAATACACGCGCGAGTCCGGCGTGCGCCAACTCGAGCGCGAGATCGCCTCGTTGTGCCGCAAGGCCGCTCGAGCGGTGCTCAACGAGACGATCGAGAAGGTGGTTGTCGACGCGGCCGCCGTTGCGAAGCTGCTCGGCCCCGCGAAGTTTCCGCGCGAGAAGAACTCGTTTAACGGCGTGGGCGTCTCCACGGGCCTGGCTTGGACCGAGGTCGGCGGCTCGACGCTCGCCATCGAGGTCGTGGCCGTGCCCGGCAAGGGCGACGTCCGCATCACCGGGCGGCTGGGCGAGGTCATGACCGAGTCCGCGCAGACCGCCTTGAGCCACGTGAAGTCCGTCGCCGTCGAGCTGGGGATCGCCGACGACGCGTTCCGCCGCCGCGATTTCCACATTCACATTCCCGAGGGCGCGACGCCCAAGGACGGCCCGTCGGCGGGCATCGCGCTTGCGACCGCGCTCGCGAGCCTGTTGTCCGGCCGTGCCGTCGTGGACGGCCTTGCGATGACCGGCGAGATCACCTTGCGCGGCCGCGTGCTGCCCATCGGCGGCCTGAAGGAGAAGGTCCTCGCCGCCGATCGCGAAGGCCTCAAGACCGTGCTTTTCCCCGACGCCAACAGGAAGGATCTGGAGGATATTCCGGCCGAGGTGCTCAAGCGCCTCAAGATGGTGCCCGTCAAGCATTTTCGCGATGTCGCGGCGTTGGCGCTCGGCCCGTTGCCCGTTGCAACACCGATGGTGAAGCCCTCGTGGCTTGCTCCCGATTTGCCGTCTTCGACGTCAAATCCTAAAGAGAACCCGAGACTTTCATGACGCTCAAAAATATCATGCTCACGCCGGGTCCGACGCCTTTGCCCCCTTCCGTGCTCGAGGCGATGTCGCGTCCGCTGATTCATCATCGGACCGCGGAGTTCGGCCGCATGTTCACCTCCGTCATCGAGGACATGCGCTTCGTGTACCGCACGAAGGGCACGGTGCTCATGATGACGACCTCCGGCACGGGCGCCATGGAGTCTGCGGTCGTCAATCTCCTGTCTCCCAGCGACCTGACCATCGTCTGCACGACCGGCGCGTTCGGCGACCGCTTCGTCAAGATTCATAAGGCGTTCGGCCTCAACCCCCTCGTTCTGCCGTTCGAATGGGGCTCCTCCGTCAACCCCGAGGCATTGGGGGTGACGCTCAAGAGGAACAAAGGCGTGAAGGCGGTGTTCCTCCAGCACACCGACACGTCGACCGGGGTCGTCAACGACATCCAGACCTTGTCCAAGATCGTCCATGAAGAGAGCGACGCGCTCGTCGTCGTTGATTCGGTGTCGGGCCTCGCGGCCGAGCGCCTCGAGACGGACGCATGGGCGCTTGATTGCGTGGTGACCGGCTCGCAGAAGGGGCTCATGAACGCTCCGGGCCTCGGCTTTGCCGCGCTGTCCGAGAAGGCGTGGAAGGTTGTCGAGACCGCGAGGCTTCCGAAGTTCAACTTCGATTACCAACTCATCCGCAAATCGCTTGCCGACAAGGAGACGCCGTGGACCCCGGCGATTTCGATCGTGGCGGGCCAGGCCGCCGCGCTCAAGCTCCTGCGCGCCGAGGGCATGGAGGCGTGCTGGAAGCGTCACGACGCCCTGGCGGCGCATGCGCGCAAGCTCTTGACCGAAAAGCTCGGCCTGCCCTTCTACGCGAAGAATCCGGCGAACATCCTGACCGGCGTCGTCCTGCCCGCGGGCGTGGATGGGTCCAAGCTGCTCGCGGATATACTGCGCGAAGAGGGCATCTCGATCGCGGGCGGCCAGCTCCATCTGAAGGGCAAGATCTTCCGCCTTGCGCACATGGGCTATATCACGAAGTCCGACATCGACGCGGGCGTGGACGCCCTGGCGCGGCGCCTTGTCGGCGCGAAGGCCTGAGGTGCCCAAGCTTAAGCCTTCCAAACTCAAGGTTCTCGTCACCGACAAGATCGATCCGGCGGGCCTCGAGCCTCTTAAGACGCATCCCGACATTGAACTGCGCTACGAGATCGCCCCTCAGCCCGAGGCGCTCAAAAAGGCCCTTGTCGGCGTCGGAGTCTGGCTCGTGCGCTCCGAGACGAAGATCACCGCGGATTGGATCGCGAAGGCCCTCGATCTGCGCCTGATCGGCCGCGCCGGGGTGGGTGTCGACAACATCGACCTCGCCGCGGCGACGCGCCGCGGCATCGCGGTCATCAATGCGCCCGCCGCCAACACTCTCGCGGCCGCCGAACACGCCTTGGCGCTTATGCTGGCGCTTGCGCGCCACATCCCGACAGCCGACGCCTCAACTCAGGCGGGCCGGTGGGAGAGAGCCCGCTTCATGGGTGTGGAGCTGTTCGGCAAGACGCTCGGCATCGTGGGCCTGGGCCGCATCGGCCGCGAAGTCGCCAAGCGCGCGCAGTCCTTCGGCATGAAGCTGGTCGGCTTCGATCCGTTCATTACCGATTCCCAAGCGAGAGAGATGGGCGTGGAACCGATGCCTCTTCTTGATCTGCTGGCCGCCGCTGATTTTCTCACCCTCCACGTCCCAGGCGGCGACAAGACCAATGGGATGATCTCCGCGGCAGCCCTCGCCAAGTCGAAAAAAGGAATTCGGATCATCAATTGCGCGCGCGGCGAGCTCATCGATGACGCAGCGTTGACGGACGCGCTTAAGTCGGGCCGGGTCGCGGGCGCGGCGCTCGATGTGTTCCACGCCGAGCCGCTTGCCGCGGACAGCCCGCTGCGCGCCGCGCCGAATCTCATCCTGACCCCCCACCTCGGCGCCTCGACATCCGAGGCGCAGGGCCGTGTCGCCACCGAGCTGGCGAATGCCGTGGTGGACTTCCATGAGAAGGGCATAGCCCCCAATGCCTTGAACATGCCGGGCTTCGACGCGGCTACGCTCGCGGCGCTTGGCGAGTGGCTGCCCTTGGCCGAAGCGATGGGCCGCTTCCTCGCGCAGACGCTCGAGGGCGGGGTGAGCGAGTTTGCGTGCTCTTTCGAGGGTGAATACAAGGGCAGCGAGCGTCGCCCGCTCGTGGTGTCCGCGCTCAAGGGCTTTCTCACTCCGATTTTGGGGGCGGGCGTGAGCTGGATCTCAGCGCCTGCCGTCGCCGCCGATCGCGGCATCAAGATCGGAGAATCCTCCGATTCGCGCTGCTCCGAGGGAGTGCGCCGGATGCTCACGCTCACGGCCGCGACCGACAAGGGCCCGGTCTCGATTTCGGGCGCGGTGCTTGCCCCCGGAGAGCCGCGTATTTTAAAGCTCGGCGGCCTGCGCATCGATGTGCGCCCGCAGGGCAAGATGATCGTCATCGCCAACAGCGACGCGCCCGGCGTGATCGGGCGTGTGGGAGGCTTGCTTGGCAAGGCGGGCGTGAACATCGCCGATATGCGCGTCGGCCGCCGCTCGGCCCATGGCGAGGCCGTCATGGTTCTCAATGTGGATGAGGACGTCCCTGCGTCCGTGCGCGCCGAACTGAGCCGCCTTGAGGGCATTCGCCGCGTGCACTGGGTGGAGCTGTGAGCGCGCCGGCAAAGTGCCCCGGATGCGCCGCCAAGCTTCAGCCGGAGTGGGACGCCTGTCCCAACTGCCCGATGTCCTTCGCGGATGCGCCCTCCGAAAAGGGCGCCTTTCAAAACGACTCCTGGCGCCGCCTCGGGCTGCCGATCATTTTTTTTGCGGGGCTCGGTCTGGCGGTCTGGACGTTCGGGGAGTATCTCTGGAAGACCGCGGTGGACAGCACCGAGACCGTCTCTGTCGGTAAGGAGACTGTTGATCGTCCCGCCGAGGGCCGCGTCGTGCGGGGTCTCCATGGGGATGCGCGCTCTCCGGTCGATGCGCCGGCGCTTGAGGAGCCGGCCGGCAGCGTCTCGGTCGTCCCGGAGGTTGCTGAGGTTGCTCCACAGCGGAAGGCCGTGGTGACCGAGTGGAGGATGCGAGGAGCGATCTACGACCTGATCACCCTGAAGCCGGTGCCCGGCGTGAACATGATCTTCACCGACAACGAGACGAACTCGCGCGTGCAGATTCAGACCGACGAGTTGGGCCGCTACCGTGCAATCCTGCCACCCCTCGCCGGGCGAGGCTACCTCGTGACGCTGTCAAAGCCCGATTATGAGAAGTCCTACTTGAATTCGGGCGCCAAGGGGGTGGGCCAGATGACCCTCGCGCGCCGCAAGAAACTGGCCAAGGAGCTTTCATCCTCGATCGTCGAGCCCGCCTTGCTTGAGCCCCGCTCGGCCGCGCCTCTGGTGACCGACTTTCACCTAGCACCCACCCGCTTGCCCTAAACGAGGGTCGTCAGTTCCATAGGTTTCTCGCCGATGGATTGCGCGACGGCCGCGTGCGTGACCTTGCCGCGGTAGACGTTCACGCCCTTGCGCAGGGCCTCATCGAGGCGCACGGCTTTCTCGAGTCCATGCCTGGCGATGTCGCGCGCATACTTCAGCGTGACGTTCGTCAGAGCGTAGGTCGAGGTATGGCTGACCGCGCCCGGGATGTTGGGCACCGCGTAGTGCAGGATGCCGTGCTTGACGACGACGGGCTTGTCGTGGCTCGTGACCTCGCAGGTCTCGACACAGCCGCCTTGGTCCACGGCGACGTCCACGATGACCGAACCGGGCTTCATTTTCTTGACCATCTCCTCGGTGACAAGCGATGGAGCCTTGGCGCCTGGGATCAGCACCGCGCCGATGAGCAGGTCTGAGCGGACGACCGAATTCATGATGTTCTCATCGTGGCTCATCAAGGTGCTCACCGAATTGCCGAACACGTCGTCGAGGTAGGCCAGGCGCTGGGCCGAGACGTCGAGGATGTTCACGCGCGCGCCCATGCCGATGGCGATCTTCGCCGCGTTGATGCCGACGACACCGCCGCCGATGATCGTGACGACGCCGCGCGCCACGCCGGGAACACCGCCCAGGAGCACTCCGCGGCCGCCGTGGTGCTTCTCGAGAAATTGCGCGCCGAGCTGGACCGCCATCTTTCCGGCGACCTCGCTCATCGGGGTCAGCAGGGGCAGGCTCCCATCCTTGAGCTGGATGGTTTCGTAGGCGACGCCCTTGATCTTGGCTTTGAGCAGCGCTTTCGTCAACACCGGGGCCGGAGCCAGGTGCAGGTAGGTGTAGAGGATCTGGTCGGCGTGGAACATCCCGTATTCCTCTTCCAGAGGCTCCTTCACCTTGATGATCATGGCGGCATCCGCGAAGAGCCGCTTCTTGTCGACGATCGCGGCCCCCGCAGACTTGTACTCGGTATCGGTGATGCCCGAGCCCAGGCCGGCTGCCTTCTCGATGAGGACCTTGTGCCCGTCCTTGACGAGGGCGCGCGCGCCGCCGGGGACGAGACCCACGCGATGCTCGCGGTTCTTGATTTCCTTGGGCACTCCGATGATCATGCTCGTCTCCTTAGGGAAGTTCGAAAAAAGCGGCGAGTTCTTCCGGCGAGGACGCCCCGCTCGGAAAGCCGTTGACGCGCTTGACCACCTCTCCGTTGCGGTTGGTCACGATGAACAGGGGCACGCCGCGCGCGCTCAGGGCCCCGTCTGGATCGAGCAAGGTATCCGAACCGAACAAGGCGGCCATCCCTTTGATCGGGCCCAGATCGGCAAGCCCCACGACGACGCGGCTGCCAACGCCGGCCTTATCAAGGAAACGGCGCAGGCGCACGATCTCGGGCGTGACTTGGTGGCAGACGCCGCACCATGGGGCGACGACGACGGTCAGGCACTTGGCCGTGCTGCAGGTCGCGAGCGAGGGGCCCAAGGGGCCGCCCAAGGTGGGCAGGCGAACATCGGGGAGCTTGGGCGAGGATTCTCCGCCGCCGCAGGCGGCGAAGGCCAGCAAGGAAGTCAGGAGGACGGCGCAACGGGCCTTCATCGCGCCTATTCTAGCAAAGTCGAGTCATGGCGGTTGCAGCAAGGCAAAAAGGACCGCAGCGGTCATGCGAACCCGCCGCGGTCGTGACTTCTTGAAGAATGGCTC
>JAHFCE010000005.1:29224-141165 GCA_023249675.1 Elusimicrobiota bacterium | reverse complement strand
GGCGTCGAGGACGCGGCCGCGTAGCCGCCCACCGCCGCTTTCGCCTCGTCGCGCTCGCCCGGTTCCTCCGGGAAAATCGATGAGGGCAACGTGATCGCAGGAGCGCGGCCATGAGCGAAGTGATAGAGACCCAGCGCGTCCGCGTTGCCTGGGTTCCGCGCAAGCAGCTGCCTCGCCGCCAACGAGGCCAACGGATAGTCCCCGAGTTCGTTGGCCGAATGGCCGTAGCCGAGCAAGGCGGCCTGATTGCCGGGGTCAAGCTTGATCGCCTGCTCGTAGTCTCTCAGGGCGGCCGCGTAGTCCCCGCGGGCATAGGCGCTCCGGCCGCTCTCGTTGTACGGCCACGGCTGATCGCCGAGGCTGCGCCCGAGATTCCGGTAGTAGCCCTCCTCGAACTGAGCGCGCCGACCCGCGCCGTTGCCGCCGCGCGACGCGCCGAGACCGGCGAGAATCGCGATCGCCTTCTGGAACTGCGGGTTCGCGTGAAGATTCGCGAATTCCGGATCGGGATTGGTCCGAATGAACTCATCGAGCTTCGCGAAATCGCCGTAGTACTCCTTCGGGATGCGGCTGATCTCGGTGGTCCACTCGCTGATAATCGATTCCTGCTCCGGGGTCAGGACTCGTTTCTTCTTGCCGGGAGGATCGGCCGCCGCGGGCATGACGGCGAGCGCGAGCAAGGCGGCTGCAAGCAAGGCTCCCATCGGCCTCATGCGCGCAGTGTAGCCCTCGGCCTCTTGATTTGTCAAGGAGGCGGGGCTATACTGCGATCTCCGAGGTGAGCGTGATGAAAACCATTCTTGTCGCCCTTGCCGTCGCCGCGGCCCTCGCGTCCCCATCCTTCGCCCTGTCTCCTCAAGCGGAGAGCTTCCTCAGAAAGATCGGCCTCGATCCCGACGCGGAGGCCGTGCGCGCCGCCGAGGCGGACGGCACGATCACCACGACTTTCCGAGGCGACGCGGCCTCCTTCAGCCTCGAATCACTGGCTCTGGAAAAGAAGAGGAACGGCGTGCTCGCCTTCATCGCGACCCGCGCGTTCATCCACAAGCTTGAGAAAGACCCCGGCACGCCGATCCCGAAGGCGAACTACGACGGGATGTACCTGACCGCGGATCAGCGCAAGCTGGTGGCGCGAAAGATCGCCGAAGGCCTCTAGGCCGCGAGCAAGCGCGCCGCCAGGCGCGCCGACTCGATGGCGGCCGCGGGATCGAAGTGGCCCGCGGCCGCCGCGTCGTAGGCGACGCCGTGGGCGGGCGAGGTCCGCACGAAGGGAATCCCCACGGTCCAGTTGACGCCCGCCAGGCCCCCCAAGGCCTTGAGCGCGATCAGCGCCTGGTCGTGGTAGAGACAGACGAGGCCGTCGTAGACGCCCGCCGCGTGCAGACGCCAGGCGGAGTCGGCGGGCAGCGGGCCGTCAAGTCTCAGACGCCGCGCCAACGGCGCGAGCGCGCGCTCCTCGGTCCCGATCAGGCCCCCCTCTCCGGCGTGCGGGTTAAGGCCGCACAAGGCGAGGCGGGGCTTCTTAAGACCCAGGCGGTGCAGGGCCGCGTCGAGCGCCCGCGCGCACGCGGTCACAGCGCGCGCATTCAGGCTCTGCGGTACTTCCTTCAGAGGGATGTGGCGCGTGGCGACCGCGCACCATAGGCGCCGGGACGGCACGCCGAGGACCATCTGCGCGTCGGGCGTCCCGGCAAAATCGGCGAGACGCTCGGTGTGGTCGCGCCACGGATAGCCGGCCTGCGACCACGCCGTCTTTGAAATCGGGGCGGTGACGACGCCTCCGGCCAGGCCCCGAGCGATGAGGCGCAAAGCCTCCTCGAAGGACGCGGCCGCTATTTTCCCGCCGTCGACGGTGGAACGGCCGGACCGCGGGGCGGCAAGACCGAGGGCGGTGTCTCGAATCGGCCCATCAGAAGACCGCCAGCCGGCACGCCGCCAAACGGAGGCTTCCCCAACGAGCACGGGCGACACGCCGACCGACAGAGCCCCGGCGCGCACAGACGCCAGCGCGCCCCGGGGACCCACACCCGCGGGGTCGCCGCAGGTGAAGGCGAGAATCTTAGGGAGCCGTGGGAAGGTTGCGCTCAATGGCCGCCTTGTCGCGCAGGACTTTCACGAAGGCTTCGACCTTCTTCTGGAAACCCTCGCCGCCAAGGAAGTTCGTCAATTCGTCTTTGAACTTCTCGTACGCGGGCTTCTCCGCCGCGCGCTTCTCGGTGACGCGGATGATGTTGTAGCCCGACTCGGTGAAGATCGGTCCGCTCGTGTCGCCCACGCCGAGGGAGAAAGCCGCCTTCTCGAGCTCGGGCGGAGCCACGCCGCGCAGGATGTAGCCGAGATCTCCGCCGCGCGCCGCGCTCTCGGGGTCCTCGGAGTCTTCTTTGGCGACCTTGGCGAAGTCATCGCCCGCGTCGAGCCGCTTCTTGACGTCCGCCGCGGTCTTCTGCGCGCGCTTCTTCTCGTTTTCCGAGGCGCCGGGCGAGAGGCGGATGAGGACGCGCTGGACGCGCACGTGTTCGGAGCTGAGGGCCTTGATCTGGCCGGCGACCTCGCGCAAGGCCATGCCTTCTTCCTCGTCCATGCCCTTGGGCGCGCCGGTGCTCTTGCTCTCGATGTAAGCCTGAACCTTGCCGAAATAGGCGCGCGTCTCCGCCTCGGTCGGCGGGACCATCTTGGCCTTCACGCCCTCGTCGATCACCTTGCGCGCGAGAATCTGACGAGACAGCCGCTCGCGAAACTTGCCCCAGTCGAGGCCCTCGCCCTTGAGCTGCTTCTGGAAGGCGGCCTCGGCCTCGGCTTCGGAGAGATTGTTGCCCTGCTCGTCTTTCTTGAAACGGGCCTTGATCTCGTCGACGGCGTTATCGATCTCGCGTTCACGCACCTTGAGCTTCATCTTCGCGCCTTCCTGAACCAAGAGCTCTCGGTCAATGAGCTGCTCGAGCGTGCTCTCCCGAAGCTTGCGCAGATTGGCGGGATCGGCCATCGCGGCGGGATTGGTCTTGTTCCAGTAGTCCATGGCGGTGCCGGCTTCCTTCTGATACTCGGACAGCAGGATCGGCGTGCCGTTGACGACGGCGACGGTGTCCTCAAGGAGCTTGGCGGCGGCGGGTTGGGAAGCCGCGAGAAGCGCTGCAGCGATCAAGACCTTAACGGAACTGTTCATCCACGACCTCCACCGGGAATTTTTCCTGAATCGACTGCAGATGGGCGTCCAGCTTCTGCTTCTCGAGCAGGCGCGCCACGCGGGCCCGCCCCTCCGCGAGGGGAACTTTCTTCTCGCCGTCCTTGCGCAGAACGTGGTAGCCGAATTTGCTCTTGAGCGGACCGCCGATCTCCCCGACGCGCATGCGGAAGGCGACTTCCTCGAGCTCGGGGATCACCTCGCCGTACAGGGAGGTTGGCAGCTTGCCTCCATCCGCGGCGGTCGCGGCGTCAAGCGACTCCTCTTTGGCGACCTTGGCGAAGTTGGCCCCCGCGCGCAAGCGCGAGGCGACCGCGGCGGCGCGTTCGGGCGTGCCGAGCAAGATGTGGCGCATGTCCACTTCGACGGGATGCTTGCTCAGATAGCCGCGCACGTCGCCCGCGTCGACCTTCAGCTCTCCGCGGCGGCGCAGGTCCTCAATCCACATCGAGGTCAGCAGGTAGTCGCCGCCCTCGCGAACGCGCTCTTCTTCCACTTGGCGGAGCTTTTCAAGCTGCGCTCGAAATTCCGCGGATCGCGGCACCTCGGACTGCTGGGCGGCGGCCAACACGAGCTTTTCGCGGATCAGCACGTCGAGAAACTGCCGGCGGCCGCTCGGAGACAGCACGTACTCCTGGTAGCTCTGCGACACCTCGCCCAGCTTGCGCTGGAACTCGTTTTGGGTGATTTTGAGCTTGCCCACGCGCGCGATGACCGGGTCTTTTTCGCCGCGGCAGGCGGCAAAAAAGAAGGCAAGGAGCACGGCGACATGGGCCCGTTTCATCCGGACCCATCTTATCATTTACGGTGAAAAAACGCCTCCACTCGCCTTGCGGACACTGGGACGGCATGTTACACTCAAGAGCGGAGGATCAGTATGGGAAAAATTGCTCGCGTTGTTAGGATCACGCCGCTTGAAGATATTGGCGATGATAAGAAGTCGGCCGATTATCGGGCCGGCTGCCTTGCTTTGTCTCCGAAGGAACGCATCGATGAGATGCGCCGGCTGAGCCGGCGCATCATCTCCCTCAATCCCAAGCATCCCCGCTCCCCTCACATCGAGAAGATCGTGAAGATCGTCCATGACACCGTCTAACGTCGAACCGTTGGACGACTACGAGGAACTCATCGCGCGTCTCAATGCTCGCGGCGTCGAGTTTGTCATCATCGGGGCTTACGCTGTCGGCTATCACGGCTACATCCGGGCCACGACCGACATGGACATCGCCATTAGCCTCGCTCCAGAGAACGCCTTGAAGATCGCGACGGCGCTCAAGGACTTCGCCGGAGTTGTGGTCGACCCCGCCCGCATCAAAGAGAGAACCCTCATCGAACTTGGACGCGATCCAAACAGCGTGGATATCATCACGACGATGAAGGGGGTGACGTGGGAACAAGCTTGGACAAGCCGGGTGATGGGCAAAGTCGGCAAGCAGCCCGCCCCGTTTCTTTCACGGGAGTGTCTCATCGCGAACAAGCTCGCGACGGGCCGCGAACAAGACCGTCTGGACCTAAAGGGGATCGGCGCCAAGGACCCGATATAACCAGGCCCTGAAAGAGCGTCTTGTCTAGGCTTTCAGGAAGGCGCGCACGGCCTCGATCGCGCTTTGCTCGCCGAGTGTCAGGCGCACGGCGTCGCCCTCGAAGGAAGGCACAAAGGACACGCGCGGACCGAAGGCCTTCAGCCAACGCGCGGGCGCCTCGGGGTGCGGCGGAGCGTCGGCACGCCAGCGGATCTCAACGGCGCCGTCCTTCTCGGCGATCTCGCTGACCCTCGCGCGGCGCGCCTCGGCGCGCAAGGTCAGCATCGCGAAAAGATTCTTGACGGGCACGGGCGGCGGACCGGACAGGCGCTCGAGCTCCGCGAGAATGGCCTCGGCCTCTTCGGGCGTCGCCCGCAGCGCTCTTTTGTAGATCTTCAAGCGTTCGATCTCGCCCGGGAGGTAATCTTGAGGAATATAGGCGGGCAGGCGCAGGTCCACCTCGACCGGCCGATCATCGTCCTCAACGCGCTTGCCGCGCAGGCGAGACACTTCACTCTCTAAAAGCTGGGCGTAATAGTCGGCGCCGACCGCGTTCATGAATCCGTGCTGTTTGGCCCCCAGAAGGTCGCCCGCCCCTCTGATTTCGAGGTCCCGCAGCGCGAGCTTGATTCCCGCCCCGAGCGCCCCGAATTCCTTGAGCGCATCGAGGCGCTTGACCGCGTCCTCGGGCAGGTCCTTCATTTCCGCGTCGGACGGATGAAACAGGTAGCAGAACGCGCGGCTTTTCTCCCGACCGATGCGCCCGCGCAGCTGGTAAAGCTGGGCGAGGCCGAAATCCTGAGCGTCTTCCACCAGGAGGGTGTTGACGCTGGGAATGTCGAGGCCGGACTCGATGATGGTCGAGGCGACCAGGACGTCGGACTTGCGCTGCGAGAGGTCCCACATCGCCTTCTCGATGTCGGGGCCCTTCATTTGGCCGTGCACCATCGCCACGCGCGCGCCGCCGGAGAGCTCGCGAATCTGCTTGAGCGTGTCCGCCATGGTGCGCACACGGTTGTGCACGTAGTACACCTGACCGCCGCGCGCAAGCTCATCGGCGATCGCGGTTGAGATCACACGCTCATCCCAGGGGCCGACGCGCGTCACAATCGGCTGCCGGCCACTGGGAGCGCTTTGGATCAAAGAAATCTGGCGCAGGCCGGTCATCGATTGATGAAGGGAGCGTGGAATCGGGGTCGCCGACAAGGCGAGCACATCCACGTTCTCCCTGATCTTTTTGAACTTCTCTTTATCCGAAACGCCAAAACGGTGCTCTTCATCGATGACGATGAGGCCGATATCATGAAAACGCACGTCCTTCTGCAGCAGCCGCGAGGTGCCGATGACGACGTCCACCTTGCCCTCCGCCAGGTCCTTCAGGACGGCCTTCTGCTCGGCCTTGGTCTGAAAGCGGGTCATCATCGCCAGGCGGACCGGAAAGCCCGCCATGCGCCGCGAAAAGGTCCGAAAGTGCTGGTCGGCCAGCACGGTCGTGGGTGCGAGCACCGCGCATTGCTTGAGGCCCAGCGCGCATTTAAACGCCGCGCGCATCGCAACCTCGGTCTTGCCGAAACCGACGTCGCCGACGATGAGGCGGTCCATCGGCCGCGGCGTCATCATGTCCTCGAGCGTTTCCGAGATCGCGCGGGCCTGGTCCTCGGTCGGCTCGTACGGAAAGCCGTCGGCGAATTCGCGCTCCATCTGCGATTCGCTCGGAAACGCGTGGCCGGGCTGAGCCGCACGGCGGGCCTGCAGGCGCAGGAGCTCCTCGGCCAGATCGCGCACGCCTTCGGCGACCTGCTTCTTGACCTCCTCCCAAGTCCGGGTGTCCAGGGAAGACAAGCGCGGACGCTTGCCCTCGGCCCCCGCGTATTTCTGTACGCGGTCGAACTCGGTCAGCGGCACAAACAGCCGGTCGGAACCGCGGTACTCGAGCTTCACGCAGTCTTGGGGACCGTGGCCCGGCACGGAGATCGGCTCCAGACCCTGGTAACGCGCCACGCCGTAGTCCTGGTGGACGACGAAGTCCCCATTTTTGAGCTCGCGCCAGCGCGTGGAGCCCGCACCCTTGGCCGCGAAGCGCTTCCAGCGGCCGACGCCGCGCCAGTCGCGCTCAAAAATCTGCGAGGTCGCGAACACCGACACCTCGGACTGCGGGCGGCGGAAGCCCTCGCGCAGCGGGCCGATCAGGAACTGGACGGGCACGCCGGGCAGCTCCTCGCCCAGGATCTCCTGGAGGCGCGCGTCTTCGCCATGATTGAGACTGAACAAAACGACTGTCTGCGCGCGTTCCGCGTCGCGCCTCATCTCGGCCCATGCGTTCTTCGGGTCGCCGCCGAAGGGGCCGACGGCCCTCGCGCCGAAATCGTTCTCCTCGGCCTCGGTCGCGGCGCCGCGCCCAAGGCCGAAGCTCGGAACGTCCGCCGGGACCTCGATCGCAACGCCTTCGCCGATAAGCCACAGTGCGTTTTCGGTCAGCCAGTCGGCGACGCGCGAGCCGAGCTGCGGCTCCTCGGCGGGCGTGGCGATAGCCTGGGCCTGCACCGCGGACGGCTCCTGCGAGATCGGGTCAAACGGCCGGATCGAGGCCACGCGGTCTTCGTCGTAGAGGACGCGGTAGGCGACCGCCGGCTCAAGCGCGTGGAAGTCGAGCACGGCGCCCCGCACCGCGAACTCGCCGGGGCTTTCGACGAACTCGACGCGCTGGTAGCCGGCGGCGACAAGCGCGTCGATCGCGCTGTCGCGCGGGCTCCGATCGCCCGCGCGAAAGCGCACGGTGCGCGCGGAGAAGTCGGCGCGGCCCGGCGCGGACGCGCGCAGGCCCTCGGGCGTGGCGAGCACGAGGCGCGCGCCGCCGCGCAGGAGCTCGAGCGAGGCCAGGCGCTCGCGCGCGTCGTCGCCGAAGATCGCGACGGTTTCGGTTTTGCCCTCGAACAAGAGCCCGAGGGCTTTGACCGCGCCGACGATGTCCTCGACCGCGTCCGCGTCGGGCAGGACGAACACCAGGGGTCCTGTCGGGGCCTCAACGCCCACCGGAGGCTTGCCCTGAAGAATGCGCCGGGCGAGAAACGCTCGCGCGCCCGAACCGGGCGCGCCGACCACCTTCTTCACCGTGATTTGGCTGACTGGGCGAGGTCGGCCACGAACGCCTCGCGCCGCGCGACGTCGGAGCAGAGGCCCGCGACGCGCTTGCCGCTCGTTTCGCCCTCGTGGGCGAAGAAGCCCTCGAGCAGAACGCCGCCGGCCTCAAGCCGCGCGTGCGCGCCGACGGGAGAACCGCAGCCGCCGCCGACCATGCCGAGAAACGCGCGCTCGAACTCGACGCAGCGCCGCGTCGCCGGGTGGTCGAGCGTCGCGATGATCGTCCCCACGTCGCGGCGGGAGGTTTTGATCTCGAGAGCCAGCGCTCCTTGCGCGGGCGCGGGCAGCATGATCTTGACGTCCATCGGCTCATGCCGGACGTCCGCCCGACCAAGACGCTTGAGGCCCGCGACCGCGATCACCATCGCGTCGTATTCCCCTTCCGCCAATTTGCGCAGGCGCGTGTCCACATTCCCGCGCAGCGGGAGGAGCGTGACGCCGGGCTTGGCGGCATTCACCATAAGATGTCGTCTCAAGGACGAAGTCGCGATCCGAGCGCCCGCAGCGACCCCCGCCCAGGCGAGCCCGGGCTTGGCCACGAACGCGTCGCGCGGGTCCTCGCGCTCGGGATACGCCGCGACCGAGAGGCCGGCGGCGAGCAGAGCGGGCAGGTCCTTGGCGCTGTGCGCGGCGAAGTCGACGCGCCCGTCAAGAAGCGCCTCTTCGAGCTCCTTGATCCAGAGGCCCTTGGCGCCCTGCGGCAAAGTCTTGGCGATCTCAGGTGAAGGCGCGCCGAACAAGTCGCCGCTGGTCTTGATGACCACCGTCTCGACCGTCAGGCCGGGATTGAGCTTCTCCAAAGCGCGCCCCGCCTGGCTCGACTGCGCAAGCGCCAGCGGAGAACCCCGCGTGCCCATTTTCAGGATCGCCACAAGCCATTCTACTTTTAAACTGTTTCCAGAAACAGTTGGCGCGCCGATTTAATAGGATAGCTCCCGATGGCCGCCCCCCCCTTGATGAAATGGGTCGAAATCGACCTGTCCGCAATCGCCGGCAACGCCGCGTGGGTGAAAGCCCAGCTGCCGACAGGCGCGGGCTTCGTCGCCGCGGTGAAAGCGGACGGCTACGGTCACGGCGCTGTCGAGGTCTCGAAGGCCGTCCTCCGGGCCGGGGCCGAGCGCCTCGGCGTGCGCGACCTGACCGAGGCCGCCGCGTTGCGCAAGGCCGGGATCAAGGCTCCGATTCAGATGCTCGCACCTGTCCTGCCCGCGCAGTCCGCCGAGGCCCTGCGCCTGGGCGTGATTCCCGTGGTCGAATCTCTCGGCCAAGCCCAGGCGCTTCATCGCGCGGCCCAGGGCGGGAAGATCCGCCTACAGATCGATCTCGACTTCGGCCTCGCGCGCTGGGGCCTCCCCCCGAAAGAGCTTCCCGCGCTGATGCAAGCTCTCAGCCGCCTACGCGGCTTGACGGTGGACGGCATCGCCGTGCACCTCGGCTACATGCCCGGCAAGAACGCGGTCGAGGCCGAGGAAAAACTCGGCGCCTTCGAGCGGCTCACCGCGCCCTACAAACGCCTCGACCCGGGCCTGCGCCTGCGCGCGGCGAACTCGACGGTGTTCATGGACTTTCCGCACCGCCGCTTCGACCTCGCCTGCGTCGGCAACCTGCTGTACGGCATCAACCGCTCAAAGCTCCGGCCGGCGGCGCTCAAAAGCCCCTGGCGCTTCTCCGCCCGCGTGATCTCGATGCGCGAAGTCCGCAAGGGCGCCTCGATCGGCTACGCGAGCGAATATCTCGCGCCGCGCGCGATGCGCGTCGCCACGCTGCCGGTCGGCTACGCTGACGGACTCACGATGGAGCCGGCGGAGCGCCTGATCGGTCTGGGTGCGAGCCGCTCGTACTGGGGCATGCGCGGCGGCCTCAAGCTGCCGTTCATCGGACGCTGCGGCATTTCCCACGTGCTCGTCGACGCCACGGGCTGCCCGTCGCTCAAGGCGGGCGACGCCGTCGTACTTCCCGTGCGCCGCACCGCCGCGCGAGTCCCCCGCGTCTACCGGTAAAAACGACTACAGGCTGTCGGCGTCTTCGCCGGACGCCGGAATCGCCTCAAGCTCCCCGTCGCTCGGCGCGGGCGCAGGCGAGACGGCTCCGGTCGATAGCCGCAACTGGCCGTAGCCTCCATCGGGAAGAGCGGTCGATCCGAGCGCCGCGGTCGAGACCTCGATGACCGCCGGCCCCTTGCGGTTCGGGTCGCAGTATTCCTTCGGCTCGGCGCCCTGGGCGAACGCCTCGAGAAGCTTGTTCGCCTTCGGGCACGCCGGCTGGTAGAGCAGGCCCTGCTCCTTGTCGATCGCGGCGAAGACGATGCCCGAGGGTGCTGGAAAATCGCGCTTCGGATACTCCTTTAAAATTGCGCCCATGATCTCCGTCCACCACGGCACGACGGTGGAGCCCCCGGTCCAATCCTTGCGGCCGAGCGAGGTGAAGTCGTCGTAGCCCATCCACGCGCCGGCGACGAGGTCGGGCGTAAATCCGATGAACCACAGGTCCCGGTTGTCGTTGGAGGTTCCGGTCTTGCCGCCCAACGGCCGGTTGAGGCGGCTCGCGTAACGGCCGGTGCCGTCCTGCACGACGCCTTTCATCAGGTTCGTGACGAGGTACGCGAGCTGCGGCGTCATCGCCTCCTTATCCGAGGGGACGTGGCCCTCAAGCGGCTTGCCGCTCGCGTCCTCGGCCCGCTCGAGCGTGTAGGGCGTGACCGCGATGCCGCCATTGGCGAAGGTGCCGAAAGCGGCCGTCATCTCAAGAGGAGTCACGACGGAGGCGCCGAGGCCGAGCGCGGGCGCGGGCTCGAGCTCGGAGCGGATGCCGGCGCGTTTGGCCAGCTCGACGACCAGCGGCGGGCCGATCTGCGTGATCAGGTTGATCGAGGAGATGTTGCGCGAGTTCGCAAGCGCCTTGCGCAAGGTGATGCGCCCGAGAAACTTGCCGTCGTAGTTGTTCGGCACCCAAATTTTGAAGTCGGGCGACGCCGCAAACGGCTGTGTCGCCAAGTTGATCGAGTACTGGTCGGTCGCGCCCTCAAGCAGGCGCCAGTCTCGGCCATCGGTGTAGAACGCAAGCGGCGCGTCATCCACCATCGAGGCGGCGGTCATGCCCGAACCCAGCGCCGCGGCCCACACGAAGGGCTTGAACGTCGAGCCGGGTTGGCGCTTGGCCTGAGTCACGCGGTTGAATTGCGAGTCGCGCCCGCCGATCATCGCGCGCACAGCGCCGGTCTTGATGTCGATGACGACGAACGCGCCCTGGATCTTCGCCAAGGGCGCAGTCGAGACGTCGGGCGGCAGCGGCTCGCCCGAGGTGAGGAGTTCCGCGATCTTCTTCTCATGCTCGACCTGAGCCTTGACGTCGAACTCGGTCAGGGCCTTCTCCATCACTTCCTCAGCTTTCTTCTGCATCTCGAGGTCGAGCGTCGTATACACCTTGAGGCCGCCGCGCCAGACGGCGGCGGTGCCGTATTTATGCTCGAGGCGCCGCCGCACGTGTTCGACAAAAAACGGCGCCTGGGCATCGAAGCCGAGCGGCTTGACGAGCGGGATCGGCGCGGCGTTGGCCGCGTCGGCCTCGGCCGCGGTGACGAGTTTTTCGCTGAGCATGCGCTGGAGCACGAACGAGCGGCGTTTGCGCGCGTTCTCGGACTTGAAGAACGGGGAGTTGCCGCGCGGCGCGCGGATGAGGCCGGCGAGCAAAGCACAGTCGGCCAAGGTCAGCTCCGCGACCTCCTTGCCGAAGTAGTTACGGGCCGCGGCCTGGGCCCCATAGGCGCCCTCGCCGAAATACACCTGGTTCAAGTAGAGCTGAAGAATCTCGGGCTTGGAGAAGTTGCGCTCGATCTCGATCGCGAGAAGGACTTCGCGGATCTTGCGCGTGAACTTGCGCTCGGGCTTCAGGAAGATCTGCTTGGCGAGCTGCTGGGTGATCGTGGACGCGCCCTGCACCACACGCCGGGCGAGCAGGTTGCGCACAGCCGAGCGGAGCATCCCCTTCGGCGAGATGCCCCAATGCTTGAAGAAGGCGTCGTCCTCGACGGCGATGACGGCGTTCTGCAGGTCCACGGGGATCTTCGACAACGGCAGCAGCGCGCGCTTCTCGATGGACAGCTCGGAGATCACCGTGCCCCTGGAGTCGTAGACGCGCGTGGTCAGCGAGGGCGTGTAGTCCTCGAGCGTGTGGATCGGGGGCATCCCCTCCAGGAGCTTGCGCAGGGCGAGAGAGCCGGCGCCGACCGAGAGGAACGCGAGGGCCGCAAGGACGTAGAAACGGGTGCGGGGCATGAAATCTGATTCTACCATTTCGTACACTCTGGATCTGGAATGAACGATTTCGACCTCGTCGTCATCGGCGGCGGCGTCACCGGGGCCGGAGTGGCCCGCGACGCGGCTCTCAGAGGACTGCGGGTGGCCCTCATCGAACGCGGCAGGCCCGGCGGCGGCACGACGGCGGCCTCCACTCACCTCATCCACGGCGGCGTGCGCTACCTGCTCTACGACCGCCTCACCACGCATTCGTCCTGCGAGGACTCGGGACATATCGTGCGCACCGCGGGCGAGCTGCTCACGCGCCTGCCGATCGTCTGGCCGGTCTATCAAGGACACACACGCGGCCTCGAAACCGTGGAGACCCTATTCGAGCAGTACGACCGCTTCAAGCCGATGAAGTACGGCCGAGCGCATCTGCGCTTGACCGCCGAAGCCGCCCGGCGCGTCGTGCCGGGACTCTCCCCCGAGGGCCTGCTCGGCGCGCTCGTCTTCGACGAATGGTGGGTGGACGCGGAAGCCTTGGCGCGCCGCACCCTCGACTCCGCGCGCGCGGCCGGGGCCGAGGTCCTGCTTGAGACCCCGGTCGCCTCCCTGCTCAAAGACGGCGCGCGGGTGACCGGCGTTTGCGCCGGTGGCCGCGACCTGCGCGGCCGAATCACGGTCAACGCCGCGGGCCCTTGGATCGACAAGGTCTCCACACTCGCCGGCGTGCGCATGCCCCTGCGCCTCATGCAGGGAACCCACCTCATCTATAACGACCAGGCCCTCACGCCGGTCGGTCTGCTGTTAGAAGCCGAGGACCGCTCGCGCTACGTGTTCGTCGTGCCTTCCCCCCTCGGCACCTGGGTCGGCCCGACCGATCTGCCGGGACCGTCGGACCCTGATCTGACACGCACGACGGACGAGGAGATCGGTTCTCTGACGCGGTCGGTGAAGCGCTACTTCAAGGGGTGGCCGGAGAAACATGACGCCACCATCGTCGGCTCGCGCCCGATCTTAGGCCAGCCCGGCGCCGAGAAGCTCTTGTCGCGCGATTTCGAGGTGTTCGATCACGAGGCGCGCGACGGCGTGGCGGGCTTTCTCACGATCGGCGGCGGCAAGATGTCGGACTACCGCGTCATGGCCGAGGCGGCCGTCGACGCCGCCTGCCTCAAGCTCGGCGCGGGCGGCCCCTGCCGGACCCATTTGCTGACCTTGGACGGCAAGCCCGTGGGCGAGATTCCGAATTGGCCCCGCCCCTCGCCGAACCTCAAAAAATTCCTGCGCGCGAAGCCCCTGCTGCGCGAACTGCACGCGCTGTCGTATCTCGGCGCGGGCATGGCCTCCCACCTCATCCGGCGCGCCGCCGGGCTCGCGCCCGCCGCCGACGAAGCCGAGTTCCGCCGCCGCTACGTGTAACGCGCTTTGCCCCGTAGGCCAAAATGCCACTCACTTAAGATTTTATCGTCCAACTATCCTTGAGGATAGCACCCAGTGAGTGGCATTGCCCGTGGGCCTTTAGGTCCAAAAAATTTTCCCTTTCGGCTCATGACGAATCTATTGCTCGCTGCTATAATGATAACGATGGTCAACGGCATAATTTCAGTTTTAGGAGAATGAAAATAATGAAGATCAGAGTAATCGCACTCGGCTTGCTGTCCTTCGGACTTTCAGCTCCTCTCACGGCGAGTGCGCAGAATATACGCGTTCCCGCCGTATCCGTCTCCGCTCCGTTGGGCGGCTTGACCGGAGAAATCGCATCTCAAATGGCAGTCTACAATGCGCAGAACGCTCCATCAGTATTCGTCGTCACGACCCCAGTCCGTTTCCTTGCCCTTGGAGCTCTCGGGCTACAGAGTCAAGTTGTGCCCGCCCAAATAGTCCCCCTTCTTACAGCAGGGGTTCCAGTAACCGTCCGGCATGATCGTCTCGTGGACCTCGACGCGGAAACTGGAGCGATGATCGCAAGCGTTCCCCCTTTCGTCAGCAAGGGCCAGAAAACCACCCTGCGCAGTCTGCAGGACTTGATCGACTGGGGCAAGCGCTTCGGTCTCGAGACTTCTTCGACGCAGCCCTAATAAACGCCGCGCTCCTGATACCAGGGCACGCCGCGCAGCGAGGGCTTGAGGCAGTCCACGAAGATCACGACTTGGTAGTCGTTGAAGACGTAGCCCCAGCGTCCGGTGCCGCGAAGGCGCGAGCCGTCCACCTGGCCGTCGCGCAGGATCTCGGGCGAGTAGACTTCAACCCGGTTCGATTCATGCCCGCACACGGGCAGGTCGAGCGGAGGAATCCCGGCGATGTACTTGGGTACGAGGCTCTCGAGCTTGGTCGGGATGTTCTTTTCGGTCTTCGTGAAGTCCGCCAGCCGCGCTTCGAGCTGAGCCAAGCTCGAGCGCACGCGGTCTTCCTTGACCCGCGCCTCGTTGGCGCTCGTTTCCTTATCGAAGTCGGACGACACCTCGTCCTTGCCGCCGAACATGCCGGCACAACCCGCCGTTAGCAGGACCGCAACCGCCGCCAAAATGAGATTTTTCACGCTTCACCTCGCATGATCGTGCCGCCGCCGACGACTTCGTCGCCCGAGTAGATCACGGCCGCCTGACCCGGCGCGGGCGCGCGCTGGGGCTCGTCAAAATGGACCGTTGCCGTTTTGCCGGAGCCCGGCTCGACGGTCGACGGCGCGGGCGTGTGCCGATGGCGGATGCGGACCTCGGCGCGCAGCGGTCCGGCTGGCGCACCGTGCGACCAGGTCATGGCACCGACCACGATGGAGCGCGACCAGACCTCGTCGGCGCCTCCTACGATGACCGCGTTCTCCACAGGATCAAGCCGGACGACGAAGCGCGGCTCGGGGCCGGAGAGACCCAGGCCCGAGCGCTGACCCACGGTGTAGGACGCCAGGCCCGTGTGGCGGCCAAGCTCGCGGCCCTGGCGGTCGCGGATCGGCCCCGACACCATGCCCGGCGCGTCGGCCCCGGCGCTGGCAGCGACGAAGCCGCGCACGTCGCGGTTGGGCACGAAGCACGTCTCCATGCTCTCGGGCTTGTCGGCGGTCTTGAGGCCGAGCTCGCGGGCTTTCGCGCGAACCGCGTCCTTGCTCAGACCGCCGACGGGGAACTCGGCACGCACGAGCGCGGTAGCGTCAAGCGAGTACAGGAAATAGCTCTGGTCCTTGCCCGGCTCGAGCGCCTTGAGCAGGCGGCCGTTCTCGATGCGCGCGTAGTGCCCGGTCGCGACCGCATCGCAGCCCCAGGCCTGCGACAGCGCGAGCAGGTGGCCGAACTTCAGCGCGCGGTTGCACTCGACGCACGGGTTCGGCGTCGTGCCGCCGAGGTAGGCCTCCAGATAGGGACGGATGACCTTCGATTCGAAAATCTCGGCCATGTCGGAGACGTAGTGGACGATGCCGAGGCGCTCGGCCACGCGCTTGGCGTCGTCGACATCGGCAGGCGAACCGCAACATCCAAAGCCGGTCTCCGCGCGCGCGAGCAGTTTCATCGTCACGCCCACGGCCTCGTCGCCGCGCTCATGAACGAGAGCGGCGGCGACCGAGCTGTCCACACCTCCGCTCATAGCGACCAGAACCCTTTTCTTCACGCAGCCACCGCCGCGGCGCGCAGCTTCTCAACGGCCTTGGGCAGAACGGCGAGCAGGCGGTCGGCGTCGGCGTCCGTGCTGCCCCAGCCGACCGACACGCGCATCGAGCCCGTCGCGAGACCGGCCGGCACGCCCATGGCGGTCAACACATGAGACGGCATCGAAGCGCCGGAGGAGCAGGCGGGCCCGCTCGAGACGCAGATGCCCTCAAGATCGAGCGCGACCACGAGGTGATGCCCATCGAGCCCGTCGAAGCTGAAATGGGCGGTGTTCGGAAGGCGTTGAGCCGCCTCGCCGTTGAGACGCGCGCCGCGCACGCGCAGCACGCCCGCTTCGATCCTCTTGCGCAGCGCAAGCGCGTGAGGGCTGGCCACGGCCAGCTCGCGTCCGGCCAGCTCGCAGGCGAGGCCGAAGCCGACGATCGAAGCCACGTTCTCGGTGCCGCCGCGGCGGTTCTTCTCCTGATGGCCGGCGACAAGCGGCGCCAAACGCACGCCGCGCCGCACGTACAACGCGCCCACACCCTTGGGTGCGTTGACCTTGTGGCCGGACACTGCGAGGAGGTCCACGCCGAGCGCCTTGGCGTCGATCTTTATTTTGCCCAGCGACTGCACCGCATCCGTGTGGACCAGCGCCCCGGCGGCGCGGGCCGCGGCGGCGATCTCGGCCACCGGCTGGAGCACGCCGGTCTCGTTGTTGGCGTGCATGACGCTGACCACGGCGGCCTCATCGTCAAGCATGGCCTTGAGCTCGCCTGCGTCGACCACGCCCTCGGCGCCGCAGCCCGCCTCCAGCGCTGTGAAGCCGCGGCGGCGCAGCTGGCCCGTCAAGACGCGGATCGCATCGTGCTCGATCTTTGTCGTCACGATCTTGCGGCGCTTGCCCTTGGTCTCGTCAGAGGCCTGCCACGCAGCACCCGCGACGGCAAGCGCATCGGACTCGGAGCCGCAGGAGGTCAGCACGATCTCAGACGCATCGGCCGCACCGAGCAGCGCTGCGATCTGCTCGCGGGCGCGCTCGACGGCCGCACGCGCGCGCTGGCCGAGCGAATGCACCGAGTTCGGATTTCCGTAATGATCGCGCAGCCAGGGCAGCATCGCGTCCACGACTTCCGGCCGGATGGGTGTGGTCGCGTTGTGGTCGAGGTAGGAAATCACCGCTCTATTCTATCATGGCACGATCGGATTGGCGGTCCCCCCGGCGGAATGGGCGGCCTTCCGATATTCCACGACCTTCGAGATGATCTCGTCGGCCTTTTCCTTGACCGGAATCTTGTTGCCGGTCGTGAGATGCACGATGGTTTCGGGGCCGGGTTCAAGCGTCTCGATGAGCTCGGCGTTGATGACCACCTCGAGGCCGTTGAGCTTATGCAGGCTGATCACCGTCGCCCTCCTTTTTAAAGAGCGTCTGGTTCTTGCGGCATTCATCCAGCTGGGCCGACAGCGCGGCAATCTGAGCGCTCAGACGATCCCGTTCGCCGGCCGCGGCCGCGAGCGCGGCGTCGCCGCGCTCGCGCGCGAGCTGCAAGAGTCTGCCGGCCTGCGTCTGCCGGGCGAGCTGAAGGCGCGTCGCTTCGATGGCCTCCTGCGTGCCGTTCACCTGCGCCGCCTGGGCGGTGGACAGGCGCTCGAGCTCGGTTTTCTCCGACTCGAGCCGGGACTTATCCGCCTCCGCCGCCTCGAGGCGGTCCGAGAAGGCGCGCACGGACGCCTGCTGGGCTCCAAGCTGTTCAAGCCGGCCCTCGAGCTGCTTCTCAAGCTCGAGCTTGTCGCGCAGCGCGGCGGTCCGGGCTGCCTCCTCGTGAGACAATTTCCCGGCCATCTCGTCGGCGCGCGAGCGCTGAGCGATCAGCTCGGACTCCTTGGCGAGCATGCGTTCGCCCCACGAGGCGTCCTTCTGCTGCAACTCGCGGCGCAGGCGTCCGAGCTCCTGCTCGGCCTGGGTCCGCGCCGCGTCGGCCTCCGCGGCCATGGCCACCCTCCGCTCCGCGAGCTCGCGCTCGAGATCCGCGCGCAAGCGCGACTCGAGGCGCTTCTGTTCGGACTCGTTTTCAAGGCGCAGCTGGTCGGCGATCTTCGCCGCGCGCGAATTGAGCTCGTCCTGCGCCTGGATGCGCAGACGGGTCTTCTCGGACTCGACCATCTGTAGGGACGCTTGAGTCGCCTCCGCTCGAACTTCCTTCTCACGCTCGACCCACTTGCGCTGGAGGACGACGAACTCGGCCTTATAGCGTTCCTGGGTCTTCTCCCAGCTTGCGGCAGCGCGACGCAGCTCGTCGAGCTGGACGCGCGATGACGCGCTCTGGCGCTCGAGCGCCCCGGCGACGGCCCGCAGGCGCTGAAGCTCCGCTTGCGACTTCTCCGCGATGTCCTTGTGCTTGACGAGGTCGGCGTCGTGCTCCGCTTTCGCGCGGCGCATATCCGCGTCGTGCTCGCCGTCAAGCCGCTGCTTGAGCGATGCGAGGTCGCGCTGAAGGCGCTCCTGGTCGGACATCAGGCGCTCCTCACGCTCGCGGGCGCTGTGCCGCAGGGCGGCCAGGTCGCGCTCGAGGCGCTCCTGGACCAAGGATGCCTGCTGGCGCGTGAGCGTGAGGTCGGCACGCAGTTGAATGGATTCCTTCTCACGATCGGCAGCGCCCTGGAGGCGGGCGAGGGCTTCCGTGCGCTCCTGCAGAACCTCGGCCAAGCGCTCGCCTTGCAGCTTGCGCTCGTTGACGACCTTCGCGAGCTCCGTGTCGACACCGCGCAGCTTCTCGGCGAGCGCGCGCAACGTGCGGATCTCCTCGTCCTTGGCGAGCGCTGTTTTCTGCCACTGCGCCTTCTCCTCGAGCCAGCGGCGTTCCATCTCCTGCAGGCGCGCGGCGAAGTGGGCCTCGACTTCCTTGTCCTGCGCCTCGCGGGAGACGAACTGGCTGCGAAACGTGGCCGTCCACGTCTCGCGTTCCCGCGCCAGACGCTCCTCGCCGAGCTTCTTCTCGAGGGTCTCGAGCTTGTTCTCGAACTCGTCCTTCAGGCGCTCGATTTTTTCCTCACGTTCCTGAGCGCGGCCGGCCGCCGGCATGGGATCGGTGGAGAAGGAAGGCACGGGCGGAAGCGGCGGCGGCATGGGGGCGCCCCCCCCGCCCGGAGGCAGGGGCGGCGGCGGCGGAAACTTGTCGTCAAGCGCCATGGTGTTCTCTCCTCACGTAACCCGTCAAATGGCCTGCGCCTTCATTCCTAGAGAAGTGTAAGCTGGTCCTGTTACAAATTCAAGACGATATTTCCTCATCTTTTCCAATCGGCGAACCGGGTCTGGACAAGCGGACACTCCCCTGGTACACTCCCCGAGATATGCCCATACCCGAAGGGCGCAACAAGCTCACGATTTTGCTGTTGGCCGGAGGAGCCGTCTCTTTGGTTCTGCCCCTCCTCGGCATCGTTTACATCAGAATGGAAGAGGCGAAAACCGCCCGCACCCCCAACAGTTCGCTGATGTTCGACCGGCACGAGAACATCGAGTCGAAAACCAACGTCCTCCAGACCGTCGCCAGCGGCCGGACGCCGGCCCCCGCGCCCGCTTCTTCCCTTGACTTCCTCAAAGGCGGAGCGAACAGCGCCTATTTCCAGGACAAGCCGGCCGCGGCGCCCGCGGCCTCCACACCCACCGCTCCAGCGCCCGCGGCCGACCCCGCGCCGGAACCCGCTCCCAAGACCGTCGCCAAGAAAGGCGGCAAAAAGGAGTTCAACCGGCCCAAGCTCCAGGGCACCCAGGGCTTCAGCACGTTCTCAGGCTCCTCTCCGAAGCCGACCGGAGGCCAGGGTTTGAACGGCGTCGCCGATCCGCAAGCGGGCAAAGTCGGCGGCGACATGGCCGACCTGCTCAAGAACGTGCCCGGCGGAGCGGACAACCCGGACGTCCAAAAGTACCTCAAGAGCCAGGGGAAGTAGCGCTGCGCGCGGCGCTTAGGCTGTGAGCGGACGGCGCGACTTCGCGACAGCCTCGCCGATGCCGGAGAGATTCTCGACGATCGTGATGCCCGCCTCGCGCATAGCCACAATTTTTGAAGCGTGCGTTCCCGCTCCGCCCTCGATGATCGCGCCCGCGTGACCCATGCGCCGCCCCTCCGGGGCTGATTTTCCCGCGATGAAGCCGAACACGGGCTTCGTCATCTTATCCTTGAAGAAACGCGCCGCGTCTTCCTCGGCCGAGCCGCCGATCTCGCCGATCATGACGACGGCCTCGGTCGCCTCATCCTCCTCGAACTTGGCGAGGATGTCGACAAAGCTCGAGCCGTTGATGGGGTCGCCGCCGATGCCGACGACGGTGGACTGGCCGAAGCCGCGCTTCGTGAGCTGGTCGACGGCCTCATAAGTCAAGGTGCCGGAGCGCGACACGACGCCGATGCCGCCCGGCTTGTGGATGAAAGCGGGCATGATGCCGGCCTTGCACTGGCCGGGGGTGATGACGCCGGGACAATTCGGTCCAATCAACGTCAGTTCTCTTCCGCTCAGGGCCTGCTGATTGATGTAACGCTTGACCTTGGCCATGTCGAGAACCGGAATGCCCTCGGTGATGCAGATGACCGTCGAACAGCCCGCGTCCACCGCCTCCATGATGGAATCCGCCGCGTATGGAGCCGGAACGAAGATCATCGAAACGAACGCGCCCGTGTTGCGGACGGCGTCATGAACCGTATCGAAAACGGGGCGGTCGAGATGGGTCTGGCCGCCGCGGCCGGGGGTGACGCCGGCGACGATCTGCGTGCCGTAGTCGATGCATTGCTTGGAATGGAAGGTGCCCTGCGAGCCGGTGAAGCCTTGAACGACGATCTTCGAGTCTTTGTCGAGGATGATGGGCATATTATTTCACTCCCGTCTTCGCCGCCAAGACCGCTTTCTGCGCCGCTTCCCAGAGGTCGTCGGCCGGGATGATCGCAAGGCCCGACTTCGCGAGAATGTCCCTGCCGGCCTCGACGTTCGTGCCCTGCAGGCGTACGACGAGCGGAACCGTCAGCTTCGTCTTTTTGAGCGCCGCGACAACGCCGCCCGCGATGATGTCGCACTTCACGATCCCGCCGAAGATGTTGACCAGGATCGCCTTGACCTTCTTGTCTTTGAGGATGATGCCGAGCGCCTTCGTGACGCGCTCCTCGTTGGCCCCTCCGCCGACATCGAGGAAGTTCGCCGGGCTGCCGCCCGCGAGCGCGATGGTGTCCATCGTGCCCATCGCCAGGCCCGCGCCATTAACCATGCAGCCGATGGTGCCATCGAGGCCGACGTAGGAGATGTCGGCGGCCTTCGCCTCGCTCTCCAACGCCGTGGCCTCATGGTCCTTCAATTGGGCGAGCTCGGGCTGCCTGAAGAGCGCATTATCATCCGTGCTGATCTTCGCGTCGAGGGCCATGACATCCTTCGGCGTCAGGATCAGCGGGTTGATCTCGAGCATCGAACAGTCGAGGTCGATGAAAGACTTGACGATTATTTTGCTCACCCGCACGAAGGCAGCGGTGTGAGTCGCGGGGATGCCGAGCTGAAACGCCAGGCGCCGGGCCGCGAAATCGCGCAGGCCGATGTTCGGATCCACGGGCATGCGGATGATCGCCTCGGGATGCTCGGAGGCAATCGTCTCGATCTCCATGCCGCCCTGGGCGGAGGCGATGATCGTCGGGCCCGCATTCTTGCGGTCCATGACGACGGAAAAGTAGAGCTCGCGCTCGATCTTGACGCCGCCCTCGATGAGCAGTTGCTTGACCTTGATGGCCTGGCCGTGCGTCTGATGGGTGGCCAGGTTCATTCCGATCATGGCTCGGACAAGCTCCTTGGCCTCCTTCGGGGTCTTCGCGAGCTTGATGCCGCCGGCCTTGCCGCGACCGCCGGCGAGCACCTGGGCCTTGACGACCCAGGGCGCCTTGCCGGCATTCTTAAGCGCAGACGCAGTCTGCGCCGCCGTCTTGATCAGGCCGCCGAACGGGGGCACGGGCACGCCCCGCGCCTTCAGGATATCCTTGCCTTCGTGCTCGAGAAGTTTCATCGATTAGGCCGCGACGGTCCAGGTCTCAGGGCCGTTCAGCAGCTTCTGCAGGTCGGCGGGCTTTGCCTGCTTGGCCGAATCGATCTGCGCGTCCATCAGTTCGTGGAGCGTCGGCCGCTCAATGGCTCGGAAGATGCCCTGCGGCACCGGCTCAGCCATGTGCCCGAGCAAATTGGCGAGCGTCGCCGTCGGCGCCTTCTCGTCATGGACAAGAAGACCCTTCGGAGGATTTGCCGGGTCAAAGGCGACCACCTCGGGCTCGAGGCCGTTGAGGACGATACCTTTGTCGCGCTGAACGCCGAAAATCATCGGCTTGCCGTGGATGACCTTGAGCATCTTCTCATCGCGAACGTCCTTCGCGACCACGTTCTCGAAGGCGCCGTCGTTGAAGACGATGCAGTTCTGGAAAATCTCGATGAACACCGAACCTTTGTGATGGGCCGCCCGTGTTAGAACCTCGCCGAGAAACGGGAGGTCGGTGTCGACGGCGCGCGCGACGAAGCTCGCCTCGGCGGCAAGCGCCAACGCGATCGGGTTGATCGGAGTGTCGATCGTGCCCATCGGAGAAGACTTCGTCTTCTTGCCGATCTCGGACGTCGGCGAGTATTGGCCTTTGGTCAAACCGTAAATTCTGTTGTTGAACAAGAGAATCTTAAGGTCCACGTTCCGGCGCAGGGCATGGATGAGGTGGTTGCCGCCAATGGACAGGCCGTCGCCGTCGCCGGTCACGACCCATACCTGCATCTCGGGGTTCGAACACTTAATCCCGGTCGCGATCGTCGGCGCGCGGCCGTGGATCGTGTGGAAGCCGTAGGTGTTCATGTAGTACGGAAAACGCGAAGAACAGCCTATGCCCGAGACGAACACGTACTTTTCCCGAGGAATGTTCAGCGTGGGGAGCATCTTCTGGACGGTCGCAAGAATCGCGAAGTCGCCGCAGCCGGGGCACCAGCGGACCATCTGGTCGGACTTGAAATCCTTGACGGTCTGTGCGATGGGGCCCGCCGCTGGCAGCATCTCCATCTCGTTGTCTGATTCGGCGGCCATGTTATTTGCCCCCTTTGAGGATGGATTTAACCCCGGCTTCGATCTCGGAGACCTTGAACGGCTGGCCCTTAATCTTGTTGATGCCGGTCGCTGGAACAAGATATTTCGCGCGCAGTATCTTCAGCAGCTGGCCCATATTGAGTTCGGGCACGACTACATGCTCGAAGCCCGCCAGGATATCGCCGAGATCCGCCGGGAGCGGATTGAGGTGGCGCAAGTGGACGGAGGAGACGCTATGCCCTTCCTTTTGCAGATTCTGCACCGCGGCGGTGATCGCTCCGTACGTGCCGCCCCAGCCGACCAGGAGGACCTTGCCCTTCTTCTCGCCTAGGATTTCAAGGGGCGGGATGTCCTGGGCGATCTTATTGACCTTCGCCGCACGCAGGCGCACCATGCGCTCGTGGTTGTCGGGATCGTAGGAGATATTGCCGGTGATATCCTGTTTTTCAATCCCCCCGAGGCGGTGTTCGTAGCCGGGCGTGCCGGGCGCCGCCCACGGGCGAGCCATCGTCTCGGGGTCGCGCTTGTACAGCTTGAACTCGCCGATGGGCGGGAGCGGGACCTTCTCGAAGGGGATCAGCTTCGATGCGTCCGGAATCAGCCACGGCTCGGAGCCGTTGGCGAGGTAACCATCGGTGAGTAAAAACACCGGGGTCATGTACTTGACGGCGAGGCGGCAAGCCTCATAGGCCATCGTGAAGCAGTCTCCGGGCGTGGCGGCGGCAACGACCGCGACCGGACACTCGCCGTTGCGGCCGTACAGCGCCTGGAACAGGTCGGCCTGCTCGGTCTTCGTCGGAAGGCCGGTGGACGGACCGCCGCGCTGAACGTTCAGGATGACGAGCGGAAGCTCCGTCATGACTGCGAGGCCGATGGCCTCGGCCTTCAACGCGATGCCGGGGCCGGATGTCCCCGTCAGCGCCAAATGCCCGGCGAAAGCGGCGCCGATGGCGCTGCCGACGGCCGCGATCTCATCCTCGGCCTGGAAGGTTTTCACGCCGAAGTTCTTATTCTTCGAAAGCTCGTGCAGAACGTCGGAGGCAGGCGTGATCGGGTACGAGCCGTACCACAATGGGCGGCCCGAACGGGACGACGCCGCGATGACGCCAAGCGCAGTCGCCTCATTGCCGGTGATGTTGCGGTACACTCCGGGCTCAATGGGCGCCTTGCGCACGCGGAAGTGGTGGCCGAAAATCTCGGCCGTCTCGGCGTACGCGTTGCCGGCGTGAAGCGCTTTGTGATTCGCCGACACGTACTTCGGATTTTTCTTGAACTTGGTCTCGATCCACTTCAGCGTCGCTTCCATCGGGCGATCGTAGAGCCAGTACATCATACCGAGCGCGAAGAAATTCTTGCAGCGCTCGGTCTCCGTCGCGGTCAGGCCCATGCCGTCGAGCGCGTTGCGCGTCAGTCGGCCGAGCTCAACGGGAATCACGCGGAAATCGGATAAAGAGCCATCCTCAAGAGGATTGACCGCGTAACCGGCCTTCTTCAGGTTGCCCGCGTTGAAAGTGTCCTTGTTGACGAGAATCATGCCGCCTTTCTTCACGTCGTGGACGTTGGCTTTGAGCGCGGCCGGGTTCATCGCCACGAACACATCAGGCGCGTCGCCGGGGGTGAGCACCTGGCGCGAGGAGAACTGGATCTGGAAGCCGGACACGCCGGCGGTCGTGCCCACGGGAGCGCGGATTTCGGCGGGGAAGTCTGGAAAAGTGGAGAGGTCGTTGCCGGCGAAGGCGGTGGTCGTGGTGAACTGCATCCCCGTCAACTGGATTCCATCGCCGGAGTCTCCGGCGAAGCGGATGACGGCGGATTCGATTTCCTCGATCGGGAGCTGGGAAGGCTTCGGCTTGATGGAGGTGTCGCTCATGAAGATTCTCCGACGGACGAAGTGGCGGCCGCGCGGCTCCGCTGCGCCTATTATAACCCCGGAAGCCCCTCGAAGTATTGATCTAAGTCAATTCTTGACGAGGGCCGTGGAGACCGCGACTCCGAAAGAAACATGCGCCCTCGAAGGAAGAAGCGACGCGAACAGCCGGGTCCATACGCGGGGCGCCGCCGCCGGGCCGGCCATGGGCGCAGGGGCCTGCTTCGCGGCCTTCTTCATCCGCGCCGGAACGCCGGCCGGAGGGATCTCGCCCGCCTGCGGGCCCCGGTCTCTCGACGCCGAATCGGCCATGCCCACAAGGCTTCCATAGGCATCGTCTCGCTCGGCATGCGCGTACGTCCGCACAAGAGTGAAGGGCAGGATGAGGAATCCGGCGAACAGCAAGCGCTTCATTGGGGCAAGAATAGCGTGGAAACGGCGTGCGCAAAAGGGACCGACGGGGCAAGCAGAGACCGGCAAGAGACCCGCACCAAACAGGGTCTATCGGGGTTGCTCCTGGCCGTCTAAGATGGCTCGCGCAGCTCGAACATCATCGTCGTCGAACCGAAGTCGATCATGTCGCCTTCCTTCAAGACGACGGGGCCCGTGACCTTCACGCCATTGACGACCGGGTAGCCGTCGGCGACGGCGACCAAGATGTAGCCTTCCGTCTTGCGGTGCACCGAGGCCGCAACCTCGGGCGCCGAGCCGAACAGGCCGGAGCCCTTGATTTGGACCTGCACCCGGTCGGACTTGCCGATGTAGGTGGATAGGCCCTTGAGTTCGTGCTCGGCGACATCCACCACACCCCTGAGCACGCGTAGCCAGCCTGTCTTCTCCGCGCTCACGGGCTTGACCTCGGCCGGAGCGGCAGCGTCCGCGGTCAGTTCGGCTTCATTGAGGAAAACGACCGCATGCTTGGCCACACCCACAATGTCGTTGTGATGCAGGCCCGACTTCTTGATCCGCTTCTCATTGACAAACGTGCCGTTTGTGGACTCGAGGTCCTCGACGTAGTAGCCGCCGCCTTCCCGCGTCAGCTTGCAGTGATGACTGGAGATCGCCGGATTGTCGATGACGATGTCATTGTCGGGCTTGCGACCGATGGAAATGGACGCCGTATCCATGGCGACTTCCTTAATGACGGCCGCGTTGAACTTCAGCAGCAGCTTCGGCATCAATCTCTCCCCGTAAGAAAAGCTCAGCGCCCGAACAGGCGCGAGACCAATTTTTTGACTCCACCGTCTCCGCCCATGGCGGGAACCTTGGCGACCACAATCGAAATATTGTCCACGCCGCCGGCGGCGCGCGACTTGGCGATCAGCGCGTCGACGATCTTCTGCGGGTCCAGCGAATCGGCAATCACGGCGGCGACCTCCGCGTCGACGACCATCTTGGAGAGGCCGTCGGTCGCGAGCAGCACAAGGTCGCCCGGAAGAAGAGGGTGATCGGCCACATCGACCTGAACGCCCTTCTCCGCGCCAAGAGCCCGGGTCAGGATGTTCTGCAGGCTCGAGCGCGAAGCCTCATCGGCCGTGATCTGCCCGCGCTTGACCTGCTCACCGACGAGCGAATGATCCTCGGTCAACTGGATCAACTCCCCGCGGCGCCAAAGATAGAGCCGGCTGTCGCCGACATGCGCCACGGTCAGGGACTGCGAGTCCACAATGGCGGCGACGACGGTCGTGCCCATGCCCGCGTCCTTCGGGAAGGCGCGGCCCTTCTCGTAGATCATCGCATTGGCCGATTTCACGAAGAACTCGAGCTGGCGGGCGCGCGGCATCAGGCCCGGCGTGCCGCCCTCGGGGATCAGCGCTTTCGCGCCGCCCAGCATCTTGCGCGCGTACTCGACGATGGTCTTGCAGGCAATGTCGCTTGCGACCTCCCCGCTGTTGTGACCGCCCATGCCGTCGGCGACGACCAGCAGTCCCAGATCGGGCTCCACGGCGAAGCTGTCCTCATTGTTCTCGCGCACGCAGCCCGAATCCGTTGCGCCGGCCACTTCGACCCGGTCCTTGGTCTTCATGCGGGTTCCTGCGGGTGCTCGATGACCATCGTGCTGACATCAGACGGCGTCGCGGGTATCGGCTTGTCGTTGAGGCCGGGAATCGTGATCTCGGGCCCGCCCTTGAGCACGGCGCGCAGCGCGACCGCGAACTCGGAGCCCCTCTGGAAGCGCCCGTCTGGATTCTTCGCCAGCCCCTTGTCGATGATGGTGCGCAGCGCAGGCGGCAGGCCCGGCTTGACCGTCAGGACGTTGGGATGCTGATCGTTGGCGATCTGGAACAGCAACGTGCCGATGCCGTCGCCGCCCTTGAAGGGCTTCTCTCCGGTCATCAGCTCGAAGAGCGCTACCGCCAGCGAGAAAAGATCGGAGCGGCCGTCGACCTTCTTGCCGGCGACCTGCTCGGGGCTCATGTAGGACGGCGTGCCCATCACGGTGCCGGTCGCCGTCTTTGAGGACGCGGTGATGCGCGCGATGCCGAAGTCGGCGACGCGGATCGAACCGTCTTTTAAAAGCATGACGTTGGCGGGCTTGACGTCCCGGTGGACGATGCCCTGCGCGTGAGCGTAGTCGAGCGCGTCGGCAACGATCGCGATGTATTCAATCGCCTTCTCAAGCGGAAGCAGGCCGTCCTTCTGCCCATACCTCACGAGATCGTGACCATCGAGCAGTTCCATCGCGATGTAGGCGACGTCATTCTCATCGCCGGCATCGAAGATGCGCACGATATTGGGGTGATTGAGCGTGCCGGCCGACTCGGCCTCGCGAAAGAAGCGCTCCTTGACCGACTTCGCGGACTCCCCGTCCGAGCCTTCCTCAATCATCATGGTCTTGATGGCAACCATGCGGTTGATCTTGGGGTCCCGGCCCAGATACACAACGCCCATGGCGCCACGGCCCAGCTCCTTCTCGATCTCGTAGCGGCCGAGCATCGGCTTGGTCGCGCCGCCGGTGATCATGACCGTGCCTTCCTTTTTGGCGCCTCCAATCCCGCCGAATACCACGCCCTCCGAAGCCTCCTTCAGCTTGGCCGCTTTCGCGGCCGCATCTTTATATTTCGGGTCCTTCGCGGCGATGTGCTCGAGCACGGCACCCGCCTTCGAGAACTGGCGCTTGCGCTCGAAGTCGAGCGCCAGGTTGTACAGCGTATCCTTCATGTTGTCGTCGAGCGGGCAGAGCCGGAACTTCTCGAAAGCGATGTCGAGCATGCCTTGGCCCTGGAAAGAGAGGCCGAGCATCTTGTTCGTCTCGATCGCCGATGCCTCAACGAGCTCCTTGCCTTTCTCGGTGACGAGAAAGCTCTTCGAGATGATGACCAGATAGCCGGCGAGCAACAGGAACATCGGGTAGGCAACCTGCAGCCATTGGCCGTTCATGAAGGAGTAGATGCCCGCCCCAAAAAGGCCTGCGGCGAGGAACAGGCTCACGACCAACCCCCACAGCGCCTTCAGTCTCGGCAGGATCAGAATGATGAACAAGCCCACCAGAGCGAGCAGGCCCAGCTCGGCGCGTTCGGCCCACGGCGGACGGGTCAGAAATTTCTGGTGAAGGATGTTCTCGATGATGTTCGGCGCGACCTCAAGCGCCGAAAAGCCCCGTGCAACCGGCGTGATCCACTGCGTCGACGCGCCCGAAGCGGTCAGGCCGAGAATCACGATCTTATCCTTGAAAAAATCGGTGTTCACCTTGTCGGCCATGAGGGTCGCGTAAGGCACGACGCGGATCGTCTCTTGCGGACCATTGAAGAGAATGGCCATCTTGCTCTCGGCGTCGAGCGGAATGCGCAGCTTCCCCAAGGTCAGAGCGGCCCCGGGCTCAAACCGGACGTCCTCAAGCTTGAGGCCGAGATAGGCCATCGTCAGACGCGTCGCGAATGACGCATAGAGTTCCTTGCCGTGCTTCACAAGCGGCGCCTCGCGGCGCAGGACGCCGTCTGTTTCCGTATAGAGATTGGCATGGCCCAGACCCGCGGCGGCCTCGGAAAACGCGAGGACCGGGAACGCGATCTTGGCCTCCTCAAGGATCAAGGCGGCCGGCGCGGAAGTCTTAAGCGCCGAATCCGACACCACGGCCGGCACGGCGTCCGGCTTGCCGCCGACCGTGCCTCCCGGAAAGAACAGGGGCAGGACGACGTTGCCCGCCGACCGCAGGGAGGCCAGAAGCTTTGAGTCCGAGTCGAGCGCGACCGTCGCGGAGGAGAACTCGAGCGCGAAGTCCACGCCTCTCTGCTTGATTTTCTTTTCCCCGAGGAGCTCTTTGTACTTCTCCTCGAGCCGGTGGATCTCGGCAAGCCCCTGACTCTGCTCAGGCTCGGAGAACAAGATGTTGAGGCCGATGACCTTGGGCCCCGCGGCCTTCAACTTCTCGATCGCCTCCGCCAGGCGCGAGCGCGGCCACGGCCAGCGCCCAACCTGCGCGATCGCATCGTCATCGATGGCGACGAGCACGATCTCTGACGGCGGATTCAAGTTCTGGCGTAGCTTCGCCCGGAAGTCGTATGCCTTGAACTCAACGCTCTTGAGGAGAGGCTCGCCAACAAGGTAGCTCCCCACCACGAGCGCGGTCAGACCCAAACCCATGGCGGCGTCAAGCAGTCGGCCTTTATTTTTCATCGAAGATGCGTCGAAAGATCACAGTCGGCGCGCCGGGCAAAGTATAAACCGGGCTCTCAACCGTGTCAACCCCGATTCAGTTCCACCTTGGGCCGACCAATTTCCAGCCCAGCGGCAGCAGGCCCGCTGACAGCGCGGACTTGAGCAGGTCCCCGGGAAGGAAGGGCCACAGACCCTGCGCGAGCAGGGTCGAGCCGGGTACAAAGCGCGAAAGGCCCAGCAGCCCAAGCGCGAAGATCGGCACGCTTCCAGCAAGCATCGCGCCGAACGCGCGCGCGGGCGTGCGGTCCCAGCCGCGCTCGGCGAGAAAGCCGGTCACGAACGCGCCGACGGGAAAGCCGGCGAGATACCCGCCCGTCGGGCCAAGCAGGTGCGCAAAGCCGGCCGAACCGCCGGAGAACACCGGAAGCCCCGCCGAACCCTCGAGCAGATACAGTCCGACGGCCGCGGCACCGCGACGGGAGCCCAGGAGAGCGCCCGCGTACAGCACGCCCAAGGTGCCGCCGCTGAGGGGCACCGGCGTGAATGGCAAATGAATCTCGATTTGAGCGCAAACGGCAATGAAAAGACTGGCCACGACGACGGCGACGGCGTCGTGGAGCAGACCGGACGAAGGATACAATGCGTCGGCGAGCGTCGGGAAGGATTGAGCCTGCGCTTTCATTGCGGGACGGCCTCCTGAGCGATCTGAACGCGCCCATCCTAACAAATCATGGATGGACATATCTCAATACGGCTGTTATGCTCTTGAGGAATGAAAGCCATCGCTTTGCTTTTCGCCGCGGCGCTCGTGACCCCCGCCTTCGCGGCCGCGCCCGAGGCGCGCGAGTTCGTCGAGCTTCCCCCCGGCCGCTACACGATCGCCCTGACGGGCCTGATCTCCACCGTCTGCAGCCGCGCGATCACCGCCGAATGGTCGAAGCTGCCCGAGGTCGAATCCGCCGCGGTGGATTTCGAGAAGTCAACCGCTCTCGTCGCCATCCGCCTCGACCGAACCTTGACAGTCGTCTCCCTGCGCAAGGCTTTGCGCCGCGCCGAGAAGATCGCCAACCTCGGCGCGCGCTACGACCTGCGCGACATCTCCTACCGCCTCGGCCCGTAGGCCGCCTGATTTGACGGCGGGACGCGTATGTGGGAGAATGCCTCATGGAGCCCACCGACCCCGTCAAGCTGGCCGAGCACCTCGAGCGCCTACTCGCGGGCCTTGATCAAACCGCCGAGAGCCTGAAGTTCGAGATTCCCTACTACAAGGCCGACGACATCCAGGGCCATTACGCGAAGAAATTCCTCGCCTCCGTTCAAGAGCAGGCCGACGCGACGCGCAAGCGTCTCGAGGCGCTGCGCCCCGCGTTGCCCGCCGTCAAAGGCCCCGAAGGCCAATAGCGCCCGTGAGCGACGAGAGCGCGCTCAGCGTCGTCTTCCGCACCTCGCAATACGCCGAGGCGGCGACGCTGACCTCAATGCTCAACGCCGCCGGCATCCCGGCCGAGATGCTCGGCGCGAATCAGAACACCATGGTGGTCGGCGGCGGCGGCGAGATGTTCGCGATCCGGATCGTCGTTCACGCCTCCTACGAAAAAGAGGCCGTCGCCCTCATCGAAGCCTACATGCAGTCGATCGGCGCCGCTCCGCACGAGGAAAACCCAGAAACGAACGGAGAAACAGACGCCCTCCTGCCGTGTCCGAACTGCGAGACGGTCGGGCTCACCTTGCGCGCGCCGTGCTCCGGCTGCGGCTTCGAGATTCGCACGGCGCCCGACCAAGAACCTCCGCTCGTCAAGGACCACGCGGCCGGTTCGCGCACATTCTGCCCGGAATGCCGCGATCCGCTCACTTTCCCGTCGGGACAATGTAGCGCCTGCGCCGAAGAACTGGAGCCGCTCGAGAACGGCGACCGCCTTTGCCCGTCGCTGGCGCACGTCCTGTACCGAGACACGGTCGGCGGCTTCGTCTGCAAGGCCTGCAAGCGCGTCTGGGTCGACGTCGCTTGAAAACTGTGGGCCGTGAGGGATTCGAACCCCCGACCTGCCCCGTGTAAGGGGGACGCTCTACCGCTGAGCTAACGGCCCGTCTCAAGCGAGTTTAACAGTTTTTGCGCGGGCGAAAATTTTCGGGCGGATTTGCTATACTCATCGCGTTGCGGGGCCGTGGTGTAGCTGGCCTAACACGCCGCCCTGTCAAGGCGGAGATCGCGGGTTCAAATCCCGTCGGCCCCGCCAGATTTAAGCCGCAAACAGACTCAATCATCGACGGAGACCGCGACCAGGACGGTTCGGCGCGGTCTCCGTCTCTTTTTTGGCCTCTTGACGTTGTGCCATATTTGTGCCAAACTTCAAGCACCATGGCGAGGATTTACCAGCGGTCCGGGAAGAAGGGCGTCTACTGGTATTTGGATTACGCCGTGGACGGCCGGCGTCTGCGCAAACGTGTCGGCCGTTCCAAACGCCTGGCTGATCTGGCCCTCGCCGACGTCCAGGTCAAACTGGAACGCAAGGAACTGGGCTTTGCCACCAAGGACCGAGCGCTCCCGGT
This sequence comes from Elusimicrobiota bacterium, assembly GCA_023249675.1. Taxonomy (GTDB): domain Bacteria; phylum Elusimicrobiota; class Elusimicrobia; order UBA1565; family UBA9628; genus GWA2-66-18. The sequence continues at coordinate 109,410 of JAHFCE010000005.1, read as the reverse complement.
CTTCATCGAGGAGTACCTTCGCTACGCCAAAGCGAACAAGGCCAAGAAGTCCTATGAACGCGACGTCCTGACCCTCAAACACTTCACCGGGTTCATCGAGGCCGACAAGCTCAGCGGCGTGACCGCGACTCAGCTTGAGGCTTACAAGTCCCACCGCCGAGAGAACGGCGCCAAGCCTGCCACGCTCAACCGGGAGTTGAACACCATCAAGGCCATGTTCAACAAAGCCGTGGCCTGGGGCGCTCTCGCCGACAATCCGGCAAAAACGGTCAAAAAGCTTCGCGAGTCCCGCCGACAGATTCGCTACCTGAGCAAAGAAGAGGCACGGACTTTGCTTCTGGCGGCCGATGGGCGCCTAAAACCCATCATCGAGACCTTCCTGCTCACGGGACTGCGGCGCGGCGAGTTGATTCACCTGACTTGGACCGATATCGATTTCAAGAATAAGATTCTGTCAGTCCAAGGCAAAGGCGACTGGCAGCCCAAGGACTACGAAACACGCCATATCCCGATGACCCCCAGGCTCGCGGAAATCCTGCTGAATCACCCTCGGGGAGAAGGCTCTTTTGTCTTCGTGAACCGGCAAGGCGCGCCCGTTGATCCCGATGTCCTCTCCCACGATTTCCTCAAACTGATCCGCGGTCGCGGTATCAAGGGCGCCTCTATCCACACGCTGCGCCACAGCTTCGCCAGCCACTTGGTGATGAGCGGCGCCGATCTCTACACGGTCCAGAAGCTTCTCGGCCACTCCAGCATCAAAACCACGGAAATCTACGCGCACCTGGCGCCTGACTATCTGAAGGCCGCCATGCAGCGGCTCACTTTTTAACCATGCGCCCGCTCAAAAACCGATTTCCCTCGAAGGCCGGCGCTCAAAAAAATTCGCGATTTGCCCTTGCCGAAAATTGGAATTCTTTCTATACTGTACCCAACATACCCGCCACGCCTCTCAGCCGCAAGGTTGATGCGCAACATGGGCGGGTTTCTTTTTGCCCTCCGCGACGCTTTCCAGCTGCCTCATGAAATACTCCAAGAAGCCGCTCGACTTCCACGAACAGGTGGAGCTCCTCGCCAGCCGTGGACTTCTCGTCGAAAATCCAGCCGCGGCGGAAGCTTTCCTCAATCAGGTCAACTATTACCGGTTGAGCGCCTACCGTCTGCCTTTCGAGAATGCCCCGCACTCCTTCGCGCCCGGCACGCGGTTCGAGCAGATTCGCGACCTCTACGTTTTGGACCGCAAGCTTCGACTCTTGATCATGGAAGCCATCGAATCCATTGAGATCGCAACCAGGACGGCGGTGGCATATCGCATCTCCCGCCAGTACGGCCCCTTCGCCCATGCCGGAGTCAAAAATCTCAAGCCGACCTTCGATCATGCGACATGGATGGCAGAGGTACTGAAGGAAACAGATCGATCCAAGGAGACCTTCGTCTCACACTTCAAGGCCCGGTATGAGGAGTATCCTCAGTTGCCTATCTGGGCCGCGGCCGAGATCATGTCTTTCGGATCTCTTTCCAAGCTTTTCGGAGGGCTCGTCAACGACGACAAGCGGGAGATCGCCGGTAAGTTCGGACTGCATCCGGGCGTCATGGGTTCCTGGCTGCACACGCTCGTCTATGTCCGAAACATCTGCGCCCACCATGCACGCCTGTGGAATCGAGATCTCGCGATTGCGCCGCGGTTGCCGGACAAGGACCCCCGCTGGCAGACCCTCAACCCATCGCATTCCAAGCGGCTCGCCAGCATCCTCTTCTTGCTGAACTCGCTCATGACCAAACTCCCTTCGGGCGGGACTGCGGCCGCCGACTGGAGGAGCCGCGTCGAGGCGCTGCTGGCGGCTGACCCAGGCGTCCCCCGCTTTCACGAGTCCATGGGCCTGCCAGCGGACTGGACCAGACATCCTCTCTGGACTTCATGAGGAGCGCGCGTAGCGGTAGTTGCAAATGGTTGTAAATCGAGTTCCAAATCCAGAACTCAGCGAACGTCCATATCCACACGCTGCTTCGCTCTTCCCGGCGCTTCCCGCTTCCGAACCCAAGCCGTGATGCTGGCCTGATCGAACCGGACCAGGGTCCCAAGCTTGATGACCGGGACATAGCCCTCGTGGACCCATTGATAGATCGTCCGAGGCTTCACCTGAAGCCAGGCCGCTAAATCGTCCACCGTCAGAAGTCGGTCCATCGCGATCGCTGGACCTATCGGCGCCGCGCGCGCTTGGCGGTGATTTTCTTCACGATCTTCCCGGCCAGGAGCCGGTTGAGGGCGAGATTCTTGAAGTCCTCGGCCGACTCTCGCCGCACGAACTCCTGACGGCGGCCGGACACGACCCACTGCTTGAGCTCATCGAGGCGGCTCAGGATGGCGCTCTCTTCGGTCTGCCGCAAGGCCGCGCCGGGCTCCACGGCGGCCAACAGCGCCCGGCTGGGAGACAAAGTGTCCTCGACCATGAGGTCGCAGGTCTTGGCCATGACGAGGTCCTTGACCGCGAAGCCGCGGGGCAGCATCTTGGCCAGGTCGAGCAGTTCCTCAATGGTCATCTTGCGTTCCAGGACCAAGTGCCGGGTGTCGGCCGGGAAGTGCTTGTCGAGATCCCGGATAGTGTTCAGCGGCAAATGATAAGCCTGCCGCAAAGTCAGAATGAACCCGATCCGGTCGAGATGATCCGGGTAGACGTAGCAGGTCTTGCCGTCCTTTTTGACCGCGGGCGGAAGCAGATTGACCCGCGGCGAGGCGTATGCCTTCAGGGTTTTAGCCGCGACTTGAAAGCCGAAGAGCAATTCCAACAGCCCGATGAACTCGGCCGTCTCGATGAGCGCACTTCCCCGAGCCTGGCCCTGTTCCTTGCGCTTGGCGAACAAGTCTACGGCCTCGCGGACCGACATGAGCGGGAGTTTCTTGAGTCCTTCTTCGGGAGTTTTCATGTCCTCATATTTTACTTTTCTTCCGCCGCCTTGTTATGTTTCCCCTCACCCGCCGACCCGGTTATCCATCTTTCCCATGCCCCCTTATCCCGACTTCGCTGCATGCTTTTTCTCTTTTTGACGACCAGTTTCCCCTGTTTTCCCATTGAGTTATCTTCATCCTCTGTCCCTATTTCTATTTTTATTTTTCTTCTTTACTCTACCCCATTTCTACTTTTCTCGATCCTTTGTCACCCACCATCCTCCTGACCTCACCACCCCATTTTCTCTTGGTTGGGGGGGTGAGGTCAGGAGGCGTAAATCGTCGAAGACGATTTCGAGGCGGGTGACAAAGGACTGGGAAAAGCACGCTTTTTCCAGGACAACTTAAAACACCCGACCCCTCAGGCACGCCTGCAAGGTTGCCTGAGCCCCCTCGGGCACGCCCGCAAGGTTGCCCGAGGGGGTCGCGCGAGGAAAACACGACAATTTCGGCGCCCCTGGGCCTCAGATATTTCCGGGTCCTGACCTCTATTTGACCGGCGGAGGGATCTGGAGAAGGGCGTTGAGCTCGCCGTCCGGCAGCCGTCCAGCGCCCCGGCTCTTGAGCTCGGCGATCTTGGCGATGGCCTCGGAGATGTCGGCGCTGCGCGTCGTGTCGATGCGCACGTAGTGCTGGCCGGGGCCGTTGAAGGCCGCGACCTGCTCCGCGGCGGGGCCGTAGCCGATGGCGATCACGTCGATGCCGGCCGAGGCGTATTCCCCCATGAGCTTCTTGGCCTGTTCGGTCAATACGTGGCGGCCGGCGGCCAGTTCCACGGTTCCGCTATCGGCCCCATCAGTGTAGAGCACGACGTATTTGACCTTGGCGCCCCGCGCCTGGCGCGAGCCCACGAAGTCCTGCAGCTTGGCCTTCAGCGCGGCGTGGATGTCGGTCCCGCCCCTGCCGGCCCGGTTGGCCATTTCCACCAGGCGCCGCGCGTTCTCCTTTTCGTCGGTTCTCGCTCCCATCGCCACGGCGGTCCGCGGCTGATCGGCAAACTCCGACAAGTCATAGAAGAAGTGCTCGGGCGCCGCCTCGCGCAGCTTCCAGAAATTCTCCCCCACGGCTCCGATCGTGTAGGCCAGCTGATTTTTGACCGAGGCCATGCTGCCGCTGAAATCAAGCATCACGGCCGCCGCCATCGTCTGCAGCTTCTCCTCGCGCTTGCGCTTGACGAAGGGTTTTGGCTTGCGCAGCATGAAGGCGAGCGGATCGATCTCAAGGCCGCGCTTGACCTTGAGCTTGGTGATGCGCACGCGGTCCTGCAAAGCCCGGAGCATGCGGTCAAAAACAAACTGCGTGTCGCCGCGGCCGCTGGCAAACAGAGGTGCCAGCTCATCGTTGACCGCGGCGTCTTTGGCCAGCTGCTGGTCGAGCGCTTTAAGCTCTTGGGCGATGCGCTTGGAATCGGCGGCCAAGCCCGAACCGCCGCCCCCTGGGCCAGCGCCCCCTGCGCCGCCGCCCCGGCTGGCGTGCTGAGGCGACACCCCTTGCTGTTCGGCGGCCTTCTTCATGCGCGAGGCGAAACGCTCGTTGTTGCGGCGGTAGTTCTCGGGCTCGGGCATCCCGTCATCGGCGCGCGGTTGGTGGCGCTCGCTCGCCAGGGGCGACAAGTCCATGTTCGCGGGATCTCCGCCCCCGCCCAAATCGACCCGCAGCCAGCCCGAGTTGGGGACCTCCACCTCGGCCCAGGCGTGGATGTCGGAGACCACATAGCGCACGGCCAGGCCCAGGCCCAGAGCCGTGCGCGCGAAGGCGAAGGCGCGATGGCGGCACACGCCGCTCTTGGAGCGCACGAGATCGAGGTAGAGCGAACCGCCGTGAGCCTTGATGCCGTTGGCCTCCAGCGAGAAGTCGCGGAAATAAGCGGCCATCTTGTGCACCACCTCGCGGAAGTCGCTCTCTTTGCCGTTGAGCCCGATGAGACCCATGGCCTGCTTGACCTCGTCGGGGATGACGGACGGATAGGCAAACGGCAGGCCCGCGGCCAGGGACTGTCCGAAGTAGCGCGCCGGCACAGCCACATGGTAGCGCAGCTCGGCGTTGAGCGCGGCGGGCGTGCGCACATAGTAGTTGTCGGCCGAGTCCTTGGCGATTTCAAGAGCGGCCTCAAGCCTGCGCCCGTCTGGTCCGTACGCGGCGAACTCGACAAACTCCATCTCGGGACCCGCGGACAACAGGACTTGCCAGGAGGGACCGAGCTTCATCTGAGCGCGACCTTCAAAGAGATCATGAGTCTCCGCAAGCTCTTGGGCGAGCGCCGCCGCTTGGCCCGGGGCCAGGCGCGGCACGGCGATGGCCGTCAGCGCGCCCGCGCGCGTCCATTGCTCGGAGGGCGCGTCGTAGCGGTCAAAGGCTTCATGGCGGGTGTACGGAAACAGCTCGGGGGTGAACACGCCGCGGGCGGGCGCTGCGGGATGGCCGTCGGCGGGAGCGGGCAGAGGGGCGTTTTCATCGAAAGTCTCCTGACCGAGGCGCATCTCCCGGTCGATGCCGGAGTGCCCATTGACCGAGCCTCCGGCAACCTGCGGGACGGCGGCGTGGGCTTTCCCAATCGGCGCCGTTTCGGAGGCAGGCAAGGACTGCAGCACTTGCGCGCCGCCCTCTTCCCACACGCCGTAGAACGATTCGACCACCCGCGCCATGTCCTGAGGCAAGGCCAGATCCATCCAGGCCACGATGGTCTTCTCGAGCAGGCGCGGGGCGATCGCGCTGCGCGCCGAATAGCGCGTCGGGTTGAACGTCATCGTGACCTGCACGTCCTCACCGACAAGGAAAGCCTCCTCGCCGGGGAAGATCGGATGGACCCAACGCTCCCCGCGCAGCAGAGGCTCCAACGTCCAGAGCACCCAGGGCGCCACGTTGGCCTCGTCGATATCGACGACCACGCGGCCCTCGCGCAGGCGCGCGTAGAACTCCTTGACCCGCTTTCTGAAATTGCCGGCCTCGTCCTGCTCGATGTCAAGCGTCAGGTCCGCCGCCTCGCTGCCCGCGTGGGACTGGTACTTGTAGAAGCTCCGGCCGGTCAAGGCGGCCCACAGCGCGGCTACGCTGGTCTTGGCCGCACCCGTCTCGCCCACCAAAGCCGTCGCGCGCCCGAGACTGTCGGCGCGCGCCAAGACTGCGAGCGCTGTGAGGATATTGGGGGTGATGCGCACGCCCGTCCGCCGCGAAGCCTCCGCCACGCTCAGAGCCCCCAGCCTCCGGCGCACCGGGATGCCGCTGACGGCGGCCAAGAATCCCTTGTCGTCCAGGGAGAGCGTGTCGGGCGACGCGGCGGGGACCTTGCCGTCCAGGATTACGCCCAGGACCTCCTCAAATCTTTGCGAATCCGGGATATCGGCGCGGCCCTCCTGCTCTCTCAGTCGCGCTCCGATGAGCCGGCGCGCCTCGCGCGTGAAGGTTTCAGCCACCAAGGCCCGATAGTCGTCGAACAAGGCGCGCTGGCCGCTTGGGGGCCCGCGCTCGCTCTGTACTCGCGGGTCATAGCCTGCAGCACCGATGCGTTCAAGCAAGTTCCGCCACCGCGCGTCCTCGCGCTTGGCCAGCCGCATCGCCTCGGCCAGCGCGAAAAACAAGGTCGGCCCGAAGTCATAGCGCCCGCGGTTGGACCACAGGCGCTGCGCGTCCAACTTGGTGAGTGCCCCATAGAGGTGGCCCACATCGTGCGCCTCAAGCGCGTCGAGGTCGTAAGAGGAGCGCAGCACGGCCTCAAGGTCTAGCTCGGCGTCCTCGCTGGAAACGCCGATCTTGACCCAGCGGTTGAAGAAGGCCGAGGAGAACTCCTGGGTCGAGTCGGTCGGCATCTCGGCCAGCAGATGCAGGTACGGGGGGCGGTAGAGCCGCGAGACGCGGCCGTTCTCGTCCTCGATATCGATGAACCCGTCCTCCAGCAGCCCGTTGATCGCCGTGCGGATCTCCTCGCGCCACTGGTCCACGTTCCTCAGCCACAGCACGATGGGCTTTGGCGAAGTGCTGGCACGAGACAGGGCCTCAAGCTCTTCCTTCGTGACCAGGTATTGCGTGAGCTTGCCGCGCACCATCATGGAGCGCGCTTCTCCTGCTGGGCGGCTTCCAAAGCGCGGCAGAAGCCCCCCTAAAATCTCAAGCTCCCCATGCTCGGGGGCCGCGTCCACGGGCTCCAGGCGCGCCGACAGCGACTCGGCCGCGGCGCGCGCGAACGTCGCGGCGCGCGAGCCGCGCTCGGTCAGATAAAGCACGGGCTCGCCCTGCAGGAACAATTCCCGCGTCAACGCCTCCACGCGCCCCTCGTCCGCGGTCGCCGCGCCCGGAAACAGCGCCCGGCTTTCCGCGGCCAGGCGTTCTTCGAAGGCCGCCGTGGGCGTCTTGAGCGCCGCCTCGATCTCCCGGCGGACCAGGGCCCGCTCCTCGGGATGCGAGAACATCGCCTCATAAACGCTTCTCAGCGCGCCGTACAGGGCGTAGTCCGTGTCATCGGGCCGCAGACGGGCCGCGCGCCGCATCTGAGCCGCCACGCGGCGCACCTCGCGCTTGGAGAGGTAATAGCGCTCGCGGTTGTCCTTGCCGATCTCCTTGCCGACCAGCGGTTTGAGGCGGTGATGAAGCTCGGCGACGACTTGACCCCAGCGCGCGGCGTCAACGGCCCCCCAGCCCAGGAAATGCGCGAAGATTTTCTCCAACGTCGCGGGGTCGTCGTCGTCCGGCACGCGCAGGACGTGCACGCCCGAGGTCACCTCGCTCTTGGGCTGCTGGCGACCGGCGGTCTCCTCGGGCACGTTGTTGGTGATGATCAGGCCGAAGTCGGGATGAATGGGAATGCGCAGCTCGCGGCCGGGGAACTCTTGGAGAACGATCTCGCCCGCACCACTCGTCAAGCCCGCAAACCAGCTCAAGAGCTCGCGCCCGCGCTCGCCGATCGCCCCTTCATCAAGAACGAAGACGCCGCCGTTGGCGATCATGTCCAAGAGCGGCTGCTTAAAGCGCAGCCGGCCCTCGGCGTCCTTCGTCGGCCGCGAGCTCAGGCGCAGTCGGCCTTGGGCGTCCTCGCGGTAGCCGCCGATCAAGTCGGAGAGCTCGCGCTCGCCGTGCATCTGGAACACGAACAAGGGCAAGCCCAAGAACAAGGCCGCTTCGCGGGCAATCGAGGTCTTGCCCGCACCCGGACTGCCGATGAGGTTGATCGCGCGGCCTGAGCGCAGGGCGGAGAGGGTTCCACGCTCGATCTCCTCCAAAGTCGGGGTCTCCATCAGGAAGTCCGACTCGGACAGAGGACGATCGGCGTGGGGATGCTTGAGGTCGGCCAACTTGAGCACGGTGAATGCCGACCCGGAGCCGGTCGGGACAAGCTCGCCTCCAGTCGCGGCCCCGGGATGCAGGAGCGCATGGCGCGTGGGCAGCCAGCGGCCCTTGAAGTTGAGATACACGCGGCCGCGAGCGTCGGCGGCGAAGAAAAAGGGCTTGTCGCCGTAGCGAGGCGAAAAGGCGGGCGCTGGACGCGGCACGGCGCCGGGCGCGGCATTTTCCAAGATCGTGACCGGCCCAACGATCTGGTCACGGCTGAGGTTAAGCTCGCGGCCGTTTTTGAGTAAGGCCAAATGAGAGGTATCCTTAATGATGAACGGCTGAAGTGAATAAACGTGGGCGCCCACGACGATGTTTTGGCCATCGGCGGTGATGGCGACGGCCCCGGACGAGCCATCCGGCATAAACTCTCCAGTCGGGAGATACTCTGTCTTCTGGTCGTCCCAACGGAAGATGCGGGCCTTATTGTCCTCACTGCCCGTGACTATGGTCCGGCCATCGGCGGTGACGGCGACCGCCCTAAGAATATCAGCATGTCTGAATTCTGCGGCTGGAACATATTTTGTCTTCTGATCGTTCCAACGCAAGATACTGACCTTCTTGTCGATACTGCTCGTGACGATCGTCCGGCCGTCAGGTGTTATGGCGACGGCATTGACCGCATGACCAGGCGCAAACTCCCCGGCCGGGACGTATTCTGTCTTCTCATCGTTTAAACGGAAGACACGGGCCTTTTTGTCGCTGCTGCCCGTGACGATGGTCCGGCCGTCAGGTGTTATGGCGACGGCATTGACCTCATGACCATGCGCAAACTCCCCGGCCGGGACGTATTCTGTCTTCTGGTCGTCCCAACGGAGGACGCGGGCCATATGATCATCACTGCTTACGACGGTCCGGCCGTCAGCGCTAAGGGCGACCGCCTTGACCCAATTACCATGCATAAATACTCCGGCCAGGAAATGCTTTTTCTTCTGGTCGTCCCAACGCAAAACACGGACCTTTTTGTCGAAACTGCCCGTGACGACGGTCCGGCCGTCAGCGCTGATGGCGACCGTCATGCTCCAATCACCATGCTTGAACTCTCCGGCCGGGACGTGCTCTTTCTTCTGGTCGTCCCAACGGAAGATGCGAATCTTTTTATCGTTGCCGCCCATGACGATGGTCCGGCCGTCGGGGGTGATAGCAGTCGATCTGATTGTAGTCATCGCGCTGAGAACTTCCGCAGGCAGCAGGGCCTTGGCCACGTCAAGCTCCTTGAGCTGGGCCGCCGGACCTTCCTTCCAGGCTTCTTTCGGCGCGGCTGAAGAAGCTTCGCGCAAAGCGGTGACCGCCTTGGCGCGTTCCGCGTCCGTCGCAGACAAGCTGTAGTCGATCTGGGCCGTTTGCAGGGCCTGCGGCCAGGGACGCTGCGGCCCTTCCAGAACTTCAATTTCCCCGCTGATTTGGTCGCGGCTGAGCTCGCGGCCGTTTTTGAGCAAGGCTAAGGTGGAGGCGTCTTTGAGAATGAACGGCTCCATTGAATACACATGGGTGGCCATGCCTGCGCCCACGACTATATGTTGGCCATCGGCCGTGATGGCGACGGCCTTAACCATAACAGAATGCGTCAACTCCTTGGCGAGCACATACTCTTTCTTCTGGCCATCCCGACGCAAGACACGGGTCTTTCCGCTACTAATGCCCATGACGATGGTCTGGCCATCGGCGGTGATGGCGACGGCCACGACCTGATCACCATGCGGAAACTCTCCGGCTGGGACATACTCCTTGCCCTGGTCATCCAAACGGAAGAGGCGGACCCTGTGGTCGTGACTGCCCGTGACGATGGTCCGGCTGTCAGGGGTGATGGCGACGGCAGTGACCGAATTACCATGCGTAAACTCTCCGGCCAGGACGTACTCTGTCTTCTCATCGTTCAAACGAAAGACGCGGGCCTTTTTGTCGTCACCACCCGTGACAATCGTTCGGCCGTCGGCAGTGATGGCGACCGCCACGTCCATACCAGCAGGCGCCAACTTTCCGGCCCGAACGTACGCTTTCTTCTCGTTGTCCCAACGGAAGATACGGGTCGTGCCATCGGCACTCACCGTAACGATGGCCCCACCATCGGCGGCGATGGCGACGGCCATGACCCAATCCCCATGCGCAAACTCTCCGGCCGAGACGTACTCTGTCTTCTTGTCGTCCCAATGGATGACATAGGCCTTGTGGTCGTTACTGCCCGTGACGATGGTCCGGCCATCGGGGGTGATGGCCACGGCCCTGACCCAATCATTATGCAGAAATACTCCGGCCAGGAAGTGCTCTTTCTTCTGGTCGTCCCAACGGAAGATGCGGACCTTTTTGTCGTCGCTCCCTGTGACGACAGCCCGGCCGTCAGGCGTGATGGCAGCCGACAAGATGTTCCCCGCTGCGGTGAGAATTTTTGCGGGCAGCAGGGCCTTAGCCACATCGAGCTCCTTGAGCTGGGCCGCCGGACGCTCCTTCCAGACGTCTTTCGGCGCGGCCGCGGCGGCTTCGCGCAAAGCGGCGATCGCCTTGGCGCGCTCCGCGTCCGTCGCCGACAAGCTGTAGTCGATCTGGGCCGTTTGCAGGGCCTGCGGCCAGGGACGCTGCGGCCCTTCCAGAACTTCAACGGGGCCGACGATCTGGTCACGGCCCAGCTCGTCGCCGTTCTTAAGCAAGGTAACCGTAGAGGCGTCTTTGAGAATAAACGGCTCCAGTGAATAAACGTGGTTGCCCACGATGATGTTTTGGCCATCGGCGGTGATGGCGACAGCCCCGGACGAGCCATCCGGCATGAACTCTCCAGCCGGGACATACTCTGTCTTCTGGTCGTTCAAACGAAAGACTCGAACCCCTCTATTGGTACTGCCCGTGACGATGGTCCGGCCGTCGGGGGTGATGGCGACCGCTGTAATCCAACCACCATGATTCAACTCTCCGGCCGGGACGTACGCTTTCTGCTCGTCATCCAGATGGAAGACTCGGGCTTTGTCCCCGCCATTGCACGCGACGATGGTCCGGCCGTCGGGGGTGATGGCGACTGCTTTGACCCAACCCTCATGCTTAAACTCTCCGGCCGGGACGTACTCTGTCTTCTCGTCGTTCAAACGGAAGACGCGGACCTTTCCATCTTCACCGCCCGTGACGATGGTCCGGCCATCAGCGGTGACGGCGACCGCCCTGATACTCTTGGCATGCCTGAATTCTGCGGCTGGAATATAGTTTTGCTTCTCATCGTTCCAACGCAGGACGCGGACCTTCATGTCGGAACCGCTCGTGACGATGGTTCGGCCGTCAGCGCTGATGGCGACCGCCACCCCTCTACCATGCATAAACTTTCCAGCTTGGACATACCCATTTTTCTTGTCGTCCCAGCGCAAGACGCTGACACTGGTTTTGTAGGTGGAACTGCCCGCAACTATGGTTCGGCCGTCAGCGCTGATGGCGAGCGTTTCGACCACGCCATCATGCGTAAACTTTCCAACCATAACGTGTTCTTTCCTATGTTCATCCAAACGGAAGATGCGGATATTCTTGTCGCTACTGCCCGTGACGATAGTCCGGCCGTCAGGTGTGATGGCGGTCGATAAGATGGCACCCGCCGCGGTGAGAATTTCCGCAGGCAGCAGGGCCTTGGCCACGTCAAGCTCCTTGAGCTGTACCGCCGGACGCTCCTTCCAGGCTTCTCTCGGCGCGGCCGCAGCGGCTTCGCGCAAAGCGGCGACCGCCTTGACGCGCTCCGCGTCCGTCGCCGACACGCTGTAGTCGATCTGGGCCGTTTGCAGAGCCTGCGGCCAGGGACGCTGCGGCCCTTCCAGAACTTCAACGGGGCCGCCAATCTGCTCACGCCTGAACTCGCGACCGTTTTTAAGCAAGGCCAAATGAGAGGCGTCCTTAACGATGAACGGCTCAAGTGAATAAATATGGGTGGTATTACCCGCGCCTACGACGAAGTTTTGTCCATCAGCCGTGATGGCGACGGCCCTGACTTTATCACCAGGCGTAAACTCTCCGGCCGGGGCGTATTCTTGCCTCTGATCGTCCCAACGGAAGACGCGGGCCTTCTTATCCTCACGATCTATTTCGCCACTGCCTGTGACGATGGTCCGACCATCAGGAGTGATGGCGACGGCCATGACCCATTGACCATGCGTCAACTCTCCGGCTGGGACATACTCGTTTCTCCGATCATCCCAACGCCAAACACGGCACTTTTGGTCGCTACTGCCCGTGACGATGGTTCGACCGTCAGCGCTGATGGCGGCCGCCCAGGCTGCTCCCCCGTGCGCCAACTCTCCGACCGGGACGTGCTCTTTCTTATGGTCGTCCCAACGGAAGACGTGGGCTTTTTTATCGTCACTGCCCACGACGATGGTCCCGCCGTCGGGGGTGATGGCAAGCGCTGAGACCCAAGCACCATGCGTCAACTCTCCAACTGGGATATACGCTTCCCTCTGGTCATCCCACCGAAAGCGACGGACCTTTTTATCCCCATTGCGAGTGCTCGTGATGATGGTCCGGCCATCGGGGGTAATGGCGACCGCCGTGACCGGAGCCTCATGCGTAAACTCTCCGCTCGGGACGTACTCCGTCTTCTTGTCGTCCCAACGGAAGACGCGGGCCTTATTGTCGGCACTGCCTGTAACGATGGTCCGACCGTCAGCAGTGATGGCGACCGCCATGACCCAACGGTTCTGAGAAAACTCTCCGACCGGGATGTGCTCTTTTTTCTGCTCATCCCAACGGAAGACGCGGGTTTTATTATCTCGACCGCCCGTGACGATGGTCCGGCCATCGGGAGTGATGGCGGTCGATAAGATTTCACCCATTGCGCGAAGAACCTCTGCGGGGAGCAGGGCCTTGGCCACGTCAAGCTCCTTGAGCTGTACCGCCGGACGTTCCTTCCAGGCTTCTCTCGGCGCGGCTGCGGCGGCTTCGCGCAAAGCGGTGATCGCCTTGACGCGTTCTTCGTCCGTCGCCGCCAAGCGATAGTTGACCCGCTCCTGCTCCAGAGCCGACAGTCCGGCCGCGGGCGGCGCACTGCGGCCGAAAATGACATGGCCATACGTCCGTTTGAGAAGATCCAGCACCCGGAAATAGGCGTCCGCTTGATGTTCTCGCACGGCTTGCGGCGCGGAAGCCAGAAACACGCCGCCAAAGGCCTGCTTGAGCCGCTCGGCCAGATCATCGATGCCAAGCCCCGTCTCGACCGTCCGCGCCGCCGCCGCACGCATCTCGTCTAAAAACCAGCGCAGGCGCGCCGACGACGCCAGCCCCGCCGCCGCGCCCGCCTGAGCGGCGCTCCACCGCGAGTACGCATCGGCGGCCCAACCGCGCAAATGAGCGGCCAACGCCTCCGGCAGCCCGCGCAGGCCGTCGAGCAGCTCCGCGGTCAGGGTCTTGCGCGCCCAGTCCTCCGGCGCCGAGGCGTACTCCACGAAGCGCGAACGCTCCGCCGGCGACCACGTCAAGGCCGAATCCGAACGGCTGACAAAAAGCACGTAGGCGTTGGGCGGCAGCTCGTAGGCGACTCCTCCCGCCCCCTTGGGGTAGAGGCGCCCCTCCTGCAGAAACTCATTGAGCGCGACTACTTGTTCGGGCCGAAGGTTGTGGGCGTTCTCAAAGACGTAGACGATCTTGCGGTCGGGCTCGGCCCGGGCCTTCTCGATCATGCGCACGAAGATCCCCGCTCCGAACTCGAGCTTCTCTCCACTCTCCGAGGGCACCAGTCCCCCCTCCATCTGGAATCGGTCGGTCTCCTCCGTGGCCGAGACGAACTCAAGCTTGACTGCGGGATCGCGCTCGGCGATCGCCGCAACCTCGCGCCGCGCCTCGGCCTCAGGGCCCAGGCGTAAGTGGACGGGCCGGCCCTTGACGAGAAGCTGGTCGACGACAAAGGCCGCCGGCTGTGCCGGCTCAACGGGCAGGCCCGAAAGCGTCTCGCGCATGGAGGCAATCGACTTGGGGTCATCGAGGAAGGCCGCCAAGTGCGCGTAGGCCGCTTGAGCCAGGGCTTCCTCTTCGGAGCGCCCCGCGGCGAGTGCCGCTAAGACATCCTGGGACATGCGCTTGAGCTCGCGCGTCGACAGTATGCGCCGACTCGACGACCCCGGAACGGCGAGTGAAACCGCCGCGGCGCGGTAAACGGCGGCCAGACGTTCGGCCAGGCGAGCGCGCCTGACGGCGTCGGCGACGGCCGGGCCAAGCGTGCGCCCCCGCGAGAGCCAGTCATGGCGCAGGAAGGCATCGGCAAAAAAGGACAGTCGGCGCTCGTCCTCTTTACGATAGGCCTCCGGGCTCACGAGGGATCCCAGGCGCAGCCGTGGAGTGTTGTCCTTCAGGATGTCGGGCAATGCCCCGCGTGCTGCGTACTCGCCCTCGGGATTAGTGTCGATGATGATCAAGGACTCGGGATGGATCCGTATGACGGCAACCGCAGCGCCCTCCGGTACGGGAACTTCGCTCAGACGGATCGTCCGGTAGCCGTGGGCGTCGGGTGCTGCCTCCGCGATTTGGACGAGCCACCAGCCAAGCGATGCCTTCTCATGGTGGTCGAGCAAGGTGTTGAGCTCGCTGAAGGCCACCACACCGCCTTCCTCGAGACGGCGCTTGACCGTGGTCTCGCCGTTGAAGCCAAACAGGCCGTTTTCGTCCTGCTCGAAGCCTCCGATCCATTCCGACAGGTTCGTATCCGAGTTGACGGGATTGGCGAAGAAAGGCTGTCCGCGCAGGCGCGCGTAGCCCGAGGCCGTGAACGTTTTTCCCAGGCCCGTCGGGCCTTCAACGCGCAGGATGGGCTGACGGCGCTCCTGGGCCTGCGCCATGGCGGAAAGCTGGCGCACGGTTTCGTAGTCGAGCACCAGGCCTGTCTTGAGGTAAATTTCATCGTGCAGATTTTTCGGCGTCAGGCCCCGAAACTCCTCCGACAGAACGATCTTGGCGCCGGGCAGCATGAGCACGCACCGGCCGCTTCGAGAGATCACCGTGACCTGCTTGAGATAATTGCTTTCGTCAACCCCGGACGGCCACGTGAGTTCTTCGGGGGGCTGAAAGCGTGGGTCGTAGCCGTAGTTTTTCCTGCCGGGCAAAGTCTTGACCACGACGCGGTCGTAGAAAGAGTCGTCCTCGAGATTGGTCCCTTCGCGCATGGTCATGAGAAGCTGGAGATTTTCGGGCAGGCGCACGGCGCCGAGCTCGGGGTGGGTCAGCTCGCCCACGCGCAGGGCCTCCTGGAGCACGGTGCGCACGCCGGGCTCGAGCGCCTCGATGTTTTTAATGAGCAGGAAAAAACGCCGCGGCGCCCGGCCTTGCCGCCGCGCCTCATCCAGCTCCTTCTGCGCCGCGCGCGCCTGGCGCACCAGTTCGCCCAAGCCGAAGACCAGGCGGTTGTCGCCTTGCATCGGCACCTTGTGGCCGATGAGGCCTCGGTCGTCGGTGAAGGGGTGGGCGTACAGCACGGAGAGCTGAGCGCCCAGAGCGCGTGCCTGGAGGCCCAGCACGGCCGAGAGTTTCGCGTCGCTGTTCTCCGGCTCCACGAAAAGCGTGGGAAAGGGCGTGAGGAGCGCGCGAGCCACGCGCCGCGCTACGATGTCCTCCTCGATGGGGATTCCAAGCGCTGCCTCATCGAGCGCGCGCGAGCCGAGGTCCTTCCAGGCTTTATCCGGGATGAACTCGGCCAGCGGCGTCATCAGCCGGAACCACTCGCTCGGGCCGCCTCTCGTGAATGGATTAAATTTAAATCCCGCGGTCCTCGGCGGGAGAATGTCGTCGTAGTGGGCCTGAGCGGCCAGCAAAAGAGCCCCGGCGAGAGGATGGGCGTAGCCGTGTTGGCGCAGGCGGAGGGTTGCCGCCAGCACGGTCTGCGAGAAGCGCTCCTGAGTGCGCAGGGAGAAAATCGCCTGCTTGAGCGCGGGGTGCTCGGCCAGCATCTTTCGCTCAAAGTCGACCTGGGCCTGCGTCAAGCGCTGAAACTGGGCGTAGCTGTCGAGCCCCAACGCCTGTAGCGCCTGTCGCGTCTCGGCTTTGAGGTCGGGTTCGAATGAGGCCGTCGCGGCAGCGCCATCCTGACGAATGGTGGAAAGCATTTTGGGCGCTGCAGCCGGGGGACTGAACAGGGCCGCGGCTTTGTCCTTGACAAAATCAATCAGCGCGGCAAAAGCCGTTGGCCGAGCGATCGGCATCGGCTGTGTTGGCGACCAGGGCACGGCGACAGCGGCCCGAGGACCCGGGGCGGCCGACGTCCTTTTCTGGAGCCGCCAAGAGGCGGGACGAGGAGCTCGCTCGTCCGGGGCGAGCCCCGCCGGCGTCTTGAGGCCGTCTTTCTTGTCGTTCCAGGCTTCGCCCGCTTGCTCGATGCTCCGTTTGAGCGGGGCTTGCCTATCGACGACGGCCTGATTGAGGAATCGCTGACTTGTCTCAAGAGCGCTTGCCGCCTCCGGCGCGATGGCGGAGATGATCGTCGCCTCGCGCAGTTCCGCATTCAACGCCGCCAACTCCCCGGGAGTCGCGACCGCGGAAAGGCTCTGAGCGCGCTGGGCCAAGGTGCCGGCATAGGCGGCCACCGCGGCGTGTACCTGTTGGGGCGTGAGATCGGGGCGCGGCTGAAGGTCGCTGCGCGCGGCCACGCGCAGAAAGGCCTCGATCTGGTTGGGCGCGCTGAGGCCGTAAGGCTGAAGAAATGGTATGCCGGCGTCGGCGGGAAAGCCTGCGATGACGGAACGCCAGGCCTCAAGCCGCGGGGAAACGACTTCGGCCTGGGCCGCGGCGATAGCGGGGGCCGCCGTGTTGAGGAGCAGGCTTGCGCAAACGACCAACGCAAGACCCTGACGTCGCCGACAGAGGATGGCAGTCAGTACCATGGGGTTCTAGCGACGGATATCTCTCTTGAGCTTAACAGCCGTTTCCATATAGCGCAAGGCGTTCAGGGGAAATTTGTGCTCTTCCCAAAAGACGCCCATGTACGCTACAATACGGAAACTCGCCGCTTGGGAAGTTGATGCCACACAAGGCCGGGGAAGCGTGATGTGGACACGATCGCTTCTATAAAATTTGTGCCATTTTTGTGCCATTCGGTGATGAAAACAGGCTGTAACCCATGTCAACGGATGTAAAGGCACGCAAAGCAGTTCCTCGACGATAAACGGCTTGAATTTGCGGTTCTCGACGGGAAGGGCTCAAGGGCCTCAATAGCCCTGTCAAGGCGGAGATCGCGGGTTCAAATCCCGTCGGCCCCGCCAGATTTAAGCCGCAAACAGACTCAATCATCGACGGAGACCGCGACCAGGACGGTTCGGCGCGGTCTCCGTCTCTTTTTTGGCCTCTTGACGTTGTGCCATTGCGTTAACAAGCAGCGCCGATCTCTACACGGTCCAGAAGCTTCTCGGCCACTCCAGCATCAAAACCACGGAAATCTATGCGCACCTGGCGCCCGACTACCTGAAGGCCGCCATGCAGCGGCTCATTTTTTGAAATCTATAGAATTTACCCTTCCAGTTGATAAACTCTAGATAATCAAGTAACTTACCTATACATGGATCCACTCAAAAATCCGTTTTCTCCGGGAGCCGGCAATCCTCCTCCCGAATTGGCCGGCCGCGACGAACTCCTCGAACAGGCGCGGATCATGCTTGGCAGGATCAAAAATGGACGTTACGAGCAGAGCCTTATGCTCGTCGGGTTGCGCGGCGTCGGCAAAACGGTTCTGCTCAACCGCATCCACGAACTTGCGGAAGCCCAGGGCTACGGCACCGTGATGGTCGAAGCGACTGAGAGCCGGTCTCTTCCCGAACTCCTCATTCCCGCGCTTCGCCAGGTGCTCATCAAACTCGACACGCTGGAGAACGTCAGCAGCAAGGTCAAGCTCGGCCTTCGTGTCCTGCGGAGCTTCATGGGAGCGCTGAAAGTCAAGGTGAGCGAAGTCGAGTTAGGGCTCGACATCGATCCACAGAAAGGCACAGCAGATTCCGGCGACTTAGAAACGGACCTCGCGGAACTCTTCGCCGCCTTGGGTGAAGCCGCGCAAGATCGCAAAACCGCCGTCGCCATAATCGTCGACGAAATCCAATACCTGAGTGAAGCTGAGATGAGCGCGCTCATCATGGCGATCCACCGAGTGTCTCAGCGACAATTGCCGCTCGTGCTCGTGGGGGCGGGTCTTCCTCAACTTGTCGGTCTTGCCGGACGATCCAAGTCTTACGCGGAACGTCTATTCCAGTATCCCGAGGTCGGCCCATTATCAAAAACCGACGCGATGGCGGCATTGCGGGACCCCGTGAAGAAAGAAGGCGCAGCCTTCGCGGAAGACGCGCTTAAAGAGATCGTGGGCCTGACCCAAGGGTATCCCTACTTCCTCCAGGAGTGGGGATATCAGGCATGGAATCTGGCCAAAAAGTCTCCGATCGATAAGTCCATCGTGGCGCACGCTACAGCCGCAGCAATCAAAAAGCTCGACCAAAGTTTTTTTCGAGTTCGATTCGATCGTTTGACCCCGCGCGAGAAGGATTATATTCGCGCACTGGCCGACCTGGGACCAGGGGCGCACCGGTCCGGCGATATAGCCGACCGACTCGGCGTCAAGGTTCAATCCAGCGCGCCGTTGCGGTCGGGATTGATCCGCAAAGGAATGATCTACAGTCCCGCCCACGGCGACACGGCTTTCACCGTACCGCTCTTCGACGCGTTCATGCTTCGGACTATACCCATCTGGAAGAAGCCTAAACCATAAGCTTCTCGGTCACACCCGCATCAAACGCCGAGATTGCTCCGAAGAATTGAAACTAAAGGGCGGCGGTTGCAATTGGTTGCAAATCTAGTTTCAAATCCCGAACTCAGCGGATGTCCATATCCACACGCTGCTTCGCTCTTCCCGGCGCTTCCCGTTTCCGAACCCAAGCCGTGACGCTGGCCTGATCGAAGCGAACCAGGGCCCCGAGCTTGATGACCGGGATGTACCCCTCGTGGACCCATTGATAGATCGTCCTGGGCTTCACCTGAAGCCAGGCCGCTAAATCATCCGCCGTCAGAAATCGGTCCATCGCGATCTCTGGACCTATCGGCGCCGCGCGCGCTAGGAGAAAATCATGCTGCGAGGAGACGCCGGCTCTCTCTTGTCCGCCATGTCTCAATACGGGTATTCGCTTCTGCACCCCGATCAGATGGCGGACCCCAACGAACTGCTGACCGCGCTTTCCCAAAGCGACGATGTCCGAGTGCTCGAAGGGTTCCCCGTTGTCTTGGCGAACGCCCTGCAGAAACGCCCGAATGCGGTGGACCTTCGAGCGGCCGAGAACCTTCTGAAGGACGAGCCCGCGCGCGAACGCTTCCGCAGGCTGACGGCGCTCTCGTTCTACCTCTTAGGCGTCTTCGGCTATGAAAATCTCAGGCCCGCCGGCGACGAGTCCCTCGGCGAAGGCTCCCAGCTGATGCGGGATCTGCGCAACCACATGGAACACAGCCTGCCTCTGCCGCTGGGAAAAAAGACGCTCGATCCCGGCCGGGTCAGAAAGACCTTCCTCAACTATTTCGCGCAGCCGCGCGAATCGGATACGGCCGAGAACAAGGCGCAGCTGCGCGAAGATTTCCGCCGCGAGTTCAACCTCTCGCTCTTCTTCGCGCCGAAGCAGCGCGACCTCCTACAGAAGAAGCTCCTCGCGCTTGCCGATCCGGACCTTCATCGTCTCGCCCAGAAAGCCCTGCAATGAGCGCGCTCGACCGGCTGCGATTTTAAAGACGGTGCGTGTTTTTCTCGCTACGACCCAGCCGCAGTGCCACCAACGAAACCTGTCTCATAGACCTTGCAACTGAGGGTCCTTCTCCGCGGCGAACGGGACAGACTCGTAGAATGACTCGATGGCCTGACCGGGTAGACGTATCAGCCGTTGTCTTGCTCTAGGTTGGAAGTGCAGTAAGCACAGCGTTTCGCTTGAACGTCAACCGATGAGAAGCAGAAGGGACAGGTCTTCACCGTCCTCGCCGGCGCGGATACGGATCGAGACAGGAACCGGTTCAGCTGGCGGATTGCCAGAAAAATGGCGAGAGAAACGATCACGAAGTCTAGAACCGTATTGATGAAAAGGCCATAGCTGACAATGGGAGCGCCGGCAGCTTTGGCCTCGGCAAGCGTGGCGTAGGGATGCCTTGAAAGATTGAAGAAACGGCCCGAGAAATCCACCTTACCGAGCAGAAACCCTATCGGAGGCATCACGATGTCGTTGACCAAAGAGGTCGCGATCTTGCCGAACGCGCCGCCGATCACGACGCCGACAGCCATGTCCACCACGCTGCCGCGCATGGCGAATTCTTTGAAATCCTTGAGCATAACAACCCTCCTGACGACTTCCCTCTCAGCGCCCCGTTTCGGCGAACGCCGCTTGCGCAAAGCGCATACCATGCGACAGGAGCGCTCCCTTGCCGCGGACGGTCAAATCCGTGATGAACAAGAACTGCTCGCGGCTTTCCCTCGCATAGGCCTTCAGCCGGTAGTGAGTGCCCCAAGGCTTCTCGAGCACGATGACCGTTACAGGCGCTTCCAGCTTCCGGTAAGCGCTTGTTGCCGCGATTTCCTCTAGACACTTGCGCGCCGCGGCCGCGTCATGATCAGGATGCAGGTAAAAGTCTGCCACGCACAAGAGACTTCTATTCCCGCTGGTGGCATTAAAGATGCTGGTAGACCATAGACGCGTATGCGGAATGATGACCTCGGTATCATCGGCGGTGACCATCCGCGTGGCCCGCGGACCAATGGACTTCACCTCTCCATAGGCGCTGTCGACTTGGATCCAGTCTCCCAGCTGATATGTGTTTTCCAGGACCGTCGTTATCCCCGCGGCAAGGCTCGAGCCGTAATCCTTGAGGGTGAAAGCCAGCGCCAAACCGACGCTGGCCAGAAGCGTCACCAGGTTCCGGAATGTCGGCTCTATGAGCATGGGCACGATAACGGACGCCGCGCCGATCCCAATAAGAATCTTGGCGAAAGGAAGGGTCCGAAGAACAAAAAGTCGATGCCGGGCGGGCACTCTTTCCGCCAAAGCGGCGACGAGCCGATGGGCCACAAACACAGCGACCCGGGAAAGGAAAAACGCCCCCAAAACCAGCAATAGATCGTGCCACAATAATTTCCTCAAGATGCTCCATTCACCGTTGTTTCCCATAAGACACCTCCTCTACTTAATTGATTTCAATAATTAATGACTAGCGCCACACCAGTCGTCGTATCATCCTTGACGAATCCAGGGGCTGGATTCCCAACTTTTTTCCATTTATAAGAAGCCTTGAGCAAGACATGGTCGGAAACCGCAGCGGTAATAGCCGTTTCGGTGTTGATACGATAGTCCCTGGAGTCTTCAAAACTGTGCAGATATTCGGCATCCTGGGCAAACTTGGCCGTCTTACTGAGCGCGCGGGAATATTTTCCATACAATCTCCCCGATGCAAAATGGTCGATTCTGTCCGGCCTTTCCTCGGAGATGTACCCCATGCCGGCTTCGCCGATTAACTTATCCTTCTCCGTCCGCCACAGCTCGTCTCCAGCGCCCAAGGAAAACCCATGGCGATTGCGAACACCGGAAAACCGATCCCTATCCCAGCGAAACAGTTCATATCCATATATTTTTCTGATCACTTTTCGCGTGACCTTCTCGCTCGCGTTATACTCCTCCCCGATGACCCGCCCCTTGTCCTTCTCTGTCCGGATACCGGCTTTAAGCTCTAGTCCAGTGCGCTCCCAGTTATAGTTAAACAGGTTGTTGGCTCCAAATGTGGCCGCCCTACTATTGCCGGTTGTATTCGTAAAACTAAGCTCGCCCTCGTCATGCCAATTCTGTTTTCGGGAATCCTCGGCTCGCGCCTCAAATGCCACGAAAACAAAAGTCAGGGCAATCGACAAACGCCTATTCGCCATGCCCGCTCCCTCTCTTTTCCGTAAAAATACCTAAATCACTGACGCACATAGCTTGCACTCCAAGTTCCAGCTTCCCAGCCGACGCTGGAGGGCAAGCCCTTGCCGCCCAGCTGCTCATCTAAATGAAAAACAACGCCGGTTAAAATCACCACATCGGCCGCCGCCTTGCCGTAAACAATTTGCTGGATGTGCAACTGCCCTCCGCGAGTCTCGACATGAGCGCGCAAAGGTATCGCGGATTTCAGATAGATATTCTGCTTGCCCTGCCCGAAAATGGACAGCAAAGACGGAATCCCGCTGGTGTTGACGATCCCTCCCGTAACCACGGATGCAGCCGCATTCAAATCCCCGGCCAAGTAAATCGTTACAGCCCCCGATGCGGTATCGGCGACCAAGGTCCCGTCCACCACGAGCTTGTTGAAATAATAGACTCCCGGCAATAGCGTGGCCGTCTGCGCCAAAGGGACATACACGTCTTTCGTGACGCCGTTGTAAACGGATGGCGGAGCCAACCCGGTCAGATTATTATTGGAGCCGGCGAACGCGGAACCGTCATGAGTAGCCAGCGCAGTCGTATAGGTGCTATGAATGATCTCTCCTTCCACCAGATCCACCTGCGGCGGCGAGCCCGAGAAATAGGTCGCGTTGCCGCGGATAATCCCGGCCAAGGCCTCCAGCGTTCCATTCGAACAGACATTGGCTCCGAATCCAAAAAGAAGCGGGTCTGGGTTTACCGCCGAATCGTAGGCGTTGATGAGGCCATCGATCGACAACCGGCTTGCCGCCTGGATCGCGCAGCTGGCCTCGTTGGACCAGCGGATCTTGACCTTAGCCGCCACGGTCTTGACCGCCGGTCCTAAGAAAACAATAGGCTGCGAGTATCCCGTCGAATAGATCAGTGGGGAATCCTCCGTGGAAACCGTAACCGTATAATTCCCGCCGACAAAGGGCTTATTCTTGAAGCCGGCGCGCCAACCTGGATTGGCGTACAGCTCATGCAACGCGTCCTCGAGGCCGGCCTCCGCGATGCCGTGCGCCTGGGCCAGCCGCATATGATATACGGCCTCGGCCACCTGAAACCGTGTGATCCGATAGACGACCACGGCTAGCATCGAAAAAACCGCCACGGCGATGAGGTTCATCACCAAGGTCGAGCCCCTGGAATTGGACAGCCGCGGCGTCCTCATGGGTGATTGCGAAACTGCGCCCCGGAAAAAAAGTGATAGCTCTTTCGCCTTGGATTTTTCCCGCGAATCGATACCATCGCGGTCATAAGAGAGGCCGACACGGACGAGGTGGATTCAATGATGCGCCCGGCGTCATTGAGGTTGTAATAGTGGAGCGCCACGGAGCTGATGCCTTCCGCATGCTTGATTTGCACGTCCAGCTGCGACTGGTACAGGTGTTCCCCGTACACCTGAAAGGTCGTGGTGGGAGCGTCGGGAGGCGAAACCGTCAGGCTCGAGGCCGTGAGCTTCTCGACGAACGCCGCGCCTTGGCTCATCCAGACCATGCCGTAGCGGGCTCCGTCGCCGGCAAAGGCTTTCCTCGCGCTGGAGAGGGCATAGTTCTGGCGCACGGCGTAATTGAAAGTCAGGATGCCAGCCTTGAAGAGGCCGGCGACCACCAATGCGACGACGCCGGACACGGCAATCCCCACCGTGACCTCCACCAAGGTAAAGCCGCGGCTCATCGATTGGTCAATACGGTGTCGATGCATAAGGGCTTCATTTTAGGCGCCTGGGTGCAGGCCGTCACTTGCTTATAGTCGGTCGGTCCGGAAGCGGGATTCATGTTGGCATCAACGTAGCGCACGGTCACGACGCGCGCATAGGTTGAGAAAGCGGCCAACGGTCTCATGAGAGGATCGAGGGGCGGGGCCTCCTTCCAACCGTTGAAGTCGTCGATATCCTCGAAGGTCCGTTTATCCGAAGCGATTTTTCCGGCTTCGACTCCGAGGACTCCCGGCTTGGCGATGTGCCGATGAGGCCTGGGAGTCGCTGCGTCCCACTTTCTCAGGCGAATCTCCTCCAAGAGCTCGGTGGAAAGCTGCGCGGCCACCTCGATGCGCTCCGTGCTCTTGGCCGCCCGAATCGCGAGGATGAATACGGGGAGAAGCGCGACCAATGCCAATGATAGGATCACATAGGTGATCGAGACTTCGATGAGCACGAACCCCCGGCTCACTCTATGCCCTGAGCCAGATCGAACATCGGAAGCAGGACGGAAACCGCGATCGCCCCGACCACGAGCCCCAAAAGAATCACGAAAATAGGCTCCATCGCTGAAAACAGATTCTTGATGGAGGAATCCGTTTCGGCTTCGTAGAAGCCGGCGATCTTATTGAGGACCTCTGGCAGCGTTCCCGTTTTTTCACCGGTGGCGATCATGCCGATGACCGCATCGGGCACGTAGTGACTCCCCGCCAGCGCCGGCGTCAGGCCCTTCCCCTCCCGGACGTTATCGAAGACTCGGCCCAGCAGCTCGTGGAAAACGACGTTGTCGGCCGAGGCCTGCGCCAACTTCAGGGCCTTGAGGATCGGAACCCCGCTCGCCGTCAAGGCTCCCAGCGTCCTCAAGACCCTGGTCATCACGATATTCCTGACCAATTCCCCCGCAACGGGTATCTTGAGCTGCAGCGTATGGACCATCTTCGTGTGCGTGGGATCCGTGAGCCATCTTCGGATGTACCACCACCCAACTAAGATTCCGAGCAGCCACAAGACCCACCCTTTTCGGACGCTTTCGCTGACGAGAATCAGGATTCGCGTGGGAAGCGGCAAAGCGATGTCAAACTGCGAAAAAACCTCCATGAACGTGGGCAGTATGAACACGACCAAAAATGCGACGACGGCGACGGCCGTCATCACGACGATGGTCGGATACAACAGCGCCGCGCGCACCTTCTGATTGAGCTGCACCCGGAACTCCAAGTGCGCCGACAGGCGCTCGAGCATCACGTCGAGCTTCCCGCTGGCCTCTCCGGCGGCCAAGAGGCTGATGTAGATCTGATCGAACACCTCAGGGTGACGCGAGAAGGCCGTGGAGAGGGGCTGCCCCTCGCGCACGCGCCGCGATAGCTCTTGGAGCACCGCTTTGAAGGCGGGATTCTTGTTCTGGCGGGCCAAGATTTCAAGAGACTCCAATATGGGCAGGGCCGTGCGCACCATGACCGACAGCTGCGTGGTGAAAATCGCGAGGTCCTTGGGGCTGACCTTGGCGGGACCGGCCATCTGGGACACGGCCTCGACGAAAGAAGCGGACGCGGATGGCTCCGGCTTGGCAGGAACCTGTTCCTCGACGACCGATCCTTCCGTCAAAAACAACCCCTGCCCTTTCAAGACGTCGGCAAGTGACTCCAGAGATTGCGCGTTTGAGGAGCCGCTGACGGCTTTTCCCTTGTCATCGACCGCCTTATATTGGAAAAGGGGCATCAGGCCTCCGATTGCACACGCGTCATTCTCAAAACCTCTTCCAAGCTCGTTTCCCCCGACCAGACTTTTTCCAGGCCGGACTGCCTCAAGCTCTTCATCCCTTCCGATTCGGCCGCGGCCCGCAGCTCATCGATGGACGCTTTCTTCATGATGAGGTCCCGAATAAGCCTGCTCGCCGAAAGCCATTCATACGCCGCGATTCGCCCGGAGTAGCCGCTTTCAAAGCAGGCCGGGCAGCCGACGGGCTCGAAGCATTTCCCGTAAATCTTGGACGCTCCGCCCAACGCTTTCGTCTCGGCCTCCGTCGCCTTATGCGGACGCTTGCACTTGACGCAAAGCCGTCGCAGCAGCCTTTGGGCCAGCACCCCGCGCAAAGCGCCGGCGATCATGAACGGCTCGACTCTCATATTAAGCAGGCGGTGAATGCTGGAAACGGAATCGTTGGTGTGCAATGTGCTGAACACCAGATGTCCGGTGATGGACGCCTGCATGGCGATCTCCGCGGTTTCCAGATCTCTGATTTCTCCCACCAAAATAACATTCGGGTCCTGGCGCAGTATCGCCCGCAGGCCCATGGCGAAGGTGAGCCCGATCTTGGGGAAAGCCTCCATCTGATTGACCTGATCGATGACGTATTCGACTGGATTTTCCAGGGTGACGATATTGCGATCGGCTTTGTTCAGCTCGGTAATCGCAGCATACAAAGTCGTCGTCTTTCCGCTCCCCGTGGGACCCGTCACCAAGATCAAGCCGTTCGGACTGCGCGCGGCCTCCGAAAAAGAGGACAGGACGGCACCCTCAAGCCCCAGCTCCGTCATCTTCCTCAGAGACTTCGTGGAGTCAAGAAGCCGCATCACGACCTTCTCTCCATGAACCGTCGGTATGGTGGAGACGCGGACGTCGATGCCTCGGCCTCCATACTTGAAGCGGATGCTGCCGTCCTGCGGCAGGCGGGTTTCCGTGATGTCCAGCTTGGCCATGATTTTAACTCGAGCCACCATCGCCGCTTCCATGTCCTTGGCGTAAGTCTTGCCATTCTGCAGCATCCCGTCGACGCGAAAACGGACGCGCACCTTCTTCTCGGCCGACTCCATGTGGATATCGCTGGCCCGATGCGCCATCCCTTCTTGCAGAAGTCCGTTGACCACCTCCACGGCGGAGTCATCCACCGCCGGGACGACGGCGTCCTTTGCCCGCGTTTCCAACGCGTCGCCGCCGGCGGACGTCGCGGTCCCGGGGGATTTCTTACGTCGGTATTCCCGCTGAATGGCATCGAAGAGGCCGGTCCACGTGGTCATGACCGGATGCACCCGCAGGCCCGAATGGCGCGCGATCTCATCGATGGCGTGGATATCGACGGGGTTTATCATCGCTACGATCACGCCGTCTTCGGACTTGAATATCGGCGCCGCTAAAAGTTTGCGGGCCACTGTTTCCGGAACCAAGCGGGAAATCCCAGGCTCGATCATTCCGTCAAAAGTCGTGAAGAAGGGAACGTCTAAGCGCAGCGCTTCCGCCTTGCTGATTTTCTGTTCGGTCGCAAGCCCCATTTTCACGAGCACTGCGTCCAAATTCTTCTGGTTCGAACCCATTTCCTTCAAGGCGCTTTCAAGCTGCTCCCGGCGGATCATGTCGAATTTCACCAGGATATCGCCCAGTTTCGCCCTTCTCGGATGGTGATCAATGGCGGTTTTCATGCTATACCTTCCCCTGTCGCGCCAACGATTCGAGCTTCTTGAGAAACTCAGCGGCGCTAAACGGCTTGGTCCAAACTTCATGGGCTCCCAAGGCCGTCGCCTGAGCGTGCTTCTCTTTGCCCTCATGCGCGGTGAGGACGATCGTATAAGGCTTGGCCGCGGAAGCATCCCGCATTCCACGCAGCACAGCCAAGCCATCCTTCGTGGCCAGCTCCATGTCCAAGATCAAGAGGCTGGGCTTAGCCGACCGGAGCAAGGCGAGCCCCCCGTCCGAGTTATGCGCGGTAGACACCTCAAAGCCTTGCTTGGCCAGCAGATGCTTCAAGATACGGGCGAACGTGGCGTCATGATCGCATACGACAGCTTTCTTTTTAATCAATGAAGCCTCCTCAGAGTTGCGATCACGACTTGCCAGCAGCGGAACCGTTCTGCTGCACGCGGAACGCGGGAGCGACGTAAGACTTGGGAAGATGGCTGCTGGGAAGCGTGACCGCGTTGCCATCGCGAAGCGCGGAGTAGTGCGGCGACATGATTTCGACGCCGCCTTCATTGAACTTGTCCTGGATGTTCTGATGCAGCTGCGAATAAATAAGCGCCATTTTATTCGGGGCGTTCGTGTGCGCGTTCAACTCATAGGAGACATAGAAATCGTTCAAGCTCGTCTGCAGCACGAACGGCGCAGGCTGCTCCTCGACATACTCCGTCGCCTCGGCAGCCGCGATAAGGAGCTCATGGACCCTCCTCCACGGGGCGTCGTAGCCGATCGTCACGCCGGTGTGAAGGATGAGCCCGGAACCCTTGGACGAGGAGCTGTAGTTGACGATATGACTGCTCAGAACCATCGCGTTGGGTATCGTAACCTCAACGTTCTTGATGGTGCTCACTCGGGTCACCAGCAGGGTCTTTTCCACGACGTCGCCGACCGTGTCGGATATCTTCACCCGATCGCCGAGCTTGAATGGCCGCATATAAGTCAGTATGACGCCGGCGATGATGTTGGAGATAGCGGAGCTTGATCCCAGGGACAGCAGGATGCCCAGAAAGACGGAAACTCCTTTAAATGCCGGCGAGCTTGATCCGGGAAGATAGGGGAACACCACGACGGCCGTGAAGGCCCCTACCAGAAAGCGCGTGATCTCGTAAGTCGGTTGCGCCCATTCCTCGTAAAATCCCGGGAGGGAGATGCCCCCCTGCTGAATCTGGAGGAAGATGGCGCGGATTATTTTGAGGAAGTATCGGACCACGAACAAAATGACCGCGATAAAGAAAAGGTTCGGCACATAACCGACAACGGCCGCTGAGACGGCCTTCAGCGGGGAAAGAACGTACCCGAACAAGGGGGCGGCAAGACCCTGCGTCCACGGGAACAAGCTGAAGACCAATGGGAAGAAGATGTAAAGAGCCAGGATGATGAGCCCGACATGAGCCGCACGAGCCCCTGCGACAAGCAGTTCCACGACATGGTCGGCCGGAATAAGATCGATGTGCTGTATCCTGAGATTCGGAATTCGCGCCCTGGCCCAGGCATCCAAAGCGGGAAGCTTCTTGGCGCAAAAGCGATTGCTGCCTTTAATCAGGAAAACCAGCAGCAGCGTTATGAACAGCGCCAAGAAAGCGTTCGGGATCAACCGCTTGGAGCTGCGCTCCTTTCTGTAAGAGGCGATCGCGTTCTTGATCAACCCGGCGTTGCGCTCGGCCAGCTCTTGGCGGGTCATTTTTTCCGCCTTCCCGTCCGAGTCCGTGACCGACATCAAGACGAAATCCCCCGACACGATATCGGAGGCCATTTCACCTTCGACGATCTTGATGCTTTCTACACCCGCGCGCGAGTCATCGGCGACTTTTCCTACTCGATCGGCGGCTCTTTGAGCCCGCTCCTGCGCGGACAATGAGAGAATTCGCGTCCTGAGGAAAAGAATATTTTGCCCGCCAAGAGTCACCGCCGCAGACGAGGAGACTATCAGCTGTGGATTGGGCGTTGTTTGGGCTGTGGAGGGACAGGCCCAGCAGGCAATCCAAGAAACAAGAGCAAAACTCTTGCACAGTCCAATGCAATTCAGGAACGGGCGCATTTGGCTATTGTAGGTTTTATTTTTTGTTGTTATTCCGTGCCCCCCGCTGGGAGGGCTTTCCATTTGCCTCCGTGTTGACTTCTATGTTCCCGCCCGGGAGATCGACGTCACCTCCAGCAAGAAAGTGACCGTCAAGAAGGTGGACCTGCCCGCGGATAAGAAGTAGATCGCGGATCAGCCGCTGTTTGAGACGAGAATTTGCTACCCTACAGGTGCACTGATGGCCGTCCTCGATTAGGGCGGCCATTTTCTATTTAGGAGACCCATGAGCTTTGACGCGTTCCATCTGCACCCCACCATCGGCGCCGCCCTCAAGTCGCACGGCTACACGACCCCCACTCCGATCCAGACGCAGGCGATTCCGAAAGTCCTCGAAGGCCGGGACGTCCTCGGCCTCGCGCAGACGGGCACCGGCAAGACGGCCGCGTTCGCGCTGCCCATCCTCCACCGCCTGAGCTCGGGGCCGCGCGGGCTTGTGCGCGCGCTCATCGTCGCGCCCACGCGCGAACTCGCCGAGCAGATCAAGGACAGCTTCGACGACCTCGGCCGCGGCACCGGCATCCGCGCCGCCACCGTGTACGGCGGCGTGAGCATGCACCAGCAGATCCAAGCCCTGCACGGCCGCTGCGAGATCGTCGTCGCCTGCCCCGGACGGCTCATCGACCACATGCAGCAAGGTCATTTCAAGCCGGCCGGCGTCGAGGTCCTCGTTCTTGATGAGGCCGACCAGATGTTCGACATGGGCTTTCTCCCCTCGATTCGCGCGATCCTCGCGCGACTGCCTAAGATGCGTCAGACTCTCCTGTTTTCCGCGACGATGCCCGATGCGCTGCGCGGCCTCGCGCACGAATGCCTGACCAATCCCGTCACGGTCCAGGTGAACCACGATGTGGCGCTCACGACCGTCACGCACGCGCTGTACCCGGTGGTCGAGCACCTGAAGACGCCGCTCCTGCTGGCGTTGCTCAAGAAAATCGATAGCGAGTCCGTGCTCGTCTTCACGCGCACGAAGCACCGCGCCAAGCGCATCGCCGACAAGGTCAAGGAAGCCGGCCACTCCTCGACGTCTTTGCAGGGCAACCTGTCCCAAAACAAGCGCAAGCAGGCGCTCGACTCGTTTCGCGCGGGCACGGTGCACGTGCTCGTGGCGACCGACATCGCCGCGCGCGGCATCGACGTCTCGCAGATCTCCCATGTCATCAACTACGACATCACCGATACGCCCGAAGCCTACGTCCACCGCATCGGCCGCACCGGCCGCGCCGCGAAGACCGGAGACGCCTACACGTTCGTCACCGAGCAGGACAACGGAATGATCCGCACGATCGAGCGCAAGCTCGGCAAGAGCATCGAGCGGCGCACGCTCGAGGGCTTCGACTACCGCAAGGCGCCCGCTTCGACGCACGGCCAGCATCACACGGCGGGACATCGCGTACCCGGCGCACCCGGAAAATCGGGCCGCTCCTTCTGGCGCAAGCGCCGACGACCCCGCTGAACGTCCTGCTATAATGGGCGCATGAAGGGACGCCCCGTTCTCGTCTTCGACGGAGACTGCGGCTTCTGCCGCCTTTGGATCGAGCGCTGGCGTCATGCCACCGGAGAGAAGGTCTCTTACGAGCCCTATCAGGCCGCCGCCTCGCATTATCCAGAAGTCCCGCGCGAGAATTTCACCCAAGCGATTCACCTGTTCGAGCCCGGCCGAACGAGCCGTGCCGCCGAGGCCGCCCTGCGCGCCCTCGCCTACGCCCCGGGCCTATCCTGGCTCCCGCGATTTTACGCCGTCCCAGGCGCAGCCCTCGCTGCAGAGGCCGCCTATCGCTTCATCGCCGCGCGCCGTCCGCTCTTCTCGCGCCTGACCCGTTTGCTGTGGGGCGCAACGACCGTGCCCGCGCCGATCGGCCTCACGGTCCGCCTTGTGTTGGCCGGGATCGGGCTGTGCTACCTGCTCGCCTTCGTCTCTCTCGGCCGGCAAGTCCGCGGCCTCATCGGCTCGGACGGGATCATGCCCGCCGCCGCCCTGCTCGACTCCGCCCGGGCCCAACTCGGCGCCGCGCGCTTCTGGCTGCTGCCGAGCGTCGCCTGGATCTCCGCATCGGACGCGGCGCTGATGGCCTACTGCTGGCTCGGCGCTTTGGCCTCGCTCGGCCTCATCTTCGGCGTCGCCGCCGGTCCCTGCGCGCTGCTCGGATGGGCGCTGTATCTCTCGCTCTCCGCGGTCGGCTCGGACTTCATGAGCTTTCAGTGGGACGTCCTGCTTTTGGAGGCGGGCCTCATCGCCTGCTTCCTGGCCCCGTGGAAATGGACGTCGAAAAACACGGCCGAGCCCTCGCGCGGCGCGCTGTGGCTTCTGCGCCTGCTTCTCTTCAAATTGATGCTCCAGTCGGGCCTCGTGAAGCTTTTCTCCGGCGATTCCGCCTGGCGCGATTTCACGGCGCTGACGTACCACTACTGGACCCAACCGCTGCCCACGCCCTTGGCGTGGTGGGCCGATCGTTTGCCGTTGTGGATTCACAAACTGTCCTGTCTGATTTTGTTCGCGATCGAGCTGAGCGCTCCGATTCTTATTCTGTTGCCGCGCCGCGCGCGCGCCGCAGGCGCGGGCATGATCGCGATTCTTATGATCCTCATCGCGGCCACGGGCAACTACGGTTTCTTCAACGTTCTGACCGTCGTGTTATGCCTTGCCTGCCTCGATGATCGTTTCTTCGGCCTCAGCGAGCCGGCCCCCGCCGAAATCGCCGCGCCGAAGGCGCGAACCTGGGGCATCGGCGTTCTCGCGGCCCTTTCCCTGACGATCGGCCTCTTCGAGACGCTCGCGATCCTCGGCTCCGTTCCCCCGGCCCCGGCGCGCGCGCTGATCGCCGCCGTCTCGCCTCTGCGCTCGTTCAACCGCTACGGCCTGTTCGCCGTGATGACGCGCGCCCGCGATGAGATCGTCATCGAGGTTTCCGCCGATGGAAGAGAGTGGCGGGAGTGGCCTTTCCATTATAAGCCCGGAGAGCCGCGCCGCGCTCCGCCGTGGGTCGCTCCGCACATGCCGCGCCTCGACTGGCAGTGCTGGTTCGCGGCGCTCGGTGAGACGAGCGACAGCCCCTGGTTCGGCAACCTTCTGTTCCGACTGCTCGAGGGCAGCCCCTCCGTGGCCGGCCTGCTCGGCCCGACCCCGCTCGGCGGCGCCAGGCCGCTGTACGCCCGCGCCGCGCGCTACGAGACCGCCTTCGCCTCGCCCGCCCGGCATCGGGCCGACGGCTCCTGGTGGACGCGCGGGCGCAAAGGCCTGTTCTTTCCCGTCGTGTCGCTGAAGCGAAACTAGCGCGAGCCGGGGATCGTCTCGACCTGCACCGTCGCGTGGCGGATGCCATGCTTCTCGCGCAGGAGGGTCTTCGCCGAGACGAGCACCTCATCGTGACCCGCTCCCGGCCGGATGAACACCGTCGCGGTCAGCGCCATCGTCCGGGAATTGAGAGCCCAAACGTGAAGGTCCTTCACAACGGCGGCGCCCGGAATCGCGAGCAGGTCGGCCTCGATGCGGTCGAGATCGGCGCCCCGGGGCACGGCGTCGATGAGCACGTCCCAGGCGGGCTTGCCGAGCTCCCACCCGGTCTTGACGATCATGGCGACGATGAGCGCCACCGCCGCGGGCTCGACCCATGCCCAGCCGAGCAGGATCGCGGCGGCGGCGGACACGATCACGCCGACCGAGCCGACCGCATCGGTCATCGAATGCAGGAACGCGCCCTTCATGCTGAGGCTTTCCCCGTGATGACGCCAGAGAATCAGCGCCGAGAACAGATTCGAGGCGAGGCTCGCGAGCGCGAACAGCGCGACGCTCCAGGTCGCCGCGGCGCCGGGAGTGAAAAGGCGGCGCCAGGCCTCGACGCCCATCTCAACACCCATGAAGGCGATCGCCGCCGCTCCGAGCAAGCCCACGATGGATTCGACCTTCAGGTAGCCATACGACTTGCGCGAGTTCGGCGGGCGGCGCGCCATCCAGATCGAGAACAGCGCGGCGCCGTTGATCAGCTGATCGGCCGCGAGATGCATCGAGTCGGCCTTCAGAGCGACGTTGCCGGTCAGAAACCCCCCAAGCATCTCAACAGCGACGAAAATCGACGCGACGGCGATTGCGCGCTTGAGCGCGACCTCGTGGAGCGGCGCGCTCGCGTCTGCGAAATCATCCTCCGGCGGCCGGTAGCGCCGCAGCTCCGTTCCGGCCTGGCGACGGCGCGCCTCGGCGACGGCCAGCTCGAGCGCCGAGCGCATGTGCGGCCGCGTCTCCTGGCCGCGCATCCACTCGAGCGCGGCCAGCGCCTTTGGGCTGCGCGCGAGCGAGAGCGAGTGGATCGCCGCGAGGCGCGCGTCCTCCGCTGGGTCGAGCATTCCTGCGTCGGCGAGCGCCTCGACGGCCTCGACGGCGTCGCTATGGCGAACGATCCACGAGAGCATCGTCGCCGCGCCCTCGCGGACCCCGGAACGCGGATTCGTCTTAAGGGCTCGAATCAGCCGCGGCTGCGCGGCGCGAGCGAGGCGGATCATCGCGACGAGGGCGGCGCGGCGCACGCGCGGGGAGGCGTCGTTCTCGTAAACCCGCTCCAAAGTCGGCACCGCTTCGATCCGGCCCAAAGAGGCGAGCGAACGAGCCGAGGCGGCGCGGCGGGCGGCGGGAAGGCCTTGATCGCTCAGACTGGAAGCGTAACGCTGGATGAGGAAGCCGTCACGGTAAACCGACCACAGCGCAGCAACACCGGTCCAGCGCGCAAGACGGCCGGCGAAGCGCTGCGGGAGGTCGCGACGGCGGGTGGTGCGCGCTTCGGGAGGTCCATCGGGAACGACGGGATCGCCGCTCGAGGCGGCGGAACGAGCGGCAATGCCATCAAAGAGCGCAGAAGCGGACGGGGCTTCCATCTTGGGCGCCGCCTGTGGCGGCGGCGGCTTCGCCGCCTTAACGGCAGACGGCAACGAGATATTGGGCGCGGGAAGAATCGGAACGGATAACGACAAAGATGGAGAATTCGCTGGAAGACCGGCATCCGGAAGAGGCGACGGCAACGCGGCGGGCAAACCGATGGACGGACCCAACGGGTTGACCTCAAACGTCGCCCGTATGATCTGCGCCATGGCCTCATGCGGCGCGGACGAAAGCAAAAGCGCGACAACGATCGCGACAGATAGGGAACGCTTCACCAGCTTATTATACGGATGACGGCATGATCCCACATGAGTCCTACGGCACCGAATGAGGCAGGTCCAACGGCCCCGATCACCGATCAGCTTTGGTAAGATTGCACTGATGAGCGTCGGAAAGAACGAGCCGAGGCGGGATGGGCCCGCGAAGCTGACGGGGCGCGCGCTTTACCTCGACGACGTCCCCATTCCCGGCTGCTGGCACGGGGTGACGGTCCGCTCCTCGGTGCCGCACGGCAAGATCAAGTCGATCCGCTACGACCCCGGCTTCGCCTGGGACGAATGCGTGGTCGTCACGGCCAAAGACATTCCTGGAAAGAACGTGGTGGCCCTCATCGAATCCGATCAGCCGCTGCTCGCCGACGGAATCGTGCGCCACCGCGAGGAAGCGATCGTCCTCATCGCGCACGCGGACCGCGCGACGGCCTATGAGGCGGCCAAGCGCGTCACCATCGAGTACGAACCCCTTCCACCTGTTTTTGATATGGAGAAGTCGGACAAGACCTTTAAGTCTTTCCTGATCGAGCGCGGCGACCTCGATGCCGGCTTTTCCGCCGCCGATGTCGTCGTGGAGGGCGAGTACCGTACGCCCTCGCAGGAACAGGCCTATATCGAGAACAACGCGATCGCGGCCTACGAAGAGAACGGTATCCTGATCATCACAGGCTCGCTGCAGTGCCCGTACTACGTGCTCAAGGCGATGAAGCAGATTTTCAACCGGGATGAGAGCAAGATCCGGGTCATCCAGACCGTCACCGGCGGCGGATTCGGCGGCAAGGAAGAGTACCCCTCGATGATCGCGGGCCATGCGGCACTCCTCGCGCTGAAGGCGGGTCGGCCGGTCAAAATCGTCTATGACCGCCACGAGGACATGGCCGCGACGACCAAGCGTCATCCCGCCATCGTGCGCCATCGCACCGGCCTAACCAAGGATGGCACGCTCGTCGCGCAGGACATCGAGGTCGTCATGGATGGCGGCGCGTACGCCACGCTCTCGGCCGTCGTGCTCTCGCGCGGCACCTTGCACGCGGCCGGCGCCTACGAATGCCAGAACGTGCGCGTGCGCTCGAAGGTCGTCATGACGCACACACCGCCCAACGGCGCCTTCCGCGGCTTCGGCGCGCCGCAGACATTATTTGCCGTTGAGCTGCACTGGGAAAAAATCGCCGATCAATTGAAGATTGATTCATTGACGCTGCGCCGACGGAATATCTTCAAACTCGGCTCGACGACGGCCACGGGGCAGCGCCTTCTCGAATCGGTGGGCGCGGAGGAGTGCCTCCAACGGACGGTCAAAAAGTCGCAATACGTTTCCAAACGCAAAGCGTACGACCGCTGGAACAAGAATCCGAGGAATCCGACCTGGAAGGGCATCGGTTTGTCCGTGTGTCATCATGGCGCCGGTTTCACGGGCTCGGGCGAAGTGTATCTCGCGTCCCGAGCGGGCATCGCGTTGACAAGAAGCGGGGAACTCATCGTGCTCGCCGCCTCAACCGAGATCGGTCAGGGCACGAACACGATGTTCGCCCAAGTCGCGGCCGACGCGCTCGGCGCGCCCGTCTCCTGGTTCTCCGTTGAAACGCCCGACACGCACAAGGTCCCCGACTCCGGGCCCACCGTGGCCTCACGAACTTGCATGGTCGTCGGCGGTCTGGTCAGCCGCGCGACGCAGGAACTCAAACGCGCCTTCGAGGCCGAATATGGACGGGTCCCGCAAACGCCGGCCGATCTCAAAAAGGCGGCCGCGGCGCTCTGCGCCGGCGCGCCCGCGCGCCGCTTCGAGGTCTCCTACGAGAAGCCGCCGGAGGTGGCGTGGGACGACGCGACCTATCGCGGCGACGCGTACGGCGTCTATTCCTACGCGGCGATCGTGGTGGACCTTGAAATCGACAAACTCACTTACGAGGTGCGCGTGCGCAAGGTCACGACCGCACAGGACATCGGCAAGGCGATCAACCCCCTGCTCGCCAAGGGTCAGATCATCGGGGGCTCGACTCAGGGCCTCGGGTGGGCCCTCCTTGAAGAGCCGATATTCAAGGACGGCGTCATGGTCAACTCCCAACTCACGAACTACGTGATCCCGACGAGCCTCGACACGCCGCCGTTCGACGTGATCCTCGTTGAAAAGCCGTATTCGCGCGGACCGTTCGGCGCCAAGGGCGTGGGCGAG
This sequence comes from Elusimicrobiota bacterium, assembly GCA_023249675.1. Taxonomy (GTDB): domain Bacteria; phylum Elusimicrobiota; class Elusimicrobia; order UBA1565; family UBA9628; genus GWA2-66-18. Next base: position 72,723 of record JAHFCE010000005.1, on the reverse strand, counting down.
CTGCCGATGGACATTCCCGGCCCGGCCGTCGCGGCCGCCATCAAGCACGCGACCGGCCGCCTGATTGCGACCTTGCCGCAAACGCCCGAACGCATCGCCTCGTCCCTGACATGATCACGCTCACCGTCAACGGCAGGAAACAGTCCTTCCACGGAGCGCCGTTCAAGCGCCTCATCGACGTCCTACGCGAGAATTTCGCGCTCACCGGCACAAAGGAAGGCTGCGGCGAGGGCGAGTGCGGAGCCTGCACGGTGCTCCTTGACGGCGAGCCGGTCAATTCCTGCCTCATCCCGGTCTGTCAGGCCGAGGGCCGCGCGGTCGAGACGGTCGAGTCCCTGGGCGCGCCGGAGAAGCTCTCAAAGCTCCAGGCCGGCTTCCTCGCCTGCGGCGGCGCGCAGTGCGGCATCTGCACGCCGGGCATGCTGATGACCGCGCGCGCGCACCTGAAGTCGGGAGTCCGAGTCGATGAGACCTCGGTCCGCGAAGCATTGTCCGGTAACCTGTGCCGCTGCACCGGCTACCAGGATATCGTGAAGTCCGTGATCACGGCGGCTAAAAAGAAATGAGGGGCGACGCGAAGTCGATGACCGTGCTGTCTCCGCGCTCGGCCGCCGAGGCCGTGAAGGCCTACGCTCAGGCCCCGGCGGCGCTTCCGCTCGCGGGCGGCACCGACCTCATGGTCGCCTGGAACCTGGGCCAGTGGAACGGCCGCGCCGTGCTCGACCTGTCGCGCGTCGCCGAGTGGCGCACGATCAAGGCAAGCGCCCAGGGCGTCTTGATCGGCAGCCTCGTCACGCACTCCCAAATCCAGGCGCACCCGGTCCTCCAAAAACGCTTCCCCCTTCTCGTCGCCGCGTGCGCGACCGTGGGTGCAGCACAGATCCAAAACCGCGGCACGATCGGCGGAAACATCGCCAACGCCTCGCCGGCCGGCGACACCTTCCCCGCGCTCGCCGTCTACGAGGCGACCGTGCGCGTGATCGGACCCGCCGGACAACGCGTCGTGCCGATCGCCGACATTTTCGCGGGGGTGAAAAAAACCACGCTGAAGCCCGGGGAGCTGATCGAGGCGATCTTCCTCCCTTTCGTCAAAACGCCGACGCGCGGCGTTTTCCGGAAGGTCGGAACCCGCGCCGCGCAGGCGATCTCGAAGACCATGTTCGCCGGCCTGATCTGGATCGGCAAAGACAAGAAGGTCACGGAAGCGCGGCTTTCGTTCGGGAGCCTTGCCCCGACGGTCCGGCGCTTACATGCCGCCGAGTCCTTCCTGAGAGGACGTCAGCTTGACCCTATTTCAATTAATGCCGCTGCGGAACTGATGACTTCCGACGTTTCGCCGATCGATGACATTCGCTCGACCCGCGAGTACCGCTTAATCGTCTCGCGGAATTTACTCGTTGCTTTCCTAAAGGGAGAAGTCAAATGAAGCCCCAGCCCACGCTCGACTCCGAGGCCGTCAAATCGGCGTTTATGTCACTGACAAAGCAAAATGACCTCCACCAAAATCGCTACCCGGGTGATGCATTCGGGCGCCAGCCCGTGCACACCGTCTACGGCGGTGCCCATCTGTTCAAAGCGGACTCCGCCAAGAAATTAGGCGAGCTGTCCCTGCGCGCGCTCTCGCGCTACGCCCCTGACGCGGTCACGTTCTCGCGCGCCGTCGGCATGGACGAGGTCCTGGCACTCCAGGTCTACGACCGTGTCGTCGAAAAGCTCAAGCGCGAAGCCGTTGAGGACTTCCGCATCGACTTCGAGGACGGCTACGGCAACCGCCCCCATGCCGAGGAAGACGGCCATGCCGTTTCCGCCGCGCAGGAGGTCGCCAAGGGGCTCGCCGAGGGAACCTTGCCCCCGTTCATCGGCATCCGGATCAAGACGTTCTCCAATGAGCTGGCCTCTCGTTCCGCCCGCACGATGGATATTTTTCTGACGACGTTGGTCCGTCTGACCAAGGGCCGTCTTCCCGATCCGTTCTATGTCACGCTCCCGAAGGTCGTGCACCCGGGTCAGGCCGCCGCTCTCGCGAAGCTTCTCGACGCGTTCGAAAAGAAAAAGAAGCTCAAACCCAGGACGATCAAGGCCGAGCTCATGGTCGAGACGCCGCAGTCGATTCTCGGCTTCGACGGCACAGCGCCCCTGCGCGCGATGGTGGACGCGCTCGGAGGTCGCTGCACGAGCGCTCACTTCGGCACCTACGACTACACCGCTTCCTGCAACATCACCGCCGCGCATCAGCGCATGGACCACCCATCCTGCGATTTCGCCAAGCACGTCATGCAGGTCGCCCTCGCGGGCACCGGCGTCAACATGTCCGACGGCGCGACGAACGTGATGCCCGTGGGCGAGAACGTCGAGACCGTGCGCCGCGCGTGGAAGCTCCATTACGACCATGCGACGCACTCCCTCGTCAACGGCTTCTATCAGGGCTGGGATCTGCATCCCGCGCAGCTGCCGACCCGCTACGGCGCCGTGTACGCCTTCTTCCTCGGCGGCCTGCCGGCCGCGACCGCGCGCCTGAAGAACTTCATCGAGAAGGCCGCGCAAGCGACCTTAGTCGGCGACGTCTTCGATGACGCCGCGACCGGCCAGGGCCTCCTGAATTATTTCCTGCGCGCGCGCAACTGCGGAGCGATCACGGAAGCCGAGGCCTCCGCGACCGGCTTGACACCCGCCGAGTTCGCCTCGCGCTCGTTCCTGACGATCCTGGAAGGCCGACGTGCCAAAGGCTGACTCGGGCGCTTGATCCGCTTGGATTCACGGCCATTAAGCCGGACCTAAAAAATGCGGCCCCTTTTTAGCGCCGGCTTATTCACAGTCCCCGACGCTGCTGTTGTTGACAACAGCAAGTGCCGGGCCTGTGGATAAGTGCATGAACTTCGCTTAAGCCCACCTCTCGGGACATCCCCTTGATAGGACCTAATACCATCCGAACCTGGGCCCTTCGTACCTGCCACCATAAGCACCCCAACGTTATAATATGGGCATGATGAGGCACTTCTTTCCGGCCGTCTTGGCCTGCATCATCGCGGTCGGAAGCTCCTCGGCGCAAATCGTCTCCATGCGAAGAGGGCAGACCTCCGGCTCTGTCGTGCCTCTCCTGCCTTTCTCTGAGGCTTCGAGCGACGGGATACTCGTCTCCCCGCCTGCCGATCTCAGCCTAACGCCAACACTCCTTGCACCATCATTCTCCGCTCCGACGCCGATCTTGGTTCCAAGCAAGCTGGATTCGGAACGTGCGTTGACGCAAGCTGCAGCGGCCCGACTCCCCCCCGACCAGACCGCAGACCTCGCCGCCATGTTCGACGGGCAAAATGCTTCAGCCGCCGCGCCGATCGACGGGGAGCTCGACAGCCCCATCCCAACGCTCGCCATCGCGAGCCTGCAATACTTCGCGCACGCAGCCGGGTCCGTCGGTCGGCAACTTGAAATCGGCGCCGCCGACAATCCGATCTGCCCGCGGTGTCTGCAGGTCGACAAGTACGCCAGTCTCTTCGACCTGCTCGTCAAAAAGCGCACGGAGAATGGCCGATTGAGCCGAGAGCGCGCCGAACAGTGGACCCAGGCAGAGGACGTTTCGCAAGACAAATGGGCCGCGGCTCGAAACGGAGTGTTCGCTGATGCCGCCGCGCTTCCATTTCGCGACGACTCGACAGCGATGATCCTCTCGAAATGCTTCCCGTGGTTAGGACCGACCACTCAAACGGTTATCCACCCGATCCTCAAGGAATATCGCCGCGTCCTGCGACCCGGAGGCTTCGCCGTACTTCTGATGGATAAAGCCCTTCAATCAAGCAAGTGGTCCCGACACATCGCCATCGCGCGCAGCCTCGGTTTTTCCGTCTTCTACGTCAGCTTACCCTCTTTCTCAGGCATCGTCATAAGCAAGCCAACACATGGTCACCCATCGCCATTGACTGGGGACGCCCCGCCGCCAATCCCTCAAAGACCACTCGAGCGTCAGCTGCCGCGGTAGGTCGAGTAGCCCCAAGGCGAGAGCAGAAGCGGCACGTGATGGGGCCGCGAATCGCGAACCTGAAAGATGATCGAGATCGCTGGATAAAACGCGGTCTGGCGCGCGCGCTTGAAATAGGACGCAACGCCGAACGTCAGGCGATAGACGCTCTTTTTGAGTTTCCCTTCCTTCAAAAGCGTCTTGCAGCGGCCGTCGATGTCCGTCGTGCCGCGCCCCACGGTGCGCCAGCCGCCGCCACCCGCCTTGGCCAGGATGAGCGGCACTCCGGAAGCGGGACGGCCGATCGAGGTGTCGAGGATATGGGTGGTGATCGAGCTCATTTGATTAATTTCTCCAGTCGTATCTTGGTGATCTTGCTCTGCTCGCCCGCGGCGAGACACATTTCGGTCTTCGCGTCGTTGGGCAGACGTGATTCCAGCAAATCCAGCATCTCGGCGGCGGATTTTCCGGTCGCGCACACGATAAAAGTATGGCCGAATTTTTTCTCGTACTCCGCATTGCCCCCCGCGAGCGCGTCAAGCACGGCCTCGCTCGCGGCCGAAGCGCCGGCCTGCTCGACACGCGACAAGTCGCGTGTCGCTGAGTATCTCGCGCGCAAAGCGTCCTTGCCGCCGATGCGCGGATGATGGGAGAACGCCTCAAGCCACTCCGCTTCGCTCATCCTTGCCCACGCCGCATCGGCCGCGGCAAGCAGGGCGTCTTTGCCCTTGAACGGCCGCGCCTCGAGCACGGCGTCGGCCCAGCGCGCGCAGCCGCAGCAGCGCAGCAGATCTTCGCGCGCGCGCCCGATGGACAGGACGTTGAACGCGGCGAGGGTCATGTTCCTGCACGCACTCCGATCAGGCGCAGGCGCGAGACGCCTCCGTCCGGGTAAATGTTGAGGCGCACGTGCGTGAGGGGACCGTGCGGGACGATGTCCTTCTGGAAATAATGGCGCTTGTGCGCGGAAAGCTTCGTCTGCGGGAGCACGGGCAGCCAGGACGTGAATTCGTCGGCGAGCTCGGCGCCCGTCCCCCCGGGCTTGTGCACGCCTTCGAGCATGCAGGAATCCGGGTAGTTGCCCTTGAAGAAATTGGTGTCCACTTCGATCTTCTTGATCACGCCCGGCGCGCCGAGCTTCAGGATCGCCCAGTCCCAGCCCGGTCCGCGGCGGCGCTTGGTCTCCCAGCCGTCGCCCATGTTCTTCGCGCGGCCCGGCATGATCAGGTTCTGCGGGTGCGAGTAGTGCGTGTCGCTGGCGAGCAAAGGCAGGCCGCCGTTCTGAACGGCGACGAGATCCAAAAGCGCCTTTTTCGGGATTTTGGCCCAATTCGGCACGACCGCCCCAAATACGCGCAGGCGCGCGACGCCGCCGTCGGGAAAGATATTTAGCCGCACTTGATCATAGGCCTTGTCGGTCTTCACCGGCAGAAGGTTGTCGCCGTTGCCCTTGAGCTCCGTCTTCGGAAGAATCTCGGTCCACGGGCCTTTGCCGTCGCGCGCGTCGAGACTCGCATGCGCGGGGAAGTTCCCGGTGAAGAACGCGGTGTCCACGTTAACGCCCCGGATCAGGCCGCGCAGACCAAGCCGAACGATGCACCAGTCGCAGCCGGGCGCGCGGCGGCGGCGCGACTCCCAGCCGTCCATCCACTTGCCTTTCGCCGTGTACTTGTCGGCGAGCCAGACCGCCGGCGCAGGCTTGAGCAGATTCTCCTTGGGCGCGAAGAACTCATCGCTGGCCGCGACGGCTTTGCCGCCGACCCGTGCGGAGGCCAAATCGATCAGGCTGGTGAAGTCCATGTCTCGCTCCTGTTGAGGAGGGGCCGCCCGCGCCGTCCGGCCGGAAATTCCCTCCCGTCGTAAATCATCGCGCCCCGCTGATAGGCCGCGGTCACCGCGCCCTGCAGGCGCAGACCCCCATATGCCGTGACCTTGTGCCGGTGCAACACGCCGTTTTGCTCAACGTCGAACAGCGCGGCGTCGTCAAAAATCACGACATCCGCGTCGCGACCCTTCTCGAGACGCCCTTTCGTCTTGAGGCCCGTGAAATCGGCGGTCCGTTCGGCCGTCCAGCGCACGACGTTCTCGAGCCGGAAGCCTCGGCGCTTGGCGCCCGTCCACGTCGCGGGCAAGGTGAACTGCAGGCCCGCAATCCCGCCCCACGCGGCCATAAAATCGCCTGCTTCGAATTTCTTGAGCTCGGGCGCGCACGGCGAGTGGTCGGACACGACGAAATCAATCGCGCCTCGGCCGAGACCCTGCCACAGCAGTTCGCGGTTCTCCTCGGAGCGGATCGGCGGCGCGCACTTGAACTGCGTGGCGCCTGCGGGAATGCCGTCGGCGGCGAACGTCAGATAGTGAGGACAGGTCTCCACGGTGAAGGGCAGGCCTTCGGCCTTGGCTTTTTCGATGTCGGGCAAGGCGTCGGCGGACGACAAATGGACGATATGAGTGCGGCAGCGCGTCTTGCGGCACAGCTCGATCATCAGGCGGATCGCGCGCACCTCCATCTCGCCGGGACGCGAGGCGAGATAAGACGCGAACTCCCGCGGATCGGCGCCGCCCTCGCCGCACGGGTCGAGCTCGGCATGCACGATCAGCGGCAGGCCCAGGCTTGCGATCAGCGGCATCGCGGCTTCAAGGTCTGCGCGCTCGACGTTCGGAAACTCATCGAGGCCGCTATGCGTGAGGAAACACTTGAAGCCGACGACCCCATCCTCGGCCAGGGGCCGCAGTTCCTCGAGGTTGCCGGGCACGACCCCGCCCCAGAACGCGACGTCGACCGTCAGCTTGCCCTTGACCGCGTCGAGCTTCGCCTTGAGCGCGCGGCGCGTCGTCGTCGCCGGCGAGCAGTTCAGCGGCATGTCGACGATCGTGCCGACGCCGCCCGCGGCCGCCGCGCGCGTGGCGGTAAGGTAGCCTTCCCACTCGGTGCGGCCGGGCTCGTTGACATGCACATGTCCGTCCACCAGAGCGGGGATCACGGCCAGGTCGCCCACGTCTTTGACGTTAACGCCGTTGGGGACTTCATCAAGATTGACGATTGCGGCGATTGTGCCGTTCTCGATGAGCACGGCGCCCGCGCGCGGCCCGTCGGGCGTGTATAAACGCGTGCCACGGATCGCGAGCTCGATCACTTGGGCGCCTCGTTGAGGTTCGCGAAGATCACATCGGTCGCCACGGGAACTTCGGTCACAGTACGGCCGCGCAGAAAGACATCAAGACGATCGAACGCCGGATCAAGCCGTAAAACCTCGTCTAAAGCCGCCGCCGTCAGCAGCACGGGATGGCCGCGCCGGCCTTCGTGCGCCGGGACCGCGTCGCCCTCGGCGGCGGCGAGCGCGCGCCACACGCGCAAGTCGAAGACCGGCATGTCGACGTGGAGGACGAAGGAGCGAGCGCGCGGAGTCGCCTTGAGCACAGTCTGCAGCGAGGACAGCGCTGAGCCCTCGGGATCGGCCTCGACCCAGTTCACGCGCGGCGACAGGGCGCGGCAGCGCTCGAGCCACTCGCCCTGGATCGCGATGTCGATGTTCTCGGGCGCGGTCACCGTCGCGAGGAAGCCGAGCTGGGCCTCGAGCAGCGTCTGCCCGCCGTACGGGCCCCAGGCTTTGGGCCCGCCCGCGCGCTTGCCGCGGCCCGCGGCGAGCAATCGGACACGCAGCGCTCTCATGCGTGGACAGCCTGCGCCGGGGTAGGGCAGCACGCCCATGTCTCGAGCAGTTCGGCGGCGACGGAGATGGCGATCGCCTTCGGGCTCTTCGACGGGATCTTGCGGCCGATCGGACAGCGCATCGTCTCGTCCCAGAGGGCGCGCCGCGGCGGCGGCAGGCGCGCGCGGAACACGCGCGCCTTGTGCGTCGAACCGATCAATCCCAGGTAGCCCAGCGGCTTGTCAAGCAGGATATCGACGAGGCGAAAGTCAATTTCGTGGTCGTGCGTCATCACGCAAACGGCGTCGAGCGCGCCGTAGCCGGCCGCCGCCGCGAGCGCCGCCGGGTCTGCGCGAAGGACGCGCGTCTTGGCCGGAAACGCCGACGCGTCAGCCCACTCCGCACGATCGTCGACGACCACGACCTCGAGATCAAGGCCGTCCAGCGTCGACGCAACGGCGCGCGCGACATGCCCCGCTCCGAACAAATGAACCGCTCGCCGCCGCGGGCACGGCTCGTAGAAAATCGTCGCCTTGCCGCCGCAGCACTGCCCCATCTCTCGGCACAGGATGTATTCCCTGAGAAAGGCCTCGGGGCGGGCGGCATTAAGCAAGCGTCGTGCTTCAGCCAGCGCCTCGGCCTCGAAACGCCCCCCGCCGAGGGTTCCTTTGAACCCATCCGCCCACACGTACATCTTGGCGCCGGGCGCCTGGGGGGCGGACCCGACGACCTTCGCGAGCGTGCACAGCACGCCGGGGCGCGGCAGGTCCCCGGCAAGCTCCGAGAGGGAGAGCGCTTCCATGACGGAATTCTACTTAATTGCTAGACTCGCGATTATGCGGCCCCCGCTGCTCATCAAAAACGCCCTGCGCGTGGCGACGATGGACGACGCCGGCACCGAACTCGAGGGCGCGGATATCCTGATCAAGGGCCGCGTCATCCTCGCCGTCGGCAAGAACCTCGAGTCCGATGACGCGCACATTCTCGACGCGCGCGGCTGCGTCGTGATCCCGGGCATGGTCAACACGCACCATCACCTGTGCCAGACGCTCACCCGCGCCACGCCCGCCGCCCAGAACGCCAAGCTCTTTGATTGGCTCGTCTATCACTACCAAGTCTGGCGCCACCTGACGCCGGAATACGCGGCCCTCGGCGCGCAGGTCGGCCTGGGCGAACTCCTGCTCACCGGCTGCACGACCTCGACCGACCACACTTACCTCTATCCGCGCGGCCTGACGGGGCTCGTGGACGCGCAGATCGAGGCGGCGCGCTCCCTCGGCATCCGCTTCTGCCCCACGCGCGGCTCGATGTCGGTCGGCGCATCTCAAGGAGGCCTTCCTCCGGATGACTGCACCGAGCCGGAGGAAGACATCCTGCGCGACTGCGAACGCCTCGTCAAAGAACACCACGACAAAGGCCCGTACGGCATGATCCAGATCGGCTTGGCGCCCTGCGCCCCGTTCTCGGTTTCGACGGGCCTGATGAAAGAAACCGCGCACATGGCTCGCCGCTTAGGCGTACGCATGCACACGCATCTGTGCGAGACGTTAGATGAAGAGAGGTACTGTCTCGACAAGTACAAGCTTCGTCCCATCGACTTCCTCGAGTCGCTTGGCTGGATGGATTCGAACGTTTGGCTCGCGCACATGGTCCACGTCAACGATGAGGAAATTCGCCGCCTGGCCAAGGCGAGAGTCGGGATCGCCCATTGCCCTTCCTCCAACCTTCGCTTGGGTTCGGGCGTTCCCCCGGTCCGCCGCTATCTCGACGCCGGCGTCGCCGTCGGTCTCGCCGTTGATGGCTCCGCCTCCAACGACACCTCGGATATGCTGGGCGAAGTCCGCCAGACCATGCTCGTCCACCGCGTCAAGTCCGGAGTGGCATCGATGCCCGCGCGCGAAGCGCTGCGCATGGCCACGCGCGGGGGCGCGGCCGTCATCGGCCGCGACGACATCGGGATGATCGCCGCCGGCAAGGCCGCCGACCTCGCGATTTTCGACGTCAACCGCCTCGATTACGCAGGCTCCGCCGGCGACCCCGTCGCCTCGCTCCTGTTCTGCGGCGCGGGCCATCGCACGAAGTGGACCATCGTCAATGGCCACATCGTGGTGGAGAACGGCGCTCTCAAAAACCTCGATGAAGCAGAGGCGACGCGCAAAGCCAACGCCGCCTGCCTCGACCTCCTGCGCAAAGCCGGCGCAATCGCCTAAGATGAAGGAAGTCCGCGTCTCCCCGGCGCGCTTTCGGATGCTGGCGGAAGCCGAACTCGCCCGGATTCCCAACCAGGTCCGCGCCCTGCTCGTCAACGTCACGATCGAGGTCAAAGACGAGCCCGGAGCCGAGGCCAGGGACATGGATGAGGATGATGACGACCTGCTCGGCCTGTACTGCGGCCCCGAACGCGAGGACTTTCTCAGCGGCGCGGCGCACGGGCAATTGCCCGCGAAAGTCTATTTATATCAATGGAACCTCGAAGACTCCGTGGAGAGCCTCGAGGAACTCCAGAAGGAAATCCGCCTGACGCTGCGCCATGAGCTCGCCCATCACTTCGGCTTCGATGATGAGGAACTCGAGCGCGTCTGGCCCGAAGGCGCCTAGGACCCCAAAGCGGTCGCGCCTCGTTTGAGCTCGCGTCGTCGCGTCGGGAGGGATGATCCTCCGGGCCCGGCGACCGCGCGCCGGCTCCCTGCGGATCATCCCCCCCGCCTACCTCTTGAGCTCGACGGCGCGACCTCGGCCTTTCCGTTGCGTGAGCGTGATCGAGGACATTAAAGACAGAGAAAGTCCACGATATGAACACGGGCTGCTTGAATCTGAATCGAGGAGGGGAATACGCCATCGCGGCGTTGACCCGCCTCGCCCTGGAGACCCGGGAGCCCGGCAAGCTGATCGCCGTGCGCGTCCTGGCCGAAATCCAGGGAATTCCGAAGAGCTTCCTCTCCAAGATTCTGGAGCAGTGCCTGCGCAAGGGGCTGATCGCGTCCAAGAGCGGCGCCGGAGGGGGCGTGGCCCTCGCCAAGCCCGCTGCGGAGATTTCCTTGCTCGACATCCTCGAGGCCTGCGAGGGGCCGTATCACCGCGCGGACTGCGTGTTCTACGGCGGGCGCAAATGCGAGGGCCCCGACTGCGTCGTATTCTGCCCCCTGCGCGAGAGGGAGGAGGACGTTCGCGCCTCCCTGGCTCGCACCACCTTGGCGGAGATGGCCCGCAGCCTCGAGGTTCACCCGCTCAACGATAGCCCCAAAATGGAACAAAAGACCGGAACGACGGACGCCGCACGACGCGCTCAAGGGGGACGCTAAGACATGCAAGCCGCGATCACGATGAACGCCGATTGGCGCGAGGACGAAGGAGGGCGGGTCGGCCTCTGGCTGTTCATATTGTCCGAGATTCTGTTGTTCGGGGCCTTCCTGGCCTCTTATGTGGGAACGCGCCTCGGCAACCCCGACTGCGCGCTGGGCGTCGCGGCCTGGCCCGAGGCGGGACACCTCCCCGGTCTGACGATGGCGGCGCTGAACACCTTGATCCTGCTGACCAGCTCGTACACCATGGTTCGGGCGATCTCCCGTGCCGAGCGCGGCGACCGGGCGGGCTTCCGGGCGAACATGATCGCCACGGTCGTCCTGGGCCTGGGCTTCCTCGTCGTGAAGTCGGCGGAGTACGCGCTCAAGATCTCCCACGGCTATTACCCGGGCTCGGAATTGGCCAAGGCGAACGCCGGCCTGTCCATCTTCCTCTCCTACTACTACATGCTCACGATCCTGCACGGCCTGCACATCGTCGCCGGCCTGATCTGGAACGGCGTGGCCTATTACGCCTCGGCCGACGCCCCGATGCCTTCCGTCGCGCGCCGCGCGGAGTACGCCGGGCTGTACTGGCACTTCGTGGACGTGGTGTGGGTGTTCCTCTTCCCGCTGTTGTATCTCATCTGACCGGAGACCCTCATGAACCGTGAAACGACGACCCACGACGACGGCGGCCTCGATCTCGGCGTCTACCTCGCCCTGCTCGGCCTTACGGCCGCCACGCTCGCCGCGAGCCATTTCACCCACGGCGGGCGCATCATGGCCGTCGTGCTCGCGCTGATCATCGCCTCGATCAAGGCGAGCCTCATCGGCTTTTACTACATGGGCCTGCGGCGGGAGCGCGCGATGATGTTCATCATCCTCGGCATCGGCGCCGTGGCCGTGGGCATACTCCTCGTCGGCATCCTCCCCGACCTGACCTTCGCGAGATTCTAGATGCGCAACGCTCTTCTCGCCTGCGCCGCGTTACTCGCCTGCGCCTGCGCGCGGTCCAACGAGCCGCTCGCGGTCCTGCCGGAGTTTTCGATGACCGCGGTGGGCCCCAAGGGCACGGCGGACTTCGGACGCAAGGACCTCCTGGGCAAGGTGTGGGTCGCGGACTTCATCTTCACGCATTGCGCGGGGCCATGCCCCATGCTCAGCACGCGCCTGGCGGCGCTCGGACGCGACCTTCCCCCGTCCGTCGGCCTGCTGACCGTCGGCGTCGACTCGGAGGGAGATACACCCGAGCGCCTGCGCTCCTACGCCAAGCGCTACGAGGCGGAGAGCGAGCGCTGGGTGTTCCTGCGCGGCACACCCGAGCAGACCTATCACCTTCTCTACGCGGGCTTCCGCTTGCCGCTTTCGGTCAACCCGTCCGCTCCCGACGAACAGCGCGCGACGCACAGCGCGCGGTTCGTGCTTCTGGACAAGAACGGAGCGATCCGCGGCTATTACGACGGTCTCAGCGATTCTGACAACGCCGCCCTCGCGCGCGACGCGCGGCGGCTCCTGGAGGTCGGTTCTTGAAAAATAAATCCGCCGTCGCCGCCATCGCCGCGCTCAGCGCGCTCATCGCCTGGGGGCTGCACTTCGTGTTCACCCGCTTCCCAACGATGCCCCTGGCCGCGTCCGAGCAGGCCGCGCACGTGGACTCGGCCTGGAACGGGCTGCTGATCGTCGAGGGCGCGATCTACGCCCTCGTCATGGGCTACCTGATCTACTGCGTCTACGCCTTCCGCGCCAAGAAGCGCGAGGAGCAGGGGCAGAAGTTCGACCGCAGCCGCGGCCGCTTCGTCGAGGTCGCCTGGCTCGCCGTCAGCGTGGCGCTGACCTTATCCTTGGCCGCGCTCGGCTCGCACGAACTGCGGGCCCTCATCAGCGACCCCACGGCCGACATCGACATCGAGGTCCGCGCCTCGCAGTTCAGCTGGGAGTTCTACTACCCGCAGACGAAGACCTTCGGCGACAAGTTGTACATGGAGAAAGGCAAGCGGCACCGGATCATCCTGACCTCCAAGGACGTCATCCACGCCTTCTGGGTTCCCGAGTTCCGTCTCAAACAGGACGCGGTGCCGGGCAAGGCCATCCCTCTCATCCTCACCCCGACGAAGGTCGGAGAATACACCTTGCTGTGCAACCAGCTCTGCGGCCGGGATCATTACGACATGCGGGCGATCGTCTCGGTCCTCGAGCACGAGGAATTCGAGAAGAACATGAAGGCGGAGTTCTAGGCCGTTTTGACTGGAGAATGAAATGACCGAATTTTTCGCGTCGCTCACGGCGGGAGTCTTGGTGTTCGTCGCCGGCTATGGGGGCCTGCAGGGTCCTCTCGGACGACAGGCCGCTTGCGTGCTCGCCTACCTCGCGGCCTTGCTCGTCTTCCTGTGCGTCGTCGGCGGGGCCAAGGCGATGCGCGCCTACGCCCAGGGGCGCGAGCCCGAGGAGAAGCATGGGATCGCGCGCTACTTCTCATTCGACGTGGACCACAAGGTGGTCGGCGTTCAATACACCGTCGCGGCGGTCGTCATCTTTCTCGTCGGCGGAACCCTCGCCTTGATCATGCGCCTCGAACTCGCCCGGCACGGCCTGCAGTTCTTGATGCCCGACCAATACGTCACCGTGATGTCCTTGCACGGCATCACGATGGTCGTCGTCGCCCTCATCGCCACCGCGGGCGGCCTCGGCAACTTCATCGTCCCGCTGCAGATCGGCGCCCGCGACATGGCCTTCCCGCGCCTGAACGCGCTCAGCTTCTGGCTGCTCCCGCCGGCGGTGATCCTGCTTCTGTCGTCGCCCTTTCTAGGCGGGCTCGATTTCGGCTGGACCGCCATCGCGCCGCTGTCCACGCAGGGCACGACGATCGGCAAGCAGCTGTTCCTGCTCGCCTTCGTCACGGCGGGCTTCTCCTCCATCTTCGGCGGCGTGAACTTCGTCGCCACCGTGCTCACGATGCGCGCGCCAGGCATGGGCTGGAGGCGCGTGCCGATCTTCACCTGGTCGATCGTCGCCGCGGCGATCATCCAGATCATGGGCACGTCCGTCGTCGCCGCGTCCCTGATCATGGTGACCTTCGACCGCGTCCTGCACACGACCTTCTTCAACTCCGACCTCGGCGGCAACGTCCTCCTCTACCAGCACCTGTTCTGGTACTACTCGCACCCCGCCGTGTACATCATGATCCTGCCCGCCTTCGGCGCGATACTCGAGATCCTGCCGGTGTACGCGCGCAAGCCCCTGTTCGCCTACAAGCTCGTCGCGGGGGCCTTGTTGACGATCACGGCGCTTAGCTTCATCGTCTGGGCGCACCACATGTTCACGTCGGGCATGTGGATGCTCCTGAAGCTCCCGTTCATGGTCAATACCGAATTGATCTCGATCCCAACCGGCGTCGTCTTCCTTGCCGTCATGGGCACCTTGTGGAAGGCGAAGCTCCGCCTCGACTCGCCGATGCTGTGGGCGCTGGCGATGGTGGCCAACTTCCTCATCGGCGGGCTGACCGGAATCCCGTTGGCCGATGCGCCGACGGATCTTCATTTGCATGACACCTGGTTCATCGTCGCCCACTTCCACTTCACGATCATGGGCGGCGCCGTGTTCGGCTTTTTCGCGGGCTTCCACCACTGGTTCCCGAAGATGACGGGCCGCCGCCTCAACGAGGCCCTGGCCAAGACGCAGTGCGCCTTGATGTTCGTCGGCTTCAACGCCGTCTTCATCCCGCTGTTCTGGCTCGGCAACCACGGCATGCGTCGCCACGTCGCGGACTTCCCCGCGTGGATGGACCCGGTCCAGACCTTCGCCAGCCTCGCGGCGCTCGTCGTCGGCTCCTCGGCGATCGTGTTCTCCTACAACGTCTTCATCTCCCTGCGGGGCGGCGAAGCGGCGGGGGAGAACCCGTGGGAGGCCCTGACCCTCGAGTGGAAGACGCCGTCGCCTCCGCCCCACGGGAACTTCAAGACGCCGCCCGTCGTCGCCGGCGAACCCTACGACTACGGCGCGAGCGCCTAAGGATTCGATGCGAGCCTACCTCGAACTGGCCAAGCCGCGCATCACCATGCTCGTCGCGCTGTGCGCGGCGGCCGGCTATATGCTGGCGTGCCGCGGACCCATCGACCGGACGCGTCTCCTGTGGGCCGTGATCGGCGTGGCGTTGGCCTCCGCCTCGACGGGCTGCCTGAACCAGGTGCTCGAGGCCGACCTCGACGCACGCATGAAACGGACCTCCCGTCGCCCGATCCCGACGGGACGCGTCACGCCCGCCGCGGCCCACGCCCTTGGCTTGGCGTGGGGCGCCGCGGGGTTGGGGATTCTGGCATGGAAGGTGAACGCGCTCGCCTGCGGCCTGACCGCCTTCACCCTCGTCAGCTACCTTCTCGTCTATACTCCGATGAAGCGCTTTTCGCCGCTCTCGACCTGGGTTGGAGCGATCCCGGGGGCGCTGCCCCCGGTGATCGGCTGGACGGCGGCGGGGGGCGCGCTCGACGCCTCGGCGGCGGCGCTGTTCGGCATCCAATTTCTGTGGCAAATGCCCCATTTCCTGGCGCTCGCCTGGCTTTACCGCGACGACTACGCCGCCGGCGGCTACCGCGTCAGTTCCGTCGCCGATCCGTCCGGCGCCGGGCTGGCCTGGCAGATGGCGGCCGCCGCCGCCTTGCTTCTCGCCGTATCGATTCTTCCTTTCGGACTGGGCTTGGCCGGCCGCGCGTATCTCTTCGCGGCCCTGGCCTTCGGAGGCCTGTTCCTCGCCGCGTCGCTCGCGGCCGCCCGGGAACTGACGGCCGCCTCGGCCCGGCGCGTGTTCCTCGCGTCGCTCGCGTACCTGCCCTTCATCCTTATCGTCCTCGTCGTCGACCGGCTGTAGGCCGGATCGTTGTCGGACGGTTCCCCGCGCACTTCATCGTGGCGCCGGCGGGGATATGCCTACGGGCCCGGCGACCGCCTGTTGACGCACTGGCGGCAAAGAGTTATTCTCGTCGAAGCGTCGCCGTCATCTCCGGAGGATTTTCAACATGGCCGCTCCCAGCGTTTCCACTTCCGCCTCCTCGCAGGTCAGGCCCGGCCTCGAGGGCGTCGTCGCCACCGAAACGAAGCTCTCGATGGTCGACGGCCAGAACGGCGTGCTCATCATCGCCGGCTACCCGATCGAGGAGATCTCGGGCAAGGTCTCCATCGAGGAACTCGCGATGCTGCTCTGGACCGGCCACCTTCCATCGAAAGAAGAGGCCCCCGGCATCCAGAAAGACCTCGCGACCTACCGCGCGCTGCGCCCCGAGACGCTCGAGATCCTTAAGACCGCGCGCAACGCTCCGCCGATCGACGCCCTGCGCATGGCCTGCGCCACGCTCTCGCTCGACGTGTCGAACCCGAACGACATCTCGCCCGCCGGCGACTTAGCGCTCGCCAAGCGCCTGCTCGCACGCTTCCCCACCGTGATCGCGGCGCACTCGCGCCTGCGCTCCGGCCACGAGCCGATCGCCCCGCGCGCCGACCTCAGCCTCGCCGCGAACTTCCTGTACATGACGTTCGGCGTCGAGCCCGACCCGATGGCCGCGAAGGCGCTTGAGACCTACTGGGTCACCGTCTCCGACCACGGCATGAACGCGTCCACCTTTACCGCGCGCGTCATCGCCTCCACCCGCTCCGACATGGTCAGCGCGGTGACGGGCGCTGTCGGCGCCCTCAAAGGCCCGCTGCACGGCGGCGCGCCCGGCCCCGTGCTCGACATGCTCGTGGACATCAAGACCGCGCCCAAGGCCGAGGCCTGGCTGCGCAAGGAGATCACAGAGGGCCGCCGCATCATGGGCTTCGGCCATCGCGTCTACAAGGTGCGCGACCCGCGCGCCGAAGTCCTCGCGAAGACCGCCTCCGAGATGGCCGGCGCCCACCTTCAGAACACGAAGCTCTACGCTCTCGCCTGCGCCGTCGAAAAGACTGCGATCAAGGTGCTCGAGGAGCTCAAGCCCGGCCGCAACCTCAAGACCAACGTCGAGTTCTACACGGCCCTGGTCCTGCAGTCGATCGGGCTCCAGCCCGACCAGTTCGTCTCGATGTTCGCCTGCGGCCGCGCCGCCGGCTGGTGCGGACATGTGATGGAACAGCACGCGCAGGACCGCCTGATCCGCCCGCAGTCCCTGTACGTGGGTCCAAAGGGCCTCAAGATTGACCGCTAACGCTCCCTCCCCTCTCCCCGAACCGGTCCTAGGGGACATGACCGCTCCGGAACTCTGCCGCCTCCTCTGCGTCGAGGACCACCGGCTCGTGGAGATCGAGTCGAAGTGGCGTCTGCCCGCCGACGCCGCCAAGCCGCTGCGGCAGCGCCTGCACGAGCTTAACGGGGTCGAGCACGTCAAGCGTTCGGTGTTCCTCGACCAGTATCTCGACACGCCCGACCTGCGCCTGCTGCGCGGCGGCTCGAGCCTGCGCCTACGCTACCGCAAGAACGGCGAGAACGTCTACCTCCAATACAAAGGGCCGGGCGTGCGCCGCGGCGCGCTGCACTTCCGCTCCGAGTACCGCTCCGGTCGCCTCGAGAACCTCGTGCGCGAAGAAAGCCACAACAACCTCCTGCAGTTCGAGCAGCCGTCGGTGGCCGACATCCTCCGCGCACAGTCCGACTCCGAGATGATCGAGGCGATGCGCCGCGATCTCGGGCAGGCCGCAGTGAACGAGATCGACTTCGCCCCGATCCTGTGCCAATACCGGAAGGATGTGTTCCGCGTCGAGCTCGAAGGAGCGTCGCTCTCGCCCTCGATCGACCGCCTGTGCGTCTTCCGCCTCGACCGCCGCGGCCCGCTCGCTCTCTCGACCTTCGGAGAGTACGAGAACGAGGCCCGCGCGGACGGCCTCGCCGCCAAACTCTCCGCGCTCCCCGCCTTGCGCGAGTTCGACGCCGCGCTCTCCGCGGAGTTCGGCCTGGCGCCCGAACCCCTCGACAAGTACCGGCGCTGCGCGAGTGGGCTCGCCATGCGCGCGGACTCGGCCGAACCCGCTTTGGCTCTACTGAACCCATGATCCGCCGAACCGTCCTCATGGGAATCCTGGCTGCAAGCGCCGCTTTTCCGGCGTTTGCGGCCGGCAACCCGGCCGCCGTCGCCGCAATCGAGCCGTTCCTGCGCGAGGACGAAAAGGCGATGCTCGCCGCAGTGCTCGCCGACAGGACCGCCTCCGCCGAGTTCAACGCGGACGTGAAGCTCGCCGCGGGCGACCCGAAGGTCATGAAGCTCATCCTCGACAAGTGGCGCGGCCGCATCGTCGCGTTCGCCGAGGCCGATGCGCGCGTCGCCACCCCCGATCTCGCGGGCACCTATGAGAACTATGGCGCGCTGATGACGCCGCAGAGCCGCGCCTATCTGCTGCGCCGCCTCGCAACGATGAGAAAGGCCGACCGCGACAGCCTCATCGCGTACCTCGATTCCGTGGACTCCGCGCTGTCATCCAACGAGGGCAAGCTGACCTGGTACACGAAAAAGGTCGTCAAGGGCATCTACGACAAGTACCGCGAGGATTTGAGCTCGTACCTGCCCGAGCCGCTCGCCCAGAACGCCAAGGCCGCCGCCCCCGCCGCCGCCGCGGCCTTGGCCGAACGCCGCGACTCCGCCGCCCTCGAGCAGGCCCGCGTCGCGGCCGCGGCCGCTGAACGCGCGGGCGCGCATTTCGACGGCGGCGGCGCGCCTCTCGTCGCCGACGATGTCGTTGTCCTCGGCCGCGAGACCGACAGCGCCCCACGCCTCGAGCCCTCGTCTCGCCCGAGCAACGCTCCCAACCTCACCGCCGAAGTCCCTTCGCCGGTCGACTCCACCGAGGACTTCATGTCCAGCGTCAAGAAGATGAAGACCGGCTCCGGCCCGATGCGGCCGCACCGCTACCTGCCGAGCGCTGTGGGCGCCGCGCTCGGCGCCACGCTCGGCTTCCTGCTCGGCGGCCCGATCGGCGCGCTGATCGGCGCTGGCGCCGGCTTCGTCGCCGGGGACATCGTCGGCGGCAAGCTCTTCCAGTAAGGGGTATAATCGACCTGTGACGCTCGTCGACGGCTTCGGCCGATCTTTTCATTATCTCCGTCTTTCCGTTGAAGACGCCTGCAATTTCCGCTGCCGCTACTGCCTCCCGCGCGGCCACCATAGGTCCGAGGCCGACTCCCCCCTGAGCGTCGCCGAAATCGGGCGCCTGACCCGCGCCTTCGCCCAGCTCGGCTTTTGGAAAGTGCGCCTGACCGGCGGGGAGCCGACCGTGCGCACGGACATCGTGGAGATCACGAAAACCGTCGCGCGTACGCCCGGCATCAGGCGCGTCGCGCTTTCAACGAACGGCTACCGGCTCAAGACGCTGGCCCCGGATTTAAAGACCGCCGGGATCGCCGCGGTGAACGTCAGCGTGGACAGCCTCGACGCCGCGCGCTTCGCGGAACTGACCGGAAACGACGGATTGAGCGACGTGCTGTCCGGGATCGACCGGAGTGTCGAACTCGGACTCGAGACGAAGATCAACGCGGTGCTCATGAAGGGGCTCAACGACATGGAGTTCGGACGGTTCGTGGAACTGGCCCGGGAACGCCCGATCTCGGTGCGCTTCATCGAGCTGATGCCGGTCGCCGACAACGTGGACTTCTTCGCCGCGCATCATCTCAAAGCGGAGGCGCTCGTCGCCTGGCTCGGAGAAAATGGGTGGGCCGAACGCGCCCGCAAGGAAGGGGACGGGCCGGCGCGGACCTTTCATAAAAATGGCTACAACGGTTCGGTCGGAGTCATCGCGCCTTACGCGAAGGATTTTTGCACATCGTGCAATCGATTAAGGGTCACCAGCAGAGGCCGCCTGCGTCTTTGTCTGTTCTCCGAGGCGGATCATTCTTTGCGATCTTTCCTGCAAGACGATTCACAAGCCCCGGAACTCCAAGAACGGGCCAAGACGCTTCTCGGATTGAAAGAGGTTTCGCATCACCTGCCCGAAGGGAAGCTGGGCAATAATAAAAATTTCGCGATGATGGGCGGTTGATGCCGATTCACATGACCGACGTGTCTGCCAAACAAACCACCGAGCGCCGCGCGGCGGCGGTCGGAACTCTATTGATGGGCCGTCGCGCCTTCAATCGGCTCAAATCCGGGCGTCTCCCAAAAGGAAACGCAATCGCCCTCGCGCAAGCCGCCGGGATCATGGCCGCAAAGAGGACCTCCGATCTCCTGCCCCTCTGCCATCCGTTGGCGCTCGACAATGTGACCCTCGACATCACCCTTGATTCTTCCCTTCCCGGCGCGCATATCCGATGTATCGCCGCGATAGCGGCGAAGACCGGGGTGGAAATGGAAGCACTCACGGGAGCCATGGGCGCGTTGTTGTGTCTGTACGACGTGCTCAAGCCCGTCGATCCGGTGCTCGAAATCGTCGCCGTTCGTCTCGAGTTCAAGGAAGGCGGCAAGAAAGGATTCTGGAAACATCCAAAAACAAAAACGCCGGTGAAAAAGCGCCGCGTTAAGCTTGGTCCTGCCGCTGTGATCACGGTCAGCGACCGCGCCTTTCAAAAAATTTACCGCGACACATCGGGACCGGCTTTGGCCTTCGGCCTGCAACGGATGGGGTTCTCGGTTAAAGAACCCCTTATAAGCCCCGACGTGCAGGCAACGATCGAGCAATACATCCGCCGCGCGGCGCGCGGCGCGAACGTCGTGGTCCTCACGGGCGGTACCGGCCTCTCTGCTCGCGACGTGACTCCCGAAGCCGTGACCGCCGTATGCGATCGCTTGATTCCCGGCATCGGAGAAGCTCTGCGCGCCTGCGGCGGACCGGCGACCGCTTCATTATCTCGTTGCGTTGCCGGTCAGCTGGGCTCATGCGTCATCGTCGCTCTGCCGGGAAGCGGGGGCGGAGTCCGCGATGGTTTGTCCGTCCTGTCGGATTTTCTCCCCCACGCCGTTCATATCGCCCAGGGCGGCAAACACGGATGATCTCATACGCGGAAGCCCGCCGCCTGATCTCCGAAGCGACAGCGACGCGCCCCGTCATCTCCGAGGAAACCGTCCCCCTCCCCCAAGCGCTGGGCCGAATCTGTTCCTCCGCGTTGTTCGGACATGAGCCCATCCCCCCATTCGACAACTCGTCCATGGATGGCTATGCCTTGGCCTCCGCGCGGGCTTTGGGAGCCTCGAGAGCTCCGAGGACATTGCCGGTCTTGGGCACGATACTCGCCGGCGATCCGCCCCGCTGTCAGGCAGAATCCGGCTCCTGGAGGATCATGACCGGCGCTCCTATCCCCGCCGGCTGCGACGCCGTGGTCCCCGTAGAACAGACGCGCGCACTCGACGGCGGCCGCGCCGTCGAAATCCTCCGCACCCCCAGCGAGGGCGACTTCATTCGAGGAGCCGGCCAGGACTTCGGCGCCGGCGCTCAGGTCTGCCCCGCCGGAACCCGCTTAGGACCCCGTCACCTCATGGCTCTCGCCGCGGTCGGCCTATCTGCGGTCCCCGTCCGCCGCAAGCCCCGCGTCGCGCTCATCGCGACGGGCCGGGAATTGGCGGCGCCCGATCAACCGCTCCGGCCAGGACACATTCGCGACGTCTCAACGCCATACCTTGCCGCCGAATGCGGGCGCCTCGACCTTCATTTCGACTCCCACGGCGTCGTCGCCGACGACGCGGCCGCGTTCTCCGCGCGCATGGACCGCGTCCTTAAGGGCGGCTATGACATGATCCTCACGACGGGTGCTGTCTCAATGGGCGACGCGGACTTTATTCCTCAGGCGCTTCAAGACATGGGCGCTGAGATTATATTCCACAAGGTCGCCATCAAGCCCGGCCGTCCGATTCTGTTCGCCGCATTCCCCGAAGGCCCCCTTGTCTTCGGTTTGCCCGGCAACCCCGTCTCAACGGTCGTCGGCATGCGCTTTTTCGTGGAGCCGTGTCTTCGTCATCTGCAGGGCCGTCCCGAAGAGCTCCCGCTTCGTTGCCGTTTGGAATCCAGCATTGATAAGCCCGAAAAACTCCGTTGCTTTTATAAAGCCCGGCGTCTTCACGTTGGATCCGTTAAGGTTCTGCCCGCCCAAGCGTCGTTCCAGATCCATTCATTGTTGTCCGCGGACTGCTGGGCCGTTTTGCCGGAAGAGGGCGACCATGTGAACGCCGGCGCCGAGGTCGACGTCTATGAAGCGTAAAATCGAGCTCTACGGCCGCCTGCGCGACGCCGGCCTCGGCTCCTCCGTTGTCGTGGATCTGCCCTCCCCCGTGACCGCCCGCCGCGCCCTATCCATCCTGAAGTCGTCCTTCGGCCCTCAATCCGTTCTCCTCAAAGGCTGCGCCCTCGCGACCGGCGACGAGGTCTTATCTTCCTCGAACGAGCTCCCCGCCGGCCGTCTGGCGCTGCTTCCCCCCGTATGCGGCGGTTGATCTCCATCACGAAGTCCCGACTCGACCCCGCGGCGCTCAGCCGTGCTGTTTCCGCGCCGAAGCACGGCGCGGTCGCCTCCTTCATCGGCATCGTGCGTTCCCCGCACGCGGGCCGCCGCGTCGCCGCCGTCTCCTACGACTGCTTCCTGCCCCTGGCCGAGAAGGAACTGGCCCGCATCGCCGCCGCCGCCGAGCGCCGCTGGCCCGCCCGAATCGCCGTCGCCCACCGCATCGGCCGTCTTAAAGTGGGAGAAGCCAGCGTCGCCATAGCGGCGGGCTCCGCCCATCGCGCCCAAGCCTGCGCGGCCTGCCGGTTCGTTCTCGAAGAGATCAAGCTTCGCTTGCCGATCTGGAAGCAGGAGCATGACGCGAGAGGCGCGGGCCGCTGGCTCGCCGGCTGCGCTTTGCCACGGAAACGCTCGTGAATACTGTCAGCATGGTCCGCCTCAGCCTCTTCCCCAGCGTGCTGCTCGTCTGCGCCGCGGCCGAGCGCCTGCTCCCGCGCCGCGTCCGCGTGGCCGACACGGGCGCGCGTTGGTTCGCGAACCTGAGCCTCGGCGTCCTCGGGGCTCTCTCCGCGCGCCTGCTCCTGCCGTTCGCGCTCGTCGAGGCCGCCTACCGCGCCGAGGCGATGCGAGCCGGACTGCTGAACCAGTGGCCCCTCTATTTCCCGCTGAAGTTCGTCCTCTCCTTGGTCCTGCTTGATCTGCTGATCTACCTGCAGCACCGCTTATTCCACTGGTCCCCTGCTCTGTGGCGCCTACACGCGGTGCACCACACCGACCTCGACCTTGACGCGAGCTCAGGCGTGCGCTTCCACCCCGGCGAGATTCTTCTCTCGGCCGTGATCAAGATGGCCGGAGCCGCCATTCTTGGCGCGCACTTTCTCGCCGTGGCGGCCTTCGAGATGATCCTGTTCTCCTCGTCGATCTTCAACCACGCGAACATCCGCCTGCCCCGCGTCCTCGACACGATCCTCCGATGGCTCCTCGTCACGCCCGACATGCACCGCGTCCACCACAGCCCCAGCCGCGAGGAGACCGACTCCAACTTCGGCTTCAACCTGCCCTGGTGGGACCGCCTGTTCGGCACCTACCGAGCCCAGCCCCGCGAACCGCATGAAACGATGACTTTGGGCCTCGATGGCGCGCGCGACCCGCACACCCTCGACCTGTTTTCCCTGCTCGGGCGTCCGTTCAAGAGGAGCACGTGAAAATCCGCTGCGAGCTCACGTTTAACGGGAGCACCCGCAAGCCCTATTTAGTCTCCGGTCCGAGCGAACCCGACGACCACTTAGCGCACCGCATCGCGGCCTTCATCCTGTTCTGGAACGACGACCCCCTCGTGGACGCCTCAACGAGAACCCCCGCGCTCGCCAATTTCGAGTTCCTCCCCGACCTCCTCGCGGTGGATGACGAGGGCTCGGCCAAGCTCTGGATCGAGTGCGGCACCGTCACGATGAACAAGCTCACCAAGATCACGCGCCGCATGCCGCGGTGCCGCATCGTGATCATGAAGGAAAACGAGCGCGCGGCGGCTGGCTTGCGCCAGGACCTCCTCGATCAATTCGACCGTCCCGAACGCGTCGAGATCCTGGCGTGGCCGGAAAATTCCTACAAAGAGTGGACGAAGACCGTCGGCGACGCGATCGAGGCCTGCGGCGAGGCGGATGGAAGATCCATCAACGGCGTGGTGAACGAACAAATGGTGGTCGTGGAGTTCAAGCCGTACTGAGGTCAAATCAATGACCGCGCCAAAACGATTGCTGACGGCGGCGCTGCTCGCAGGCCTCGGCCTGCCCGCCTCCGCAGCTGTTATTCGCATGCCGCCCTCCAGCCCCTCTCTTCCCGTTCCGACCCTCGTGAATTCCGGTCTTCCAACAAGCACCCCCTCTTTTCAAGTCCGCTCCCTCAACAACTTCTGGGACGGCCTCGGCATCCCGGCGCAGGAACTCGACGAGCCATCCCCCGTAGCCGTCCCTCTGGCCGGCGTTCCCGAAGGTTCCATTGACGACGCCCCCGAGCGCCTCGCCCCTTGGCTCGAAACGGACGACGCGAAAATCGCCGCCGCCCTCGACCGCGCCGTCGCGCTCGCGCGCTCGACCCGCGCCGGCCGCCGCGCGCTCGACGCGGCGGAACGGACGCTCGCCGCCGAGGGCCGCGCGCTTCCGGTGCTCGTCTTGGACCTCGGCCGCAATCACGGCGAGTACGACTACCAAGAGAAGAACATGCGCCTGCACGCAGCGCTGTTCAAGAAGGGGCGCGAAGCCGATCTCGCCGGAACGATCGTCCACGAGGCGACCCATGTCGCCCAGCACGGCCAGGGCCTGCCCTCAAACGCGCTCGAGATGGAGATCGAGGCGCACCTCCAGGATCTAGAAATCCTCGCCGAGCTCGGCGTGAAGCCTCCGCAGGGCACCTTCGCGCGCCAGGCACTCGAGTTTCTCGCCCAAGGCCCGGACAAGTTCATCGAGCTGATACAGTCCGCCGTTCCCGGATCGGTGTTCCTTGGAGAGTCGTCCCTCCAAGACATCGAGGAGCAGCTGGAGGAGGATCTCGAGACGCAGCGCACTCTCGCCAAACGCTCGAAAACCGCCGCCGGCCTGGCCGCCGTCATCGAGCAGGACCTCGCGCGCCTGCGCACCGCCGCGGGCGCTTCGTCTTATCGCGCCTTCTCGAAGCGGGTACTGGCGCTCCTGCGCCGCCGCGCCGCCGAGGCGAAATCCTGACTCAACGCGTTTTCAGGACGAGCCACAGCGCCCGCTCGGGCCCATCCAGGATCGCGGGCCTGCCATCGTAGCCGTACACCGCCTCGATGCGCAGCGGCGACTTCCCAATGAGCTCCGAGAGTTCTGCCGCGCTGTAGGAGCGCAGGTCGTAGGACGACTCGAGAACGGTCTCCCGCTTTCCCTTGGGCGTGGTCACAAAGTTGATGATGCGCTCGCGCCGCGTCCCGGGCTCGGCCGGGATGCTCATCACGACATGCTTCGCCTTGCGTCCGCCCTGACGGCACTCCCACACCTCCTCATCGGGCTCATCTTGGCCGTAAATGGATAAGTCGAGCCCCAGAACGAAGATCCCCTCCGGCTCGAGCGCGCCAGCCATGAGCTTGAGATGGGTGAGCGCCTCACGCTCGCTCATCAGGTGGCGGAAAGTCGAGAGCACGTTGAAGATGAGGCCGAAGCGCCGCGAAGGGCGATACGCCGCCATCCCGCCGCGCGCGAGCTTAACGCGCTTGCCCCAGCCGGCCAGGCGCCTGCGCGTGAACTCGAGCATGCCCGATGAGAGATCGTAGCCAGCGACCGTCCAGCCCCGCCGCAACAGCCCCGCAAGATAGCGGCCCGTGCCGCACGCAGGCTCAAGCGCCGTCTTGATCCCGCAGCCGTGCTGCTTCGCCAAATGCGTCAGCAGCCAGACCTCGTCGTCCGTGCCTTCGGCGTGGACGAGATCGTACAGGGCCGGATCGGCGTAGATCGAAGGCAGGCAGTCATTCAATGCACGCTTCATCAATTGGACATTGTAACCTCCCGACATTCGATCGACAAGAGCCTGGACCCAAGCGATCCTTGGGCCTTAGGGCCTATTGAGCGCGGGTAACCCCGGGCCATGACCGGGCGCATAGGAGGCTCCTTCGCCTCCACGCTATACTGCCTCCATCATGACTTTAGTTTCCCTCGACGATTCCCGCCGCAAGTTCGTGGCCTCCGCGATCGCACGGGTGATCTCCCCCGCCCAGATGATCATGGCCCATCAGCTCATCGCCGCCGAAAAGCCCGGCTGCTCCGCCCCCCAGCCCGAAGAAGTCCTGTTCTGGCTGCGCCTGAACATGCCCGTCGCCGCTGAAAAAATCGACTCGATCCTCCACCCCGCCGACTAAAAGGCATCGTCCCATCGCCGACGATTTACTATAATGCCGGGCACTCTGGGGTTTGCGCCCCTCGAACAGGAGATCCGATGCCCACCGCTACTGCCATGAAAAACGACTACAAGGTCAAAGACATCGCCCTCGCCGATTGGGGCCGCAAAGAAATCACCATCGCCGAAAACGAGATGCCGGGCCTCATGGCGCTCCGCGCCGAATATAAGGGCAAGCTCCCGCTCAAAGGCGCGCGCATCGCGGGCTGCCTGCACATGACCATTCAGACGGCGGTCTTGATTGAGACGCTCCTCGAACTGGGCGCCGAGGTCCGCTGGTCCTCCTGCAACATCTTCTCCACCCAGGACCATGCCGCCGCCGCGATCGCCAAGGCCGGCAAGGCCGCCGTGTTCGCCTGGAAGGGCCTCTCCGCGAAGGACTTCGACTGGTGCATCGAGCAGACCCTCCAGTTCCCCGACGGCAAGCCCCTCAATATGATCCTCGATGACGGCGGCGACCTCACGAACATGGTGTTCGACAAGTTCCCCGCCCTGGCCAAGAATATCGTCGGCCTCTCCGAAGAAACGACGACGGGCGTGCACCGACTCGTCCAGCGCGCCGCAGCCGGCACTCTTCTGACTCCCGCCATCAACATCAACGACTCGTGCACCAAGTCCAAGTTCGACAATCTGTACGGCTGCCGCGAATCGCTGCTCGACGGCATCAAGCGCGCGACCGACGTCATGATCGCGGGCAAGGTCGCCGTCGTCGCCGGCTACGGGGACGTGGGCAAGGGCTGCGCGCAGTCCCTGCGCGGCCAGGGCGCTCGCGTCCTTGTCACGGAGATCGACCCCATCAACGCGCTGCAGGCGTGCATGGAAGGCTACGAGGTCGTCACGATGGACGAGGCCGCAGCAACCGGCGACATCTTCGTCACAGCGACCGGCTGCCGAGACATCATCCTGCGCAGGCACCTCGATGCGATGAAGAACCAGGCCATCGTCTGCAACATCGGCCACTTCGACCTCGAGATCGACATCGCGTCGCTCACCTCCGACAGGAAGCTCAAGAAGGTCGAGATCAAGCCCCAGGTGGACCAGTTCGTCTGGCCCAACGGCAAGGTCGTCACCGTGCTCGCCGAAGGCCGACTCGTGAACCTGGGCTGCGCCACCGGACATCCGTCCTTCGTGATGAGCGCTTCATTCACCAACCAGGTGATGGCGCAAATCGAGCTCTGGTCCAATAGGGCCACGGGCAAGTACAAGAAGCAGGTTTACCTCCTCCCGAAGTCTCTCGATGAGAAGGTCGCCATGCTCCACCTCGGCAAACTCGGCGCCAAGCTGACCAAGCTGACAAAAAATCAGGCCGACTATCTCGGGATTCCTGCTGAAGGCCCGTTCAAACCCGACAATTACCGCTACTAAGACCCCGCCGCGTCTTTAGACCTATCGACGCTATAGGTCTAAAGACCCTTAGGCGTTTGGGCCGTGCTTGTACTAGAATTCGCGTCCGCCGAGGATTGCTGACGCCGGGCTTATCGCCTGGCGCCTTTGGAGTTGACCTATGCACGCCTCCGCGTATCTCGCCGCCGCTCTTGTCTTCGCCGTTCCGTCCAGCGCCCTCGTCAATTCGCCGGACACCTTATTAACCCTCAACACCCTCCAGACCTTCGACCGGTCCGGCGCCGAGTTCGGCCGCTTCTTTGACGCGGGCGGGCACCACGCCTACCTGAACGTCCCGGAGATGTCGGGCAAGCCCGAGCTCGTCCGCTCGCGCCCCAAGCCGCTGCCGAAGGCAAAGCCGGTGCCCTTCGTGCTGGAGATCCCGCCAGTCCCACCCCTGCCTTTTGAGAGGACCTTTAATCGCTTGCTTGGCCAACACGCAACGAGCGGTTATGACGAACTGATCCGAGCGTACGCACAGCGCCTCGGCCTGGATGCACGGCTAGTCAAGTCCGTGATCACGGCGGAATCAGAGTTCACGGCGCGCGCGAAGTCGCCCGCCGGAGCGCTCGGGCTCATGCAGGTCATGCCCGCGACCGCCGGCAACATGGGCGTGTCGGGGAAGGCCCTCTTCGAGCCGGAGGCCAACATCCGCGCGGGCACGGCCTACATGGCTCACCTATTCAGACGCGCATGGAAAAAGTACCACCTGCGGGGCGTCTCGTTTACGAGCGCGCCGTTCTGGCTCATTCAGCGCATCGTGGCGGCCTATAATGCCGGGCCGCGCTTTTTGGCCCATCGCCGCCTCTACAGGCAGACCCGCGACTACGTCAGGAAAGTGCTGCTGTTCTACCGCTCCAAGGTCAGCGAACTGCGCGTCGCGGCGAGCTGACGCCAATGCACAGGCTCCCCATCGTAGCGGCTCTGCTCCTGTCATCCTGCGGGCACGTCAGCTTCGGGCGGAAGGTGTCGAACGACGAACTGCGCCTGCGCTCTGATGTCCGAGCCTACTACGATGAGGTGGTCCGGGACTTCGCGGCCGCAAACGCGGACGCGCTCGCCTTGCTCTTCGACGCGGCGATCGCCAAACCGATGACCCGCGAGGAAATTCTGGCGTGGGGCAGGGACTTTTTCGCCAAGCACGGTCCCGCGAGCTTTAAGATCGAACGCGTCGAATATGAACGCCTCGGCTACGAGAACGCGGTCGTTCGGCTCACCTATCGCGTCGAGACCAAGGACGGAAAGGGGAATTTTGGCGGCACGGAGCGCGACTCTCTGACGAAGCGGGGGCGCCGCTGGGTGATCACGTCTTGGGAGAAGGTCTCAACAACCCCTTAGCCCGGCGAGGGCAGGCTTCAGCGCGGAGGCGTCCCCGACGACGACCGTCACGAGCTTCTCCGGGTCAAGTCGGGAACGGACGGCGGCGAGCGCGGAGGCCGGCGTCGCCTCGGCCAGGCGCGACTCGTAATGCGCGATCGTCTCGCGCGGATCTCGGCCGGTCTCGGCCACCAACGAGATATAGCCCGTGATACGGTCGAGCGAGGAGAGCCTCATGAGAAACAGTCCGCGCAGGTGACGGCGCGAGTTGTCAAGCGCAGCAGCCGTGACCTGCTCGGCGCCAATGGCGCGGACCTCGGACAGCATTTCATCGAGGGCCGGGCGGGCGACCTCGGTGCGACAATCGGCCGACGCGGACCAGACGATGCCGCGGCCGTACAGCTCGATCGAAGAGTACGCCCCGTAGGTATAGCCGCGGCGCGTGCGTAGATTCTCGAACAGCCTTGAGTTCGCCGTGCCGCCCAGGACGTGGTTGGCCAGGATGAGCGACATGTAGTCGGGGTCCTTCGGGCCCGAGACGGCCGTCTGGGCGATGATGAGGCTCGCCTGCGCGGAACCCGGACGGTCCACGATGATTGTGCGCGAAGTCCCGCAGTCGGGCAGCGGCGGCGCCTCGGGAGCGGCCGACCCCGCCCTCCAACTCGACAGGGCGCGCTCCAAAGTCCGCACCGCCTTCTCCGGATCGAAGTCGCCGGCAAGCACAAGATGCCCGCCGTTCGGCCTCAGGCGCGCGGCGTGGAAAGCACGCATACGTGCCGAATTGACTTCGGCGATCTTCTTTTCATCGGCCGCGCCGCGGCCGTACGGGTGGCCGGCAAAGAGCTCCGCTCTCAGCCGTTCTTCTGAGAGAAAATGCGGCTGGGCGCGGCGCGAAATCAGCTCCTCAAGCGCGTTCTCTCGCCACAACTCGACCTCTTCTTCCGGATAGTCGGCCGCGTTCAACGTCTTTGCCAGCTGGTCAAGAAACGGATCCAGCGTGCGCGACAATCCCGAGGCCGAGAGCTTGAGCCACTCCGATTCGCACGAGGCGCCCAGCGACCACCCCAGCGCGGTGTAGGCCCGCGCGACGGCGGCGGCGTCCTCTCCCTCGCGGCCCTTGAGCAGCAATTCCTCCGCCGCCTGCGCAAGCGCGGCCTCGCCCGGCCCTTCCTGCGCGCGACCGGCCCGCAGGGAGAGGCGGACCTCAACGAGTGGAAGCCGCTTGTCGCGCGCGAGCCAGACGGCAAGCCCATTCGAGAGCCGAATCTGAGAAATATCAGGCGCGCGCGCCGAGCGCGCGGGACCCGGGGCGGGAGGCGTCAGGCCCGGAAAGCGGGGTGCCTCCGGCGGCGCTTCAGGTGCCGCGATTTCAGGCGTCGGGTCGATGGGCTCGCCCGGTTCGACCTGGAGCACAATGCGGCCGCGCGAGCGCAGCCACCGGCGCGCGGCACGCACGCAGTCGCGAACACCGATCTTGAGCAGCGCATCGAGATCCTTCCAAAACCCGTCCGGGTCGCCGACGAGCGCCACGTAGGAGCTCAAGGTCTGCGCGCGATCGGCCAGAGACTGCTGGCCCTCGAGCCAGGAGCGCTCGATCTGCGTCTTGGCGCGCGCAAGCTCGTCCTCCTTCGGACCGGTCTGATAAAAGCGTTCGAGCACCTTGTCGAGGCTGTCGGTCACGGCCTTGCGGCCCGCTCCGAGACGGCCGGAGATGAAGAAGGCAAGCATATCCGGACCGCGCGCGGCGACGTGGCTCGACCAGTAGGGAATGTGGCCGCCGGCGGAAACGGCAAGGCGGTCGTCCTTGACAAGCTTCTCGTGCAGCGGGCTATCCTCGCCGCCGCCAAGAATGGTCATCAGCACGGTCAGCGCCCACCAGTCGCGTCCGCCGCGCTCGGGCGTGTGCCAGCCGACCACGGTCAGCGGCGTCTTGGCGAGGGGGTCCTTCACCGTTTCGATACGCTCTCCTTTCAACATCGGCTCACCGAGATCGATCGGACGCGGTCGCGGCCGCCGCGGGATCGGGCCGAACAGGCGCTTGACAAGCGCGCGGACCTCGGAGACCGACGCGTCGCCGGCCACGGCGAGCACCGCGTTGTTCGGCGCGTAGTGGCGGTCGTAGAACTCGCGGATGTCATCGAGCGAGGCCGCGCGAACGTCCTCGGCGTCGCCGATCGTCGGGTGCGCGGTCTCCCAGCGCGTGAAGGCGAGCCCGCTCATGACCGCGTCGGTCGCGCGGCGATAGGGCTGGTTCAGGTAGGTCTGGCGCAGCTCCTCAAGGACGACCTGCTTCTCGACGGCGAGCTCGCGCTCCGAAATCAGGAGGCCGCGCATGCGGTCGGCCTCAGCCCACAGCACCGACTCGAGCGCGTTCGAGGGCACGACCTCATGATAGGTCGTGTTCGTCTTCATCGTGTAAGCGTTGTCGACGCCGCCATGCGACTCAACGAGGCGGGAGACCTCGTTCGGAGCGAGATTCGCCGTGCCCTGGAACATCAGGTGCTCAAAGAGGTGGGCAAAGCCGGCGCGACCCTTCTCCTCATCGAGCGAGCCGACCTTGTAAGTCAACGCGACGGCCGTCAGAGGCGCTGAACGATCTTCTTGGACGACGACGGTCAGGCCGTTGTCGAGCTTGAAGACGTTGACAGGCAATCCCCGCCGAAGACGCTTCCTTGTCACCGCGGAGAGTCTATCATTCCAGACCCCGCTGCCTGGCCGTCGTGAGTTTACCGCAATCCGGCGGCTTTACGAGCGGGGAGTTCGTCGATGAGGAGCGCGACGAAACGGGCGTTGGCCGCGTCAATCAGGTCACGCAGATCAGGGCGAGTATACTCATACAAGTAGGGAAGATTCTCGGCCTGACTGATCCTGTAGAGGGCCATCTCGGCCCCATCCTTGTCGGCCCAGAGGGAAACCCCATCGCTGATCTCGGCGAGCTTGTCGCCGGTGAGGGTCTCGACAACGGGGAGCTTCGAGAGGTCGCCACCAAGCTCGATCCAGACGCGGGCGGTGGTCGAGTACCACATGTACGAACGCTCGGCGCAACTGGGTATCTCGGCGTACATCAGGCTGGCGACTATCTCGGCGATCAGAGCACCGTAGACGCGCGGAGTGGCGGGGACGGAATCGGAGAGGAGGATCATATCCTGGCCATTCTCCCTGACGAACATGACCGCGTACTTCTGCGCGCGCACCGCGACGGAGATGCCGCGGTCATGCAGGAAGTCCACGACGGCAGCACCGACACCGACGCCGTCGCGCATCGCGACGAGCGTCTGCTCGACCACGGCGCGATTCTGGGCGGACTGGGCAAGCTGAGGGTCATAACTGATGTCGGCGGCGCGATTCTGCGCGGCGGCGGGAATGGCAAAAAGCAAAGCGGCGAGGGCGGCGTATTTCACGGGAACCTCCTGAAATGGCGACGACATTCTACCTCGATTCCCATTCTGTCAGGAAGGGTCAAGAGTCCCAGGCCCCGCCGCCAAAGGTCCTAGTCCGGCGCGCGACATGCTAGAATTGCGGCATGAAAATCATCGCCGCCGCGCTCGCAGCCGCCGCCGTCATCGCCCTCTGGGCGGTCGGCGCCTACAACGGGATCGTGGGCAGAAATGAAGCCGTGAGCACCGCCTGGTCTCAGGTCGAGAACCAGTACCAGCGCCGCGCGGACCTCGTGCCGAACCTTGTTGAGACCGTGAAAGGCTCGGCAAAATTTGAAAAGGACACTTTGAAGGCTGTCGTCGAGGCGCGCGCCAAGATCGGCCAGGTCACGCTCGGCAAGGGCGTGCTCGAGGATCCCGCCGCGTTCAAGAAGTTCGAGGAGGCCCAAGGCGGCCTCTCCTCGGCGCTCTCGCGCCTGATGGTCGTCGCCGAGAAATATCCCGAACTCAAAAGCACGCAGGGCTTCCGCGATCTGCAGGTCCAGCTCGAGGGCACCGAAAACCGGGTGGCCGTCGCGCGCATGGATTTCAACGATGCCGCGCGGGACTACAATACCGCGATCAAGCGCTTCCCCGGCTTTCTCATCGCGGGCTTCGGCGCCTTCAAGGAACGCCCCTACTTCACCGCCGCTCCCGGGGCCGCGAAAGCCCCCGCCGTCAAATTCTGAGCGCCCCGTCGCGTCCGCACAGTTGATCTAGATCAAACGCGGGGATTGACTAAAGTCCTGAGACCGGCCTAGGCCTTTTGGGCATCATGGGGCCATGAAGAAAACCTTCCTGGTCCTCGCCGTTCTCGCCGCCGCGGCAACGCTCCGCGCCCAGTCTTTCGAGGCCTCGGTCGCCGATTCCCTGCCCCCCTTCATCGCCGAGGACGCGTTCGCCGATGTCGGCGCGTGCGGCGTGCTCGACATCAAGACTCTCCGCCCCTTCGACCTCGATGAAGCCGCCGACCTCGTCAAACCCTGCCTGGACGCCGTCGCCGAGAAATACACGGCGAAGGTCGTCGTCGAGGCGGGCTTTTTGTCGGCGCCCCAAAGCGGGCAGCCGGGACCAGTCGGCCTGCTCGTCAAGACCGACCTGGCCGCGGGCTCGAAGGGGCATCGCGATCTTGTCGCCGCGATCGCGCGCCGCGAGAATCGCCTGCTCGGCCACCTGACCAAGATCCTCACAAAGGACGAACTTGCGCCCGCGGCGATCAGCGCGCTGCAGCAAGCGATCGGCGATTGCATGATCCTGACCGTCGTCCGCGACATCCGCAGCGGCGACGACTTCGTGAAGATCTACGGCAAGTGCCTGACGCGCAACGCCGCGCTCAAAATCAAGGAGATCCGCCCGGCCGAGGGTCTGGCGGTCACCGTCAAGACCGACGCTTCGAGCGCGCAGGTCGAAGCCTACAACGGCTTCGTGACCGTCAACGCCGGCAAGGGCCCGGTCTCGGTCATGGTCGTCGCGTACGGCTCGCAGGTCTACCTACCCTGACGCTCTTCCTTCAATAGAGACATCGAAGCCCGCGTCACCCGACCGGTCGAGAGAGTCTTCGTGAACGAGTCCGTGGAGACCTTGCCGATGCGGCGAATTGAGTACTCGACGTAGTACCTCTTGCCGTTCTCAAGCGTGCCCTTCTTGGAAAGGTCCACAGCGTAAGACTCGGTGACGGCCGATTGCACGGCCCCCTCGGCGATGACCTCATCGAACCAGTTCGGCACGTCCCTCTTCAGGGTGTACTTGATCTCGATGCTCTCGCCGGCGTAGTAGGACGCCCACTTGTCCTTCAGCGTGAGCGTCATCGAAGGATCAAGCTCGCCGCGCACGCCGACCGGGTCGGGGCGCTGCGCGAGCTTGCGGACCGGCGCCAGGATGTAGGCTCCGTCATCATCGCCGGAGACGATGCTGTAGCGGTAGGCGGTCTCGACCTCATCGATGCTCAGCCGCGGCCCATCAAGGCAGATGCGAAACGTGTCGTGCTCCCACGGCAGCAGGGCCTGGCGGTCGCGGATCCTGACCGAAACGACCTCGCGGTAGCTCATGCCCGGGCGCTCATAGCACTGGCGGCCGCCATCGCGACGGGGATCGCATTCCTCGATGTACTCCTGGCTGAGGAGCGCGAACCGAGGCGAGGCCGCAGGGTCGTTCGCGCCGAAGGAGACGCTCACGCAGTCGGACGTCGTGCGGCGTCCGCCCATAGACTGGGCCAAGACAACACCGGCGTCGGACTTGGCGGCTTCCTTCGATTGTCTGAGGATCCCAGGCGCATCGATCTCCTGGTCGAAGTCCACGGCGGGCGTGTCGGCGAGGACAGGCGCGGCGAGGAGGCTCGCGGCAAACGCCAACGTCAGGCGGGTCATGTTCATGTCGGTGTGCCCTCCAAAGTCAGTCTAGGCTGATTCTAGCAAAAGACCTATTATTTGTCTAGGCCTTGAGACCCATAAATATGTTATATGGTTTCGGTCGGATCGGAGGTGTCTATGGCGAAAGACTTCAAACTGACGGGACTCCTAGCTCTGTCGCTGCTGCTGATTGACTCGGCCGCGTCAGCATTTGAACGCCGCATCGTCGTCTTCCAGCCGGGAACCAGCCCGGCCCAGCGCGTGGCGCTGGCCAAGGCCGCCGGTGGAATCATCGTGCGCGAGCTGCCGCTGATCGACGCGGTCGTCATCGAACACCCGACCATGCTCAGCATCCCGGAGAGCAGGCTCCGCGCGCTGGCCGAAGTCAAGCGCGTGGACCCGGACCCTCAGATCAACTGGCTCACGATGGCCGACGCGCGCGGCGCAGACTTCGCGCCTGCCTCGGCCGGCGAGATTATGAAAAGCATCGAGGCGATCAGAAAACGCGCCGCCGATGAGCCTCTCCCGACCGCCCCGCCGGCCGGGCAGGAAACGCCGTGGGGCATCGCCCGGGTGGAGGCGCCCGCCGCGTGGACGGCCTCGCGGGGCCAGGGCGTGAGGCTCGTCGTCATCGACACCGGCATCGACCTGACGCACCCCGAGCTCGCGGGCATCATTAAGGGAGGCTGGAACGCGATCTCCACATCCTCGACGTTCAACGATGACAACGGCCACGGCACGCACTGCTCGGGCACGATCGCCGCGAAGGATGACGACCAGGGCGTGGTCGGAGTCGCGCCCCAGATCGACCTGTATGGCGTGAAGGTCCTCGACAGAAACGGCTCCGGCACCTTCGACGACGTGATCGCCGGCATGCTGTGGGCCGTGGAGAACAAGATGGAAGTCGCCAGCATGAGTCTCGGGGCGGGACAGGGCAACCAGTCCCTGGCCGACGCGGTTGAGGCGATGCGCAAGAGCGGCGTGATCCTCATCGCGGCGGCGGGCAACTCCGGCGGCTCGGTGGGCTACCCGGCGGCGTACCCGGGTGCGATCGCCGTCGCGGCCTCCGACTTGAAGGATAAGCTCGCCTCGTTCTCAAGCCGCGGCCCATCGGTGGCGATCATCGCGCCCGGAGTGGCCGTCAAGTCCACGTACATGGGCGGCGGCTACAACACGCTGTCGGGAACCTCGATGGCCACGCCGCACGTGGCCGGCCTGACGGCGCTGTACGTGGCGACCCATAAAGGCGCCACCCCTGCACTGGCGCTCGCGGCTCTTCAAGCCGCGTCGACCAAGCTCGAGGGCGTGCCGGACATCGGCCAAGGCGCGGGCTTGCCCAGCGCCGTCAAGCTCATCCGCTGACGTCACCTATGTAGGAAGCTCCCCATTCGCCTGAACGGCGAATGGGGAGCTTTATTTTCTATGATCCTCTCCGCCATGGACCGGCTGCCCCGTCTGATTGCTTCTATCATCATCGTACTCGCCACGAGCGCGGGCTCCGTTCGCATCGCACGCGGCGTCCGCAAGCCCTTCTCGTCGAACGCCCCCGATTACCGCATGCTCGGCCCCCAAAATGCGAAGGTAACCATCATCGAGTTCTCGGATTTCGAGTGTCCCGCCTGCCGCGTCGCCGAGGCCCCGATGCGCGCGCTTCTCAAGCTCTACGATGGCAAAGTCCGGCTCGTCTTCAAGCACTTCCCGCTTGAGCGCATGCACCGCTGGGCCCGCGCCGGCGCGATCGCCGCGGAGTGCGCGGGCCGACAGGGCAAGTTTTGGGAGTACCATCACGAGCTTTACGACCATCAGGACGAGTGGGCAAGCGCCAAATCCGAACAGCGCCTGCCCGCGTACGCGGCGAGGCTCGGGCTCAACACCCTCGCGTGGAACGCCTGCCGCCAAGACCCCGCCGTCAACGCCGCCGTCAACTCCGACGCCAAGGACGCCCTCAACGCCTGGGTCGGCTCGACGCCGACCTTCTTCATCAACGGCAAACGCTTCGTCGGCGCGCTGCAGCTGTCCGAACGCGGCACGCCCTGGGTCGAGAAGGAGCTGAAGAAATGAGCTCAAAAATTCCCCCCTCCATAGGTTTCGCCGCGCGCGTGCTCGTAGGCACGGTCCTCGTCTACGCCGGCGCCGTCAAGGCGGCCGGCCCATCCGAGGAGTTCGCGATCGTGATCGGCTCCTACGACGTTCTGCCCCACGACATGGTCCTGACCGCCGCGACCTTCCTACCGTGGGTCGAGCTCCTACTCGGCTGGTCCTTGATCTTCGGCCTGCGCCTGCGCGCGGCCGCGGCCGCGGCCGCAGCTCTATTCGCCGCATTTCTATGCGCGCTTCTTTCGGTTCAGCTAAAAGGCATCCAGCTTCCCAACT
Source organism: Elusimicrobiota bacterium (assembly GCA_023249675.1). GTDB lineage: Bacteria > Elusimicrobiota > Elusimicrobia > UBA1565 > UBA9628 > GWA2-66-18. Next base: position 35,714 of record JAHFCE010000005.1, on the reverse strand, counting down.
GCGGCTGCTTTGGCGACGCGATGCACTTCACCCCGAGACAAGCTTTCTTCGTTGACTCCGGCTTGGCCGCGCTGTGCTGGCTCTCTTGGAAATCCGCTCCGGCCCGCTTGAGCCTGGACACGTGGTGTGATTAACCTGGGTCCTTGGACCCCTCTCCCGTCGGGACCTACGCCCCTGTTGACGCCCCTCCAATCGTGTTAAATAGGTGATATGCCCCTCATCACTCGGCGAGCCCATGGCCCGCTGATCGCGCTGTCGACCGACTTCATCCGGCTCAAGGAGTACTTCGAGGCCATCGTGGCCTCCTCCGGCGACCTGATCTGCACCACGGACATCGCGGGCCGGGTCATCTATTTCTCCCCGGGCGCGGAAGCCATGCTCGGCCTCACCGCGGCTCAGGCCTCCGGCCGTCCCGCCCACGATTTCTACGTTGAAGGCCGCGCCGCCGCCGAACGCCTCATGAAGCGCCTGCGCGAGAGCGCGGGCGGGCGCGTGCACAACCACGAGATGCGCGTGAAGGCCTCCGGCGACCGGGTGCTCCACGTCAGCATGTCCCTCTCCTTGCTCAAGGACATTCGCGGCCGCGTGATCGGCACGCTCGGCATCGCCAAGGACATCAGCGACCGCGTCGAGCTCGAGCGCCGCCTGCGCGAGATGACTCGCACCGATGATCTGACCGGCCTGTACAACCAGCGCCACTTCCACGACCGCCTGCGCGAGGAGGCCGCGCGCGCACGCCGCCAGGGCGACCCCCTGTCCATGATCGTATTCGACCTCGACGGCTTCAAGCAGGTCAACGACAGGCGCGGGCATCTCGAGGGCGACCGGATTCTCAAGGCTTTCTCGACCGCCATCGGCGACAGCGTGCGCCGCGAGGTGGACCTCTGCTTCCGCTACGGGGGAGACGAGTTCGTCCTGCTTCTGCCGGGCACGACCGCCGCCAAGGGCGCGCGCGTCGCGCGCCGCATCGTCAAAGCCGCCGGGGCGCTCGCCCAGGACGGCGTCACCGCGAGTTGGGGCGTCGCGCAGCTGCCCGCCTCAGGAAACGCCTCCGACTTCGTGCGCGCAGCCGACGCCGCGATGTTCAAGATGAAGTCGGGCAAGACGGGCGTGCGCCGCCGCGGCACCGACCTCGCCCGCGCCTACGCCGCGCGGGGCCGCATCTCTCGCCGCGTTTAGCCTCGGCCTATCCTCTTCCAGTCTCGGCCGGGAAACGCTATCATCCGGGCATGGCGCGCGTCCTCATCATCGACGATGACTATGAAATCATCGCCATTCTGACCGAGATCCTTCGGCACGAAAACCACGAGGTCTCATCGGCCGGCGAGCCCATCGAGGGTATGCAGACGGCCCGCAAGGTCAAGCCCGACCTGATCATCCTCGACTACCACATGCCGGGCAACACCGGCTCCCACCTCTTCGAGTCCCTACGACGCAACAACGCCACGAAGAGCACCCCGATCCTGTTCATGAGCGGCGAGGCCGACCCCGCGCAGGTCATGGGCGAGGTGTCGGACTCGGCCGGAGCCCGCTTCCTGCCGAAGCCGGTCAAGCTCGAGGAATTCCGCCGCACCATCCGCGAGATGCTCGCGGAACCGAGGGCCTGACATGGGCAAGCTTGTTCTCGTCCGCCATGGACAGTCGCAATGGAACCTGGAGAACCGCTTCACAGGCTGGGTGGACGTTCCGATCACGGCGCTGGGCGAGAAAGAAGCGCACCGCGCCGGTCAGGAGCTCAAGGGCATCCGCTTCGACCTCGCCTTCACCTCCGAACTGATGCGCGCCCAGCAGACCTTGGGCATCATCCTGGAAGAAATCGGGCAGGCCGCTCTACCGGTCAAAAAAGACGCGGCGCTCAATGAACGGCATTATGGCGATTTGCAGGGACTCAATAAAGCGGAAACCGCAAAGAAGTACGGCGACGCGCAGGTCCACATCTGGCGGCGTTCTTTCGACATCAAGCCGCCGAACGGCGAAAGCCTCAAGGACACCGCCGCGCGGACATTGCCCTATTTCCGGACATTCATCCAGCCCGCCGCCGCGGGCCAAAATGTTCTCGTGTCGGCGCACGGCAACTCCCTGCGCGCGATCGTCATGGACCTCGAACAGCTCACGCCCGAGCAGATCATGCTTGTGAACATCGAGACCTGCCGCCCCCTCTATTACGACATCGGGCCGAAAGGCGAGGTCGTCGGTAAAACCGCCTCGTCCGCGCAACGCTAAAAACCGATCCTTCTCTTCGGCCCCTCCGGCGGCCCCATCAGCCGCTGCCCCACCTTCTCCATCTGCTGGACCAATTCCTTGTTCGACCCGTCAACCTTCGCGATCTCCATACTACCAGACGATCGAGACCCCGATTTTGTTCCCTAAGTTATGAGCCCGGGAACCGGAGTCGATCTGATTTTTTTGTATGATAGCGGCATGAAAAACTTCCTCTCTTTCGCACTCGTCGCCCTATTCGCCGCCGCCTGCACGACGCCTCAGAAGAAGACTTCTCTCGACAAAAATGGAAAGGCCGACGGCGTTGCCGCGGCCGACGGCGCCGAAGCCTTGCCTCTTCCTCCCGGCGTCGAGGTGACCGAAGCCAGCCTGCGCGGCTCCGGCTTCGAGGCGGATCCGGAGATCAAGCCCGTGCGCTTCGACTACGACAGCGCCCAGCTCTCCGGCGAGACGCTCGACATCCTCAAAGCGAACGCGGCGATCATCAAGAGCCGCAAGGGCTTGGAGTTTCTCGTCGCCGGACACTGCGACGATCGCGGCACCGTGGCCTACAACCTGGCGCTCGGCCAAAAGCGCGCGAAGGAGGTCCGCGACTACTACCTCCGCCTCGGAGTGGACGGGCGGCGCGTGGCGACGATTTCCTACGGTAAGGAAAAGCCGGACTGCGCCGAGCCGACCGAGGACTGCTGGTCGAAGAACCGCCGCGCCGCCACCGGCGTGCGCGTCGAAGCCGGCACCGTCGCGCGGTGAACGTCCGCGCCGCGTGGCGCGGTCGCGGCATCGCGATCGCCACGCTCTGTCTTTCCTCTTGCGTCGCCACGCAGAAGGACATGCTCGACCTCTCCCAGCAGTCGGACGAGGTAAAGACCCAGGTTTCGGAACTCAAGCAGACGGTCGGCTCCCTGCAGGCCAACCAGGCCGACCTTTCGGTTGCAGTCAAGCAGCTCCGCGAGGAGCTGACCGCCTACACCGAGACCGTGAAGGCCTCGCAGGGCGACATGAGCAAGCTCTCGGCCAAGCTCGACGACCTCGGCGCCCAGCTCTCCGGCAAGGTCGCCGCCCTCGGCCAGACCATTAGTCAAGCCCAGACCGAAGGTCTCGCCGAGCAGAAGGCCGCGCTCGCCGCGGCCAAGCGCGAGAACGGCGCCACCGACGTGTTCTACACCGCCGAGAAGCGCCTTCAGGCCAGGGATCACGCGCAGGCCGCGAAGGGCTTTGAGCAGTACCTCCGCGATTTTCCGAAGGGCGACCTCCTCGATGTCGCGACATACGACCTCGGATTGGCCTACTACGGACTCCGTTCATGGGAGAAAGCGGGCCGCCAGTTCGCCCTCGTGCTCGACAAGTACCCGAAAAGCGGCCAGACGCCGGGCGCGCGCCTGCACTACGCGCTCGCGTTGATCAATCTCAAAAAGGGCGGCGACGAGGCCCGCGCCTACCTCGAATCCGTGCAGGCCGACTTCCCCAAGAGCGCCGAGGCCAAGGAAGCCGCGGCGGCCCTCAAGCGCCTGGCCAAGCCCAAGCCATGATCCGGTCCGGACTGCTGCTGCTTCTCCTCGCCATCCCCGCGTCGGCCTCGACCGAGATCAAGTTGGCGCTGACAGGCGCGACCGGCCAACCCAACCCGGGACTGGCCCTGCCGCCTTTCGAAGCCGAGGATCCGAGAGTCGGCGCCGACGCGCTCCTTGCCAAGGATCTGCGCGAGGTCGTTCGCCAGGACCTCATGCTCTCGCGCCGCTTTGAGGTGACGGACGAGGTTAACGCCGCCGAGCCCGTGAAGGGCGCGACGTGGCGGCTGACGGCGAAGGCGTCAAAAAATGCCGACAAGGTCTCGGTCCGCATCAAACTCGCAAACGCCGAAGGCGACCGCGAAACCGTTTTTGAGCGCTTCTACCGTCAAGACGCGCCCTGGATGCGGGCTCTCGCCCATCGAATCGCCGATGACGTCGTCAAGGCCGCGACCGGCCGCGAGGGAATCGCTCGCACGCGCATCGCATTTGCCAACAATCGCACCGGGCACAAGGAAATCTGGGCGATGGACTACGATGGGAACGCGCTCGCGCGCCTGACCGATGACCGCTCGATTGCGCTGCTGCCGCGCTTCTCGCCCGATGGACGCTTCCTCGTCTACACGAGCTACAAGGACGGCAACCCCGACCTCTGGCTCCTCGATCTCGAGACCGGACACTCGCGAATCTTCTCGAACCAACAGGGCCTCAACATCGCCGGCGGATTTTCGCCCGATGGGACGAAAATCTTGATGACTCTCTCCCGCGGCAAAAGCCCCAACCTCTATCTTAAGGAAGTCGCGGGCGGCCCCGCCGAGCGCCTGACGAGCCACTTTGGCGCCGACAGCACACCGACCTTCTCGCCCGATGCGCGCCAAGTGGCCTTCGTCTCCGACCGATCGGGAAACCCGCAGATCCACGTCCTCGACATCCCGACGAAGAAGATCACGCGCCTGACGGGCCTTAACTGGTGCGACGCGCCGGCCTGGTCGCCGACCGGCGAGTGGATCGCCTTCGCCGGCCGCGCCCACAACAAGGACAAGATGGACATCTTCCTCGTGGACATCACCGGCGGCCAGCTGCGCCAGCTCACGCACGGCGAGGGCTCAAACGAAGACCCGGCCTGGTCGCCCGACGGCCGCTTCCTGGCGTTCTCCTCGACGCGGGGGAATCGCTCCCAGATCTGGGTGATGGACGCCGACGGCGCAGCGCCCCGCCTGATGGCCGACGTGCCCGGGACGAGCGCGACGCCCCACTGGTCTCCCGCCGGGCGCTGACCCCCTCTAAAGACGGGAAAAGACGACTACCGGCCCCTCCGTCAATTCGTCATCAGGGTAACAGGTCAGCACAGGTGCCTATGCCGCCGTTACAACTCCACTCTCCGGCCGCGGGGGGAGGCCAAGTAAACACGACATTGTATGACCCATAGGATCCATTGGCAGTGGCATTACGCCCCATGGTGATTGTATAGATAGTGTAGGGGTTGTTCGAGGCGACAACGGGAGCGTTGAAGAATTTCAGGTTGGGGCACTGCGAGTCGAGCTTCGCATAGGTTATGGGATTCGCCGCGCTGCCATAAGTTCCCCCAAACTTGAGGGAAAAGTTTTCCGCAGCCGTCTTCAGACCCCCGATACAACTGCTCGCCTCAGCAAAGCGACCCTTCTCGACGACTCTGAAGTACTGAGGAACCGCGATCGAGGCTAAGATGCCGATAATGAGCACGACGACGAGAAGCTCGATCAGAGTGAAACCACCCTGATTTCGACGAACCCGTCCGGATAGATAATTCATGGTCCTCCTGAGTTGCCCTGTTTTTTAGTGTAACAATTATGAACGACCAATGCGAATCAACGTCGAAAAAAGGTAGGCCCATTGTCCAGCCATTGAGGGACCAAAGGCCCTTTGGTTCCGGTTACGCCCTTTCGTAAGATCGGAGCATGAACCATCTCCCGCTGCGCCGCGCCCTCGCCTCCGCCGTCTGCCTCTCTCTTCTCCTCGCCTGCCCCGGTCCCGACTCCTACGCCGCGGCCCAGTCCGTCGCCCACGGCGCGTCGGCCTCGCCCGCGACCGGCCCGGCGGCGGTCCCCGTCGTCGGCTTTGGCGGCGCGTCGTTCGCGATCCCGACCTTAATGCCCTCTTTGGGTCTGATGCCGGGACTGGGCGCTCCCTCCGCGCCGGCGCCGACGACTGCGGCGCCCGGCGTCTCGGCCTCAGCCGCCTCCCTTAAAGTTTCCGCCGCGCGCCCAACCGCTCCGGCCAAGGTCGTTTCCGCCGCGGCGAAAGCGAGCGCCGTAGCACTCACGAACGCGGGCCCGATCACAGACGCCGCGCCTGCCTCCGCGAGCGACCTCGGCCGAAAACTCGAGGCGGCTCTCACCAACGTGCCCTCCCTGAACGCCGGTTCTGACCTGTCCGCTCCCGCCGCCGGCAAGTGGGGAGTCCTGTCCGAGTCGCGCCAACTCGCGCGCCACGACTCCCTGTCGGAGAAGTCGACCGAACCCATCACCCCCGGACCCAGCGCTCCCGCCAAGACACCATTGACGCCAAAACTGATCGCAACGGCCATCGCCCTGATCCCGGCCTGCTTCTTCGGCCTGCCGATTCTCGCAGGACACTCGCTGATTCAGATTCCCCTCTATTTGGCGCTCGCTCTGCCGCTGGCCGCGATGCCCTTCTTGGGCAAGTCCTCGCCCAAGATTCTGAGATCCGTCGTAGGCCACGCGCTGTTCTACAATGGCCTCGTCCTCCTGTTCACCGGCAGC
>JAHFCE010000005.1:0-29214 GCA_023249675.1 Elusimicrobiota bacterium | reverse complement strand
GACGGCTGGGGCTTCAACCGCTGGGTGGAGAGAACTCAGGAGAAAGACGTCCGCTTCGATAAGGACGAGACCCGCGCGTTCTTCGGCGCGCTCGGCGCGTCCGTCGCCGTCGGCGCGGTCTGGGCGGGCTTTCTCGGCGGCTGGATCGGCTGGGGCACGCTGGCTCTCGCCGCGGCCACGAGCCCGCTTTTGCTCAAGCACCTGCCTCCGTGGGCCTGGAAAGGCATGAGCGGCTTCCTGGGCGCATTCCCGAAGTCCATGGAAAGCTTCCACAACGTCGCGAGCTTCTGGCATAACGACACTAAGTTTCTCTCCAACCTGCAGCGCCACAAGTCGTACTGGCTCAAGCAGACGCACTGGCACGGCGTCTGGCTGACCACCGCGATTTGGATGCCGGTCCGGCTGATCCAGGCCGCCGAGTGGATCCTCTCGATCGCGCTCGGCGCCGCGATCGGTCTGTCGCGCGCGCCCTTCGCGTTCGCCGCCGCCGCTGTTAAAGAGGCCTGGCCGTACTCCAAAACCACCATCGTCATGGACCGCCTGCTCAAAGGCTGGAGCGCATCGTCCGAAGGCTCTAAGACGCTCTTCGACCGCCTCGTCTCGGGCCTCAAGCCCGCGATGGACGAATCCGCGGCCCAAACCGGCCGCCCGACGGCGAAGGCCGTGGGAGCCTTCACTCTCGCGCGCGCCGTGCAGGTCTTCTGGCTCACCGGCGTCCTGGCGATGAACCTGTCCGGTCTCTCGTTCCTTTATGGCGCCTATCAGGGCGTGCGCGCCGCGTTCGCCCCGGCCAAACCCTACCGCCTCTATACCCAGGGCTTCGAGATCGATGAACCTCTGAACGGCGGCAATGCCAATAGGTTCAGTACCACGCAGGGTGTGGCCGCGCTGCGCTCCCTCCTGAATACTCTGACCGCGGAATTCGACCGCGCGAAGGTGCCCTACGACAAGGCCGCGTTCACCGTCGAGGCCCTACAGGGCTCCGGCATCCAATTGGTCGACCCCGTGTCAAACCGGGCATACGTCTCGGTGTTCGGCGTGCTCGCACTGACCGAGCAGCAGGCCGCTGTGGCCAGCCGCTATGCCCTCGATGTGCAGTACAACCCGCCCGCCCACTTCGCCCGCCTCCCGTAAAAAATCACGGCATGCGGTTCCTCATCCTCGGCTCCGGCTTCCAAGGGCGCGCCTGCGCCTACGACATGCTCTGCAACCCCGCCATTGCGGAAGTCCAGCTCTGCGACGCGTCAGCGGCGAGCCTCGCCTCAGCGAAAAAGTTCCTCGCCAAGGTTTCGGGCGGCCGCGCGAAGTTCAAGCGCCTTGACGCCGGCGACCCCGCCGCGGTCAAGAAGGCGCTCAAGGGCTACAGCGCACTGGTCTCCTGCGTGCCCTATTTCCTCAATCTTCCCCTCGCGAAGGCCGCGATCGCCGCGCGCGTCCACTACGTGGACCTCGGCGGCAACACCGACATCGTCAAGAAGGAGATCGCCTTGCACCCCCTCGCGGTGAAGGCCGGCGTCTCGGTGCTCCCCGACAACGGTCTCGGGCCCGGCATGATCTCGATTTTGGCCGTGCACGCGATGTCGATGCTCGACCGGGTGGACGAGGTGCTCATCCGCGACGGCGGCCTGCCGCAGAAGCCCGTGCCGCCGATGAACTACATGTTGACTTTTTCCGAGCACGGCCTCATCAACGAGTACGTCTCCCCGGCGACAGCCCTGCGCGGCGGCAAGCTGGTCCAACTCCCAGGCCTGTCTGAAACCGAGGTCATCGACCTGCCCGCCCCGCTCGGACGCTGCGAGGCCGCGCACGCGGCCGGCGGACTGTCCACCTTGGCAGAGACCTACGCAGGCAAGGTCCAGACGATGGACAACAAGCTGATCCGCTACCCCGGCCATATCGCCGTGATCAACGCCATGGCCGCCATGGGTTTCTTCGACGACAAGTCGCTTGAGGTCCGCAAGGGCGTCAAAGTCGCCCCCCGCGAGGTCGCAGCCCAGCTCTTCCGCCGCCACTTCCACCGGCCCGGCGACGAGGACGTGGTCGTGATCCAGAACACCGTGCGCGGCCTGAAGGACGGACGGCCCGCCGAGGTCGTCCACAGCCTTGTCGACTACGCCGACCAGGCGACCGGCATGACCGCGATGATGCGCACGACGGGATTTCCTGCCTCGATCGTCGCCCAGATGGCCGCCGACGGCCGGGGCCGCGTCAAGCCCGGCGCGTATCCCGTCGAGCTCGGCGTGCCGCCGGAGGCGTTTATCGATGAGGCGCGCAAGCGCGGCCTCAACCTCACCTGGAAGTTCCGCTGGCTCGACGCCGCGTTATAGAAATGCCCCCGCGCAATCTGTTAGACTCGGCCCCATGAACAAGAATCTCTTGCCCCTCCTTGCCGTCGCCGCCGTCTTCGCCCTCGCCGCGTGCGATCAGGAGTCCGGATCCGCCCCGTCGACCGCCGCTCCCGCCGCCGCTCCGGCCCAGACCATGCCGGTTGCCGCCGCGAACCCCGCCTTGCTCTCGCCCGAGAAGGCGAACGAGAAGGCTCCCGAGGTGTTCAAGGCCAGATTCGCCACTACCAAAGGCGACCTGATCATCGAGGTGCACCGCGCGTGGTCGCCGAATGGCGCCGACCGCTTCTACAACCTCGTCAAGATCGGCTACTACGACGACACCGCGTTCTTTCGCATCGTCAACGGCTTCATGGCGCAGATCGGCATTCACGGCGACTCCGAGGTCAACGCGAAGTGGCGCCCCGCCACTATCGCGGACGATCCATCCGCGGGCCAGTCCAACAAACCCGGCTACGTGACGTTCGCCAAGACCGGAATGCCCAACAGCCGCACGACCCAGATTTTTTTCAACTTCGGCGACAACGCCGGGCTCGACGGACAGGGATTCACGCCTTTCGGCAAGGTCGTCGAGGGCGCGCCGGTGCTGGGCGCGCTGAACCTCGAATACGGCGAGGCCCCCGATCAAGGCGCCATCCAGTCCCAGGGAAACGCCTACCTGAGGGCGAATTTCCCGCGGCTTGACTACGTCAAAACCGCCCGCCTCGTTCCTTAAGAAGGCGTACTTGGACCACGATCAGAAGGAGCGCGAGCAGCACGGGCGAGACGCGAAAGACCTCCGGAAGATGGGCTACGCGCAGGAGCTGCTGCGCGACATGGGCGGCTTCTCCAATTTCGCGATCAGCTTCTCGATCATCTCGATCCTGACGGGGGCGACCCAGCTCTTCGGCTACGGCCTCCAGCACGGCGGCCCCCTGCAGATGAGCGTCGGCTGGCTGCTCGTCTCGTTTTTCACGATGATGGTCGCCCTCTCCATGGCGGAACTCGCCTCCGCTTACCCGACCGCCGGCGCGCTGTACCACTGGTCAAGCTTCCTCGGCGGCCGCGCGCTGGGCTGGTTCACGGCCTGCTTCAACACCATGGGGCAGTTCGCGATCCTGGCCGGCATCGACTGGGGCCTGGCCAACTTCGTCATCGGCCTACTCGGCTTGCCGACGAAGCCGGCAACGACCATCGCAGTGTACGCAGCCCTCCTGTTCTCGCACGCCCTGCTCAACCACCTCGGCATCCGCATCGTGGCCTGGCTCAACGACTTCTCGGCCTGGTACCACATCGCGGTCGTCTTCTTTCTCCTGATCGTACTCGGGAGAATTGGCTTCGCCCAGCCCGTGAGCTTCCTTTTTAAATTCAGCTCGAGCGATGGCTTCAGACCGTCCTACAGCTTCCTCGTGGGCCTGCTCCTCGCCCAGTGGACCTTGACCGGCTACGACGCCTCAGCCCACGTGACCGAGGAGACCAACGACCCGCGCCGCAACGCGCCGTGGGGAATCTTCATCGCGGTCGCGGTCTCCATCGTGTTCGGCTTCCTGATGCTCGCCGCGATCACGCTGTCGATCCCGGACCTCGCGCAGGCGACGGCCTTCGGCGACAACGCGCTCATCGAGGTGCTGAAGCTGCGCCTGGGCCCGGCGATGGGCGCAGCGCTCGTGTGGCTCATCTGCGGAGCGATGTGGCTGTGCGGGCTGGGTGCCATGACTTCGGCCTCGCGCATGGTCTTCGCCTTCGCGCGCGACGGGGGCCTGCCGGGACACGCGCTGTGGGCCCAGGTCAGCAAGAAGTACCGCACGCCGGTCAACGCGATCTGGGGCCTGTTCGTCTGCGCCATGCTGATCGCGCTGTCGGTGCAGGCCTACAGTGCTGTGCTCTCGATCGCGGTGCTCTCGCTGTACATCTCCTACGGCCTGCCGATCGCGGCCCGGCTCTACGCCCGCGCAAGGGGACACGGCGGAGACATCGGTCCCTGGCGCCTCGGCCGCTTCAGCACCCCGATCGCCATCGTGGCGCTTCTCTGGATCGGCTGTATCACCGTCGTCTTCGTCCTGCCTCCCAACGAAGGCGCGGGCAAGGCGATGGCCGGCCTTCTCGCCGCGCTGCTCGCGATCTGGTTCGGGCGCGCTCGCGCCCGCTTCAAAGGACCCAGATACCACATTCAGTAGGAGCGCTATCGTGAAAACCCAAGTCAAGACTTACGAGATGTTCATCAACGGCAAGTTCGTTCAAGCGAAGAACGGGGGCATGCGCGAGATCGTCGATCCCGCGAACGGCGAGCCGCTCGCCCTTGCGCCCGAGGCCGGCCGCGCCGATATGAAGCTCGCGATCCTGGCCGCTCGAGCGGCCTTCGACAAAGGCCCATGGCGCAAGACCACGGCGCAGGACCGCGGCAAGTTCCTTTTTAAGATCGGAGACCTGATCCGCGCGAACGCGAAGGCTCTCGCCGAGCTCGAAGTCCGCAACATGGGCAAGCCGCTCGTCGAGGCCGAGTACGACGTCGCCGACGCGGCGAACTGCTTCGAGTTCTACGGCGGCCTGGCCACGAAGATCCACGGCGAGACGATGTCGGTGCCCGCGAACTCGATGAGCTTCGTCCTGCGCGAGCCCATCGGCGTCTGCGGCCAGATCATCCCCTGGAACTACCCCCTGCTGATGTCGGCGTGGAAGCTCGCTCCGGCGCTCGCCGCGGGCTGCACGGCGATCCTCAAGCCCTCCGAGCTGACCCCGCTCACCGCGCTCGCCCTCGCCCGCCTGATCCACGAGGCCGGCCTGCCCCCGGGTGTCGTCAACATCGTCGCCGGCCCCGGCGCCGGCGCCGGCGAGGAGCTGGCCGAGAGCCCGCTCGTCGACAAGGTCGCCTTCACCGGCGGCACGCTCACCGGCCGCAAGATCGCGATCGCCGCCGCCGGCAACCTCAAGAAGGTCACGCTCGAGCTCGGCGGCAAGAACCCGAACATCGTGTTCGCCGACGCCGACTTTGAGGCGGCCGTCGACGGCGCGCTGTTCGCCGCCTTCGCCAACCAAGGCGAGGTCTGCTCCGCGGGCTCGCGCCTGCTTATCGAGAAATCCATTCACAAGAAGTTCGTGGACACGATGCTCAAGAAGATATCCCGCATCAAGCTCGGCCACGGCCTGAGCGCCGGAGTCAAGATGGGCCCGCTCGTCAGCGCCGCGCACCGCGACAAGGTGGAAGGCTATATCAAAGCCGGAATCCGCGAGGGCGCCAAGCTCGTCTGCGGCGGCGGCCGCCCGAAAGGCGCTGAGTTCGCGCGCGGTTTTTTCGTCGAACCCACGATCTTTGATGACGTGAAGCCGACGATGCGCATCGCCCGCGAGGAGATCTTCGGGCCCGTCTTGTCCGTCATCCCGTTCAAGAACGAGGCGGAGGCGATCCACATCGCCAACGACAGCGAGTACGGCCTCGCCGCCGGCGTTTGGACGCTCAACGTCAACAAAGGCATACGGGTCCTCAAAGAACTGCGCGCCGGCATCACCTGGCTGAACACGTACCACCCCACGTTCAACGAAATGCCCTGGGGAGGCTACAAGCAGAGCGGCAACGGGCGGGAACTCGGACTGTATGGCATACAGAGCTATCTGGAAACCAAACAGGTCAACATCAACCTTGACGAAACGCCCCTGGCCTGGTACTAAAAACTTGCGTCTGGGCCCTCAATCCTGATTTGGGCTATACTCACAGCGTGATTCTGTTCTCTGGGGGCGCGGTTTGAAATCGCTCGTAATCGTTGAGGTAAGGGCTCTCAAATCGCAAATTGCGATCTTAAAGACGGAAGAACGAGGGCAACACAGCAAATATCGTCCCTATGTCTTCACCGAGCAGGACGTGGCCATGCTCTCGGGGGCCTTTCACCCCGGAGCGGACGCTGCGGAGGCCTTCGTTTTCTAAAAAATTAGTGTTGTTTTTAAAACATTTTTCACATCGCGCGCGCGATGTGAAAAACTCTTATTCTGTCATCGGTATTTTTTGAATTTCGGAGGATTGCAAGGGGAAAGTGTATGGGTGCGCTTTTGGTGAAGCGCATTCTGGGGCAAGCTGCGATGCTTTTCGGCCGAAGCTTTTCACAAAAATCCATCATGAGCCTGAAAAATATTCTATTGAAAACGGCCGTTCCCGGACCAAAGAGCCTGGCTCTCATGGCGCGACGCCGTTCGGCCGTGGCGAGGGGGCCGTTCCACGGGACCCCTGTCTTTGTCGACCATGCTCATGGCGCTCTCATCACCGACGTCGACGGAAATATTTTGATCGATCTCGCCGCGGGCATCGGCGTCGTGAACACCGGCCACACGCCGGAGAAGCTGGTTAACGCAATCAAGACCCAGGCGGATAAGCTCCTGCATGGCAGCTTCAACGTGACGCCTTACGAATCGTACGTCGCCCTGTGCGAGAAGTTAAACGAAAAAACACCCGGCACATTCGCCAAGAAGTCGTTTCTCGCCAACAGCGGAGCCGAGGCGGTCGAGAACGGCATCAAGATCGCACGAGCATACACGGGCAGGCCGGCGGTCATTGCGTTCGAACACGCCTTCCACGGCCGCACCTTCATGGCGATGACGCTCACCGCCAAAGAAAAGCCGTATAAGACCGGATTTACCCCGTTCAACAGCGACGTGCACCGCGCTCCGTTCCCTTATTCTTACCGCGGCGTGAGCGCCGAGCAGGCATTCACGGCCTTTACCGCGCTCGCCGCCACGGTTGGACCGGATAAAATAGCCGCGGTCATCATCGAGCCGGTTCTCGGAGAAGGAGGATTCCTCCCGGCACCGAAAGAATTCCTAACGAACCTGTCCTCCTTCTGTGCCAAAAACGGCATCGTGCTTATTGCCGACGAGATCCAATGCGGCTTCGGCCGAACGGGGACTTTATTCGCTTCCGAACAGCTTCACTTTACACCCGACCTTATCCTCACCGCGAAGGGGCTTGGCGGCGGTTTGCCCATCTCGGCCGTCACGGGCCGCGCGGAGATGATGGACGCGCCCATCGAAGGCGGCATCGGCGGCACGTTCGGCGGCAATCCCGTCGCCGTCGCCGCAGCGCTCGCCGTGTTGGGGATGTTTGAGGATAAGACGCTCCTGACCAGAGCTCAGCAGCTCGGCCGGTCCGTGTTCAAGACGTTGCAAGGCTGGAAGCAACGCCACGCGGTCATCGGCGAGGTTCGCGGTCTCGGACCGATGTTAGCCATCGAGCTTGTCCGCGATAGGACCACCAAGGACCCCTTCGCGGAAGGCGCCAAGGCCCTTGTCAAGTTCTGCTATGAGCGCGGCGTCGTCCTCATGACCGCGGGCTCCCACGGCAACTGCGTGCGCCTGCTGTTTCCCCTCGTCATCACCGATGAGCAGCTGGCCGAGGCGTTTGACATCGTTGAAGACGGACTGAAAAGCCTCAAGCCCTGAGCGCGGAGGCCAGGCCGACCGCTTGGGCGGCTTGGTTGAGCTTCTCATCAAGACAAACGAAGGCCACCTCGTCGCCGTTCTGCAAGAGCAGACGAGCCGAGGCAAGCTGAAGGGCATCGCCGGGCCGGAGGCCCTGTTCCAAGACAAGGTGCCGGGCGTCTCGGAGCGTCTCTTCATCCGCCCAAATCCGCCCGAAGGAGGATTCGAGCTTTTGAGCCTTCAGACGGAGCTCCGGAAGCTGCGAGCTCTTGAGGGCCCCCTCGGACAGCCGCCGCGAATAAGCGGATTCCATCTCAATGAAGCTGAAAAATGAGGTGTAGCCCGGCAACGCGCCTTTCTTGAGCGCCGCGCGCCGGACGTCCTCGCCGCGAGGCTCATCGAAGATCAAGGCCAGCAGCGCCGACGTATCCCAATAAAAGGCCGTCACTCGTCGTCTCGAATCGAGCGAACGAGCTTCGCTGAGCCGGGGCTCCCCGGCCGCAGCTTCACGGGCGGGGCCTCAAAAAGAGCCGCGACGTCGACATGCGGGAGCATGGGCACGCGACTGACCGGCACGATGCGCGCAACCGCCTTGTTGTGATCCGTAATCACGATCTCCCCGCCCCCGGCCACTTCACCGATGATCGAGGAGAGCCCGGCCTTGAGCTTGGCAATGCTGCAGGACTTGGCGCTCATGGGATAATTATGACCTATATTATGCCCATTTTCAAGTCCTATTTATTTCTTAAGCGGCTGGGCAAGCTTGACCTTCTCCATCTTCACCGGCGCCCTGGGACGGTCGCCGCCGTCGCGCGGGGAGTCCCCGATCTTGACGACGATGTCCTGACCCTCGATCACCACGCCGAACACGGCATGGCGCTCATCGAGATGGGGCGTGGCGCCCAATGTGATGAAGAACTGGGAGCCGCCGGTGTCGGGACCGGCGTTGGCCATGGACAAGACGCCCGCCCTGTTGTGCCGCAGCTTGGGATGGAACTCGTCGAGGATCGTCCAGCCGGGACCGCCGCGGCCGGTGCCCGTGGGGTCGCCGGTCTGCACCATGAACTTGGGAATCACGCGGTGGAACAGAACCCCGTCGTAATAGGCCTTTTCGACGAGCTTGAGGAAGTTCGCGACGGTGTCGGGCGCTTCCCTGGGGAACAGCTCGACGGCGATCTTGCCCAGCGTGCTCTCGATGACGACCACCGGATTGTCCGTCTTATAAGGACGCTCAGCCATAGTCTATTTCTCCTATCAACGCTTAAAACAGCGACGGCAACGGGCTTCGTACTTGTCCGCGGCGCCGACATCGACGAGCTTGCGTCCGGCCGTCAAACGTTGGGAGCGATTGGCCGGATTTCCGCACAGCATGCAGATGGCTAGATTTTTGGTGACGAATTCGGACAGGGCCATCAGGCGCGCGGTCGTCTCGAAGGGCTCGCCCCGGAAGTTCTGGTCAAGACCAGCGACGATGACGCGGCGGCCCTCGTTGGCGAGCCGCTCGCAGACGCCGATGATCGCGTCATCGAAGAACTGAACTTCGTCGATGCCGACAACTTGAGTGTCCGCGCTGATCCTCTCGAGAATATCCTTGGCCTTGGCGACGGCGATCGAGGGCGTCTTGACCAGATCGTGCGAGACGATGTGATCCTTGGCGTAGCGCACGTCGAGCGCGGAGTTGAACACCTGAACCGTCTGGCGGGCGATCTGAGACAGGCGCAGACGGCGGATCAGCTCCTGCGTCTTGCCGGAGAACATTGAGCCGACGATGATCTCGATCCAGCCGCCGCCGGCGTGGCTCCACGACATGGGGGCGGCGGGGCGGTGCCCGTTGCGCACGACCGTTTTCTTGCTCATTTTCTCTTGTACGCCTTCTGAAGATAAGATCGGTAGCCGCCGGCCACCTTCAGCGGGCGCCACCAGGCTTCGTTGTCTTGGTACCACGCGATCGTCTGACGAAGACCCTCGTCAAAACCGTACGCATGCCTAAATCCAAGCCGTTTGAGCTTGGAGCAATCGAGGGCGTAGCGCCGGTCGTGTCCTTTCCGGTCCTCGACGCGAGCGACCAGGTCGTTCGGCTGTTTCATGAGCCGCAGAACCCGTTGTATGAGTTCACGGTTCTGGCATGTATAGGAGCCGCCGATATTGTAAACCTCGCCGAGAATCCCTTTCTCTAACACAAGCAGAATGCCCCGAGCGTGATCGGCCACGTGCAGCCAATCGCGGACCTGCTTGCCGTCGCCGTACTGGGGAAAGGGCTTGTCCTCCATGAAGTTGGTGATCATGAGGGGCAAGGCCTTTTCGGGGTATTGATACGGCCCGTAGTTGTTCGACGCGCGCGTGACGAGCACCGGCGCCTTGTGCGTGACGAAGTAAGAGCGGACCAACAGGTCGGCGGCCGCTTTGGATGCGGCGTAGGGACTGTTCGGCTCGAGGTGGTCGCCTTCTTTCGAATAGCCCTTAGGAATCGAGCCGTACACCTCGTCGGTCGAGACGTGAACAAAGCGCCTGACCTGCTGGCTCAGCGCCGCGTCAAGCAGGACCTGCGTGCCGAGAATATTGGTCTTCAGGAACGCGCCGGCATCGAGGATCGAGCGGTCCACATGCGTCTCGGCCGCGAAATGGACGACGAAGTCGCAACCCTTCATCGCGCGGTCCACGGCCTTGGGGTCGCAGATGTCCTTCTTGATCGTCTCGACCTTCAAGCCTTTCAAATTGGCGGGGTTGCCCGCGTAGGTCTGCTTGTCGAGATTGACGATCTTCCAACTCGGCCGGGCCTTGAGCAGATGGCGGATGAAATTCGAGCCGATAAAGCCGAGCCCGCCGGTGACCAGGACTTTCATCGGCCGATGAACCAGCTCCAAGTGTCGCGCAGGCCGGGTTCAAAGTTCATGACGGGCTGATAGCCGAGCAGGCGGCGGATCTTGCGGTTGTCGGCCCAGGTACGGCGCACGTCGCCTCCGCGCATCGGATGATGCCGGCGCTTCAGCCTGCGGCCGGTGATCTTCTCGAGGACCCGGATCATGTCGAGCAAGGAATGGGTCTGGTTATTGGCCACGTTGAAGACCTGGCCGGAGGCCTTCGCCTTAGGTGCCTTCGCCGCCAGGATATTGGCGCTGACGACGTTGGAGACATGCGTAAAATCGCGGGACTGCCGGCCGTCCCAGTGCACGTCGAGGGGCGCGCCCGCGAGCGCCTGCTCCATGAACTTCGGCACGACCGCGGAGTACAGCGACTCCGGATCCTGGCGCGGGCCGAACACGTTGAAGTAGCGCAGGGCCACCGCCTCGAGACCAAAGGACTTCGCGAACACCAAGGCATAATGCTCGCCGGCCAGCTTCGAGACGGCGTAGGGCGACATCGGCTGGGGGCGCATGTCCTCGCGCTGCGGAAACACTTTGCAGGCGCCGTAGGCGGAGCTCGAGGAGGCGTACACGAAGCGCTTGACCCCCGCGTCGCGGGCCGCGACCAGCATGTTCAAGGTGCCGGTGACGTTCGCCTCATTCGAGGGCTGGGGCCGGTCCATGGACTTCGGCACCGAGCGGATGGCGGCCTGATGCAGAACATAGGCCGCGCCTTGGCAGGCCTTCGCGCAGTCCGCGGGACGGGTGATGTCGCCCTTGATGAATTGTATCTTGGCGCGGACCGCGGCGATCTTGTCTAGCTTGCCGGTGGAGAGATTGTCGAGGACCCGGACGCGCTCCCCGCGGCGGACAAGCTCCGCGACGATGTGGGAGCCGATGAAGCCGGCGCCGCCGGTGACGAGCCAGAGGGGTTTGGACATGCCGGAAACCACTCTAGCATTTCACCAATAACCTCCCCAAGACCGGAGATGACCGCTCCCGAGACAACAGCGCCGCGCCCACCACACCCCAGTCTCGGTCGGATGGGGCCGCTAAAACAACTGTCTTAAACGGCTCGCGGAAGGGCTGGGACGCGAACACGCGGCGGACCGGGTCAAGCACGAGCGAGCCCGCGCGCGCCACTCCGCCGAGTAGGAGGATGGCATCGGGATTGAGAACGAGGATGAGATTAGCAAGGCCCTGACCCAGGCGCGCTCCGACCACATCCCAGACTTTGCGCGCGCCGCGGTTCCCGCCACGCGCCGCGTCGGCAACGGCCTTCGGCGTCAGCGGCGAGGGCGGGCGGCGCATGAATTGGCGCGCGAGGCGCTGGATGCCGTATGTGCCGGCGTATGCCTCGAGACAGCCGCGGCGGCCGCAATGACAGCGCGGCCCATTGAGCTCAAGGACCTGGTGCCCGATCTCGCCGGCCGAGCCGGTCGCGCCGCGATGCAGGCGTCCGTCGATGATGAGTCCCCCGCCAATACCGGTGCCAAGCGTCACACCGACGACGGTGCAGGGTCTCTTTTTTAAAGCGACCGCATATCCACCCCAGACCGCGACATTCGCGTCATTATCCACAACAACAGAAACGCCCAACGACTTCTCGAAGGCCTTCTTAAACGAGAAGCCGGTCCAGCCCTTTAAGTTGGGAGCAAAGAGAAGAGTGCCCGTTCTCGCGTCCACGCCTCCGGCCAGGCCTAGACCGACGGACCCAAATGACCAGCCGTTCAGTAAGGCGACAGTGCGGCGCACGAAATTCAGGGGGCCTTTTTTCGGTTCGGTCGGTATTTGGAGCGAGTGAACGACATTGCCTTTCGCGTCGACCAAGCCAATCTTCGTGAAGGTGCCGCCAACGTCGATACCGACGGACAATTTTTTCATCTCGCCCCCACGGCCTTCAAGGCGGCCCCAGCCAGATAAAAAGAGCCGGCGCAAACCGCAGTTTGGGGAGAGCGCACGTCGCGGCGCCAGGCGGCGATGGCCGTCGCGGGATCGCACTCAATGGTCACGCGCGCCTTTGGCGCAGCGGCGCGCACGAAATGAGCAAGATCAAGCGGCTCAAGCGCGCGCGGGCTCGGCGGGCGCACGAGCACGGCCTCTGAAATAAACGGCGCCAACGGCGCCAGCACTCCCGCCGTATCCTTGTCTTTCATAATTCCCACAATCCAACGAGCGGGCCTTTTCGACAATGGCGAGGACTTCCAGGTCGCGGCCAGCGCGCGCGCGGCCTCGGGATTATGTCCCCCGTCGACAATGAGCGTTTTCTTGCCGAGTTTGATCGCTTCAAAACGTCCGCGCCAGGAAACCCTCGCAAGCCCCCTCTTCCATGCGGCATCGGACACGGCCAGACCGGAAGACGCGACGGCGGCGTGGGCCAACGCCGCGTTCCAGCCCTGCCGCGAACCAAGCAAAGAGAGCGTATAGGAACGACCCGCGGGCGAACGCAGAACTTGGCGGCCGCGCGCCCAATCGGTGCGCACGGCCTTCCACGGCCCGCGCACGACGACGGGCCGACCCCGCAGCGCCGCGCGGCGAAGGACCGGAAGATCGGGGCGCACGGCGGGGCGGCCCGCCTTGAAGATGCCCGTCTTCTGGCGCGCGATCGCGGCCAGGGTCCGCCCCAAATAGGCCTGGTGATCGTAGTCGATCGAAGTCACGATCGCGGCCAGCGGCGCGGGCACGACGTTGGTCGCGTCGAGACGCCCGCCGAGGCCGGTCTCGAGGACCATGACGTCGCAGCGCTGAGCGGTGAAATGTTGGAAAGCGATCGACGTCAGCAGCTCGAAGTAGGTGAGCTGTTTCTTTTTGTCCGCGGCGATCGCGCGCGCCATCAGTTGGGCAAACGCAGCTTCGGAAATATCCCGCCCATCGATGCTGATCCTTTCGCGGACCGACAGCAAATGGGGCGAGACGTACAGTCCGGTGCGGTATCCGGCCGCGGTCAGAACCGAAGACAGCATGGCGCACGTCGAGCCCTTGCCGTTGGTGCCGGCGACGTGAAAAGCGGGCACGGCCAAATGGGGATCGCCAAGCGAAGCCAGGTGCGCGCGCACGCGGCCCAAGCCCAGCACGATCGTCGTCTCCTGGCGCTTCGCGAGAACCGCGAGCGCCGCGGCGAAAGTCATGCCTGCCGCTCGAGCCGGGCACCCGCTCCGGACAGCTTCTGCTCCACCACCTCGTAACCGCGGTCGATGTGATAGACGCGCGCGATCGTCGTCCGGCCCTTGGCGGCAAGGCCGGCGACGAGCAACGCCGCGCCCGCGCGGATGTCGGAGGCCATGATCGGCGCGCCCGACAAGCACTCCTGGCCCGCGATGACCGCGGTGCGCCCCGACACGGCGATCTGCGCGCCCATGCGGCCGAGCTCGGCGGCGTGCAGAAATCGATTTTCGAACACCGTCTCGGTCACCTTGGCACAACCTGTGCACAAGGTCATCAAAGACATCCACGGAGCCTGCAGATCGGTCGGAAAGCCCGGATATGGTTTCGTCGCGATGGAGACGGCCTTCGGGCGGCGCTCCATCGAAAGCTCGATCCAGCCCTGGCCCGAGCGGATCTGAGCGCCGGCCTTCTTGAGCGCGGCCAGGACCGAGCCCAGGTGCGCGGCCTGGGCGCCTTGGAGCCTCACGCGCCCGCGAGTCGCGGCGCAGGCGAGCAAAAACGTCCCCGCCTCGATTCGATCCGGGATAACTGTGTGGCGGGCGCCGTTGAGTTTGGGCTTGCCCACGATGGTCACCGTCGACGTCCCCGCCCCGCGGACCGTCGCCCCGAGCCGTCCCAGGAATTTTCCCAGGTCTTCCATCTCGGGTTCGCGCGCGGCGTTCACGATCGTCGTCTTGCCCGGCGTCGCGGCGGCGGCCATCATTAGATTTTGGGTGGCTCCGACGCTCGGAAACCTCAGCTTGATCGCAGCCGCCTTCAGCCGCGGCGCGGACATGATGATGTCGCCCTGGTCGGCGATGCGGCGCGCGCCCATGGCCTCAAAGCCCTTCAGGTGGATATCGATCGGCCGCAAGCCGATCGCGCAGCCGCCGGGAATCGGCACGCGCACGAGGCCGAAGCGGGCGAGCAGGGGGCCGGCGGCCAGCACCGAAGCGCGCATCTGCTTGACGATCTCGTACGGCGCCTGGGTCTTGAGCGAACCGGTGGAGAACACGCGCACGGTCGAACCCTCGACGACGACTTTTTTGCCGAGGCTTTCGAGGAGCCGAAAGGTGGTGCGCAGGTCGCGCAAGGTCGAGGGCACGTTCTCGATGACGCAGGGCTCATCGGTCAGCAAGGTCGCGATCAGGATCGGAAGGGCCGCGTTCTTCGCGCCGCTCACCATGATCGTGCCGTTGAGAGGCTTGCCGCCTTCGATGATCAAACGATCCATGTCGCTCAATTTACCATTTTCTTTGTTTTTTAAAAAATAATCCTTAAGAAAAAAGGGTTATTAACATCGCGCGCGAGATGAGAATAGCGCTTATTTTTACTTCTTAATTTTTACAAAAACGCGGGAAATGGCGCGGGTCATCAGGCCGGGATGGCTCCGATCGCGAACCGCTCGTGGCCCTGGGCGTCCTTTTTGATGACGACGCCTTCAAAACCCGCCGCGCGAAACAGCTCAGCGACCGCCGGCCCCTGCTTGGCGCCGATTTCCATGGCCAGGATGCCCCCCGCCTTGAGCCGCTTCGGAGCCATCGCGACGATGGCGCGCACGGCAACCAAACCATCCTTGCCGCCGTCAAGCGCGAGGCGAGGCTCGGCTTGTACCTCGGGCTCGAGGCAGTCGAGGTCCTTGGTCGGAATGTAGGGCGGGTTGGAGACCATGAGGTCGGCCCAGCCGGGCAGGCCCTGTTTATCGGAAAACAAGTCTTCGCGGACGAAGCGGATGCGGTTGACGACATGGTGCGCAATCGCATTTTTTTGGGCGAGGTCGAGGGCCGACTTCGAAAGGTCCGTCGCGAACACGGTCGCCGAGGGCAGGAGCTGGGCGAGCGCGATCGCAATGCAGCCCGTGCCGGTTCCGATCTCAAGGATCTTGGGCGCCATAACCTTCGAGGCCTTGATGAGGCGCTCGCATTCGATGACGAGCTCCTCGGTTTCCGGGCGCGGCACGAGTGAGTCGCGCGTCACCTCGATCTTGATGCCGAGAAACGGCTGGTGGCCGAGAATGTAGGCCAGCGGCTGGCGCTTGCCCCGCCCCTTGATCCAATCCCAATACGTGTGCGACTCCTTGGCCGTCAGTAAGCGCGTGCCCTGAGTCACCGCTGTCAGGCGGCCGACGCCGAGCATCTCGGCCATCAGGAATTCGGCGCTGACCCGCGGCTCGGGGACCCGACGCTCGACCAGGAACGCCTCGCCCTTCTTGAGCCACTCCGAGACGGTCACTGCGCCTCCGCCATCAGCAGGCGGCGCTGCTCGTCGCGCAGGGCCTCGAACATCTGGCCCAGATCGCCCTCCATGACGGCGGCAAGATTATGCCACGAGCGCTCAAGGCGGTGGTCCGTGACGCGCGACTGCGGGAAATTATAGGTACGGATCTTCTCGGAGCGATCGCCGGTGCCGACCTGCGATTTCCGCACCGAGGCGTTTGACACGGCGGCCTTGACGCGCTCGGCGTCGGCGAGCATCGCGTACAGGCGCTTCATCGCGCGCTCGCGGTTGCGGCCCTGCGAGCGCTCTTCCTGGCACTCCACGATGAGTCCGGTCGGAATATGCGTGATGCGCACCGCCGTTTCGACCTTGTTGACGTTCTGGCCGCCCGCGCCGCCGGCGCGATAGGTGTCGACCTTGAGTTCTTCAGGGCGAATTTGGATCTCGGCGGCCTCCTCGACCTCGGGCATGACGGCCACGGTGACCGTGGAGGTGTGAATGCGCCCCGCGGCCTCGGTGGCCGGCACGCGCTGGACGCGGTGCACGCCGCCCTCGTAGCGCAGCCAGGAGTAAACCTCCCGGCCGGCGATGAAGATCACCGCGCCCTTGACGCCCTTGCCGCTCGGGCTCAGTTCCTGCGTCTCGACCTTCCACCCCTTGGTCTCGCAGTAACGCACATAGGCGCGAAGGAGTTCCCCGGCAAAAAGACCCGCCTCGTCGCCGCCCGCGCCCGCGCGGATTTCGAGGTAGCAGTTCTTCGCATCGTTGGGATCCTTGGGCAGGAGGTCGGCGGCAATGTCCGCGGACAGCGCGCTTCGGCACGCCTCAAGCCGCGAGCGCTCCTCATCGGCCATGGCCTGCAAATCCGGGTCGGCCGCCATCGCTTTGAGGCCCTCGAGCTCACCCTCGACACGCAGAAATTCGCGGACCTTGGCCATCATCGGCGCCAGCTGCGAGTGGCGCACGGCCAATTCCTTTAATTCGGAGGCGGACAAGCCTCCGGCCGCGAGCTTGCCTTCGAGCTCGCGGTAGTCGTTGTCCAGCTTGATTATTTTCGGGTCCATGGTCTAAAAGGGCACGGGGCAATGAAGCGGGCCCCGGCCGTGTCTGGCCGGGGCCCATGTCAGAGCGGGACCGCTAAGCTTGCTTCGTCGCGGGCGCCTTTTTCGGGGCGGCCTTCTTGGCGGCCTTATCTTCCTTCTTCACGGCGGTGGAGAGGACCTTCTCGCGCTTCGCCGTGTGGCCGACATGGACAAGGCGCTTGGTCTGGGTCTTCGCGACCTTGCGATCGACCGTCTTGCCTTCGGAAGCGACGAAACGCTTCTTGAAGCGGTCGATGCGGCCGGCGGTATCAAGGACCTTCTGTTGGCCTGTGTAAAACGGATGGGAAAGAGAGGAAATGTCCAGCTTGACCATAGGATAGGTCTTGCCGTCTTCCCAGACGACGGTGTCCTTGGCGACGACGGCCGAGCGCGTCAGGAAGCCCTTATTGGCGGAGACATCCTGGAACACGACGGTGCGATAGAGGGGGTGGAGATTCTTCTTCATGATGCTCTCAGTATAGCAAATATTCCGTCGAGAAACCCCTAATCCTTCCGGTGTCCGCGTAAATCCTCCAGGCGCCGAATGCGCTCGGCGTCGGCCGGATGCGTCGAGAGGAGGCGATCCATCCACCGCCCGAAAGATCCCTTCGGCGTCCGGGCGGAACGGGTATAAGCCGGGGAGCGGATCCTCTCCTGGAAGTGGCCGATGAGCCAAGAGGGGTCGGTGAGCCACGCGCTGAAGTGGTCCGCGCGGAACTCATCCTGGCGCAAGACGGCAAGCCCCGCCAAGAACGCCGCCCAGGCGACCGGGAAGGCGAGACCGACCCAGACAAGCAGATGCAGGATCGGCGCGAAGCCGATGTTCAGGGGGTGGAGAAAAAGCGCCGGGGACAGACAGGCAGACAGAACCAGCTTGACGGCCAGGCCTGCGCAGACCGACGCCGTAAAGAATGACATCCTGAATTTAATGCGCCAGAAACCAAGGCCGCCTCCATCGTTGAAGAACAGGTGACCGAGTTCGTGCGCCAAGACTCCCGCCGTCTCTTGGAAGGGCTTGGAGGCATATCCCTCTCCCATCATTAGGCGCGCCGAGTCATCGATGGCCTTGCCTATGCTCGTAGCGCCAAAAGCTCCGCCATGGTCGTTGCTTACGGTCAAAATTGGCGTACGCTTGACGTCGAGACCAAGCCGGCCGACCAAAGCCGCAACGATCCTTCGTCCGTAGCTCTCCATCTGTTCGCGTTCGCGGCCGCGCAGCATACCCGAGAAAGTGCTCATCCCATCGTCCTTGGGCTCTCTGTGGACCTGGCGCCAGCCGACCAGCGCCGCCATGGCCAGAGGCGCCCAGCCAAGCCCGACGGCGAGCAGGACGACCGCCGCCGCCGCACCGCCGGCGTGCCCCGCGAGCATGAGGCCGCGGGCGACGGTGATGCTCCGAGGGACCCGATAGTCCGCTCGGTCAAGCGTGCCCGGCGGCAGGGGCAAGACCTCAGGCAATGGATTTCGAGCAAAGGACACGGCCCGCAAGCGAAAAGGAGAGGCCGGGGGCTGAGCCGCCGAAGAGGCAGGAATCTCGGCAGCTCCTTCCTCGCGAGAACGGACTCCGTCGAAGCGGCCCGATCCCTCACCGACGAGTTCCTCCGGGGGCCTCCCCTCATTGACGACGATACGGTTCGGCCCGGCCGATGGCAGTCCATCCGCCCGAGGCCTGGGCGCCGGAAAGGCGGCTGGATCTTGGCTGCGTGCAAAATCCTCGACACGGACCAACGCGGGCGCGATCGGGATGGGGAGCTCTGGCGTGACGCCCGAGCCGGAGACACCCAGTCCGAGGCCGCCCACCGATGACTCCACCGAGGCGCCCGGCAGGGGACGGATGACGCCGGCTCCCGCATGGAAGACGGTCTCGACGACCTGGGCGAGGGCGGCAGGAACAGAGGAGCCCGGCCCTCCAACAGAGAGGGCAGTACAGAGCAGGGCCGCAAGAAGACGCTTCATCACGCTCTCAGTGTAGCCCTCCGGGCGGGGCCCGACAGGGGCCGACAAGCCGCCCAAGAGGCGTCGGAGGGCCTACTTCATCCTGGGCCCTAAGGCCTACAGCCGCTTCAGGAAGGAGACGAGGCGATCGTTGAAGACGGCCGGGTTCTCCGCATTCGAGAAATGGCCCGCGTCGGGAATCAGATGAAGCTCGGCGCCGGGGATGCGCGAACGCATCGCCTCGGACAGCGGTGGCGGCGTGATCTTGTCTTGGGAACCCACGAAGATCGCGGTTGGAATCTTGATCTTGGAAAGACCCGGAACGGCGTCCGGGCGCGCGGCCAAAGCCGCGAGTGCCGCCATGACGGCCTCGGGCGAGGACTTGGCGGCGACGCCGCGCAAAAATTCGAAAGCTTTCGGCTGGACGACGGCGTCCTTCAGGAACGGGCCCAGGAACGCCCCGACCCCGTTCTTGCGGACGAAGTCGATCGCGGCCGCACGCTTGGCCTTGTTCTCGTTGGCGTCCGGCTCGGCGCGCGTGTCGCACAGGACAAGGCCCCGCACGCGCGCGGGCGCGGCCGCCGCGATCTGGAGCGCCACGTAGCCGCCCATCGAAAGGCCGACAAAGACGGCCGTTCCCGGAACCGTCTCAAGAATGTCATCGGCAGCGTGCTCAATCAGCCACGGCCCAAGAAGCGGCGTGCCGCCGAAGCCGCGCAGGTCGGGGATCAGCACGCGAAACGCCTGAAGCGCCTCAAGCTGCGGCTCCCACAGAGCGCCCGACATCGGAAAGGCGTGAATGAGGACGACGGCAAGGCCTTTCGGGTCGCCGGCCTCGCGCAAGGAAAGCTTCATCGCCTCCCAATCTTCTGCGTCGGGTTCACGGCCTTGCCGTTCTTGTCGCGCACCTCGAAATGAAGGTGCGGGCCGGTCGAAATCCCCGTCGAGCCGACGCGCCCGATCATGGTCTTGCCGCTCTGGACGAGGTCACCGGGCTTGACCATGATCTTGGAGAGATGGCCGTAACGGGTCGTCTCGCCGTTGTTGTGCTTGATGATGACAAGCTGGCCATAGCCCTCGTTCCAGCCGGCGTCGAGCACACGGCCGGAGCGCGCAGGATAGACGGGCGTGCCATAAGGCTTGGGAATGTCGAGGCCCTCATGCATGCGGCGGCGCTTGAGGATCGGGTGATAGCGGGAGCCGAAGCGCGAGGAGATGCGCGGCGGCGCCTGGGACGCAAACGGGAAGTGATAGGTGTCGAAACTGACCCGGATGCCGGGAATCAGCACCCGGTCGCCGCGCTCGAATTCGAAGGGCTCGAGCAAAGCGACGCCGGGAAAATTGTTCACGCGGACGACGATCTCCTTGAACTTGCGGCGCTCCTCGACGCCGACCTTGAACTTCGCCACGATCGCGTCGAGCGTCTCCGAGTCTTTGCGCACCTCATAGAGTTGGCCGTCGCGGTTGAGCACGGTCATGCGCATGCCGGGGTACATCAGCACGAACTCGTTGTTGTTGGTGGCCTGGAACGCGCTCAAGGTCGAGCCGTAGCTCTTGGCCAGAGCGCCGACCCAGCCCTCCCCTTTCTGCACGCGGTGCTCGGCGTACATCAAGCGCCGGGACTTCGCCAGGACCTCGGGACGCGGCTCATCGGGGCCGGGAGACGTAAGCACGGAAAAACGCTGGAACGCAATGGCCTCCGGCGCCCCGGACGCGATGACCGCGGCCCGGGCGGGCGCAAGGAGTGCCAGCGCGAGAACGACGACCCGCATCAGCCGACCATGTTGGACAGTTCCATGGACTTGAGAAATTCTTTATTCGATTTCGTCGAAAGAATCTTCTCGCGGAGCAAGTCCATGGCCTCGACGGACGCCAGAGGCGCCAAGACCTTGCGGAGGATCCAGATTTTATTGATCTCGTCTTCCGACATCAACAGTTCTTCTTTTCTCGTACCCGTGCGGTTGATCTCGATGGCCGGGAACATGCGGCGGTCGGCAAGCTTGCGGTCGAGGTAGGCCTCGGAGTTGCCGGTCCCTTTGAATTCCTCGAAGATGACCTCATCCATGCGCGAGCCGGTCTCGATGAGCGCCGTCGCCAGGATGGTGAGGCTGCCGCCTTCCTCGACGTTGCGCGCAGCGCCCAGGAAGCGCTTCGGCCGCTGCAACGAGGTCGCTTCGAGGCCTCCCGATAAGACCCGGCCCGATGACGGGGTGCAGGTGTTGTAAGCGCGCGCCAGGCGCGTGATCGAATCGAGCAGGATGACCACGTCCTTGCCGAGCTCGACCATGCGCTTGGCCTTCTCGAGCACCATTTCGGAGACCTGGACGTGGCGCTCGGCGGGCTCATCGAAGGTCGAGGCGATGACCTCGCCCTTGATCGTGCGCTGCATCTCGGTGACTTCTTCCGGACGCTCGTCGATCAGCAGAACGAGAATCACCGTCTCGGGGTGGTTCTTGGCGATCGCGTTGGCGATCTTGGCGAGGATGATGGTCTTGCCGGTCTTCGGCGGAGCGACGATGAGACCGCGCTGCCCTTTGCCGATGGGGCAGATCAGGTCGAGCAGGCGCCCGATGACTTCTTCGCGCGTCGTCTCAAGGGTGTACTTCGCGCTCGGGTGCAGCGGCGTGAGATTGTCGAACAGCGGGCGATCCTTGATCAGATCGGCGTCGATGCCGTTGATCTTCTTGACCTGCAGAAGCGCGAAAAAGCGCTCGCCGTCCTTCGGAGGCCGCACGAAGCCGGCGACGGTGTCGCAGCGGCGCAGGCCGAACTTCTTGATCTGGGACGGCGACATGTAGATGTCGTCGGGACCGGGCAAGTACGAGTAGTCGGGCGAGCGCAGAAAGCCGAAGCCGTCGGGCAGAATCTCGAGCACGCCCTCATCGTAGATCATGCCGTTGGCCTTGAGCTGGCCGTCCACGATCTTGGCGATCAGCTCCTGCTTGCGCAGGCCGTTGACGCCCTCGAGCTTGAGCTCCTTGGCGATCAGGCTGAGCTCGGCGATCGTCTTCTTCGCCATCTCAGCCGTCTCAAGCGGCTTGAGCGCGGCGGCGGCGGCGGCCGTCGGAACCGGGGTGGGCGGCGTCGCGGGGATTTTGGGAGTTGTGTCCATAGGCTTAGCGGCTGTTTCCATGAGAGAGTCCTCCCAGAAGGAGACGGAGACCTTCGTGGTATTCACGAACTTGATGTTCGAGATGCTGAATATTTTTATCGTTGTTGATCGTCACATCGGCCAACATCCGCTTCTGAGCCAGGGGCGCTTGGGTTTTTACGCGCCGCCGCGCTTCCGCGAGCGACAGACCATCTCGCCTGACAATCCGTTGAAGCTGTTTGTCGGGCTGACACGCGATCAAAACCGTCGCGTCAAAGCTCTTTTGGAGCTTTTTTTCGAACAAAAGGGGCACATCAACAATAACCACTCCGTTCATCCGACCAACAAGCCGCGCCATTTCTTTCAAGATCAACGGGTGGGTCGCTCTTTCTAGGCCCAATCTCGCCTTCTTGTCGTTAAAGACCACCCGTCCCAATAGACCCCGGTCGATCGTTCCGTCCTTCTTTAAAACACATGTCCCAAAATCTTTAACGATCGCCTTGTATCCTTTGCGGCCCGGCTTCGCCTGCTCCTTCGCAATCTGATCGAGGCTCACCGTCGCGGCTCCAAGCTTCTCAAAGAGGTTGAGCGCCGACGACTTCCCCGTTCCGATGCCTCCGGTCAGTCCGACGATAAGCCGCCGGAGCTTCACGAGGGCTTATTCCGTTCAGAATATCGATGCATGATCCCGCGCTCATCGTCGGTCAGCGATTCGAGGCCGTCGGATAAGATCTTGTCGAGAATGCGGTCCACCTGGGCCATGTCCGCGTCCGGGGCGGCCGCCGGCGGCTTCGCCGCGCGCCGGGGAGCCACGCGCGGCGCCGGCTCGGACTCGGCACTCATCGCGCGGCGCCAGAAAGCCTTAAGCTGGATCTTCGCCACCCACCACCAGCGGATGTAGAGGTAGCCGGTAAGCATGCCACCGAGGTGAGCAAAGCGCGCGACACCGGGCGTCGAACCGGTCGCTCCCGAGAAAAACTCGATAGCGCCAAAGAGGATCGCCATGTGCGCGGCCTTGACCGGAATCAGGAAGTACAGGTAGACGACGGCGTCCGGGTACAGCATCGCAAAGGCCACGAGCAGGCCGTACACGGAGCCCGAGGCGCCGATCACCGGGACCGAGGAGTGCGGGGCCATCGCGAGGTGCGCGGCGGCCGCGCCCAAGCCGCACAGGAAGTAGTACTTCAGGAAGTCGCGCTCCCCCCACTGCGATTCGACGGGCATGCCGAACATCCAGAGCGCGAACAGGTTGAAGACGAGATGCCAGATGTTGCCGTGGAGGAACAGGTAGGTGATCGGCTGCCAGATCCAGCGCTGAAAAAGCACCTGCTGGGGCACCAGGCCAAACAGGCTGTGCATGTCCGGAACGATCAGCCCAACGACAAACCCGACGACGTTGGCGATCATCAGACCGCGAATCGCGGGAGGCAGGCTGCGAAAATCGATCGGGTCGTGGCGAAATATGCGCGTCACTTGAGTTTCTCCATGTCCTGCCAATTGGGTCCGATCTTGACCTCGGCGACGACGGGCACGCGCAGCTTGATCGCGGCTTCCATCACTTTTTTAACCCACTTCCCAAAAGCAGGCGCTTCGCTTTTTTCGACTTCAAAAACCAGCTCATCGTGAACCTGCAGTAGCATGACGGCGTCTGTCTTGCCCGAAGCCATCTCCTTGGCGATGTGCAGCATCGCGAGCTTGATGATGTCGGCCGAGCCGCCCTGAATCGGGGTGTTGCGCGCAGCACGCTCGGTGAATTGACGCAGGGCGGCGTTCCGGGCGGCAAGCTCGGGCAGCCAGCGCACCCGGCCGAGCAAGGTGCGCACGCAGCCGTCGGCCTTGGCCCTCGCGAGGTTGGCCTCCACCCAGGCCGACACGCCCGGATAGCGCTCGAGGTACCTCTTGATGTAGGCCGACGCCTCCTGCTGGGAGATGCCGAGCTGATTGGAAAGGCCGAAGGCGGTTTGACCGTAGACGATGCCGAAATTGATGGCCTTGGCGGCGCGGCGCTGGTCGGTCGTGATGGTCTTGGGATCGGCGTGAAAAATCTCGGCCGCGGTCCGGAGATGGATGTCTTCGCCCTTTTCAAAAGACTCCATCAAGGTCGCGTCCTGCGACTCGTGGGCGAGCACGCGCAGGTCGATCTGCGAGTAGTCGGCGGAGACGAGCACTTTGCCCTGTGGGGCGATGAAGGCCCGGCGGATGCGGCGGCCGGCCTCGGTGCGAATCGGGATGTTCTGGAGGTTCGGATCGAGGCTCGACAGGCGGCCGGTCACGCTCCCGGTCTGGTCGAAGGTCGTGTGCACACGTCTCGTTGCCGTGTCCATCCGTTCGAGCAGGCCGCGAACGTAGGTGGACTCGAGCTTCGCGATCTCTCGGTATTCCAGTATCTTTCCCGGCAGAGCGTGCTGGGCCGCCAAGGCCTGAAGTGTCTCCTCATCGGTTGAGCGCCCCCCTTTCGCCGTTTTATGAAGGACCGGAAGCGAAAGCTTGTCAAACAAGATCTCGCCGAGCTGCTTGGGCGACTGCGCGTTGAGCGGACCGCCCGCAAGCGCGTCGATTTCTTTTTGAAGACCGGCCAAAGCCTGGATGAACTCCTTGGACAGCTCGCGGAGATAATCCGCATCGATCAAAATGCCCGCGCGTTCCATGTCGCGAAGCACCGAAGACAACGGCATTTCCACGTTTTCAAAAAGATCGAGAACCTTGGCTTCCTTCATGCGCGCCCGGATCGCCTCGCGGCCGGCGCAGAGCGCCGCTCGGGCCAGCACCGCGGCCGCGGCGTCCTCGGCCTTGGGATCCTTGGCGGCGCCGGGGTCAAGGCAATAGGCCGCGAGCTTGTAATCGAAGTCGGGGCCGTTCAGCTCGAAGCCGGCGCCATCCAGAGCGCGGCGCGCGCCTTTGAGGTCCCAGCCGGACTTGAGCGCATGTCCCGCGAGCGCAGCGAGCACCGCTTTTTCTTTGACCTGGTGCTCGTCTAGCAATGCGACCCGCCCATCCGGGAGGCCGAGACCCACGCGCACTCGCGAGACGGACAGCAGCTCCCCCTCGCCCACGGAGTCCGGCACGGCAAGCGCGAGAATTTCCTTCGCTTTGCCCAATTCCTTGGCGATGGACCTGAACTCGACGCTCTCAATCGTCAACACCGCGGCGGCGACGGGGCCCTTCACGGATGGCGCGGGCGAGGCCGTCACACCCGCGGCATGGGGAGGAAGCGGCGAACCTAAGTCGCGCGCAAGCGTGCGAAACTCGAACTTCTCGAGGCCCGCCGCGAGCATCTGCGGGTCGGGGGTTTTGACCCTGCAGTCCTCCGGACCGGCTTTGAGCGGCACCTTCTCATCGAGCGCGATGAGCGCAAGCGCCAGGTCGGCGGTCTTCTCGCCGTCCACAAGCGCCTGCGCCAGCTTCGGCGTGAGCGCTTTGTCTCCTTTTTTCGCCGCAGCGATAGCGCCCTTGAGCGAACCGTACGCCTTGATGAGCTTGACCGCGCCGACGGGGCCCACGCCCTTGAGGCCGGGAACGTTGTCGGAGGAGTCGCCGACGATCGCCAGATAATCGCGCACCGCCGCGGGAGGGATGCCGAACTTCTCCTCGACCTGGGGCGGGTCCATCCAGGCGTCCTTTGAGACGTTGAAGACGCGAACATCTTGCCGGACCAACTGCAGCGCATCCTTGTCGCCGGTCACCAGGACGGCCTGCCAGCCTTCTTGGACGGCTTTGCTGGCCATGGTCGCCATAATGTCATCGGCTTCAAAGCCGACCTTCTCGATGCAGTGAAAGCCCAAGGCCTCGGCCAGAGGTTTGGCCTGTCCAAGTTGGGTGATCAGGTCGCCATCGATTTCCTTGCGCGTGGCCTTGTACTGGTCGTACGCCTTGTGGCGGAAGGTCGGGCCCGGCGTGTCGAAGCAGACGGCGATGCCCTCGGGCTTGTCGCGCTTGAGGATCTGGATCAAGGTGCGCGCAAAGCCGTACAGGGCCCCCACCGGCTCCCCTTTGGAGTTCGTCAAGGGAGGCATGGCGTGATAGGCCCTGTGAAGGTAAGCGTGGGCGTCGATCAAGTAAAGGCGGGGTTTCATCGACCGGAGGTCGGAGAGCGGACGACTGGACGTTTTTAAGGAACGACGGTCAGGCGGCGATCAGGCCGTCGAGCAGCTTCTTGATGTCGGCCTTGGACTGCACGCCGACGCGCTGCTCGACCATCTTTCCGCCCTTGAAGAACAAAATCGTGGGAATCGCCGAGATGCGAAAGCGCCCGGGGGCGTTCGGGTGCTCATCGGTGTTGAGCTTGCCGACCTTGACCTTGCCCGCGTACTCCTTGGCGATCTCCTCAATGATCGGCGTCAGCATCCGGCACGGACCGCACCAAGGAGCCCAGAAGTCCACCAGCACCGGCTGGGCGGACTCGAGAACTTCCTTGTCGAAGGTGTCGTCAGTGAGCTGAATCTCGGCCATCGGCTGGATCTCCTGAGGGGAACGGGCGGCGTCAGCTCATGATAGCAGGACGACGAAATGGTGTCAAGCGCCGGACGAGTTCCTCGTATCCCGCGCCGGCCAGCATCAGCACGATGATCATCAGCGGCACGCGGTAGCGGATCGGAGCCTGGCTGATCGAGAATGCCCACGTCACGGAGAGGATCATCGGAACGAAGAACCAGCGCGCCCACGGATCGCGGCGCTTGACCCAGAACCCGAACAGCGCGAGCGGGATGAGCCAGCCATCCGAACCAAGAGCCGCCAAAGCCACGACCGCGTAGCTGTGCGTGTAGGCGCGGTGATGCGGCAGGACGCGCCAGAGCCCCGCCGCATGCTCGGCCTGTCTCGCGAGAACCTTCACCGGATGCGTCTGGAAGTATTCTAGGGCCGCCGCCATATACGCCTTGTGCTGGGATATCTCATCCAACGTGGATATCCCCAGGGATTGCCCCTCCTCGCGGATCTGCCGCCCGTGCGCCTCGGTGCCAAGAAGCTCGTACGGAATCGTCATGCTGGTATAAACCTCAAAGCCGACAGCCGAGGAGAACGGGATCACCTCGTGAAAGACGGACCAGTTGCGCCACCCCCACGCGCCGATCATCAATAGGACCGGGAGAGCGAATGCAGCGCTTCGCTTGAGCTTCCTGCCGTGTTTTTCCGTCGCGAACAACGCCAGCGCCGACCAGAAGCAGGCGGGGGCCCATGCGCCGTTGGCCAGGCACAGCCACCCCGCCAAAAAACCCGCGCCCAACGTCGCCGCGGCGCTTTTCCAGCGTACGAGCACGTAGAGGAGGAGGACGAGAAGAAACGCGAGGAAATCCTCGCGAAAAAAATAGCCCGAGTAATAGATGAAATACGGATAAAACACGCAGGCCCAGAACGCGAAGCGCGCCGCAACCGGCGAAAATACGCGCGCTGTCAGTGCGTACAGCAATCCCGCCGTTGCCGTGGAAAGGAGCACCTGCGCCAGATAGACCCACAGACGGTGCATCCCAAAAATCTTGTAGATCAGCGCGACGAACAGGATATAGCCGGGCTCGCGCCGAGCCGTGGGGGCTCCCCCGGGCGGATCGCTGTAAACGCCGGAGGCCAAGAGACCTCGCGCGATCGGTTCATAATCGTAGGCTCCCCCATGATAGGGCCGCGCATCATCGGGGTAGGAATGCAACGTGAAGCCCAGACGCAACATCAGGGCCAGAGACAAGCCCGCGATCAGTTCCCAACGTCTCACGATCCGCGCTCCTTGAGCCTGTAAATCTCGATGAGCGGATTCGCCGTCGTCGAGGTCGGATCGATCTCGATCCACGGGAACAGACGGGCGCGTGGGAACGAAGCCCGTAGCTCGTAGCGCGACAGAACCGAACTGAGCAAAGGCCGCTCGTCATAGTCGGGCATGGTCAACGCCAGCCAGCGCGGCAGCTGCGACGGCGGCAAGGAGGGCGCCAGATTCGTCCCGACGAACTTCAGCCGGTAGCGGTCATAGCGAAAGAACGGGCTGTTCGACGGCTGCGGATAACGAAGGAGGCCGATCGTCTCGCCCGCGGGAATGTTCTTCTCGATCCACTCACCGGAGAGGAAGTGATTGGAGCGGTCGCTTTCGCCGAGATAAAAATTATGCGCGTAGGAAAGCCCCTGGCAGGCGAGGCCGGCCAGAACGATCGCCGTCGTCGCCGCGCCGCAGCGCCCCGCGGGGCCCTTCAGCGCGCGCAGCTCCTGCAGCAGGCGTCCAGCGAGGAGGCAGCCCACCGCGACCCAGCCCAGGAAGTAGCGCGCGAAATGCGCCGAGAGCACGGGTCCGACCGTCGCCGTGGACGCAAGCGCCAACAGAAAGGAGACGGCGCACAGCAAAAGCACCGGCTCGCGCCGTCCTTTGAGCAACGCCAGCGCCGCGCCGCCGAGCATCAAGGTCAGCACGGGATCCGTGACCGAGCGGCGCAGGGCGTTCGAGACGAACAGCCACGGATGCGTGAGGTCGAAGGTCCCGGAGCCGCTCTGCACCTTCAGCTCGAGCATCGCCTCGCGAAAATCCGCGATCCAGTACGGATTGACGATGAAGAACGCCGCTGCGGCGCACGCGCCCGCGAGGAGCAGGCCAAAAAGCTCGGCCCGTGGCGGACACGGGCGTCCATTCGTCTCGTGCAGGCCGGACAAGCGCATCGCCCCAGCCGCGCCGACCACGAGGCAGGCGGGCCACGCCCCGAGAAAGGAGGCCGTCGCCAGGCCCGCGACCGCCCCCGCCGCCGCATAGTCCTTAAGCGCCCCGCGCTTGAGCACGACAATGCAGCGGTCCACCGTCCACAGCGCGACAAAAGACCAGAACATGTGATTCTTGAGCAAGTGCGCCTGCACCACGGCCGCCGGCGTCATCAGAAAGAGCGCGGCTCCGAGGCCTCCGGCCTCAAAGCTGCCAAGAGACAGCCGGCCCAGGCGCAGCAGCATCAGTCCGCAGGCAACGAACGCTGCCACCGAAAGCAGGCGTCCGGCCAGATACATCGCCGCCATTTGAGATGGTTCGCCGAGGTAGAACAAAATCGAGCTTTTCAGCGTCACGAGCCCCGCGGCCGCGGCCAGCGCAAGCGTCGCGCCGACCGAGTAAATGTGCGGGGCGCCGTAGACGAACAGATGCGGATTGAATTGGAACTGGCGCGGCTTCATGCGCGAGAGCGAGAGCAAGGTGCTCTGCTCGTCTTCGTGTTCGGAACGGA
>JAHFCE010000021.1 GCA_023249675.1 Elusimicrobiota bacterium | reverse complement strand
AGCTTGGCGGACTTTTTTTTGAGGGTCTCGCCGCGACGAACTGTCGCACGGCACAGCCGCCACAGATAGCCGGCCTTCCAGGCGTCTGCGCCGACGGCTTCGCTCTTGAGGACGTCCTCGAGTGCGACGATGTTTTTTTCGAGATTATCCCCGAGATGGCGCTGATAATACTGGGCGTCGAACGACTCGGGGGCCGCGAGCTCATTCGCACGAACGGGCACGCTCAACAACATGAAAACGGCGAGGCCCGACACCGCGACGGCGGCCGCCTTGGCCGCCCACTTGGCCGCGTGCTTCATCGCGTCGTTCCTGGAGGCCGCTCCGGCATCGGAGAATGAGACGATTTTCACAATTCCGGCGGCGTGCAGCGCGCGCAGCGCGCCGGACTCCACTTGGCCACCGATCGCGACGCAGGGCACGCCCGCCTTTTTTGCGGCCCGGGCCAGAGCCACCGGGGCCTTTCCGTACAGGCTCGTCTTGTCCAGGCGGCCTTCGGCCGTAATGACCAGATCCGCGCTCTTCAAAGCCTTCAGCGCCCCCGTCTTCTCCAAGACCCAATCAGCCCCGGGCACGATCTGAGCGCCCGCGAAGGCAAGAAGCCCCGCACCGAGGCCGCCGGCAGCGCCCGCGCCGGGCACGGCGGCGACGGAAACGCCCAGATCGCGGTTGAGCGCACGCGCCCAGACGGCCAGCGCCCGCTCCAAGCGCCGCACCTGCGCAGGCGAGGCGCCCTTCTGCGGACCGAACACGCGCGCCGAACCCTGGGGGCCGAGAAGCGGGTTCGTCACATCCGAGAGGGCGATCACCTTCACCCCCGCAAGTTGGGCCCGGACCGCGCGCGCGTCCACTCGGGCCAGGAACGCCAGCGCCTGGGCCCCGTCGGGGAGCTCGCGGCCCTCCTGGTCGAGCAGGCGCGCGCCGAGAGCCCGCGCCATGCCCGCGCCGCCGTCGTTCGACGCGCTACCGCCCATGCCGACGATGAGCGTGCGCGCGCCCCGACGCACCGCGTCGCGCATGAGGTCTCCGGTGCCGCGTGTCGTCGCGGCCATCACGCGCCGTCGCGCCGCAGGGACTAAGGCGAGGCCGGAGGCGCGCGCCATCTCGATCACCGCGGTCTTCCGACCCGCGATCCACAGATAGGCCGCGCGGCGGCGCTCGCCGCGCGGGCCGCGCACGGAGGCCGAGATGATCGTTCCCCCGCCCAGAGCGGCGCGCAGGGCGTCGATGAGTCCGTCGCCGCCGTCGGCAATCGGGACCGCGCGCACGCGCGCGGTCTTATCAACGGCGCGGACGCCGCGGGCCAGGGCCCGTGCGGCGTCCACGCACGACAAAGTCCCCTTAAAAGCGTTCGGGGCGACGAGGATTCTCATGAATTCCTGATCGCGAAGCGATCAGGGATACATGCCCCGAATCGTGGCGGCCTTGCCCAGGCGGCGCAGGCCGACCATGAAGGCGGCCATGCGCATGTCGATCTTTTCCTTCTTCGACACGTCGTAGACCTCGGTGAAGGCGCCGACGATGATCTCCTGGAGGCGGGCATTGATGTCCTTCTCGCTCCAGAAGTAAGCCTGCATGTCCTGCACCCACTCGAAGTAGGAGACGGTCACGCCACCGGCGTTGGCCAGGATGTCGGGAACGACGATGATGCCTTTCTTGTGGAAGATCGCGTCGGCGTCGTTCGTGGTCGGGCCGTTGGCGCCCTCGATGATGTACTTGGCCTTGATCTTGTCCGCGTTGGCCTTGGTGAGCGTGCCTTCCATCGCGGCCGGGATCAGGATGTCGCAGGGCAGCTCCAGGAACTTATCGACGGCGACGTGTTCGGCTTTCGGGTAATCGGCAATCGAGTCGTGCGTCTTTCGGTACTCCAATATGTCGTGGAGGTCAAGCCCCTTCGGATCGTACAGGCCGCCGCCAACGTCAGAGACGCCGACGACTTTCGTGCCGTGCTCGGCGAAGATGTTCGCGGCATTCGAGCCGACATTGCCAAAGCCCTGGACGACGACCGCGGACTTGCGCAGGTCGAAGCCCTCGCGGCTCGCCAGCTCGCGCGTCACGTAGAACACGCCGCGGCCGGTCGCCTCGTTGCGGCCGAGGGAGCCGCCGATCTCAATGGGCTTTCCCGTCACGACGCCCGGGCACGAATAGCCGATCGTCATGGAATAAGTGTCCATGATCCACGCCATGACTTCCGCGTTCGTGTTCACGTCGGGGGCGGGGATGTCCTTGTCGGGGCCGATGATGATGGAGATTTCCGCGGTGTAGCGGCGAGTCATGCGCTCGATCTCGCCGCGGGACATCTTCTTTGGATCGCAGATGATGCCGCCCTTAGCGCCTCCATAGGGAAGGTTCACGACCGCGCACTTCATCGTCATCCAGAAAGCAAGCGCCTTCACCTCGTTGAGAGAGACCGACGGATGGTAGCGGATGCCGCCCTTGGCCGGACCGCGGTCCATGTTGTGCTGGATGCGGTAGCCTTCGAACACCTTCACCGTCCCATCGTCCATCTTGACCGGTACGGACACCGTCAGGATGCGCTTGCAATGGCGCAGGCGCTCGAGCGCGAAAGGCTCGAGCTTCATCGCCATGCCGGCGCGGTCGAGCTGCTCCATGGCCTGACGCCAGGGATTGTCCTCGTAGGCTTCGGCTTGCGCGGCAGGTTTCACGATGGGTTTCAGCACGGGAGACGGTTGCGAGGAGATTTTCGTGTCCATGGGCCGATTCTACCTAAATTCGTTCCTGCGTCAAATGATAGAATGCGCTCCGCATGACCGAGCATAAGCAAGGCAAGGCAGCCTTCTGGGCGATGGTCCTAGCGGTGCTGGCCCTGGTCTGCGTGCCCTCCATCACGTGGGTGTCCGCGCTCAACGACTACCGCCGCTTCCTGTCGGGCTGGACGCCCGCACCGCTCAAAGCCACCAGCACGAGCTTCACACCGCATGGCGGCGGGCGCTACGAACCAACGCTCACCTCGGTCGAATTCCGGCATAAAGCCCCGAAGGCCAAGTCGGTCGAACTCGTCGGCGATTTCAACGCCTGGAAGCCGGGCCTCCTGAAGATGACCCGCGGCGTCGACGGCGTGTGGACCGTCTCGATCCCGGTGCTCGAAGGCCGAAACAAATACCTTTTCCTCGTTGACGGCGAGCCCACCGTCGATCCGCGCGCGGACACCGCCGACGGCCCGCAGGGGCGCCGCGTCTCGGTGAAGAACGTCAAATGAAGCTCTTCCTCCTGTTGGCGCCGCTGCTCTGGGCCGTGGCCGCCCCGGCCCAGACGCTCCCCGGCGCGCTCGTTTGGCTTCCGCCCGAAAACTTCTCCCGTTGGAGCGAAGTGGACGCGCTCATGCGCGCCCAGGACGGCATCAAGCTCACGATCGGAGTGACGCCGACCATGGCAACGCCTCTGGTCAAAGCGGCGCTGACGCCGTGGATCGAACGAGGCCGCATCGAGCTCGCCGCGCGCATCGACGGCGATCCCGTGCTGACCTTGGCCGCCGGCCATCCCGCCGCCCCGCGGCCACAGGACGCGCTTGAACTCGCGGTCGAGACGCGCGAGCTCCTGCAGAAGCGCCTGGGCCTCACGCCGGCGGGCATCCTCCCGGGTGCTGGCGCCGTGGACGCGGCCGTGGCCGCCGCCCTCGGGTCGAGCGGCGCCGGCTGGATCCTGACCGGCCCTTACGCCGCTCCCGACGCGCCCTGGGCCGCGGGCCGGGCAATCCTCGTGCCATCGAGCGCCGCGCAGCTCTATGACGAAAGCGCCTCGACGGCCTCCGTCTTCCTCGCCGCCGCGGCAGACCTGCCGCGCCCCGTTTCGGGCTGGATGACGCTCAGCGAGCTGGTCCGCACGAAATCCAAGACTCCCAATGAGCTCTCCTCGCTCGCGGCTTGGCCCGCATGGGATCCGCAGGCCGCCCGGATTCCCCCCGCCAACGCGGGCGCTGCGGCCGCCTGGGACGCCTACGGCGCAGCGGCAAGGGAGGTGGACCGCTATCAGAACTCAGGCTCGGCCGACCTCAAAACTCTCGATGCGGCCGTTGAGCTTCTGCGCCGCGCGCAGGCCGCTCGCTTCTACCGGACCGGCCAATCGCAAGGCCCGCCGCCCGAACTGCGCGCCGCCCTGCTTGCTGTCTATAAGAAGCTAGGACTTCCCGCGCCCGATGCGCTGTACGGCATCTCCTCCGATACCGCCGCCGCGCCGTCCGCCGAGGACAGGCCGACGGGCGTGCAAGCGCTGTCCGGCCCGTTCTGGCTCGAGTTCCGCGCTCCGCTGGGCTCCGATCCGTGGCGCATCCGGAGCCTGCGCGCAGAATGGAACGAGGTGTCCGTGCGCTTGATCCTGCGCGTCAGCAGCGCCCCCAGCGTCGCCCCCCGCCCCCTCTACGAGATCTACACCGACTTCAACCACGTCCTCGGCGCGGGCCGCATGCCGCTGCTGGAGGGCCGCGGCGCCGTCGTCTCCGCGCGCGACGCGTGGGAGCTAGCACTGTCCATCGTCGGCGACGAGGCTCGCCTCTACCGCGCCCGCGGCGGCGGGGAGCCCGAGGAAACCGCGACGTTCAAGGCGCAGTGGTCCTTGCAACCCGGCGGGACTTCGCCGGAGGACGAGGTCGTTGTCTCAGTACCGCGCTCCTACATGCGCGGCAACCCCGCGCGCTGGGGGTGGGCCGTGGTCGCGCTCGCCGAAGATCCTGCGCGCGCAGGCCGCCATCCCGCGGCCGCGCTCGTCGGCCCCGACGGGATGATCCTTCTCGGCGCGCTCGCGCCCGCGGATCGACAGAAAGCGATTTTATCGCGAAAGAATTCCCGCATCCCCGCGGCGCGGCTCGAACCCTAAAACGCGCGGTACGCCGCCGCGGCGAGCGCCGGCAGGACAAGCCACGCCCACCACAACGGCGCGGGCGCAGACTTAGAGGCGGGCATCGAGGCGACGGCGGGCGCTGCGGCACGTGAGACGGCCGCCATCAGCGGCTGGACGGGGGCGGAGCGCGCAGCCGCGCTGTCCGCATAAGCGTGGGCGACGGAGAAGGCCTCGAACATCGCACCCCGCTCGAGCAAAGCGGTGGAGGCTCCCGATCCGGCGAACGGGAACGCACGGACCTCGGATTGCGCCGGAACAATCATCCCACGCAGGGCCGAACGCACGCGCACGACCAGGCCCGAGCGCGACAGATCGAGAGCGAGCGGGCGCGGGGCGCTGGACGCTGTAAGGACGGCGGCTCTGGGCGCTCCGCTCGGCGCGGCAAGGTCTCCGTTGGGCGCCGCAGAACGAAAGAACATGCCCGCGCCTCCCGGTGCAGCAGCGCCCGGCGCGGACGCGACGGCGTCGCGGAGGATTTCCCCTTTCGGCGCGTCGAACACGGCATCGCGACTCGGCCCGTGACCGGCGCCAAGAGCGGCTTCCGCGTCCGGCGGCTCGAGGCGGCCAGCGCCGCCGAGGCGGGGCCCGAAAGCCCCCCCATCGAGGATCGTCGCCGCGACGAACAGAGACGGACGCTCCGCGGCGGCGCCGGTGAAAGCAACCTGGTCCTTGTCCGCGCTCTGATCGAAGAAGAAACGGCCGAGGCCGGCGGCCTTTTCAGATTGCGCCTGCGCCGACCCATTCTCGAGCGTCGCGGTGAGCGTTTGACGGTCGCGGGAGATCTTCAGGGAAGGACCGCCGGGGGTGGACTGGGCGGGCAACGTCGGCGTCTTGTCGCTGGCGCGGCCCTGCCGGGCCGACGCGGGCGCGGGCGCCGACTGTGCCCGTGCCGCGCCGAAAACGGGCTGAACCTCGGCCGCTTCCGGACTATTGCCGACGAAATGAAGCGCCGGCCCGACAAGGCCGGGCGCCGGCAAGGGCAGCAGGGGCAAGCCGCCAAGGAGGTCAAGGCCGGCGCCGAACAACGGCGCGACGCCCAATCCCCGGGCAGAAGCGCCGACCGGAACGGCCGTCACGGAAGGACCCGCCGGGGCGACGCCCACCTCAATGGGCGCGACGACACCCGCCTGAGACGGCGAAACCAGAAGCGCCAACGCGAAGAAGGCGTTCACGGCCGCAGTCTAGCACACTGCTCGCAGAATTCAGCTGGGAAAAATAGATTTTTTGGCCTATTCTTATCTAGGACTTTAGACCTGTATGATATGGCCCAAAAGGCCCAAAATATAATCAGGCAGGATTCGGCGGCGGCGGGCGACGGCGCCAACGCCGCAAGGCCAAAGCGGCCGCGCCCAGAAGGGACAGGAACAGCATCCAGACCCAGAACATCGGGTTCGGGGCGAACGGCGGGAGCGGGCGGCGGGCCCCTTCGAGCAGGCCTCGGTAGCGCTCCCAGAAGGCGATGCGGCTCTCCAGGGCCTGGATGTCGGCCTTCAGGAACGCGACGCGCTTCTCGAGCTCATCCTGTTCGCCGATGCGCTGAGCCAGCTGATGCCACTCCACACGCAGCCGCCCTTCCTCACTGCGCGCCTGGTCGCGCTCGGCCACGGTTCCCGCGACCTTCTTCTCCGCGAGCGCCCGGACCGCCTCGAGTGCGGCGCGCTCCGGCTCGATCGCCCGGTCCCGCTCGACCGCGCGCCCATCGTAGCCGTCAAGCGCCGCGGCCTGGCGCGCATAGGCGTCAGCGCCCGGACGCACCCGCACGCGGCGTTCGACGGAGTCGACGGAGAGGCGGCCCGGTGTCTCGGCAGTCACGACGTCCGCCTCGGCGAAGCCGCCGGAGAGCGGGTCCGCGGCGATCGTCCCATCGGCGAGGCGGCGGCGAATCGCCTCGGGACCCAGTTCGGCGGTGCGGGTGGACTCCTGATACCGTCCAGCGCGGCCGCGGCGGGTCTCCAGGGTCAGCTGCTCCACGCCGCCGCGGAAACGAGAGAGCGTGCGCACGCGCGCGGCGTCAAGATCCTCGGCCGCATGGATCACCTCGCGCTGCAGGGACTGACGGCCGAGGTGGATGTCCTTCTCCCGGCCGCCGATCTTCGCGCTCAAATCCTTGCTCCACAGACCCTCGCCGGGGCGCAGCGCCGAGCCGGTATGCACCCTATCGGGGAACTGGCTCGGATCGTAGAAAGGCTCGGCCGGGTCCGGCAGGAGATTCAGGACATCTATGGCGCCGAGGACGGACCGGAAGAAACCGTTATGCTCGGTCATGCCGCCCTCGGTCTTGTATAGAGAGGCGCGGCCGAGGTAGTGGTGCCAAAGCGGATCGCGGCCGGCAAACTCGGCTGGGAGGCCCGCGACGCCGCGCGGGATCTCGAGTGCGATATTGCCCCAGTTGAACGGGAGGTAGGACCAACGTTTCGCCGTCCACAGGGCCGACTGCGCGCCCTCCAGGCGCGAGGTCAGGTAGGTCGCGCCCAAAAGCACCGGCAGCGCCTGGACGCCAACCGTTTCCTCGTAATGGCTGAAACGGACCTTGGTCAAGGCTCCGTAGGCGTCGCCGCCCACGACATCTCCGCCCGCTTGGTCAAAACGCAAGGTCCAGTCCTTGAAGCCCTTGTCCACCTCCCGCTCGCTGGTGTAAGCGTGAACAAGCTTGCCCTCCTGATCGACGACGGCGGCCAACAGGGACCCGGAGATAGTGTGGACCTGAGAACCGCCGCCGGCCACGGGCTCATCGAGGTCCTTGGTCCTGGCAGGCCCGCGCGCGCCCGGAGCGGCGACGTGGACGAGAGCATAGTCCGAGCCGAGGCCGAGCGTCAGGTCGGCGCTGCGGTGCAAGGTCTCGGTCCGGGAACGCGCAAGGGTGAGCTCGGCATCGCGGACCGTTTGGCTCGCGTTGATCGCGCGCGCGCGCGCAGCCTTGAGCTTCGCGGAATCGTCGGTCTCCTCCTTGCGCGCGGCCACCTCGGCCTGCGCGGCCTTGAGAT
The DNA here is from genome assembly GCA_023249675.1 of Elusimicrobiota bacterium. Taxonomy (GTDB): domain Bacteria; phylum Elusimicrobiota; class Elusimicrobia; order UBA1565; family UBA9628; genus GWA2-66-18. The sequence continues at coordinate 49,201 of JAHFCE010000021.1, read as the reverse complement.
CGCGGCGCGCGATACCGAGATCGCGCTCAGCATGATCGTAGGCTTTCCACTGCGCCTCGAAGTCGTCCTTCGTGCGGTAAAGCTGGGACACCTGGCCGTTCCCGTCTCGCGCGAAGCCGAAGCTGTTCAGCTTGACCTCGATCCAGCCGCGGCGAAGCGAATAGGCTTCTCGGTCGCGCGCATGCTTGATGAGCTCGGAAGCGCCCTTCGGCGAGACCGTCAAGGTCTTAAATGCGGCGCTTTCCTCGGAGTCCTCGAGACTGTGCAGGGTCAGGAAGCGGTCACGGCCCAACGCCTTGTCGCCCAGGTAGAGCTTCATGACCACTTCCTCGGGCGGCCGTGAAAGCGCTGTGAGCGGGTGGAGTGCGCGCGCGGGCTTGCTGCCGACGGACGCCTCGAAGAAAAGGACTCGGCCCTGCGCGTGCAGGCCGCCGGAGCCGAAGACCTGCGCGAACTGCCAGCCCATGGCTTCCTGGCCGGGCTCGCCCGGCGCCACAAAATCCGAGCTCGCCATCTTCGCCTGCAGGCTGGCCCGCACGCGGTTGTCGTTGAATTTGCTGTCGGCCAACGCATGCGCGGCGTCGGCGGCGTCGGCGCCGCCGACCACCTCATATTTCCCGCTGCCTTGCGCGGGATAATCGATGAAATAGCCGCCGCCGCGCGCGATGATCGCACCCGGCGCGCCGGGACGCTCCACGCCGTCTTTGACCATGGCGTCGAACTGCCCCGCGCTCAGCCACTCCTTGACGGCCCACGTGCGCCGGCCCTCGCCGTCAAGGCTCGTCACCGCGTACAGCGGCTCAAGGCTTGGACCCACCTTGCCCGAGGCCCAGCGTTCGCGCGTCTCCTTCAGCCGCGACAGCGCCGCAGCGATCGGATCGATGCGAGCCGGGGTCGCGTGCGTCCAACGCGCGGCGCGCAGGCGGGCCTGCTCGAGCATGATCAAGGCGTCAAGCGCTCCCATGCCGCGGCCATGCTCGGCGCGCGCGACGGCGCGGTCCAGCGCCTCGCGCAGACCGTAGAGGCCGTCGAGCGCGCGGACGACCGCCGGCGAAGGCTTGTCTCCAAGCGCGCGCGTCAGCTCGGCGTCGAAAGCGCTCTGGGCCTTTAAATATGTGTCGAGCTCACGGTCCTTGAGGACGAAGGACACGGCACTGCCGCCCGAATCGGCGAGATAACTTGCCATCAGGCGGTCGCGAGCGTCCTCGAGCTCGGCGTTGAGCCCGTCGAGGCGGGCGAACGTCGCGGCCTCGGCCTGCGTCGGCTGGTGCGCGCGCCAATAGGTCTCGCTAAGCGCCCGGTCGATGCGGACCTTCTCGCCGCGGTCGAGCGCGAAAGCCTTCGAGGCGGCCGCGAGGTCGGCGCGCATGAAGGCCAGGAATTCGGCCGCGACCGGGTTCGAGTCGCGGTCGAGCAGGCCCACGCCGCGCAGGGCCGCCTCCAGCTCGGCGCGCAAGTTGAGGCGCTTGCCCTCGACGTCGATCTTGATCAGCCGGTCGAACTTTTCGGCCGGCGTGTAATCGTTGGTGTTCATCGCGTCCGCGTCGCGCACGGCAGTCCGGTAGGAGGCCGCGCTCGAAGCGATGCGCGCGCGCACCTCGGGAGGCACCGCCGTTCCCATGCGCGCAAACAGCGCGTCGAGACCCGCCTCAAAGGACGGGTCGCCATAGCGGCCGGCCCAGTAGTCGAGGAGCTGACCCTTCGGGTCGCTGGAGAGGGGCGCCTCCGAACGGTCGGACGCCGAGACGGGACGCAAGGTGAAGGCGCCGGCCGAGCCCTCGCCGAACGCCTCGAGCTCCGTGACCAAAGCAATGAAATCGGCCTTCGTGCTCGTCATCACCCGGGCAAAGCCGTCCCAGGCCGAAAGGAGGGCGTCCTGCGCGGCGGCGTATTCGACGGACCCCGGTCCGGACGTTTCGGCCCGGGCGCGCAGGTCGTTCTCCGCGGCCTCGATGAGCTTGCGGCGGGCCTCAATGCTCTTCGTGCCGTCCGCGACGCCGACCAGCAGCGAATGGATGCGCAAGGTCACGGCCTGAAACTGACCTGAGGACTGCATCTGCTTACGCAAGACCTCGCCCATGGCCTTCTCGAGGCCGACCTCGACCTCCCGTGGATCCGGGGCCTCGATGAAGCCGCCGGCGATCGGAGTGCCCCGGAAATAGCCGAAGGTCGCCACCGGCGTGAAGCCGTTGTAGCGCATGCGCTCGGCGATCGCATCCGCCTTGATCCGGCCCATGAGATCTTGTTCGCCGCCCCAGCCCGCGGGCGCGCCCCCGTCGAAGAGGGTGCGCCGAATCGAGTCGATCTGGCGGGCGCGAATGTCCTCGATCAGGCGAGAGGAGAGCTCGGGCAAGTTCCTGGCCGACTCCGCGTCGTTGCCGACGAGGCGCAGCAAGTCGTCGAGCGTGGTCTGCGGCGACAGTCCCAGGCGCGCGACAAGTTCTTGCCGCTCAACTTCCAGGCGCTTCTTCAAGGACAGCTTCGCGTCGTCGAGCGGCTTCGGAGACTGGGCGGCGTTGCGGCCGGCGATCTCGCCCTCGAGGTAGCGCAGCAGGCGCGCGTCGCCCTCGAACCGGGCGGCCGCGATGTCGGCGCGCGCCGCGGCGCCGGCGAGCGCGTCGCGATGGAGGCGGTCGGCCTTGTCGGTGCGCAGCTTCGCAAGCGCCAACAGGGCCTCGGGAGGCGTTCCCGGGTCGTTGAGGCGCAGCTCGATCCAGCTCTCGATGAAGCTCCGGCCGATCGGCTCGTGGCCCATGGTCTGATGCGCGAAATCGTAGCGGGCGAAGACCCCGGAGCGGTTCTTGAGATTTTCGGGAGCGATCCAGTCGAGCCTGTCCTCGGACGCCGCCGTCATCCGAGATTGCTCGGAGGCGGCAAGGCGGCCCTTGAGCTCCGCCCAGCTTTTCGGCAGCGTCCCGTGATTCACCGCGATCGCGGCGTCGGGGTTGGCGCCGAGAGCCAGAAGCCCCGCCTGAAGCGTGAACATCTCCGACGCGAGGCGGCTCTTCTCGATCAGAGACTCCGGATCCGTGGCCCGGACTCGATCCCACGCGTCGCGCACGGCGTTGAGTCGGAGGCCGAGTTGGGCGGCTTCGGTCTCGCGGCGAGCGTCGTAAGCATCGCGCTCGCGCTCCTCGGTCAAGGTCTGAATGCGGGCGGCGGCGGCCATTTCGGGATTATTGTAAATCGGGCCGTTCGACTGGCCCGCCAGCAGACGGCCGAACGCGCGCACGACGATGTTCAGGTCCATCTGAAGCGTCTCGACCTTCATATTCTTATCGATCATCTCCTCGACCGCTTTCGCGACGGACACGCGCGCGTCCAAGATGCGGCGCTGGGTGGCGACGGGGTCCTTCGCGGCGAGCAGGCGCGACAGGGCGACAAGCGCCTGGCGCTCGTCGATCTCCACCGTGATCGTCGCCTCGGCCGGCCGGCCGAGCAGAAAGTTGATCGTCTCGCGCGCCTTCGCGAACTCAAGGCTCGTCGCCTCGCGGGCGAGCTTGGCCTCGTCATAGCGGCGCACCGCGTCGGCTCCGCCCGCGGCCGCCGCGGATCCCAGTTCCGGAAGCAGACGATCGTCGTAGATGGCAAGACGAGACTGCGCCGAACGCAATGCCGCCATGTTCTGGTAGAACTGCACGGCAAGCCCGGACTCGACGCGGTTCTTGAGGGCCCCGTAATAGTCGGTCTGCCGTTCGTGATCCGTCACTTGCAGCTCGCGCATTTCCTCGGGCTTGAGCTCGAAGCCGAGCGTGGGGATCACCGAGATGCCCGTGGCGCCGAGCGAGGGCAGCCAGCCCACGCCTTGGGCCGTCAGGCCGACACCCACGCCGACATCGACCCACGCCTTTTGAATGCGGCGGTCGGCCGCGCGGGCCATCTCCTCGGCGGCCTCTTGATGCTTGGCGATCTCGCCGAGGTTGTGCGAGTTCGCCGATGCCGCGGCGAAGGCGTCATCGATGGAAGAAAGGCGCAGCGGCGAACCGTCGTTGCGCGCGGGGCGTTCAAACGGCACCTGAACGCTGGCCGAGGCCCGGAGCAGGGCCGCGCGAGAGAGCGCATCGAGAGACGTCGACAGGTACCAGTTCCAGGCCGCGAAGGCCGCACGCAGCTTCTCCGGACCGATCAGGCCGTTGCGGGAGGCGCGGATCGCGTCGGAGAGGGCCCGCGCGGCGGCCGGGGCGTTCGGCTCAATGGCGCGCGCGCTCGCCTCCCAGAGGACGGCCTGCTCGGCGGCGGCCCGGCTCGCCGACGTGCGCTCGGCATAAGCCTGCTTCATCTCCTCCTTCACCGCCTGCGCCTCGAGCGCGTACGCCTTATCGGTTCTCTTCGAGGCCGGGTCATAAATCGGCACCCGCAGGGAGCCGCCGACGGTGAGCACTTGGTTGGCCATCATGTCCTGGAACTGCACGCCGAAACCGATCGTCAGGCGATCCACCCACGGGATCCAGTCGACGAGGTTGAAGGGATTCTCCCCGATGGACTTCTTTAGCGCCTCCCCATCAAGGCCGCCCAGAATCGCGCCAAGGCGATCGGGCGAGGCGAGCAGGCGGCTGATGCTGCCGAGCATCTGGCGCAGGTCCTCGGCATTGAGGTCCGCAAAAGGCGGCGGCGCCTGCGGGTCGCGGCCGGTCAACCCGTTGTAGCGCAGCGCCGCTTGGTGCAGGCGCGACTCGGCCTCGACCCGGCTCACGGCCGCCTCGCGGCGCGAGGCCTCGGACGGCGCGTTTTGGACCGAGAAGTCGGCCATCTTAAGCGCCCACTGCGCCTGGGCGAGCTCCACGATCGCGGCCTGCCAGTCGATCGTCAGGGACAGCATGCGATCCTGCAGGCGCAGGCCTTCGCGCGACAGCGCCTGGACGTGGGTCTCGATGAACTGCTTCTGGGTCTTGCTCATCGACATCTCGCTGTAGCTTCCGACCGTCAAGCCGCCGCCGACCGCGCGCTCGGTCAGGTCGTTGGACACCGGGCGCGAGGTGAAGCCGACCATGCCTCGCACGCGCGAGTTCTCCATGAACGCGCCGGCCTTGCGCCACTGCTGGATTTCGCTCGTCATGCCGCCGATGTCCTGCGAGACGAGCTTGAGCCCGATGTCCCGCTCATAGACCTTCAGCAGTTCCATCGCCGTGCGCGAGGACTTGGCCTCGTCGCCCGAGAAGAAGTCGCCGAACTCGCGATTGTAGCCCTTGAGCGTCTCGCCGCCGCTCAGGTTTAAGGCCGTGTCGTCGCTGACCTTCTGCCAGAGCTCGGCGAGCGTGAACGAGTTGTTCATCCCGATCGAGAGCCGGTCGTTCATGCCCATGTACTGCGAGCCGTAACTGAGCGAGATGTCCGAATGATCGCCCATCTTCTTCGCGATCTGCCCGAAGTAGGTCCGCGCACCGCCGATGATCCTGCCTTCGCCGCTGACGACCAGGCCCGAGTCGGGAAAGGAGACCGCGAGGCGGTCGAAGGTCTCGGTCTGCTTCGGGCCGGCCTCGACGGTCGCGCGATTGTCGATGCGCATCCAGGTCTTTCCTTCCGAATTCTTCAGCGAGAATCCCTTTAAGAGACTGACTCCAGCGGCTTGTTGATTGACGTCGTCGGTGCCCGCGGTCTTCGCCCAGTACAGGTCGAGCGTGAACGCCTCCCCTCCGCCGTCGGGGTTCATCAGGCGGTTGAGGTCGAACTTCGGGCCGACCTGGGTGCGGAAATAATCCTTCTTCTCGCCACTGGCCGTGATGGTGAAATTGCGGAGGTCCGGGTCGTAACCCGTGAAGTTGAGGGGAACGTCCTGGAGGAACTTGCGCGGATCCGTGGCCCACAGCGCGCGCTGCTCGGCGTCGAGGGTCATCACCTTCGTCATCTTGACCGAGGTCTTGGCGTTGCCGCCGTAGTAGTACGGCTTGTCTTTTGTGTCCTGGAGCGCGCCGTCGGCGAAGCCCGCGAGGCCGACGTAGAGGTCCTTGCCGTCCGACATGTACGCGTGATCGTTGAAGATCATCAGGCGGCTTTCACCCGCGCCGGCCTTGACGCTGTTGTCGGCCGGAATGTCGAAGGCGAAGCGGTGCAGGTCGACGTTGAGATAATTCACGCTGTTCTTGCCCTGCAGGCTCTCCACTTGTATGTCCACGCCCTTGTCGCCATACGGCGCGTTTTCACCGTCTTTGCTGGGCGGGCTTGAGATCTTGTAGCCGGACACGCTGACATTGCTTCCGAACACCTTGCCGATGTTGCCCAATGTCGCCCACGAGTTCGTGTTGAGGCCGTGCGGGACCGCGAACCCCGACTGGTAGACGAGATAGAAGCCGTCGGCCGCGTCGCCGAGTTCGAGCACCTTGGAGTTCGGGACCAAGGAGGCCAAGCTTTGGGGGTTCTTGAGCAAGTCGGCCTTGAGCGCGGACATCTCCGCCGCCGAGCGCGGCGCGCCCGAGGCGACCAGGCCGAGCAAGGAGTCGACGAAGGCTCCGTACTCGGCCTTGCGAATGACCAAGGACGCCGGAGCCGCCGAAGATCCCTCGTTGACCCAGCCGGAGCGGCCCAGGCGCAAGGCCTCGACGCGGCGCGCGAGATCGGCCGGCAGCCGGCCCTGCGCCTCGGGCTTGGCCAAGATCGCGGCGAGCTCGTTTTGCTTGTCTTCGATCTGGGTCAACTGCGACTGGAGGATCTCGCGCGAACGGCCAAGGCGATCCTCAAGAACGTGCCAGTCGATGTTCGTCTCAAGGGCGTCGCGCGTCTTGTCCATGATCTGCGAGACGTCCTCGCTCGCGCTGTTGAGCGCGCTTTTCTGCCTCGGATTCAGCTGGTTGAGCCACGAGGAGACCTTGACGCGCTTTTGCTCGAGGTCGCTCATCGTCAGGCGCAGAGCGTCCTGCATCTTATCGAGCGCTTCGACCTCGTTGTCGTTGGCCGTCTGGCCTCCGCTGTAGATGTCGTGGAGCGCATCGTAGTAGTCGCGCACGCGGTCGAGCGTGGCGAACTTGTCGCGGCTCCAACCTTGCTTGAGGCGGAAGAAGTCCGCGGCCTCAAGAAGCACTCCGTCAAGCGACGAGTACACGCGGATCTTGCGCGCAAAAACCTGCTCCGCGGTCTCACTCGCGCCGTTTTTGGCCGCATAGTCCTCATCGTTGGAGATGTCGGCGATCGCTTCGCCCAGCACCGTCGAAACGCGGCCGAGGAAACGTTCGGCCTCCGGAAGCTGGACGTGGAGGCCGTCTTGGGCGGCCGCGATCACCGCGTCCGAGTACAGCAGCCGCGCGAGCGCAAACGCCGCCGGCGCGGTCTCGGGCTGATTGAGGCTGGTCGGCACGAGGCGCTTGGCCGCGTCGAGCGCCAAGAGCGAGATCTGCTGATTCTCTGAAATCGCGATCGCGGGCTGCGGCCCCGATGGAACCGTGCCGTCGCCGCCGATGCTGATGGCCGCCACCCCCGCCTGACTTTCGTCGGCCACGGCCTTGAGCCGGTCCACGAGATTCTGGACGGCCCGGCCGTCGACGGCCGCCTGCGCGCGCGAAACGCCCGCGGCGTCCGGCGTCACGCCGACCGGCAGGCGAAAACTCGACATCGCGTACTTGCCCTTCGAGATCGTCTCGATCTTGCCGATAATCTCGTTGATCTGCGCGTCCTGCGCGTTGACCTGCTCCGCGCGCAGCTTCCGCTCGGCGGTGTACTGCTCGATCTTCTTGGGCAGGCTGAAGGGCTGGGTCTCGCCGTAGAGGTCCTCGGTGCCGGAGAAGTTCGGATCCTTGCGGTTGGCCGCTTCGACCTGATACTCGTGAACCCCCTTGTGATGGCCCTTCGCGTCGTCATAACCGTCCAGACGCTTCTGAAGCCTGTGGCGCCACTCGCCGATCTTCTGCCTCGCCTCCGCCTGGTCGCCATCGGCCGCGCCGAACGTCGCGAACGTCCACGGCATGGTGTGGTTGTAGAGCTTGTCGGCCTCTTCGATCAAGGTCTTCTTCGAGTCATACAGCTTGAAGTAGTCGCTGCTCGCGGCGTTCATGTCCTCAATCGACTTGCGCTGGTACGGGATCAAGGTGTCCACCAACATCGCACGCGCGCCCCGCAGCGCGGGCAGGATCGTGTCGCGCAGAAGGGCGGTCTTGCGGTCAATCAGCCCCTGCCGTTGCGCCTTCCCCGGCTCGCCGCGCGGGGGCGGATTTTGGTTCCAGGCCTCGTCGAGGATCACGTCGCTGAGAACGACGTCGAGCATGTGCGCGATGCCTTCCAAACCGGTCTTTGCCTTGGGCAGTATGTTGAGGGCCGCGTCGTCGATCGCGGTCACCGTCGCGTCAGCCTTCGACCAGCGGATGATCTCCCGCGCGGCCTGGGGCACGAGCCGCGCCGAGGACACCAGGTCCATCATCGCCGTGTGCGACTGGAGGCTCTCGGTTTCGGAGAACGTCACGGCTTTGAGGTTGTCGCCGTAGGTCTTGATCGCGTCCTGAAGCTCCTTGAGCCCGAGGCCCGCGAGCATCGGCAGGCTTGAGCCCGAGGCCCGGTTGATATTGGCCGCGAGCGCGTCGAGTTGGCTGAGATCCGAGCGCGCCGCGGCCTGCGCCGCCGCCATCTCGGATTGCGACCGCTCTCGCCACAACGGGAGGGATTCGGGGTGCGGGTCGCCGAATTCGTCGAGCACCGTGCGGCCGTTGCCCGCGTCGAGCATGCGGTTGACCGTGTCGAGGGACTTGCCGAAGTCAGCGCGCTTGCCCTGCCAGTAAACCTTGCGCTCAGCCAGGACCTGCCGCATTCGCTCCTGGCTGGGATTAGACAGAGACACTTCCGGACCCGGAACCTTGGCCATGACCGTGCCTGCCAGCTCATCCGGCGAGGTCGGCAGGCGAACGAGGCCGTCCGCGGCCTTCGTGATGTTGTCGTCGATCTCGGCCAGGTCATCGGTAAACTTCTTCAGCGAGAACGCGTCAGGATCGTTCGGGTTGCCCCCGTTCTCGCGCCAGGCCTTGATCTGAGGCAGAAGTTCGATGCGGCGCTGGTACTCCGTGGCGGCGTCAGCACTTTCCCCGCGGTCCTCGGCGTTGACCGAGTCGATGAAGGCGCGCAGGTCGGTCTTAAAAGCGCCCAGGCGCTCGACGACTAGGCTCACCTTGGTCTTGGATTCGGCGATGTCCTTGAGCGTCGAGTCGTCATCGGCGATATCTTGATCGACTTCGCCCTTCCAGGTCGCATTCAGGCCGGCATTCTGATCGGCGGAGTTCTGGCTGCGCTGGTTTTCCGCCCTTGACGCCGATATCTTCGCGCGCTTGCTCTCGACCAGGTCCGTCATCTGCGCAATCGCGGTCTGGGCGGCATTGATCTCGTTGAGGGACAGCGCCAGCGCCATCACGCTTGAAAGCTTGGCCTTGTCGGTGTGGAAGGGAATCATCACGGACGGGTTGCGCGCGCGCAAGGCGGCGTTGCGCAGACGGCTCGAGGCGGAGAGCAAAGCGGACGCCGCGTCGCGCTCGGCGAGCTCGCCCTTGGCCTCGGCGCGCAGGGCCTCGATGTCGGCGACAAGCCTGGCGATCTGGTCGCGCGCGCCGGCGGTCAACGCGGGAGCGACTTCACCCCCCGGCGGCGAAGGGACCTTGCCCTCGGCATAAGTCTCCAGCCGCTGCGATAAGGCCTTCATCGAGGCGTCTTGCGCCGCGAGGTCCTCCCAGTAGCCGTTGCGGTCGGGCGGAGGCGGCGGCATCTTGCCCGTAAACTCCTTCTGCAGGGCCTTGAGGCGGGCCAAGGCGTCCGCGTCGCTCGGCGGCTGCAGAAGGTCGCGGCGCTCGGCCAGCTTCTCGCGCACGCCGACCTCGTCGGACTTGGCCGCGAGCGCGGCGATCAGGCGCGCCTGCTCCGCGCGCTCCGCGTCGGTGACCGGGCGGCTCAGCGCCTGAAGGCGTTCGATCTGGGCTCTCTTGTCGCCGAGCTCGGCCCAAAGCTTCGTGCGATGCTCCTTGACCGCCGCGATCTCGGCGTCGAGATGCCCCGCCTTGCCCGCCAACTCCACGATGCGCGCCTTGGCCTCCGACAACGGCTTCATCCATAGGTTCGGGTCGAAAGGCAAGCCCTGGTCCTTGGTCCGCGCGCTCGAGGCGGCGATCAGCTCCTGCGCCGAGCTCTTGGCCATCGGCAGGTCCGTGGCGCTCTCGCCGAAGATCATGCCCTTGACCAGCAAAGTGGAGTTCATGACCGCATTCGAGATGTTAAAGCCGGCGAGCGTCTGCATCTTGTAAAGAAGGACGTTGCCCCACGTGATGGCGCCGCCGAACCGAATCACGCTCTCGCCCGCGGGGAGTTCGACCGCGCCCGCGACCCCGTGGAAGAGGTGTATCTCGCGGCCAAAGACGGCTTTAAAGCCGGGATCGATCCCCGCGTCGATCGAGCCCGCGTAGGTCATGATGGCCTGGATCTCGGCGCCAACCGTGGCCAGGCCGAGGAAGGACTTCAGATTCGAGCTCCAGAATTGCCACGACACGGCCGCGCCCAAAACGGCCATGACCATCCCCCCCATCGGCATGTGCGCGAGCGGCGCCTCGTCGCGCAGGCGTGCCACGGCCTCCCGGGCCGCGGCCGGGTAGGTCAGCAAGGTCGAGAGGATCAAGGTGTTCATCAGGGGGCCCAAGATCAGGTCCCGAGCCAAAGCCGTGGTCGCGGCCGCGACGACGGGCGCCAGGACGGGGCCCAGCCAGGGCACGACGGCGACGGCCACCGGCAGGCCGTTGAGCACGGCGACGATCGCGGGGCCGACCACAGGGATCGGGGTGATCGCAAACGACAGGGGCAGGAAGGGGGAGAGCGCGCCGAGAAACCCCATCGCGATCATGCTCATGACCGCGAGCGTCAGGCGCCGCGCGACGAAGGTCGTCAGGGGTGCTGCGAAGGGAACGATGAACCAGTGGTTGGCCCCGCGGTACCAGCGATTGGCGCGAATCCCGGAGAACGCGCCGGCGCCCTTGACCCAGTCCTGGTGCATCGCGGCCTCAAGCCACTGTTCGGCGAACTTCTCGCGGTCCGACAGCGCGAAGAAGTCCTCGCCCGAATGCCGATGCTCGAAAGAGATCGCCTGACGGAAGTAGCCGAAGATGAACATGTCGAACAGGTGGTACGGGAAGCGAAACGCCGCGCCGATGAAATGGACGTGGAGCCGGGAAGCCCTCTGCATCGTCCCGCGCCAGCCCGGTTTGTACGTCTTGTTCGCGAGCATTCGGAAAGTCGCCTTCTCGCGCGCGAGGTGCTCGCCCACGCGGCGCGCGATCGACGCGGGACGCAGGCCGTCGCGCAGCGCGCCGAAGCGCGCCTTGACGCCGTCCCAGCCGGCGGGGTAACGGACAGGCTCCTCGTCTATCCACGTGTGGTACTTCTTCGCGTCGAGGCGCTTGAACTGGTCGCGGTTGGAGGCTTGGAGGCGATCGTAGACGCTGACCCACGACGCGAGCGGGCTGTACTCGTTGAGGCGGTACTTCGCGCCCAGCTCAAGAATGCGCGCTCGGGGAATGTCGAACTGGCGGGAGATATGGTCAATGACCTGATCGATGCTCTCGATCCTGAGAAGCGGCTTGAGCGTCGGGTCGTGGCGCACGCCCCTGACGGCGCGGAAACCGAGAAAATCTTCGTAAACGTACTTGATCGGCTCTCGGGGAGAGAAAAAGTCGGGTTCGGCTGCCGGCGGCTCGGGCTTGTCGATCTCGGGCGCCGGCGGGACCGACAGGATATCCACCGATCCGTCGCGCGACGGATCTGAGGATGACTCGGCCGGAACCGGTGCGGGCGCCGCGGCGACCGGCGCGGCCTCGCCCGAGACCGCGGCGTCGACCTCGCCATTGAGGCGGTGGAACTCGGCGTCGGCGAAATCCTTCGCGTCGCCGTCCGCGGTCTCGGCGGGAAGGACCGCGGCCTCGCCGGACTTGACCGGCGTCTTCGCCGCTCCCGGCGCGGGCACAGGCTCCGCAACGGCGACAGCCGGAAGCAACGACGGGGCCGCCAAAGCCGGCAAGGCGCGCGCGTGGCCTCCCAGCACCGCGGCCGACGGCGAAATCGAGGGCCCCGGCAGCGCGGAGGAGGTCGGCGTCAGCGCGCCATTGAACGCCGGCGGCGACAACGGAGACAGGACGTTCGGCAAGGCCGGCACGCCGGCTTCGCCGGCCCGGCCGCCCAATTCGCCGCGCCCCGCGATCGCGCGGATTTCTTGAGCGTAGATCGGGCCGGATCCGGACAGCGCAAGAGCGGCCGCGAGCGCGGCCGCAACCGTTTTGCGTCCCAGCAGGCTCAGGGAGCGAGGGGTCACTTCCCATAGCATATACCCACTTCTCGCCTTTGTCAGCCCCTGGCGGGCCTAAAAAACGCCCATTAAATGGCCCAGGGTGCCTTGGGACTAAGGACCCCTGCAGTGTCAGGCTTTAAGTCGTTTCGGTTTCCAAAGAGCGAATCACCTGGCTGATCGCGCTGGGGGTGCGCCGGAAAAGACGGGCCAACTCGGACACGCCCATGCGGGTTTCCTTCCAAACCCGATGGATCGCCTCGCGGCGGACCGCGGAAACCTCGCGCCATTGCACCCGGCCGAGAACGGTCTCCTCGGTGAGGCCGTGGCGGTCGGCCACCTCGGCGATGATCTGACGGGCGGCGGCGACGGGAACCGGCCGGGGCAGAGACGGCGCCTCGCGGTGGGCCGCAAGCTTCTCGAGAAACGCCTCCCCCCCGATGGCCACCCCGCCGATGACCGGCAGAATCTGCTCGCCGACGGTTTTCAGACGCTCCTCGATGGAACGAAGGTAGCCCACCGACTGCTTCAGGCGCCCATTGCCGAACTTGCGCAGGACGACGTCGGAATCCACGAGCGGCTCCTTGCGCTCGGCCTCGACGTAGGCCGCGCAGGAGGACCACTGATAGCGCCAAGGCTTGTCCTGGAGGGCGTCGCGCGCGCAGGCGAGGTGGACATAGCGCGTCATCTCCTCGAGGTGGGTTTCTTTGTCGACGATGTACGCCCGATAACGGCCCTGAAAGACATGGCCGACGGTCTTGTGAGCGGCGTTGAAATATTTCGTGTATTGGGTGTTGAAGCCTTGCATCACGGCGGACAAATTGGGCAGGGCGGTCTCGATAAGGAGGTTGACCGAGCTGCCAAGAAGGCTGTAGGCGAACACCTTGAGGCCGTGGCGTTCCTTGTACTGCTTCAGCTGCGCGAGGAACTGGCGGCGGTCCTGATTCGACAGGAACAAATCTTGGCGATTATTGCCCTGCAAGACGACGAGGTAGCAAGCGCCGGCGTACTGGATTCTTTGCGGGCGTCCCATGATGAGACTATTCTAGCTTATCGCGCGCCTCGGTGCCAGGCTTTAGATGATAAGGCTAGGACAAAACGCGCTGACGCAGGCCGCCGAGCGCCTCGGTCTCGCCGAGAATCACGAGGCGGTCGCCGGCGCGAATGGGGCGTGAGACGGGCGGATTGAGCTCGTACGATTCCGAACCCGCCGCGACGATGGCCACGACAAGCGGCGCTCCGCCTTCCCCGCCCTTGATCGCGCCGACCGGCTTGCCGACCAGCGACGAATTCGCGGGCACGGCGATCTCGTCGAAGCGGAAGTGCGCGTCCGTGGCGCGAAGCATCGAGTCAAGAAAGCCCACCGTGACCGGCCGGATCATTTCGGAGGCGAGCCGAAGTCCCCCGATGAACTCGGGGTCGACCACGCCGTCGGCGCCGCTGCGCAGGAGCTTCTCGCGCACGCCGAGGGACTTCTGGCAGGCGAGCACCTTGGCCTTCGGGTTGAGGCCCTTGGCGGACAGCACGACGAAGGCGTTGTCCTGGTCGGTGGCGAGCACGGCGAACACGCCGGCCGCGCGCTCGATCCCCGCGCGCAGCAGGACCGCGTCCTCGGAGCCGTCGCCGACGACGCGCAGCGGGGAAAAGCCGAGCCGTTCCTCAAGCTGAGCCAAGGCCTCGATGTCCCGATCAACGACCACGAAGTCCCGGCCGGTCTTCTTGAGTTCGGCGCAGACGACGCCGCCGGTGTGCCCCGCGCCGCAAACCACGAAGTGTCCCGTCAGTTTGGCGATGTCCTTGTCCATGCGTCTCCTCCGGAGAGCGTCCGACAACTGGCCGTCGATCAAGACGGACGTGAGAGTCGAAAAGCCGTAGGTCACAAGCCCGATGCCGCCCATGATGAGCAGGATCGTGAAGACCCGCCCGGAAGTCGAGAGCGGATGCGTCTCCCCGTAGCCCACGGTGGCGAGCGTCACCACGGTCATGTAGAGGGCGTCGAACAGGGGCCAGCCCTCGATGAAGTGGTAGCCGAGCGTGCCCGCCACGGTGCAGGCGAGCAGCAGGCCGACGACGCCGAGAAGACGGTCGCGGACCTCGGCGAGGTGGTTCATCTCTTCATGACCATGTCCAGCCGAGATTATAGCCTAAGCCGTCTGGCTTTTTTTGCCGGCGATGCCGAGGAGCTTGGCCACCTCGTTGCGCAGTTCGCCGATGCCCGTGCCCTCCTGGGAGCTGACCCAAGCGAGAGCCTCAGGCGCCAGGCCGACCGCCTGCGCCACCTCCCGGCGGCGGACGAACGCGCGCGAGGACTTGACCTGGTCGGTCTTCGTCGCGACGACGCGCCAGGGCAGGCCCTCAGCCTGCAGCCAGTTCAGCATCTCGAGATCAAGCTTGGTCGGCCCCAGCTTCGCGTCCACGAGCACGAAGATCGCGGCCAAGGTCCTGCTGCTCGTGAGATAGCCCTCGATCATCGCCCCCCAGCCTTCGCGCGACTGGGCCGGGCCGCTCGCGAAGCCGTAGCCCGGGAGGTCGACGATGCGGCGCTGCGGGGCGGCCTGATAGACGTTGATCGTGCGCGTGCGTCCGGGAGTGCTCGATGCGCGCGCCAGCTCCTTGCGGCACAACGCATTGATCATCGTGCTCTTGCCCGAGTTCGAGCGCCCGACAAAGGCGACCTCGGCCGCACTCGGCCCCAGTTTTCCGGGATCGGTCTCGCTGAGAAGAAACGCAACGGCGTCGAGCGCGTGGGCCACTATTCCTCTCCGCGGACACGACCACGCCGGACCTTGACTGCGGAGCGGCGACGCTTGTTGTCGAGCATGCGCGCCTTGGAATTCTTCGAGCGGCCGCGCTTGGCGCGACGAATGCGCTCGGCCTCGTGCCGCAGCCGAGCGGCGCGCTCGCGCTCAGCGCCCTCAAGCCGGTCCGCCAGCCGCGCCCGCGCGATCAGCCGGTTTTGGCCCTGGGAGCGCTCGTCCGAGCAGCGCACCGCGATGCCCGAGGGGCGGTGCACGAGCAGGACCGCGGTCTCCACCTTGTTGACGTTCTGGCCGCCCGCGCCGCCGGAGCGCGTGAAGGTCTCCTCGATATCCCCCGGGCGCACGCCGAGCTTGGCTAAGCGCGCTTCGAGATGCGACCAAGAAAGCATCCCTGATTCTAGCTGTTTCCGGAAACAGTTGGATGCTTTCGCACGGCCCGGCCCTCCGAAAGACGATTCTAGCGGATGCGTTCGAGGGCGGGGTTCTTGCCCTGCGTCGTGGGCCTGTCATTAAGCACTTGGGACTGGCGCAGCAGGTTCTCCTCGACTTCCAGATTCCGGTCGGCGAGATTCTTGCGCACGGCCTTCTCATAACGCTGGTACAAGAGCGCGCCCTCCCCCGGCGTCTCCTCGCCGTCGCGGCGGGCCAAGACGTAATCGTTGACCGCGCTCCAGTCGATCCGGCCGCCGCGGGTCCGCGCGTACTCCTGGAATGACGGGTCCTTGCGCATTTCAACGAAGAACTCATTGGTCTCGAACATATCGCGAAACACCGCCTCCCCCTTCGCGGTCTCGATGTCCATGAGCAGCTTGAACCGGCGCGGCGCCTGGTTCAACGTGCGGCCGGTATCGATGCGGCCCATGGCCTGGACCATGTGCACGCCCGACATCTCCTCCGGACCGAGCACGAGCATCTCGAAATTCGTATAGCCGCGGAAGGCGCCGGGACGCGTCGAATTGCGCTCGCCCTTGAAGTTGAGGTCGAGGCCGCGGCCGCCGACGCGCGTGTCGAGGATCAAGACCTTCACTTTGCCGGTGTTTAGGCCCTCGATGTTCATCTGGCGCAGGACGTTCGCCTCAGGCACGTTCTGGCGCAGGTACTCGGTGTCGGCGAAGACCTTGGCGATCTCATCCTGCTTGATGCCTGATTTCTTCAGCCGTTTCTCAACCGCCTTGAGCGCACGCGTGTCCGAGACGCTGAGCACGGTCAGGACGGTGTTCCTCTGCGTCGCTCGGATGCCCTGCAGCCACAGCCGCGCCGCCGGGCTGTCGACTTTGCTGATCTCAAAGACCTGGGGTTCGCCAGGCTTCATTCCGTGATCGGCCATGTACGCCTTGATGCTCTTCTCGATCTCCATCTTCCCTTCGGCGGGGATGTCATCGCTCCCGCGCAGAGCAACATAGTCCCGAGACGCAGCCGACAACTTCGGCGCAGACGCCACGACGGCCTCCAGCCTCTGCTCGGGCGTTCCGATCATCTCAAGCCGGACGTTCTTGGGCATCGCCGAGCCTTCGCCGACGAGCGAAATCTCGTTGGCGCGCAGATGGGCCTCGAACTGAACGCCCGAGGTGCCCGACAGCGAGATGAAGTAGGACCTCTTGTTCGTGGTGACGTCCTTGATCGTGCTCATCGAGTTGTGGGTGTAGGGTAAGGTCAGGTCCGTGCCGTACTCGAGCTCCCAATAGCGGCGCGGGGCGTTGTCCATGGACTCGAACCACTGGCCGTTGTGCACCACGTTGAAGCGGTCGGCCCGGTTGTCCATGCGCACGCCCGCGGGATTGTCGTGGAAGCCCTGAACCATGTTGACGATCTCGGAGCGGACGTACGAGCCGCGGCCGGCGAGGCCATTCGGAAACAGGAGAGAATTGAGGTACGACCACATCAGATTGTCGCGCTGGTGGGACGGCAGCATCGGATCCTTGAAGAGAGCTTCGAGCATCTTCGCGGCGTGATAGCGCGTCAGGCCCATGCTCTCCGTGGCGGCGGAGGGAAGCGTGCCCGCGGCCGCCTGGAAGAGGAACTTGGGCAGGCTCGGCAGGAAGCCCAGAAACGAATCGCCGGCGATTCTCTTGTTCACGAGGTCAGACGCGTGGAAGGCGTCGACGTCCAGCAGCCTGACCTCAAGCTGGCGCAAGGGGTCGACCGCGGCGTTGTACTCCTTGCGCGACTCGGGCTTGTCCGCGAGAGACTTGAGCTTCTCGCGCGCAATCATCAGCTCCGCTTCGATCGGGCCGATGCCGCCGCCCTTCGGCTTCGCCTCGACTTGGCGGGCGCGGTCGATGAAGAAATCGGCGCGCTTGAGCACCATCGCGGGCTCCATGCTCCCGTCGTCGCCCGCGATCTCGTAAGGCTTCCGTGTCAGGCGCGGATCCTCGCCGAGCGGCCGCGCGCTCTCCTTCATCTCGCGGTAGGCGACGTACAGCGCGCTCTCATCGCCCGCGTAGGCCTCTTGGAGGGCCCGGCGCCGCTCAAGCAGGCGGTTCACCCGGGCGTCCCACCCGGGGGCGCCCTCGCGCGTCAGCTTGACGATGTGAGCGCCCGCCTCGTCGAAGCGCTTGATGATCTCGGTGCGCGCCTGGCGGCGCAGCGCCGTTTCCTCCTTGCGCGCCTGGGAGCCCTTCTCCGAGGACAGCATCCGAATGCGGCGCAGCATGCCGCCGAGGTCGCCCTCGGCGGGAGCGGCGCTCAGGTCGAGCTCGATGGCGCGCAGGCGCCCGCGGACGGTCGCGCGCTGCGACTCGAGCGACGCTCGGCTTGCCGCGTCCGCCTCGCCCATGTCAGAGCTCAACGTGCGCACGCGATCGAGCAAGGTCCGGTACTCCTGATGCATCGCACGGCGCTCCGGCGCCATGTCCGCCTCGAGCGCCCGCGCCTCGGAGACAAGCGCATCGAGCTTCGGCGTGGATTTAGCCGCCGCATTCGGCGATGAAGCGGCCTCCTCGATGCGGGCTTCAAGCGCGAGAGACTGCCGCATGAGCCGGGCCAGCTTGGGCGCGGTCTCCTCTCCGCCCAAGGACGCCTCGAGCTTGCGCAGCGCCTTCTGCGACGTCACAGAGTCCGCGTTCAACTCCGTCAGGCGCTCCGTGAAAGCTTCGGTGGGCTCATTGCGCTTGTCCGCGGCCTTGATCAGACCCTCCGTTTCGGCGATCGAGCGCTCGAGCTTCATCGCGCGCCGGGTCTCGGTCCGATAAGACTTCAAAGCGCCCGGATCCGCCGCGCCCAGCGGCTCGATTTGGGCGTCCACTTCCGCGGACTGGCGCGCCAGCCGGGACGACTTGGGATTGACCGTCAAGCGTTCCGAGCGCGCCTCCCCAACGCGGATGGCCGCGATCTGCTCATCGAGGCTGAGCAGGCGCGTCGAGGCGTCGACGCCGTCGAAGCGCTCGACCATCGTCTTCTCGACGCGCGCACGCTCGATCTGCTCGCGCAGGAGCATCGCACGGCGCGCGGTCGCGGCGTCGGAGGCTTTGGTCCCCGTCAGATTATTCCGGAGATTCTTGATTTTGGTCTCCAGAGCCGGGCGCGCCTCGGGGCCGGCCGCCGACAAGTCCTTCTCGAGACCCGCGATCTTCGACTCGAGGGCCGTACGCGCCTCGGGGTTGTTGGCCTTGGCCTCGGCCTGCGCCAGATCCTTCTGAAGGTTCTCGATCTTGGACTCAAGCGCCCAACGCGCTTTTTGCGCCTCGGCGGGCAGGCGCTCAAGGCCCGCCACCGTGTCGGTCAGGTTCATCAGGCGGTTCTGGCTGAGGAACGCGCTCTCCTGCTCGACCGCAAGCCGCTCGCGGACCGCTTGATCGGCCGTGGGGCGCAGGGCCAGCGCCTCCTTCATGCGCTCAAGCGCGGCGTGGATCGTGTTCGCCGCCTCCGACTCGGACCTCGGCAGGCCGAGGTCCGAGTCGATGAGCTCAAGCAGGTTCTCCCGGGCCTTCTCGCCGGCCGCCTCGGCCAAGTCCACCTCGACAGCGCCCTTGGCCCTCTTAAGCTGGCCGACCGTCTCGAGGACGTCCTCGGCGGCGGTCCTGATCGCGCCCAGGCGGCCGCGCTCGACGTGGGCGTCGGAGATGCCCTCCGTCACCGCCTTGATCCGCTGCGCCTGGACCTCGGCGGCCTCGACGCGAGCCGTGTTGAGGCCGCGCATGCCCCACGCCAGGCCCGCGTTGCTGTCGTTGAGCGCGGTCGTCTGCCCGCTCAAGCGCGAAACGCGGCCCGACACCATGCCGATGGTGAGCGCGGGCTGCTGGCCGGCGGCGTCCATCTCGTCTTGAAGCATCAGGTAGTCTTCGGCCACGTTGCGGCCCTTGGTCTTGCCCTCGGCGATCATGGTCTTGAGGCCCTCGTAGGTCTCGAACTTGACCTCGGAGCCGAGCTTGTTGAAGGCGAGGAAGTCGAACTCCGCCTGCGCCTGGAGCTTGGTGTTGAAGGTCAGGAACATCACCTTGCGCTTGCTTGCGGCCGCCTCGGCCTCAAGGTACGGCAGCAGGCCTTCGTAAGCGAGCAGCGTTTTGCCCAGGCTTGTGGGCGCCTTGACGAACAGCCGGACATTCTTGCCATTGCGCCCGGAGCTCAGAATGCCCTTGTGCAGCCCCTCTCGGTCGAGATTCGAGATGGACGACACCACATCCTGAAGCGCCTCGGTCTCCTCGGGCGCCAATCCCTTGGAGAAGGTCTTGAGATCTTTGTCGAGCCGCTCGACCAACGCGGACATCACGGGTTCCTGGTCCCCCGGCGCCGCCTCGCGGCTTTTGACCCAGGCATTCAAGTCGAGCTCGATGCCGTCGAGAGCGCGGAGCATCCCGGGGCTGGCCTTGTGCTCGGCGCGCATGCCCTCGAGGCGCTCTTCCGTGACGGACTTGACGGATTGGGAGCGCCTGCCCTCTCCGAGAAACGCCTGCATCAGGCGGACGTACTGCTTCGCTCGCCAGCCGGGGATCGCCCCGCCCTTGGCGTCGCGCACGACCCAAGCCGAGGTCTTGATGGACCCCAGGGCTTTCTCGAGCGCTGCGCGCTCGGAGGGTCCGATCTCGACGGGAGAAGTCTCGAGCTTCGCTTTGAGCTCCTCCTCCAATCGTCCGATGAACGTCTCCAGCTTCGTTGCCTTTTCCGCCTCCGGAATCGACGCGCCGTCGGCGGGCAGGCCTTTGCGGACCTGGCCTTCGGCCCATGTGTTGACCTTCTCGCGGTAGCCCTCGACCAGGCGCAGCATCTCGCTGCGCCCCTTAAACTTGATGAGCAGAGAGTCGAAAATCACATCGGCGCGCGCTTTGACCACCTCCGGGCGGTTGAAGCTGTTGAAGCGCGCATCTCCGGCGATGATGTAGTCGTAGAGGGCGGTCAGGGCCTTGCCCTCCTTGGCCGACAGCTCGCCCGCCTTGAGCCTCGCCTCGGCGTTTTGCCTCAACGACTGAGTCAGCTCGAGATAGCTCAGCTTGCTCAGGGCGAAGGTCTTGGCTTCCTTGGCCGACAGCCCGCCCGCCTTCTCCTTCGCCGCAAGGCCGCCCCGCCGGCTCAGCGCCTCCTCCCACGACAGAACGGTCTCGATCGCCTCTTTCTGCGCCTGGTCGAGATGGGGATGATCCGCCGCGAGGCCCACGACCGCGGCGCGCAGGACCTTGCCGGCCTCTCCGATCGGAAGATTGGCCAGGAGATGGTCCTTGAGGACTTCCCGAACCTTGCCGTGCAGCTCGGGCGTCAGCTTGCGGCCGAGGTTGACCTCGGCGCGGTACAGGGCCTTGGCGATGTCGATCTGGATGTCCGGCGTGATCTCGCCCCAGCCCTTGACGCTCTCGCCGGGCTTGATCGACAGGGCCTGCAAGGAATTCTCCGTCTGGGCGACAAGCCCCTCCGTGGCGACCTCGTAGGCGAACTCCTGGACTTCCTCGGTGACGTGCAAGGTGCGGAAAGTGTCTTGGCCGGCCACCATGTCGCGCACGGCCATGAGCTCGATGGGATTGACGAGGCCGCCCTCGCCGGCAAGGCGCCGGACTTCCTTCAACTGGCCCGCCTCCTTCGCCTGCTTGGTCACGATCCACTCGGCGGGCGGCGCCTCGCCCCAAACGCGGCTCTCGAACAGGAGCTGGGACACCGGAGGCTTCACGGGCGTCATCTTGAGGACCTTGCCCTCGGGGGCGTTCGCGTACTCCTTCGTGCGCCCGGTCGCGTCGTACTGCTTCATGCCCTCCCTCGTCATCATGTAAGGGCCCGCGTCGCGTATGCTGTGGGCGCCGTAGGTCGGGATCAGAAGCCACGCGGGAGATGCGAGCCAGGCCTGGCCGGTCTGGTTTTGAAACTTGATGCGGCGCTCGAGGTCCTGCTCGGGATGATTGACCACGCCGACGAAAGGCACTGCGACCGGCCCGCTGGTCCACCAGGAGTAGTTCCGGCCGACCCAACTCGCAGCACTGCTGAACAACGTGTACTTCCAGACGTTGTCGGCCATGCTCAGGCCGAAAGCGGCCAGGGGCTTGCCCGTGAACACCTTCTCCTCGCTCCACCTCTGGAGGAATCCCGTGCGGCCCGCGGTCGCCGCCGCGGTCTCCGCGGCCTCAACGACCGCCCCGCCGATCTTCAGGCTGCGGCCCAGGACCTGCAACGGCGAGCCGACCGCGCCGCGAATGCCCAAAGTCTTCAGCTCGGTCTTCGCGGCCAACAAGCTATTCCACAGGACGCGCCCACCCCGCGACGCCGAGCCGACCACGCCGCGCGTGCCGATGGTCTCCATGGTCCCGGCCAGCCTCGTGCCGCCGAATATGGTCGAGGGCAGGCCTATGTAACCGAGCGCGGGATGGAAGGACTCGTTGGCCCACCAGGCGCCGCCCAGGAAACCCATCTTGGCGGCTTTGCCGAGGCCAGCCAAATCCTCGGAGAACATCGTGTGTCCCGGCTCGATGGCCTGCCAGCCGCCGATGTTCACGCCGCCAATCCGGTTGGCCCCGATATCCCAGAGATGGGTACCGACCGTGAACCCGCCCGAGATCGCACCCGACAGCCCCGTGAAAGTCGCCTGGCGCGTCGCCACGCTGAGCGCGCGAACACCGCTGGCGACGGCATACTGCGCGGCCGCGTTCTCGCCCGCGGCGGCCCTGACGCGGGCCGGGCTCGGCTCAAGCGACTCGAGGCGCGCCGCCGTGTGCTTGGCGGTCTCACCGAGGAGCATCGCCGAGCGGCCGGCAACACGCAGCGACCACCCTTTAACGAACTTACCCGGAACCCCGCTCATCGCGCGGCCGGTATTGATCCACTCAGCGCCGACGCCGCTGACCTTGCCGACCAGGTTGAGAGAGGCGCGCGTGACCGGAGCCAGCAGCGCGATGCTGACCGTCCAGGTCAAAAACGACGACGCGGCGTCGAGCGTCTTGTTGATCTCGGTCACCGCGTTGATGTGCTCGTGATTGGCCTTCAGCGACGAGCTGATGCGCAGCGCGTCGTTGACCTTCGAGGCCTCTCCCCCGGCCGATCCGCTCATCGCGTAGGCGGCCGCCTGCGGGTTCATCGCCACGACCCGGCGGCGCGCCTCGAGCCAGTTCTCGCGGCCGCCCGAGGCGATCAGCGCCGAAATGCCGGTGAGCTCCTTTGCCATCGCGGGCGTCTTGCCGTCGCCCTCGATCGCCTTCATGTTCTCAGCGTACTGGTCGCCCCACGGCGTCAGATTGCAGACCCAGCGGGCGCCGTTGTCCAGCATGTGGGGGTTGTACCAACGGAAGCTGCTCAAGGTTTGCTCCTTCGCGAGGAATGCCGTCGAGGGCGCTTCCAGGTAGATCGAGTAGTCGACGGAGAGCTCGCCGAGCTCCTTCTGCGTGGAGGAAAGCGCCGCCTGCACCGCGTCAAGGCTGCCCGCGTAGTCCGCCTTGTTGAGCGCTTTGCGCGTGAGGTCAAGGATGCGCCGGAGCTCATCGAGGCGATCCTTCATCGCCCGCCCCTGCTCCTTGTAGTCGACCTTCTGCTCCTGCGTCAGGTCCGACTCATCGACGGTCTTCATGATCGCCTGCGCGTCGGGCGCGGTTGGGTCCACGCGCTCGCGCTGGTTCTTAACGTAGAACATCTGGATCTCAAGCACGCTCAGGCTGAGCCAGCGCAGGGCGTTCTGCTCGTCGAGCGACATCGTCGCCACCTGCGAGTCGGTGATGGTGCTTGCCCCCTTGAAGCGGTTCATGTCCGTCTCGTAGCGCAGCACCGCCGCGTGCGCCCCTTCAAGGTAGGCGCGCCGCTGGGTGAGCTTGGCCTCAACGATGTCGAAGACGCTGTGAGACTCGCCGTCGCTGTCCGTGTAGGTCTTCGCCTTGGCCTTGCGAAGCAAGTCCGGCTCAAGGGTCTCATCGTTGAACCAGGAGTCGAGCGTGTGCTGCTCGCCCAGAAGCTCGGCGATCGCGATCATGCGGTCGGTGCGCGTGGCCTTGGCGTACTCCGTCTCCTGGAGCATCTCGTAGTTGTACCGCCCGGTCTCGGGGACGAAGTTCACCTGGGGCGGCCGGCTTAAGTTCATCAGCTTCTGGTTTTTTTTCAGCTCGCGGTTGTAGGTCGTCACCTGGCTTGCGGTGCTCTTAAACATCCGGAAGGCGAGCCCGTCCTTGTCCCAGAACTCGTAGCCGTCCTTGATCGGCACCTGCGCGTAGGCGCTGCCCTGAGGCGAATCGGCGACCGCGGCCCCGGTCATCAGCGCCTCGCGCAGCGCGCCGGTGTGGAAAGACTCCTCGACACTGCCGGCCGGGGCCGCGGCCAGCTCCCCGAACTGCCTCTCGAAGATCTTCATGGCCCGCGCCGCGCCGTCCTGGCGCGCCTCGGTGTAAGCACCGTTGCCGCGCAGGCGCTCGAAGACCGGCTGCAGCGACTCGACCTCCTCGGCCGGGTTGTAGCGCGCCTTCAGGGAGAGGTACAACGTGCGGCCAATCGGAGTGAGCTTGTCGTTGGAACCCAGGTAGGTCTTGAGGGGGTCCGCGTCGTCCTTGTACACGCCCAGGGAACGCAGATACGTCATCGCCTCGACGGGATTGGGTTCGGCGACCGGCGCCGCGGCCGCCCACGCCGACGCGGGCCACTGCGCCGCGAGGATCGCGGCGGTCACGAGGACGGCGATGCTGCGACGCGCGAGGAGTTTCATGAGGGGCGCGACCTGTCCCCAGTGTAGCAGGAGGAGGTCCTCCTGTCAGGGCCTAAAGACCTATAAAAATGAGGGCCCGAGACCCAGGCCACGTAGGCCCAAGGGCTCCCATCGGATCAGCCGTACAGACGCCTGTAACGCGAGGAAAGTATCTTCAGCAGTTCTTGGCACGGACCCGATCGCAGCTCCGAGCTGATGATCATCTGACTCAGCTTCTCTTGCGCGCTTCGGAAGCGATCGAGGATATGCGCGGCCGCTTTTGAGTCGATCTCCAAATGGTCGGCGAACGCCTCAAAATCCGTCCTCTTCAACTTGTTCTGCTTGGCATTGAGCGTCAGCGCCGTGTCCGCCTCGTTCTTGATATAAAGCCGGGAGCAAACGAGGTCGTAGCAGGGCGCCAACGCGATCTCCCGTCCCGCGCCGAGCAAAGCCCAATTCTTCAGATGCATGTCTCCGTTGCCGGTCAAAAAGCAAAATAAAACCCGCTCAAAGAAGTCGACGGTGTCCAAGCCGACGTTGGCGGCGTGAGAACGTATCGCCTTGCCGACTTTTTCAAGCGACCCCGAGTACTTGTCCGTTGATCCAAGAACCTGAAACATGGTCTCTTTCGCGATCCGCTGCCCGTCCTCGGTCCTGTCGAAGCGTCTGATGATGTAGCAGAGCTTCCCATCGGCCATCTTAAAAAGCCCATGGGGCGCAACGCGCAGGCCCAGCTCCTCAGCCATGTTCATGCAAAGGTTTTCGTTTTGCGGAATCTGCGGGAATTGCTCGGGCTCGGGTTTCAGGATATGCGTCCCGCCGGTCGCCACAGCTTCCAGCGTCCCGTTCTCCTTGTTCAACCGAACGAAAACCTTCGGCTGGACGCCGGAGATCGACATGCGGTTCTTGTCCTTCGTCACCATCGCCGGCAGGTCCGCCGCTTTGAATGGGATCGTCGGCGGTCGCGGACCGCCGAAAAGACGGCTCAGGCAGCGCGGGTGGTAGAGTCCCTCCGCTTTCAGGGACCGCTGACAGCAGAGGCATCGGCTCGCCATATCAATCCTCGATCGCCTGGAGGCTGACGGCTCCGATCGGGTCTTGCCCGGTGTGCAGGAGCAGGCGGAACTTGTCGTTCTTGTCGATCTTGGCCGAAGCGCAGATCAATTCCAACAGCCAGCCTTCCGGCAGAAGGCCGTCGAAGAACGCAAAGAGCTCCTGCGATTCGTATTTTTCCGCGCGCAAGGGCATGGAGAGGCTGATCGGCCGCGCCTCGGCCTCGGCCAAATAGGCGCTGTCATAGGCAAACTCGAACCCCTTGTCGGTCTTGCGGAGCGCGCCTGCCCGCTTGTCCCCATAAAAGACTTCGGCGCGGTTGGCGCTCATGAATTAGTCCCGCGACAGATCCACCGGCCCCAGCCGTTTGCCGAAAAGGAAGAGCGCCTTGTTGACCGTGTCGGTGCGCAGGGAAGTTTTGCCTTGCTCAAGATCGCGGATGAAGCGCAGGCCGACGCCCGCCTTGGCCGCGAGCTCGGCCTGCGTGAGCCCGGCCGCGCGACGGTGTTCCTTCACGAATGCGGAAATGGTGTTTTTTTTCATAAGAAGAAAGGCGTTATAGGGTATAAAATATAATAAATTATACCCGATGAAGCCTATTTTGTCAATACAAGGGACTTATTATACCCGATAGGGCCTAAAGCGTGGCGGGGCGGCTGTACTCGTCAGTCACGAGCGCCGTGCTGCAATCCGCGCCATGCGCTCGGCCAGAAACTTCAGAGCATGCGCGGCGGCTTCCTCGTGGCTCTGGAAGCGATAAAGGCCTTTCGGGATGAAAGCCGCGTCGCCGGTCGGCAAGCCGCGCAAATCGTCGTTGAAACGCGCCCCCTGCGCCAAGGGATTCCCATTCCTGCCAGTCGGCTCACGCGCGCTTGGCTTCGAGAATGGTGATTCGTTTCTCGTGCTCGTCGAGACGGACTTTCTGCTTGCCCCAATCCCAGCGCGAATCTTGGAGCATGTCGGCAAAGCCATCCATCCGCGTCACAAGCGTGGAAAAGTCCGCCTTCGTGCACATGTCGCGCTTCATGTCGCGTTTCATCTCGGCGATATCACCGATCAGGCATGAGAGGGCCTTCGCCGTATTTCGCGCCAAACTCGTCAGATTCCCAACGTCGCTCTTGATGCCGCCGACGTCAGTCTTCAGGACGCTGACGTCGGTCTTCAGGACGTTGACGTCGGTCTTCAGGACGCTGACGTCGGTCTTCAGGACGCTGACATCGGTCTTCAGGACGCTGACATCGGTCTTCAGGACGCTGACATCGGTCTTCAGGACGCTGACGTCGGTCTTCAGGACGCTGACGTCGGTCCTCAGGACGCTCACGTCATCCTTGAGGCTGCTCAGTTCCCGTTTCATCTCTTCGCTCATTATAACCCCCTTGGCCATCAAGCCACAAGGGCCCGAAGTCCTACCCATTATACGATCGAGGGGTCAAAAAAGTTCCATGGCCCGGAGCCTGGCGGCAACAGGTCACGGGCCGTTCAGTCGCTCAGAGCGTCTTCCCGGCAGGCCTTGAGGGCCGCGTCGCGATCGAGACCCCACCAGACGAGGGGACCCACGCAATTGTCGGCCTTCGCCTTCTGGCCTTCCCCGCTGACCTGCTTGTTTTGGAACAGAGCCAGCACTCCCCTCTCCTTGTTTGAGTCCGAGAGGAAGCGGTAGCCCGCGGTCAGCGGATCCCTGACGACCGCCGCGCCCGCGCCCGTCAAGCCTTGCATCTCGAGGCCCGCCGGAAGCGGGCTCGTCGAATTGAAGACCTCAAACGGCTTCTGACGCAAGATCGTCTTTTTCTTCTCGCCGTCGGAACTGGCCGGGCCCACAGGATCGAGCACGTAGTACTTGAACGTCACGGAATACTGCTTCGGTTCGGACTTATCCGCCAAGTCCACGCTCTCGTAGAGAGCGATATCCGTTTGCGCCTGGCCCGGCATCCGCCGCGCCAGGCGCGAACCGGGCATCGTGATCTGCGCGGCAAACGGCGCGGAGTCCACGTCCGCCGAGGCGACCAAACCGGCCCATCTGTCCATCGCGTTGGTCGACCCGTTGAGGCCCGTGTACGGCGTCGAGTCGGTCGGGACTCCCGACGCCACCATGTTCTGGGGCCAAGCCTCGAGAGGCTCGCCGCCGGCTTTCACCATGACGACAAGCCCGCCGTTCGTGAGCGTCCCGGTCAGGCGGCAGGGTTTGCCGCCCAGCTTCGCGGCCACCCGCTCAGGCACCGCGGTGAAGGCCTCGGCATCCGAGCTTCCCGGCTCAATGCCCATGTAATGCCTGAGGGCGTCCACGAGCAGGGTCGGGCTGGAGAATTCCGACGCGCTCTTCGACGCGAGCTGAAAGAGGCCGGACACGGCGAAGCCGCCATCCTCCTGTTTGAGCAGATCCATGTACTGCACCATCTTGTCGAACTCGATGGCCACGTAATGATCCACGAACCGGGCGCGCCGGATCGTCGAGTCCTTGAACGTCAACTGCTGGTTAGGGGCCTGCGCGCTCTTCGGAACGAGAACGATCCCATGCCGGCCATCGATCGCATCCGTGCAGTAGACGACCCCATATTGTCCCTTCAACTTCGGAGCGAGGAGTGCCGTGTCCTCCGGGTTTTCCTTGCAGCCCGCGAGAAGCGGAAGCGATTTCAGTGCGTCGAGAGACATGCCGCCCTCGGAAGCCGTCACATCGGCGTCGCTCGAGCTGGAGCCGGAACCGATGGACTCATCGCCCGTCGCCGCCGCCTTCGCGGCCGGCTTCTCCGGCGGGTTGCCAGCACCCTCCTCGACCTCCCAGGACCCGATCGCCTTGTTGAACACGAGATGGTAGTCCTTGTCGCCGACCTTCCCCAGCTGCGGCCCGCCGGCCGCGCCGGAAGGAACGTTCTCGTTGCGACCGTCGATGCCGCGCCGACCGACCTCGGCGTACAAGGTCGGAACGAGGTCGCGAGGGTCGCGAGGGCGGGGATCGCGGGGACGCGGATCGTTGGGGCCGAGAGGGCTCGGGTCGCGGAGGTCATTACGGCCGTCAATCAAGTCCTTGGGAAACAACGCCAAGACGCTCCTCGCCCCTCCTTGGGGAAGCGCGTAGAACTTCTGATCTCCGACCATGACGACATGGTCTTTCGTGCCCGCTTGATTGGCCTGCGCGAGCGCGGCCACCTGATCGGCGCGCCTACGGAACAGTTTCGAGACCGACGTCGGCGGAAGCGCCTGGCCCCCTCCGGGCCGCGCGAAGGTGATGCTGCGGTCGCCGTCCGCGTCGGCCGGACCGAAACTGAGCTCGTACCTCTTGTGCCCCGGCGTGCGGTCGTCCAGCACGAACGATTGCGTGCCGCTGTCGATCGGGAAGCGCTGGCCGAAAATGTCGTTGGTGTCGGTGATGTCGAAAATGCCGATCTCGTTGACCATC
The DNA here is from genome assembly GCA_023249675.1 of Elusimicrobiota bacterium. Classification (GTDB taxonomy): domain Bacteria; phylum Elusimicrobiota; class Elusimicrobia; order UBA1565; family UBA9628; genus GWA2-66-18. The sequence continues at coordinate 20,696 of JAHFCE010000021.1, read as the reverse complement.
GAGCCGTCTTCCAGCTGCTTCGTGTAGATCTTCATCGAGATCTTGCGCGAGTTCGGGTCCCTGGGACCGTAGACCTCCCCGACCACCGCCCCGTCCACGTAAAGATCGCCCAAGGTGTACGGGCGCGCCGGAGCGTTCAGGCGCGACCCGGCGCCGCCGCCCGAGCCTAGCACCAGCGGGGGGGCGTTGTTTTGATCGACGCTCAGATCGAGCTCATGCCGCACGCGCGCGTCGCGGAACACGCTGTCGGCTTTCGCGGCAGCATCATTGAGAAAAGCCGTGACCGAGGATTTCTCCTTGGTCCTGTCAATCCGGCTTCTGCCGGTCCAGTCTGCGAGCGCCGTGCGCAGGCGGCCCTCCCACTTCATCCCGGGACGAAACGTTTTCGAGAGGACCGGATCCGCCAGCGCCCACCCGGGTACGGTCGGCCCGGGACCCGCGACGAAATAAAGTAAAGCGACTTTTCCCGGGGCCGCGGCGGATTCCCCCCATGCGCGCGCGACGGCGCCGAGGGCCGCAGCGTCCACGTCGGCGGCAACGAAGCTCTTCCCCTCGGAGTCGGCGTCAAGCAGGAATCTCTCGATGCGCTGGCCGGCATCCGCGCGCGCCGCGGAGTTCTCGGCTAGAATTTTGGCGAGAACGTTGACCTGGTTCGTGTCCTCCTCCGCCACGGCCGCCGCGGCGGGGTCGTCAATTTTGCCGCCGTCAGCGGCGCGCGCGCGCAAGGGCAAGGCCCCGACGAACGCGGCGACCAGGACGGCCATAACGGGATTCAAGGGGTTCATGGCTTCTCCATTCCGATAACAAAGCTGTTCCTATTTTAACTCCACGCGCAGCTCCGCGCCTGGGCCCAAAGACCTATGACGGTAGCTTCTAGTAAATATGAATTGGCGACGGCGTAGCAGCCGATCCGGCCTGATCCCGCGCCGCCGCCGGCGGCGCGGCCGGGGGTTCGACCTTCCTCTGAATGGCTCCCAGATAACTACGCTGAACCTTGCGCATTTCCTGCATGGCGGCGACGGCCTCCTGGATGGCGACGTCCGCGTCTGCGGCCTGCGCATTGACCGCGCCGCCGGCTCGGCTAATAGCATTATGCGCTCGATTCGTGGCCAGACCGACCTCTCCGAGACTGGGAGCTCCGTCCGTCGCGGTCGCGGCCGTGTCGGCAACATCTGGAATTGAGATGGTCGAATTCGCTCGCTGCATCATCTCATTGAAATATCCATTCGTATCCATGATCCAAGCGGCGCTACCCTGAGAGGCATGGCTTTGGTCCGACCAGCTCCCCGCGGTCCGGCCCGCGTCGGCCGCAGCCTGCGTCAAGACGCCCTGGCGCTTCTTTCCCTCCGGGACGTAGGCGCCCAGTTCGCCCTTCAAGGTATTCGCGTTGTCCAAGGCGGCCTTCAAGGCGCCAAGCGACGAGATTTTCTGATCGCTGGGCGGCAACGCAAATGAATAGCCGTCGAGCGCGTTCAAGGCCGCTTCCCCCCTATTGCACTGCTCCTGGGACTGGCCCAACAGAGCCTCGACATCATGAATCTTGCCGTTGATCGACTGTAGCGCTAAGCCGCCCTCTTCAGAGGTCTTAACCACAAGCGCCTCAAGTCGCGCCACCACGCCCAACTCGGGCGGCCTGGGGTAGACCAACCCCTGAGCGATCAACTGGTGATAGCTCTTGACGCTGGCAAGCTCGCTCTCATGACCGCAATCGGCGTCCGCCTCGCCGCCCACAAGACTGTTGCGCGCTTGGATCAGACTTTTGGCCTTCTCCCTCATGGCCACGTAGGCGGCCTTGGCGTCCACGCCGCCCGCCGCCACTCCGCCTCCCGGGGCCGCGGACGCATCGAACGCCTTGATCGTTTCGTCCAAAGTCGTGCAGAGCCCCTTGACGGCCACCGCCGCGGGAGAGCTCGCGGTCTCCCCGGCGGCCGCCGGAGAGGGAGAATTCTTTGTTTCCCCGGCAACCGCCGCGGGAGCGGTTGATGCGACGGATCCCTCGGTCTTGGACTTCGCCTTGTCCTCGGCCGCGCCAGTCTTACTGCCCGGCGTGCATGTAATGGTCGGAGTCCTCGCCATACAGGCTCCGTCTTTACCGGTCGGCTGTCCCAAATACTTGCCGTCGGCTAGGCAGAAACTTGTGCTGCTGTCAGGATAGAACGCACCATCCGCGCAAAAGAAACCCGGAATTGAGGTGTCTCCGATGCCGTAGGTTTTGGGATTCATCAGGGCCAAAAGGGCCGGCGTCAAAGCCTTGCTTCCTATCTCGCCCGCCATGGCCTTGAGTACATCGTTACGGATGGCGTACAGCAGAAGATCCTTGTCCTTGAGCTTCTTCTTCTCGAACTCGAGCTTGAGAGCCTCCTCCTGGCGCTGCTTCATCGCCAGAAAAGCCAAGGACTCGCCCACGCTCTTGTTGCCGCCGGGGCCGCTGCCGCCGGGGGCCTTGTCGTTGGCGCCAGCACCTCCCTGCCCGCCGCCGCCAAAACCAGAACCGCCGGTCGGTATCTGCTCATTGGCCGCCGCGTTTAAGCCGCCCAAGGCGCTGCCCGAGCGGGAGAACGCGTCGCCGGCGTTGGCCGCCGCCTTCTTCGTGCCGTCAAGACCTTCTGGGTTGTTCGGGCCGCGCGGTCCGACCGCGCTGCGGAAATTGGGAGCTGAGCGGACCAGATTCAGGCCGCCGCCGCCCGTGCCCGCCTGGCCGAGGTTGCCGCTGTTGATGGGAGCCAGGCTGCTTGAAGCGCTGCTGCCGCCTCCGGCCGCGCCCAGCCCGCGCAGGCCCGAGCCGCCAAGAGCGACCTTGGGAACCGGAAGAGGCGAACGCTTGACGGCCGCCGAGGCCGCTCGGCCCGCGGCACCCGCGAGGGCATCTTTGTAATCAGTCTCACTGCGGCCAGCACCGGGCGGAGGGGTCGCCGGTGCCGCCGAGCCGGCCGGGGGCTGCTGGGCCGCACCCGGTCCCATCACAAGCGCGCTGGGGTCGCGGGCGTTCAAGGGAGTAATGATATCGCTCGATCCGCCGATGGCGCCGCCCGAGGCGATGCTGTTGTTGCCGCTCTCATAGGGGCTGCTGCCGCCGCCGAAGAGATTGTTGCCGCGTCCAGCGCCGGCACCCCCACCCCACCCCTGCTGAAGTGCGGCGTCACCACCCTCGGGGGCCATCATGAAGTGCTCCGCCAGCGGGGCCATGAATAAGGTCCCCAGGCCCGCAAGGATGAAGGCCAGGTCCTTCTTCTTGAACTGCTTGAGGCGCTCAAAGAGGGTCAGGCCAGCACCCAAGCCCTTGATTTTCACCTGGGGCTTCGACGCGTCCTTCAACGTCGGGATCTTCGGTTGCTGATCCATGGTCAATACTGCGCCTAGATCTAAAGACCTCTCACGGTGTTACAGTGTCCTGTGTCGCAGTAGCCGGCGCCACCGCCGGTGTCGCACCCGCAGGAGCCGCCGCCGCCACCGACGTTGCCGGCGTCGTGCCATTCTTCAACTCCGTGAGGCGGCCGCTCAGATCGCTCAGGACAGCGATCTGCTTCTTCTGCATCTCGCCAAGGGCAATCCAGGCAGCATTGAGCGGCCCCTTTTCTGCCGCAGTCGGAACATAGGATGCTGGAGGGGTCATGGCTGCCGCCTCTGTCTTACTCCGCTCCATCAGGGCAACAGCTTGCCCGGCTTTCCCAATGGCGTCCTGGGCCGCACGGTTCTTATCCCAGACCTCCTGCTTGACAGCCTCAGGCGTTTGCACGACTGACGCCACGCTGGAATCAGCTTCATTCACAACGCCCGCACCCACCTTCTCGCCCGTCACGGCCTCCGCACGCTTCGCCATGGCCGCAAAGTGACCGTTGATAGTAATCACCGCTGGAACAGTCGGGAAGTGATCCTTGTCGCCCGCAAATTCGGCGCCCACGATGAGGGGCTCCAACTGAGTCAATAGGGTCTCCTCATCCTTGGCGTACTGGATGATCCCTTTCCTCGCCGCGATGGCGCCGCTGACAAGATTCTTGAACTTGACATCCGCGGCGGTAAACTCCGAGGTATTGAACGGAGCGTCACCGTTTGAGTTAAAGGTTGCGATCTTGGCTTTCGCCTTCGCGAGCATCTCCCCCGCCTTTGTGTACTGCTCGCGCGCCTCCTTGATCGCCCTGTCGTCGACCTCGCCCTCGGGTTTATCCACGAGCTTGATCAAGCCGGGAATCCCGGCGCCAACATTATGGAACAAGCTGCCAAGCAGGCTGCCCTCCCCCAAGAGCACCGCGATGGCGGTCCCGTGGTGCTCGTAGGAGGACTTATCGCTACGCAACCCCTCGGCACCGCACGAATTATCCGTAGACACCCCGTACAAGGCATCGCGTGCCGAGATCATCTTGGCGACCTCTTCCTTCATCGCTGTGGCCGCATTAATCTTAGACTGGGCGCTCGTATTGGCCCCACGGCTGCTCCCCAGGGCGCTCCTTTGCTCTTTGATCTCGCTCTCAAGATCCGTGCAGAATTGCTTCAACCCGGCCGCCGCGGAAGCCCCCGGCTCCGGAGCCAGGCCCGCCATCACGTTGCCCGCGCTCGAAGGAGCGGTCTCGGTCTTGGACTTCGCCTTGTCCTCGGCCGCGCCAGTCTTACTGCCCGGCGTGCATGTAATGGTCGGAGTCCGCGCCATACAGGCTCCGTCTTTACCGGTCGGCTGTCCCAAATACTTGCCGTCGGCTAGGCAGAAACTTGTGCTGCTGTCAGGATAGAACGCACCATCCGCGCAAAAGAAACCCGGAATTGAGGTGTCTCCGATGCCGTAGGTTTTGGGATTCATCAGGGCCAAAAGGGCCGGCGTCAAAGCCTTGCTTCCTATCTCGCCCGCCATGGCCTTGAGTACATCGTTACGGATGGCGTACAGCAGAAGATCCTTGTCCTTGAGCTTCTTCTTCTCGAACTCGAGCTTGAGAGCCTCCTCCTGGCGCTGCTTCATCGCCAGAAAAGCCAAGGACTCGCCCACGCTCTTGTTGCCGCCGGGGCCGCTGCCGCCGGGGGCCTTGTCGTTGGCGCCAGCACCTCCCTGCCCGCCGCCGCCAAAACCAGAACCGCCGGTCGGTATCTGCTCATTGGCCGCCGCGTTTAAGCCGCCCAAGGCGCTGCCCGAGCGGGAGAACGCGTCGCCGGCGTTGGCCGCCGCCTTCTTCGTGCCGTCAAGACCTTCTGGGTTGTTCGGGCCGCGCGGTCCGACCGCGCTGCGGAAATTGGGAGCTGAGCGGACCAGATTCAGGCCGCCGCCGCCCGTGCCCGCCTGGCCGAGGTTGCCGCTGTTGATGGGAGCCAGGCTGCTTGAAGCGCTGCTGCCGCCTCCGGCCGCGCCCAGCCCGCGCAGGCCCGAGCCGCCAAGAGCGACCTTGGGAACCGGAAGAGGCGAACGCTTGACGGCCGCCGAGGCCGCTCGGCCCGCGGCACCCGCGAGGGCATCTTTGTAATCAGTCTCACTGCGGCCAGCACCGGGCGGAGGGGTCGCCGGTGCCGCCGAGCCGGCCGGGGGCTGCTGGGCCGCACCCGGTCCCATCACAAGCGCGCTGGGGTCGCGGGCGTTCAAGGGAGTAATGATATCGCTCGATCCGCCGATGGCGCCGCCCGAGGCGATGCTGTTGTTGCCGCTCTCATAGGGGCTGCTGCCGCCGCCGAAGAGATTGTTGCCGCGTCCAGCGCCGGCACCCCCACCCCACCCCTGCTGAAGTGCGGCGTCACCACCCTCGGGGGCCATCATGAAGTGCTCCGCCAGCGGGGCCATGAATAAGGTCCCCAGGCCCGCAAGGATGAAGGCCAGGTCCTTCTTCTTGAACTGCTTGAGGCGCTCAAAGAGGGTCAGGCCAGCACCCAAGCCCTTGATTTTCACCTGGGGCTTCGACGCGTCCTTCAACGTCGGGATCTTCGGTTGCTGATCCATATCATTCTCCTGTTCATCTTCAAAACAGCTTTTTGAAAAAGCACTTCGTGTCGCACCATAATTCGTTGCAGCCGCATTTTCCCATATCCGTCGTGCAGAGATCGCGTCCGGAGCTCGAAGACGAAGAAGACGGCGTTTTCGCGTCGATCGCTGAGCAGAAAGACGGGCGAGCGCAAGGCTCGTCAATCGTCTTGAGCGTGTTCTTGAGATCTCCATCACAGAGGCTCTTGATCTGGCCTTTCAAACCGTTGCACGTGCCGCAATGGCACGGGTCGCCGCAGGCGCCCAGCATCTGGCCCACCAGGCCGGTGAGGCGTGTGTTGATTTCCCCGAGATGCCGGGTGTCGGGCTGCTTGTTTGTCTCGCACTTCATGACCGTGTCCATGCACTCGATCAGCTTCGCCGGGTCCGCCATCGAGGGGATGTTCGCGGCGGGAGACACGGCCGGGGCCGACTCGTTGTCCGTCGCCAAGACGCCGGCCCCGGCGACCTTGCCGGTGTAGATCACGCCGGTCGCCGTAGCGGCGCACTCGCCCGGGCAGCTGCTGGCCGACGCGACCGCCACGGAAGCCCGGGCGCGCCCGGCGGCGAGCTGGACGATGGCGCGCTGGCCGCTGATCGTGTGCGAACCGATCAAACCCTTCGTGATGCGGCCCTGCATCGCGGCCGCCTTCGAGGCCGACAGGCGGCCCCTGGCTCCGCCCGCGATCGCCACGCCTTTGCCGGGCGAGGCCGCAATCCCCTCCAGCCCAGCCTTCAGGACGTCGCCGAGCTTGCCGCTCGTCGCGCTTTTGCCGCCGCTGAAGAAACCGGAACTCGCGAACGCGCCCCCGGAGAGCGTCTCCTCCGCGCCGCCGCCGCCCGATTTGGAAACGAAGCCGCCCGCGAACGCGCTCTTGACCAGGCCCTCGCGCTCGCCGGACACGTCGCTTTCCGACAGGGCCACGCCTTCGCCCTCGCCGAGGTTCTGGGCGTCGTCGGAGTTGAGGACTCCCGCGACCGAGCCGGGCTTGGGCAGCTTCGCGCCGCCGAGTGCTACCTCAAGGTCCTTGCGGTCGCCCTTCACAAAATCAACCGAGCCCACGCCCCCGGCGCCGGGAGCGCCCATGAACGCGGTCCAGCCGGCCTTCCCGCTGCCGTCCTTGGCCTCGCGAAACGCCGCCAGCAGCTCACTGTAGCCGCGCTTGCCGCCGGCCAGGCCCCACTTCGAAATATCCACGCCCGCCTTCCCCGCCAGCCACGCCGCTCCGGCGGCCATCCGGACCCCGCCCGGAACGCTGAGCAGGAGGTTGGAGGGGCCCGCGAACAAGAACGAGACGAGCGCCGCCACCAGGAGCAAAGCGGCCGCGCTCTTGCGCGTCCTAAGGAAGAAAAGGAGCGCCGCCAGCGCGCCCTTTTTCTTGTTCTTTTCGAGAAAAGTTGACATATTTTTCGCTTTTTCTTGCGTCTCGATAGTGTAGTGCGCGCCCTCTAGACTGTCAATGCAACCGGCTCTCTTTTACCCAAATTTATTGCGCGGCCGCAGCCGGCTTGTGCGCCATCGCAGCTCCGAAGCCGCCGACGATGTTCCCAATAAACATCTTGAGCGCCAAGCTCTTCACCTGCTGGCCCGACAGCATCTCCGGCATGGTAAGGCTCAAATGGACAGTGTAGGCACCGAGGGCCGCGATGATCCCGCCGGCAATCTTGTCGCCCGTCAGCGCGAGCATGGCGGCGCCAAGAGCGAGCAAAATGCCGCCGATGACTCCCATGGCGAGCTGGACATAGAAGCGGACGGCTTCGCCCGCGCCCATCCAGTCCATGCTGTGAGAAAAGAGAGCAAGGGCCGCCAAAGCGGTCATCGTGATCATGAGGCCCTCGGCCACATGGTACATCCACTTATAGGGTGTCGCGTCCTTGCCTTTCGGGGTGGGGATCGGCGAGCATCCGCCATTGGCATTCTGGTATTCGCCCCCGCCGCAGGTAACCATTGGCTTGTCGCCGATCGGCCCGCCGCTGTTGGTCGTCCCGAGTTGATCCGGGGTGCCCGCTTTGGCGACCTCCCCCTTCTGGAGCCCAGCGCCGCCGATCACATTGTCGACTTGCATGTCCTCGGGCCGCGCAAGCTCAGAACTTGTCTCATTCTTTTTCGCCAACTTCGCGTACACCGAACGCTGGGCCCACTTGTCCAGCTGCCCGCGAGCAAAACCCTTCATTTTGCCGGCCCTGACGGCCGCACGTCCCGCTTTGGAAGAAGTCGGCCGGGACTGCCTTCCTGGCGCCGACAACCGTGCGCTGAAACCCTTGCTGCCGGACTCCAACGAACCAAACGAGCGGTTCAGGCCGCCCGACAGGCCCGAGCGACCGGATAAAGACGCGCCGCCCGACGAAGCCGAACTGCCGCCCGCGCTCGAGCTGAGCGCGCCGAATTTCTTGCCGAACGCGCTGGGCTTGTCGGCCTTCGCGCCGTCGGCCTGAGCCGACGCCAGCAAAGCTGCCGGGTCCACCGCGGGGGTCTCCGTCGCGTCGGCCGCTTCGGCCTTCTTGGCCGCCTCCTCGTCGGCCTTGCGCGCGGCTTCCGCCGCCGCGGCCGCGTCGGCCGCCTGCTTGGCGCGCTCCTCGGGCGTGAGGCCGTCCGCGCTTCCGGACAGATAGCCGAGCGAATTTGGGATGGTGTTGGGGGTGGCCGGCAGATTGGAGGTGTCCCCTTCGAGAGTGATCTTGTCCTTGTGCTCTTTCTCAGGGGAGAAAATCGCCGGCTTGGCGAGAGCGGGCTTCACCGGCGGCACGCTCGAAGCTCCCATATAGATGGCGCCGGAGCCGATTCCCCCGGTCAGCATGACCGACAGCATCGCCTTGGAGAAAGTCAGGCCAAGGGCGTTCACCGGGGCGCCGGACGCGCCGACGGCCCCGACCCAGGCGCCGCGCCGGCCTGCGCCGCGGAGAAAAGAGAAACCACCGCCCTTGCGTTTGCGGTCCTTGCCGACTCGCGCGAGCTTGAAAGTCGGGGCATCGCCGACCGCGGAATCTTTCTTCGTGTCCATGAGTGGCTCCGTCCGAATAGGGGTCCTCAAACCGCCGAAAAACAGGTCTTTCTGCGCCTGAGGCAGTGTAGCCTCGGCTCCATTTTTTGTCAAGGAAATCGCCCCCCGTTACTGTTTTTTTACCGTGGAGGGAAAGCGCTTTAAACGCTTCCGAGATTAAGGGCGGGCGGATTCGAGCGTCTTGATGCGACCCTCGTGGTCCTTCAGGCCGACTTGGACTTCCGTCAAGACATGACCGTGAAGGGCGACAGCTTTGTCATTGTTTTCCGACTTCTTGGCGAAAGCGTCGATCGCGCCGAGGATGCGCTCCACGTCCTTTTTCGTCGCCATGGACTGCTCGATTCTTTGGAGATCCGCCCGGATGTTGACAAGTGCTACGGCCACACGGTCGATCTTTTGGTCCATACGGGTAACGTCGGTTTTAATGACGGCGACGTCGGCTTTTGTCGCAGGTTTTTCGTTATCGTCGGGCACGGAGTGATGATAGCGTATTCGCCGGGAGACGAGAAGGGTCCGAAGACCTATGCGGGTTGGGGCCGGACGAGTCCGGTACTCAGAACAGGCTCAAGAGGTACAGGGCGGCCGGGAAGGCGATCGGGATCCAGAAGTTGTCGTTCGGCTTGACCGGAAAGATATCAACGACGCTAAACGCCGCCGCAGCACCCAGCGCCACCCAGGGCGAAAAGCCGCAGAGCACACCGATCGCAAACGCCATCAGGAAGCCCGCCGCCGTGCCGTCAACGGAGCGCACAGTGCCCATCGCCGTGTAGGGGCGCCAACCGAAGCGCATCCCCACCAACGGAGAAACGGCGTCGCCCCAAGCCAGAGCCAGGACCGCCCCTGCCGACAAGGCCGGGCTCCAGCCGAACAGCAACAGCGCGATCGCCAAGCCCAGAGCCACGTAGAACGAGCCCGAGAACTTCTCTGTCTCTTTGGCGCGAAGGATGCGCTTGAACCAGCGGTCGAAGAAGGGCTTCGCCCAGTCGGCACGCAGGCGGATGAGCTCGACCGCCGCCACGACGCCGCACCAAGCGCAGGCCAGCACGGCATTGAGCGGGTACGACACGCACAGCCCCAGCGCCAGGTAGCCGAGGATCAGTTGATGGAAGGCCTTGCGCTTGACCTCGGTTTTCCAGACCTCGCTTCCACCTTTGTAGAGCCGGATCAGCGGACCGCTCAGGAGATACGCGCCGAAAAGGGCGGCCGGGATCAGTCGCGGCAAACCGACGGCGGCCAGCGCGCCGGAGAGGGCGGCCGCGGCGATCAGAGGGAGCGTCAAGGCGCGCAGTCCGCCTTGCTTGAAGGCCGGATACGGAAAAGTCGAGACCATCGCCCCCGCCGCCGTCAACGTCACGCCGGCGGCGATCTCGGGCGCCAGGGCCGCGGGCAATAGCGGCAAAACCGACCAGAGCGCGACGATCACGCCCGCGCCCCCCGGGATCGGAAGTCCGGTGAAGGAGTCCGAGTGCGGCTTGCCCTCATCCGGCGCCAGCGCCCCCAGATTGAAGCGCGCCAGGCGGTACATCCCGGCGCAAGCAAACACCGCCGCCGGCACGAAGCCCGCCGGCCCCAAAGCGAACAAGCTCGCTTTGCCGATCAGCAGCGCCGGAGCCGCGCCGAAGGAGACGACGTCCGCCAGCGAATCGAGCTGCAGGCCCAGAGGCCCGGACACGCCCAAAGCCCGCGCCGCTTTCCCATCGAGAGCGTCAAAGAGATTCGCCAAGAGAATCAAGCCGGCCGCGGGCAGCAGCAGGCCCGATGACGCCAACGCCAGCGCGCCCAATCCGCTGACCAGGTTCAAGCTCGTCATCAGATGCGGCAGAAAGGAGACCGCCTTTCCGGCCTTGCGCGGGGGCTTCGAGCGAGGCGGGGTCGCCGGAGGAGCGGACCGCCCGCTCGCCGAGACAGGCGAAAGGCCGGAGCGCGGCGGCGCGGCCGGCGCGCCCGAAACCGGCGCTGGGTCTACCAAGAAGCCGGAGAGTTTGCGATCAAAGGCAAGATCGAGCACCGCCGGCCGATCCGCTCCCGGCTGGGCCATACGACCTCCGAGCGTCGTCAACTGCGCCGCCGGACGCGCGTTCGCTCCGGCGACGATCGGCGCCGGTCCCAACGTCGGCGCCCCGGTGAGAGCCGCGATCGGCGCTGGACCTGACAGCGACGGCATCACCCCCAAATCAGACGGCGGCAATGGCAACGACGACGGAGAAAACAAGGGCGACGGTAAAGACGATAACGGCAGCGCCATCCCGGTTCCGCGCGAACCGAGCGCAGCCCGGCCCTCCGACGCGGCAAAGGCGGAGGCCGGCGAAAACGCAACCAGCAGACCGAAGGCAAGCAGAAACCGCATGGGCCATTATGTCGCGGTGAGGGCCTCCTCTCCCAGGGCCGAAAGGGAAGAAACCCGCGGTCTTTGGCCCCAGGAGCCTCCCGAGGCACGATTCTTCTCAGTTGAGGTCCCAACCGAAGGACTGACAACATTAGGGAACAATTCGGGGGGCTCGATCGTCTGTTAGGTGGAGGCCGTGAGCGCCTCTTGAATATCACCCATGTATGAGGTATACTATGACTCATATAGGGGAGATCATCGAGGTAAAAGCATGGGCCGTCACACCCTCGCCCGCCAAGCCCGAGGGAATAAAATATTCGCTCGTTTATGTGGGGAAAGACGGAACCCGCATCCTCGGTTATGACAATGCGGAAGGGAAGGGACATCACAAGCATCTGGGCGCCCGGGAATTACCATGCGAGTTCACGAGTATTGAGCAGTTGACCGAACGATTCACTCAAGAAGTGGCCCATCTCAGACGGAGGATGACATGACGCGGAAGAACATCATCATTAAGGTCCAATCGCTGAGCGAGGTCATGAGCGAGTTCGCCTCGGTCGTGCGCGATGCGCAGGCGGGAAAGATCAGGGCGCCTCGGGTCGGGCTGTCGTTCGAGAGCATCGACGCCGTCCGGAACGTGCTGACACCCAAGCGCCTCGGGCTGCTCAAGGCCATCCGGGAGGGCCGCCCAAAGTCCGTCTACGCGCTGGCCAAAGCCACGGGGCGACCACTCAAGAACACGCAGGACGACGTCGCCATGCTGGCCCGGCTCGACCTCGTTGAGCTCAAGCGCGCCCGAGAGAAGCGCAGCCCCCTCGAGCCGCGCGTGCACTACGATTCGATCCGCCTCACCATCCCGCTGCTCGACGCGCCGACCCAAAGCTGTCGCGGCCTTCCTGGGCGCGCCTCAGATGGCGGAGAGAAGGCCCGTCGCGCCTAGCCTCAGGGCACCGGGGACGGTGCTGGCCCCTCCTCGGGGCTCTTCGCGCGAGCTAAACCTAAACCATGTATCGCGCCGGGTTGGCCCGACGCTCATAACGGACGTCGGGCTTCCTTTCCCCGTCCTTGAGCTCGATTGGTTTCGGCTTGGGCCCGAACATCATGGCGATGCCGGCGACGATGGCGACTCCGCCGCCGATGGCGACCATGGGATTGGCCATCAAGCCGGATGTGCCGCTGAGAGCATTGCTTCCGCCCCCCATGGGACCCTCCGCCCATGGGCCAGGAGTGTTATTCTTCGACTGAGACCCTCCCATAATGACGCCGACACCCGTGGCGATGACGCCGAGGGCGGCCGCGGCGACGACCATGCCCTGCATCTTCTGGCCGTAGGGGCCGCTCATGATCTGGCCGGCGAGCACCCCGAGGTAAGCGCCGAGCGCGCAAATCGCGGCGCCGATGGCGTACAGCAGAAGCTTCGTGTACGGGCTCGGCGGAATCTTGCTCGCCCCGTAGGCGAGGAGCCCGGCCAGCATGATCAGCATCGTAGCCCGCTCCACGGCCTTCTCCCACGGCACGACCGTGCGCACGGCTTTCGGGGTCGGAGGCGTATAATCATTTTTTCCGGTAGTCGCGTTCGCCGCGAGCGTCTTCGACTGGGCGCCTGCCGCGGCGTCGCCGGGACCACCCATGCTGATCGCGCTGCCGTCGGGACCGATGGCCTCTCCACTGTTACCGGTTGCGCCGTCGTAACGAGACTTTCCTCCGGGGCCGTAACCCGCTCCGGGGCGGCCGGCGGCTTTATAATCGCCCATCACTCCCCTCAAGTCGGTCATCGCGCTGCGTCCGCGCCCGGCGACCGCGCCGCGAGTGGAGCCGGCCGAGCTCCTGGCTCCAGGGCCGCTTCTTGAAAACGCGCTCAACGCGCCGCTCCTGGCTGCGGCCGGATTCTCGCCGGGCCGGGCGCCAACACCCGCGCTCGCGGACGAAGATCCCCCGGTCGCCGCGCCGGACAGCGCGCCGAGCTTCTTCACGTTGGCCAGGCCCTTGCCCATCGAACCCACGGCGCCCGCCCCGCCCCCCGAGTTGATGGCCCCGCCGGCGGCGGCCTTGGCCTCGATCTCGTGGCGCGCGGCATCCGCCGCGGCCTGCGCTGGATCAGCGGCGGCGCTCTCGGGCGCGGCCGCGGACGCCGAAACAGCGGGAGCTTCGGCGGCTTTGTCCTTGGCCGCGGCGGCCGCCATGTAGTTTAAAGAGGCCGAGGTGCCGTCGGCATTGACGGGGGCCACCGCGTTGGGATCGGCCGCCGGCTGAGGCTTGGGCGCGAACAGCGAGAGGTTGCCGCCGGTTTTGTCCGCGTCGCCGGGCCCGAAGATCTTGTAGCCGGCCAGGCCGATTCCGCCCGCCACGGCCGAACCCATCAGGACCAGCGCGAGCATCCCGGCCTTGGTGGCGAGCAGGCCGCCGCCGCCCGCGGCGCCCGCGCCCAAGCCGCCCAGACCTCCAGCTCCGCTTGCGCCGCCGCCTCCGAACAAGCCAAGAAGGCCTGAGGCTTTCTTCTTGCCGTCGTCAACCTTGTTGACGTCGGACTTGATGTCGGGCATCTTGGGATCCATAAAAACTCCTCCGGTAAGTCTTGACGAAAACGATGACTAGCCTCCCGTCGCGAGACCCATGCGCTGGGAGGCCCGACCCTGCGCCTGCTTTTCCTCGAGTTCGCGCACCTTCCGGGCCTGAGTTTCCTGCCGTTCGGCCGCCTTCATGATCACATCGGTGACGATCCCGCCAAACGGCCCGCCGATCGCGCCGCCGATGACGCTGGCGGCCAATTGCATGGCGATTTGCTTGGCCATGTCGCTGTCCTGCATATTGTTGCTGCCCCCGACATCGGCCGCGGGCGGGGCCGCGGGCTTCTTCTCGTTGAGCTTCGGATCGGAAAGCTTGAGATTGACGGGGGCGGCGTCGAGCGCCGCATAATTGCCCGGCAGCGCCGCGGTGTTGCCGCCGATGTTGCTTCCGCCTTTGGCGCCGTCGAAAGCCTGGGTCAGGGAACTGCGCGCTGCGTCGTTGCTCGTGTTGGCCGCCGCGCTCAGCGCCTGCGCGGCGGCGGCCTTGAGTGCCGCCACGCCCTTGGAATTCGAGCCCGCCGCGGCGGAGCCGCCGCTGGACAGGCCCGAGGTGTCGGCAAACCCGATCTTGGCGTTGCTCGAACCGAAGGCGCTCGTGCCCGACGCGGCGGAACCGGAGCGCCCCCCGCTCGCCGCGCCCATGCCCGACAAAGAACTGCCCGCGAGCTTCAGGGCGTTAAAGCCCTTCTGGGCCTTTTCACCCCAGCCGCCGCTTTCGCTGACCTTCTTGAGCGCGCCCGCCAAGGTCGATCCTGAAGCAAGGCCGGGCGCCGCAGGGCCCGCCGGCGCGGCCCCCGCCGCGGCCGCTTCCTCGGCGGGGGCCTGATAAAGGCCGGAGCCGGAAAGGACTTCTTTTTTCTGTTGGCCCGTGCCGTCCATCGCCACATTCATGCCGCCGCCCGCGTCCGGGACCAAGGTTTGTTCGACGCCGGAATCGCCCTTGGGCTGGGCGCTCTCGACCGCGGTCGAACCGACGGATTTCTCGCCCAGCATGGGGGCCAACAGCCACAGAGCCGTGAAGACGATCCCCAGGAGGATCGCCCACCAGTACTTCTTGAAAGGATCGTCCGCAGCTGAAACCGCATACCGCGGCGCGAGAGGAGTCAAGGTAACGCTCATAGGCTTGATTCGAGTGTAGCCCTCCCCTGATTTTTTGTCAAGGAACGGGGTTTTCGTTACCTAATTTTTACCGGGAATCGGCCGGCGTCGCCTGTTCCCTCAGACGGACTCGAGCAAGGGGCGCGGCGGCTTGCCGTACTCCTTGAAGATCTCCACGATCTCGTCGTAGTCGAGCTCCTCGCGCTTGAGCAGTTCGCCGGCGAAGCGCTCGACGAGGCGCCACTCGGCGCGCAAAGTCTTCTCGACCTCGGCGATGGCGTTGCGCAGGATCTTGTTGGTGTCGGCATTTAGGCTGCGCTTGACGTCCTCGGAGATATGCTCCGCCGGCAACGTCGCGTAGTTGCCGATGTAGCCGCTTTCGCCCATGCCGATGGACCAGACCATCCAGTGCGCGTGGCGCATCGCATTGGAGAAGTCGGAGCCCACGCCCTCGGTCGTCACGCCATACTTGATCTTCTCAGCCAGATAGCCGCCGAGAGAGACCTTGATGTTGGCGTAGAGGGACGCCGAGTCGTCGAGGATGATCTCGCCGCGCGGCACGGAGTGAACCACGCCGAGCACGCCGCCGCGCTCGATGATCGACGCCTTGAACACGTCGCGCGTCGGGTGCTCGAGGTACATCTGCACGAGATGGCCGGCCTCATGGAAGGCCGTCATCTCGCGCTCTTTGGACGTCATGCTGACGCGATGCGCGATGCCGAGCTCAATGCGGTCAAGCGCGGCCACGCAGTCTTTGTAGGAGATCAGCTCGCGGCGCTCGCGGGTGGAGATCAGGGCGGCCTCCTTAAGAACGTTCTCAATGGACGCCGGCGAGTAGCGCACGGTCTTGCGCGCCAAGCGGGCCAAGTCGATGGCCGGGTCGCACTTGAGCTTCTTCGCGTAGTACTCGAAGATCTCCAGGCGCTCCTTGAGATTCGGGAGGTCCACGCGGATCGTGCGGTCCAAGCGCCCGGGGCGGACCAGGGCCTCATCGAGGATGTCGAGGTTGGCGTTGGTCGCGGCGATGACCACCACGTCGGCGTCGGTCTCGTTGAGGCCGTCCATCTCGACGAGAAGCTGGTTCAAGGTGCTGTTGGACTCGGACGTGCCGCCGTCCATCATGCCGCCGAAGCGGCGCTTCTGGCCGATGACCTCGATCTCGTCGATGAAGAGGATGCAGACGCCGTGCGCCTGGGCGTAGAGCCGGGCGCGGCGGAAGATTTTGCGCACGCGGGCGGCCCCCGTGCCCACGAAAATCTCGATGAACTCGGAGGCCGACGTGGTCAGAAACGGCACGCCGGCCTCGGTCGCGATCGCCTTGGCGAGCAAGGTCTTGCCGCAGCCGGGAGGCCCCGCCAGCACCATGCCGCGAATGATCTTGCCGCCGATTTTGCGCAGAAGAGCGCGGTCCTTGATGAGCTGGACGATCTCCCAGGCCTCGCGCTTGGGCTCGGCCAGGCCGACGACGTCGCTGAACTTGACGTTGATCTTGGTCGGATCGACCTTCTTCTTGCTGATGTCGGAAAGGCCGCCGTACTGGAACGTGTAGAGGAAGAAGACGAAAATCAGCGAGTTGATGATGCTTGACGGCAGCGAGATCACGTTGAACCCGATGATGTAGCGCGCCACACTTTCCTCAAGCCGCGTCAGATACCACAGCGGCAGGAGGACGGCGGCAAGCACGATGAAGGCGAGAACGAGGTGGATCCAGTAGAACTCCCACCACAGCTTGAACTTAGCCCAATTCATTCAGTCTCCCTGCGACCCGCCCATCATAGCAATTGTTCCAAATCCTCCCTTGACGGTTTTTTATACGTAGGTTGCAGCAATACTGCGTATAACTATCCTTGAGGAGAGTCAGGATTTGGGGTCTCTCTGACGCGGGTCGCCGCCGCGCCAAAGACCCGACGCGCAAGGAGTTGATTGTGCGCTCGACACATGAGGCGCAGGTTGGCAGCGTCGTCCGACGGTCCTCCGAACGCGTACGGCTGAATATGGTCGATCTCGAGCCAAGCGGTCGACGGGCAGCGCCCGCCGTCAGGCCCCATGAACGTACAGCGGCCGCCATCACGCTCCCACACCCTATCGCGCAGAACCGCGGAGATCTTGCGAGATGCAGGATGGTGGTCCTCCAACGTATCCGAGTCGCCCCCCGTTTTTTGCCGAAAGCCTGCGTCCCAGCGCGCCGCCCGCAACCTGCGCCGCGCAATCCGACGCTTCGGATCCAGCTTGTCGAGAAGCGCGTCCAACCCCGCCTCGATGACCGACTCCATCGAGCCCCCGGATTTCGCCGCACCCAGAAACTCACGGGCCCGCTCGTATTTCGCCCGCAATGTGGAACTTCCCGCGAAACGGAACAAATGCCGTTGCGCCGACAACGGTTCGATGAGTTCGCGCGGGGCGCCCCCGAGCCGAACCGGCGCCGAGCGCCCGCTGGAGCCATCGATTCCCGCAGCACCGTCTTGCCCGGCAGATCCAGGAACCTGTTGGGCCACCTGCGGCGGACTCTTGAATTCCGACGGAAGCGCAAGAGCCCGCAGACAGTCCGGACTGTCCGGCCGGGGCGCCAACCCCGCCGCGATGATTTCGATCTCACGAGTACGCTTGCCGCGCGCCTCTGCGAGGAGTTCCATGACATTATCGGCACGCAAATGCGGGGACAGAATGACGATGGCCGTCAAAGTTAGTTCGCCATCCGCGAGGCGCTCGAGGATCGCCGGATGGGCGCGCGCCGCGCGCGCGGCCTGAATGCGCTTGTAGGCGGCCTGCTCCGAATATCCCAGGACGCGCATGCAATAGGAGAACAGCGAGGGGTGACCGCGATCCGCGTAGAGCTTCCTTTGGGCGAATTCCCCCAGATGGACCAGGAGCAAGACCAACGCCTTGCGTTCAATTCCCGCCAACCGCTTGAGTCGATCCTCCAGCTCGGCATCGGAGAGATGTCCGACCACGATGGGAGGCCGCGCAGGCTCGGTTGCTCCCTCCAGGCTTGTCATCGGCATACTCTCTATACGGATGAGGCCCTCAAAAAGTTGCATGGTCCGCACCAACGGGAGCAACTATCCTTGAGGATAGTCCGGTCCCATAATCCTGCGGCGCACCACCTGTGTGACGAGGTTACGGGCTGACGCCGGGCAGGACGAAGGCGATCGGCCGGTCGCGGTTGGGCACGTACTTCGTCGAGCAGACGACGAAGCCGGTGGTCTCGTAGAACGCCATTTTCAACGGCTTGGTGCAGGCGGTCACGGTGACGACGTTCCAGACCTGGGTCCGCTGAACGGTAACGCCGGGCATTGTCGCCGGACAGGTCTGCGTCGGCCGACAACTCGCGGTGAGATCGAGGAACTTGGCGGCGGGAGTGCCGTAGCCGAGGTAGGTCAGGACGCGTTCCTGAATGTGCAGGCGTAAAGTGCTGTCGTCCCAGCCCTCGTAACTGGCGTTGCGGTGCGATTCGAGCTGCCAGCGCCGGGCCGCATAGAACGAGGAGATCTCGAGCTTCTGCATGAGGATGAGAAGAGCGAAGACCTTCGCGAAGGCGAAGAGAAAGAACATGAAGACCGGGAAAAGGAGCACGACCTCGGTCGTCGCCTGGCCTCGCCGGCCCAGCCTTCTCATGGGAACTGCCTCACTTGGAATTTGGGCGTCGGGTGCGGCCAGACGCTGGCGTTCTTGTTATTGGCGCCGACCGACACAGTCGTGTGCAGCTCGGGAGCGCCGGTACGAAAGTCCTGGGGCCGGTTGCCGAAGTCGACGTTGAAGTAGTTCTTGCCCGGAATCTGCCAACGCAAAGACAGCGACAGACCGGGATACTCCGTGCCCCCGGGCCTGCTCAGGGCGTCGACGGAGGTCTTGTCGACGGTCTGCATCTGGAACAGGCCGCCGCCGCCGCAGCCGGCAGAGGCAGGCAGGTCGACGGGCGGATCGGTACTGAAGGGGCGGTACTGCTGGATGCCGGTGCCGCCCAGGTACTTGTTGCCGTGATAGATAAGCTTGCGCACGCATTGCGCATCGGTTTTAAACGCGCCCAAAGCCGCGTCGAAGCTCTGCGCAAGCGCGGGGCCGGAATTGTCCGCGTCGCCGGTGTTGAGCCAGTAGGACTTCTGCAGGAAGCTGTGGTTCGACTCCTTGGTCAGGCGCTTGAGGACCTGCCACTGCGCGTCCTCGACGGAGCCGAGCAAGGAGTAGACCTGAACGTAAAGCTTGTACACCTCGGTCGCGAGGTCCCAGGGATGGTAGAAATGATTGGTGTCGTCCATCGAGAACAGAACGACGGGGTCCTCGAGGGTCGGATTCGCCGAGTTCCGTCCAGCACCCTTGCCGCCGTACTCGATGTCCCAGGAGTCCTCCTTGTCGAACTGCTTCTTGCCGCTGGCGCTGCGCGGGAAGATGCCATTCTGGTAGAGAAGTTCAGCGTAGGAATGGGCAGCGGGGGCCTCGGGACACTGCGTCCACTTGCCCTCGCACTCGGCCGGAAAGTCGTCGTAGCCCTGCTCGAAGATGCGCATCGGGAAAGCGCCGTTGACGTAGGCGGTGCGGTTGAGGAAGTCGGAGTAGTTCGTCGCCTCGACGAAGGCGGCGGCGTCCATCGCGAACTGGTGCTTGATCTTCTCGCGCGAGAGCTTCGCCGTCTCGTAGATGAGATAGACGAACAGGAAAAGCGTCGGAAAGAGCAGCATCGCCGGAATGACGATCTGCCCCGCCCGGGACTTCCAGGGCCTCATAGGGGAATTATGACCGCTTTCGGTCAAAATTCAATGTCCAAACGGTTAAAAATCAGTTGTTTATTGACGCCGCCCAACCGCCCGAAACTCGGAAGGGATGCAACTTTTTCGGGCCCTCGATCGTCTAATAGTATGGATGATGTCAGCGCGCTGTCAGATGCAGATCTCATGAGTCGCCTCGAGGAATTCGTTCAAGAGGAACGCGAGCGGCTTCCTTGGTTCATCGCCTGTCTCGGCGAGCTCGACCGGCGCAAGGCGCTCGAGACGCGCGGCTACTCCTCGACGTTCGACTACTGCGTCCGACGGCTCGGCTTGAGCGAAGATGAGGCCTGCCGAAGGATACAGGCGGCGCGTGCGGCGGTGAGCCGGCCGCAGCTGCTCCCGGCCTTAGCGGAGGGACGACTCTCGTTGACCGCGGTCTCCCGCATCGCTCCCTATGTTCGGCGTCCCGACGCGCCGGCGCTCATCGCACGCGCGGAAGGCAAGAGCAGCCGTGAGCTCGAGGCGATCCTTGCGCCGTTGAATCCGGTCCCCGTCAAGCGCGATACCGTGCGGGCCGTCGCCGTCACCGCTCCCGGACCCGACGGCGCCCGGGCCGAGGCTAGAGTCGAATTCGCGTTCCAAGGCTCCCCGGCGCTGCGGGCGGCGATCGACCGGGTGAAGGAACTCTTGGCGCACAAACTTCCCTTGGGCGGGCTCAATGACGTCCTTCTCGAAGTGATTCGAGATTATCTCGTGCGGAACGATCCCCAAGGAACCCTGAAATTGGGGCGGACCGCCCCGGTCCGGGGCGCCTCCTCCATTGCCGCCGCCGTGCGCCGAACCGTTTGGGCTCGGGACGGAGGGCGCTGCGTCTTCGTCGGCCCCGATGGAATTCGATGTCAATCCCGCCGAGTGCTGGAATTCGATCATCGCGAGCCGCGTTCGCGCGGCGGCAAAGATTCAGTCGAGAATTTACGCCTCTTATGCCGGCCGCACAACGATACGGAACGGCGGAGGATTTTGGGAGAGGGAACACTTATCCACTGATCCGTCGCGCGACGGATTGGG
>JAHFCE010000020.1 GCA_023249675.1 Elusimicrobiota bacterium | reverse complement strand
CTCAGGCCCACGACTTCGGCCGCAACCGCGTGTTTGAGGGCCGCAAGTTCACCAAGCCCGCCTACGACTTCGGCGCCCAAGTCAAGGTCCAGAAGTACGTCAGCGTCGGTGGTCGCGTCGAGGACGTCCAGGAAGTCCCGCGCTATCAGACCTGGCTGAAGGTCGCCTTCGAGGACACCGACATCGCCTACCTGTTCGGCATGGTGTCGTTCGGCGCGGCGGGCTCAAAGGGCCGGTCGAAGAAGTAGCCCCGATGGCGCGCCTGAAAACGATTTACCGCTGCCAAGCCTGCGGCCACTCGGCGATGAAGCCGATGGGGCAATGCCCCGGCTGTTCCGAGTGGAACACGATGGCTGAAGAGGTCATCGAGGCGAGGTCCGGCGGCCTCGCGGAGAATGTCGCCGAGGCGCGGGGACAGCTGACTTCCTTCTCCTCGGCGGTCACCGCGCTTAAGGACGCGAACGAGACGCCCGAAAAGCGCACGCCGGTCGGCATCGCAGAGCTCGACCGCTTGTTCGGAGGGGGCGTCGTTCCCGGCCAGGTCATCCTCCTCGCGGGGCCTCCCGGCATCGGCAAGTCGACGCTCATGCTGCAAGCCGCGGCGAAGCTCGCCGAGAAGGGACCGTTCCTGTACGCCTCCGGTGAGGAGTCCCTGCGCCAGGTGTCAAGCCGCGCCAAGCGCCTTGGGCTCTCCTCCGAACAGCTTTACCTCGTGTCCGAGTCCTCGCTCTCTAAGATCCTCGCCGCCATGGAGCAGGTCAAGCCTTGGGCGATGGTCCTCGACTCGATTCAGACCGTGACGCATCCCCAGCTTCTCTCGAGTCCCGGCTCCGTCGGCCAGGTGCGCGAATGCGCGGCGGAACTCGTGCGCGCGGCCAAGGCCAAGGACACCGTCGTCTTCCTCCTCGGCCACGTGACCAAGGACGGCTCGCTCGCGGGCCCGAAAGTTCTCGAGCACATCGTGGACACCGTGCTGTACTTCGACACCGAAAATCACGATTTGCTCCGCGTGCTGCGCGCTCAAAAGAATCGTTTCGGCCCGACCGATGAATTGGGTTTATTCGAGATGGGAGAAAGCGGCCTGAAAGAGGTCAAAGATGCCACCGCCTTCTTCGCGGCCGAATTGGGCCGCTCCGCCGCGCCGGGGCGAGCCGTCTCCGTGGCGCTTGAGGGCTCGCGGCCGGTTCTCGTCGAAGTTCAAGCCTTGGTCGTGCCCACGCGCTATCCTCTTCCGCGCCGCATGGCCACCGGCCTCGACTTAAACCGCGTCCTGGTCCTGCTCGCCGCGATGGAGCGCCACATCGGCCTGCGGCTCGAGGACCGCGACTGCTTCGTCAGTCTCGCCGGCGGCCTGCGCCTGAAGGACCCCGCGCTTGATCTGGCCGCCTGCCTGGCGGTGACCGGCTCATGGCGCGACAAGTCGGTGCCGTCTGATTTAGTTCTTCTCGGCGAGGTCAGTCTTCTCGGCGAGGTCGCCCGCGTGCCCCAACTCGAGCTGCGCTTGCGCGAGGCGGCGAAGGCGGGATTTCGGCGCGCGCTCGTCCCCGCGCGCGCGGTCAAGGACTTGCCCAAGACGCTTGGCCTGAGCGTGACCGGCGTCTCGGACCTGCGCGAGGCGGCCGAGGCCGCTTTCGGCGTCGAGTAAGATTTCGTAGAATACCCCATTCCGTTATAACCTCCGTCGGAGGCATCCCATGTACACTTGGCTGTTTCGCGCCGCTGTCGTCCTCATCTGTCCCGTCATCGTCTATTTCGGCAAGATCTCGCCCAACGCGGCCGGCATCGGCATCGGCGTCGGCGTGGGCCTGCTGATCGTCGCCGTCGAGTATGTGATCGCCGAGTTGAACCTGCTGACCATCATGGCCGGCGTGCTTGGCGCCGCGGTCGGCGTTATCGTCGCGCGCCTTCTCGACTACATGGTGTTCCAGATCGGCAACGAGGAGCTGTACAAGACCTGGGACAAGTTCGCGATGCTGCGTTTCTTCGCGCTTGGAATCCTCGGCCTTGTCAGCGCGATCCGCAAGTTTCCTGAGCTCGATGACTTGGATAAGGATCTGCTCAAAATGGGCAGGAAGCGTGGATCCGATCTCAAGATCCTCGACTGCAACGCGATCATCGATGGCCGCGTCGCCGAGGTCGTGGAAACTCATTTCCTGTCGGGGACCTTGGTCGTTCCCCGATTCGTTCTGACCGAGCTGCACCGTCTCGCCGACTCCGAGGACTCGATGAAGCGCGCGCGCGGCCGCCGCGGCCTCGATGTGCTCGCGCGCCTGCAGGAAGATGTGAGCGTTCCGGTGCGCATCCTCGACAAGGAAATTCCCGAGATCGCCGAGATCGAAGGAAAAGTGGTCAAGCTCGCCCGAGAGATGGGCGCTAAGATCGTCACCACCGACTTTAACGTCAACAAGGTCGCGGCCCTGGAGGGGGTGACCGTGCTCAACGTCAACGATCTCTCCTCCGCGCTCAAGACCGTCGTTCTGCCCGGCGAAACGATGAGCGTGTTCGTCATGAAGGACGGCAAAGAGCGCGAGCAGGGCGTGGGCTTCTTGGACGACGGCACGATGGTGGTCGTCGAGGATGGCCGCCGCTCCATCGGCAAGCGCCTGGAGGCGACGGTGACCTCGATCCACCAGACCTCCAATGGCCGGATGATCTTCGCGAAGGCCAGACCCGCGGAGCGCCAGCCCGCGTGAGTGCGCGCAGGCGTTCTTCTCTTCCGCGCGCCGCGGCGATCATCGTCGCGGGCGGTTCGGGCTCCCGGATGGGCCGCCCGAAGCAATTCCTGCCGCTGGCGGACTCAACGGTCGCCGAATTGTCGTTGCAGTGCTTCGTCGAAATGGCGGAGGTCGAGAGCGTTGTTCTCGTTCTGGGCGCGGATTCCTATAAAGAACACCGCGCCCGTTTGTCCGGCGGCAAGGTCACGGTCGTCGCGGCGGGAGCGACGCGCATGGGCTCGGTGCGTAACGGCTTCGCGGCCCTGCCGTCCGGTGTTGCGGTCGTGGCCGTGCACGATGGGGCGCGGTCGCTGATCACGCCCGAGATCGTGCGCGCGACGATCAACGCCGCCGTCCGGTCTGGAGCCGCGGTGGCCGCCGTTCCCGTTAAGGACACGCTCAAGGTCGTCGAAACGGGGGGGCGCTTTGTCTGCGAGACGCCCGAGCGCGCGCGCTTCTGGGCCGCACAGACGCCTCAGACCTATCGCTACGCTATTTTGAAGGAAGCCCTCGAGAAATTTAAGGATGACGCGGACGCGACGGACGAGAGTCAGCTTGTCGAGCGCTGCGGGCACAGGGTTTCGGTCGTGCCATCGAGTTACGAGAATTTCAAGATCACCACGCCGGAGGACATCACGATGGCGTCGGCGATCATCGAGGCCCGGAGGGGGGGCCGGCGTGAGAGTCGGACGGGATTTGGCTACGACATTCATCGCCTTGTCGAGGGCCGCAAGTTATGGCTCGCCGGCGTGAATCTCCCGCATGCGCAGGGTCTGCTTGGCCACTCCGACGGCGATGTCGTGCTCCATGCGTGCTGCGACGCGGTGCTGGGCGCGCTCGGCCTGGGCGAGATCGGCGTCGCCTTCCCTCCCTCAGATCCGAAGTTCAAAGGACTGGCCTCCAAAGAGATCGTGGCCCACACTCTGGAAAAAGTCGCCGCCTTCGGCGGCGAGATCGTACATCTCGACGCGACCGTGATCGCCGAGGAGCCCAAGCTCAAGGCGCATTACGGGAAGCTGAAGGCCTCTCTTGGCACTGTGTTTCGCCTGCCTTTGTCGCGCGTGAGCCTGAAGGCGAAGAGCAACGAAGGGCTCGACGCGATCGGCCGCGGCGAGGCCATCGCCTGCCATGCGGTCGCGACTGTGTTGGCGCGCTGACGCGCGTGTCGCCCTATTTGCTGATCGCCGTTTCTAATATTCTTGGCGGCTCGACTTATGCGGTCACGACCGCGGCCCTGAAAGGATTTCCCGAGAAAGACCTCATCCTCCTGCGCATGGCGCTGTGCGCGGCGCTCTTTCTCCCGTTCACTTGGCGCGGACGCCGGCGCTTGGCGCGGGCGACCCGCGGCGACTGGGCGCGCATCGCCGGCGTCGGCCTGCTCGGCTACGCCTTGCCGCTGTCGCTCGGCACGTACGGCGTGAAGCTGTCGTCGGCGACGAGCGCGTCGCTTCTCGTCGGCATGGAGCCGGTCGCGATCGTCCTGCTCTCTTCTATTTTTCTCGGCGAAGCGCTGACGGGGCTTAAGATTATCTCGCTCGCGCTCGGGCTCTCCGGCGCGCTGTTGATCGCCTTTCAGGGGCTTCCGACTTTGTCGGGAGCTTTTTCAGATCGTCTCAAAGGCGATCTGATCCTGGCGGCGCACGGGTGCTGTTGGGCGCTGTACAGCGTGCTCGGCAAATCGGCGCTCAAGCGCGTGGACCCGCTTGATTTCACGGCGGCTACCTCGATCATCGGCTTTGTCGGCGTGGCGTTTTGGGCCTGGTCGGGGGCGCACCCCTCGGCCTGGGTGGCGGCGACGCCCGGGGCGTGGCTCGCGATGAGCTATCTTTCCGTCGCCGGAGGCTTCCTCGCGGTCATCCTCTGGAACGTCGCCCTCAAAAAGGTGGAGGCCTCGAAGGTGGCTAACTTCATCTTCCTTCAGCCCGTCGTTGGAGTCCTCCTCGGCGTCGGCCTGCAGGGCGACCCGCTGACGCGCTGGAGCATAGTCGGCGGCGCGCTTGTTCTGAGCGGCATGTATGCCGCCTCCCGCTCGTAAGAATAGGGGAAACATGCGACTGTTTCCGGAAACGGTTGACTGACGGTGCCGTCAGTTCCCCTCGAATCGCCCGCTATTTTCTAGAATAGCGGCGTGCCGCTCCGCCTCTACAACAGCCTGACCCGGACTAAGGAGGACTTCGTCCCCGCGGCTCCGCCGCGGGTGTCTCTTTATACCTGCGGGCCCACCGTCTACAATTATCAGCACGTGGGCAATTACCGCACCTATATTTTCGAAGACATCCTTGTGCGTGCGCTGCAGCTCCTCGGCTACGAGCCCAAGCGTGTGATGAACATCACCGACGTCGGCCACCTGACGAGCCAGGGCGACGAGGGCGAGGATAAGATGGAAGTCGGCGCCGCGCGCGAGGGCAAGAGCGCGTGGGACATCGCCAAGTTCTACACCGAGGCGTTTCTGTCCGACTGCGCGGAGCTTAAGCTCCTTCCCGCCGACATCCTGTGCAAAGCCACCGATCACATTCCCGAGCAGATCGCCTTGGTCCAAAAACTTGAGGCCAAGGGCTTCATGTATAAGACCGCCGACGGCCTCTACTTCGACACGGCGAAGCTGCCCGACTACGGCAGGCTCATGTCGAAGGAGCACCTCGAGGGCCTGAAGTCAGGCGCGCGTGTCGAGGCCAACCCCGAGAAGCGGCATCTGACCGATTTCGCGCTGTGGAAATTCTCGCCGAAGGGGGCCGCCCGCCAGATGGAGTGGCCGTCGCCCTGGGGCAAGGGCTTCCCGGGCTGGCACATCGAATGCTCAGCCATGGCGATGTGCTTCTTAGGAGAGACGCTCGACATCCACTGCGGCGGCATCGACCACGTGCCCGTGCACCACACCAACGAGATCGCGCAGTCGGAGGGCGCGACCGGCCGGCCGTTCGCCAGGTTCTGGCTGCACGGCGAGTTCCTGCTGATGAACAACGCGAAGATGGCCAAGTCCTCCGGCGGCTTCGTGAGGCTCGCCGATCTTAAGGATAAGGGCTTCTCGCCGCTCGACTACAAGTATCTTTGTTTGACGGCCCACTACCGCAAGCAGCTGGACTTCACGTGGGAGTCTTTGGAGGCCGCGAAGACCGCGCGCCGGCGTCTGAGGGACGCCGCCGCCGGGCTGTCCGGCGAGGCGTCGAAGCCTGGCTGTGCTGAGTTCTCGAAGCGCTTGGCGGACGCGCTTGCCGACGACCTTAACGCGCCGTCGGCGCTGGCCGTCGTCTGGGACGCGTTAAAAGCGGATCTGCCGGGCGGCGCCAAGAGGGCTTTCCTCAAGGAAGCTGAGTCTGTGTTGGCCCTGGGCCTGTTCGACGTCGAGGCCGTTGCGGCCGTTCCCGCGGAAGTCGTCGCGCTTTTGGACCGGCGTTCGGTAGCGAAGGCCAAGAAAGATTTCGCGGAGTCCGACCGCATCCGCAAGCAGATTGAGGATTTGGGTTATGTGGTCAAGGACGGCAAAGACGGCGCCAAGGCGGTCAAAAAATGAAAAAGAAATTCGAACGCCGCCCCGACCGAACGCATCCTCCCGGCAAGTCGAAGCCCTTCGATAAGAACCGCCACTTCGACAAGAAGCGCCAGCATGACAAGATCCGTCACGAGCGCCTCCGCGGCGACGCGCCGCGCGATGCGGCGGCGGAGGGCGAGGACGGGCCGCGCAACGTGGAGACGCGCTGGCTTGGCGGCTTCGAGGCCGTGGCAAAAGCGCTGACCAAAACCCCTTATGATTGCCGGGAGATGTGGATCGAGCATGAGCTCGCGCATCCAAACATCGGGATTCTCATCAAGCAGGCGAAGGACCTCGACGTGCCGATTCAGTATATGTCGCGCCCCGAGCTCGACCGTGCGGTCAAGGGCGGCAAGCACGGCGGCGTCGCGATCCGCGCGTCGTACGATCCCGCCGCGACGTTCTCCGAGTGGGTGCAGGGCCTCGACGACGCCCGCAAGAAGGGTCTCGTCGTCGTCGTGCTCGACCAGATCCAGGATCCGCACAACCTCGGCGCCATCACGCGTTCCGCTCTCCAGCTTCACGCACGCTGCGTCGTCATTCCCGAACGCCGCTCCGCGCCCGTCACGCAGGCCGTCATCCAGGCCTCGGCCGGCGCCGCGCTCAAGATTCCGGTGCACCGCGTCGTCAACATCGCCCAGACCTTGGACTTGTGCAAAAAGCATGGGTTCTGGGTGTACGGCGCCGACGCGTCGGGCAAGGACGCTTGGGACTGCGTGGTCAACACGCCTTGCGTGCTCGTGATCGGCTCGGAAGGCTACGGCATGCGTCCGCTCGTGCGCGCCTCCTGCGACGAGCTGATGCGCGTGCCGCAGGCGGAACACGGTGTCGGCAGCCTCAACGCCTCATGCGCGGCCACCGCTTTGCTCTACGAGATCGCCCGACAGAACCGGAAAGCCCAGCCCTGATGGTTCACGATCACCACCGCGCCGGCGACGCCGGCGAGCGCCCGCTGTACGGCGCGATCATGCTGACCGGAGTGATCTTCTTCGTGGAGCTCGCGGGCGGCTGGTGGAGCGGAAGCCTGGCTCTGATCGCCGACGCCGCGCACATGGCCGTCGATCTCCTGGGCCTGAGCCTGACCTTGGTCGCCGCGATGCTGTCTCGCCTGCCCGCCGACCCCAAGCGCACCTACGGCTACCGCCGCGTCGAAGTCCTGGCAGCGCTCGGCAACGCGATTGCGCTCATGGTCGCCACGGGCTTCCTCCTGCGCGAGGCGTGGGCGCGCTTCACGTTTCCGACGGCGATCGCGGCCGGGCCGATGATCGTTGTTGCGTTCATCGGCCTGCTGTGCAACCTGGCCTCCGCCGCGATGCTGTGGAAAGCGAGCCGCACGAACATCAACCTGCGCGGCGCTTTGATGCATGTTCTCTCCGACGGGGCCGGCTCCGTCGGCGCCTTGATCGCGGGCGCGATCATCCTCAAGACGCGCTGGTATCGGGCCGACGCGCTTGTCACCGCCCTGATCTGCGGCGGCATCGTTTTCACCGCGTTCTGGCTTCTGCGCGACTCGGTGCACATCCTGCTTGAAGGCGCGCCGGCCCATCTCGACCTCGAAGACATCCGGGCCGCGCTGACGGAAATTCCCGGCGTGAAGGACGTGCACGACCTTCACCTGTGGTCGCTGACGCAGGGCCAGGAGGCCATGAGCGGGCACCTTGTCCTTGCGGAAGGTCGCGACCACGTCGAGGCATTAAATGCCGGGAAAAATCTTCTGGCTGAACGATTTCACATCACGCACGTGACGCTGCAGATAGAAAAAGATGATTCCGTTTAGGGCCCTGCGAATGCTGGTCTACTTGATATTCCCCATCGTTCTCTTTTTGGGATCGCCGGCCCAAGCTGCCGTTCGTTTGGGCGTGGTCGTCGTCATCGACCAGATGCGGCCGGAGTCTCTGGACCGTTCGGATCTCCCCGACGGCGGCTTCCGCCGCCTGCGCCGCGAGGGAGCGGTGTTTACGGACGCCCGCCACCTTCATATCCCGACGGAGACGGGCCCCGGCCACGCCGCCATTTCGACGGGCCGCGGT
Source organism: Elusimicrobiota bacterium (assembly GCA_023249675.1). Taxonomy (GTDB): domain Bacteria; phylum Elusimicrobiota; class Elusimicrobia; order UBA1565; family UBA9628; genus GWA2-66-18. The sequence goes on along the minus strand of JAHFCE010000020.1, from coordinate 49,426 downwards.
CCGGCGGTTCACGGCATTGTCGCCAACGACTGGTACGACCGCGTCGCGGGCACGGAGACCTACTGCGTGGCCGATTCGGCGTATGGCATCGGCCCCGAGCATCTGCGCGGGCCGACGCTGGCTGACGCGCTGAAGGCCTCTTCGCCGCGGGCGCGCGTGTTTTCGGTGTCGGGCAAGGACCGCGCCGCGGTCCTGCTCGGCGGACGCAAGGCGGACCTTGTCCTGTGGTTCGACCGCTTCTCAGGCGAGTTCACGACGTCTCCCTATTATAGGCGTCCGTCCTGGCTCGCGGCGTTCAACGCGGAGCTGAAGAAAAAAAATCTGCTCCCGGTGCGGGGCGGCCGCGTGCCGAAGGACTTGATCGCCAGTCCCGCCTACGACGCGGCGCTTGACCTGCTCATCTCGGAGCTCATCGCGCGTGAGCGCGTCGGCCGCGGCCCGGCGACGGACCTGCTGCTGATCAGCTACTCGGGCACCGACCTGGTCGGCCATCGCTACGGCCTCGAGGTTCCCGAGATGGACGCTCAACTGCGATCCCTCGACCTGATCCTCGGACGCCTGCTCAAGCGGCTCGAAAAAGCCTCCGGCGGCTCTCTCGCCTTGGCCTTCTCCTCGGACCACGGCGCCATCCCCGCGCCCGAGGACGCCTCGGGCAAGGCGCTCGGCGTGCGCCGCCTCGACTGGGATGCGTTCGGCGCTTCGCTTGAGAAGACGATGCAGGAGAAATGGCCGCTTCCAAATGCGCCCTGGATACTTTCCAACGAGATCCCGCACCTGTACTTGAATCGCCGCGCAGCCGAGGGCCGCGGCCTTGAGTGGAATGATTTCCTCGACCGGGCTGCGAAGCTCCTGTCCGGCGTCGACGGCGTCGCTGCCGCCTACGTCCCGGGAGAAAAAGGCGCTCCATTTCCCGAGCTGACCCGTCGCTCCTACGATCCCGGCCGCTCCGGCGACCTGTTCGTGATCATGGGCCAAAACGTCCTGCTCCACGACATGGTCCCCGGCACGAGCCATGGCACGCCTTGGGACTATGACGCGCGCGTGCCCCTCATTTTCTGGGGCCGCGGCGTGCGCGCCGGGCGCACGGCGTCTCCGGCCGCGACCGTGGACTTAGCCCCGACGCTCGGACGCCTTCTTGGCCTCGACTACCCGCTTGGCGAGGGTGCTGCGGTGCGCACCGAGGCGTTCGCGGCTTCCCGATGACATTAAAATCCGCGCTGATCCTTCTCAATGGAGATATGCGCGATCCGCGGGCCGTGCGCGCCGCGGCGCGCCGCGCGGACGCGGTGATCTGCGCTGATGGGGGTGTGCGCCATGCCGCGGCCCTGCGCCTGGTCCCGGACTTCGTTGTCGGCGACATGGATTCCCTCCCGCGTCCGCTGGCGCAGTCACGGTCGGGAATCACCTTCATCAACGACCCTGACCAAGGCCGCTCCGATCTCGACAAGGCGCTCGATTTGGCGAGGCGCCTTGGCGTCAAGCGGTTGTCTATCGCGGCCGCACGGGGCGGAGGGCTCGACCATGAGCTCGTGAATTTCGCCGCACTTGAGGAAAGCGCCGGCGGTCTCGATCTGACCGTGATCGATGGCGGCGTTGCGCGATTGCTCGGCCCCGGTCGTCATGTGCTGGCGCTGAAGAGGGGGACTCGCTTTTCTCTGCTGGCGGCTCCCCGCGCGCGCGTGAGCCTCGGCGGCGCCCGCTACGTCCTGAAGAAAGAGGTTTTACGTCGAGGCAGCCGCGGCCTGGGCAACCGCGCGGAAGGGACGGTCGTGCTCACAGTGCGGGAAGGCCGCGTCTGGGTGATTGCTCCGGCGAGTTTACGGGCTTGACGGGCGGAAGGACGAACGGCGTTCCTTTGTAGGGAACGACTGTTTCGACGAGCCCGGACGGGCCTGCCGTCACGCGCAACGTGTGCGCGAAGCGCTTCTTGGGATAGCCCGGCGGGAGAGGATACAGCGGCGAGCCGCCGCCGCCCGAGATGACGTAGCGCACGCCGCGATGATCCGCGGCCCAGAAGGCATGGATATGGCCCATGTACACGGCCTTGACGCCGCCGTTTGAAACGAGCTCCTCGAACTCAGGAGAGCCGTTCTTGAAGTAATTGGTGAAGAAATCGTCCAGATAGCTTTTCTGCTCGTCCCGCGCTTTCTTGTTCGGCGACAAGGTCTCGAGCTCGCCCACTTCTCCCAGGGGCGCAATCGACTTGATGTAGTCGGGCGGCACGTGCGTGAAGATCACTTTCGGGCCGGGCGCGGCGAGCGTCGTCTTGAGCCAGGCAAGCTGGGCGGCGGTCACCCGGCGGTCCGAGGAGTCGAGGCTCACGAAGCGCCAGCCGCCGTGGTCGAAGTAATAGTCGCGCGCGCCGAACACCGCGTCGTACAGGTTCTTGTCGGCTGCGCCGTTGGGACGCGAGCGGTCGTGGTTGCCCACGCAGCGCAGGAGCGGCCGGACCGCCTCGCGCTCGACGAGAGCGACGTGCTCCCGGTAGTGATCGACGTCGCCCTCGCTGACGAAGTCGCCGAGTTGGAACGTGAAGTCCGCGTCCGAGGCCTGAAGCGCGCGCCACTGATTGACGAACGAGGCTTTTTCGGGGCTGAAGACCCGCTCCCACCAGAAGCGTCCGTGCTCGGCATCGCCGATCACGCCGAAGGTGAAAGTCTCGCCGGCGGACCGGGGCGCTAGGCGTGCCCGCATCGCGTCATTGCCGACGCGCGTGTGGGCGGCGGCCAGGTCGGGAGGAACGGGCGTCGGCTTCTGGGCCAAGATCTCGACGCCGGTCGGAGCCGCGGGGGCGGGAGGAAGAGCCATCGACGTTCGAGCCGAGCCGTCGAACAGAGGCTCAGGCGCGGACGCGTTTGCCGTGAGGCCGAGAAGAATGGCGAGGGCGAGGAATCTCAATGCCGGAAGAGCCTACCAAGTCTTTGGCCGCCGGGGGCCCCATTCCTGTTACCTCCAAACCACTATCCTCAAGGATAGCGCGACCTCCCCAGCTTGACGAGGCGCGACCCACTGGATATTATGATCCTCATGGCTGATATTCCTGATTTCGAGAAGCAGGCGAAGGACGCCGTCGCGGCGGTTATCACCGTGGACCCCGTGGCCGGAGCCGCGTCGACGGTGCCGATCATGTGCCGGCACCTCTCGCACGCGGCCCGGATCAGCAAGGACCCCAAACCGGCCGTTATCGCCGTTTGCCGCGGCTCGATGAAGGCTCTACTCCTCGGTGGCCAGAACGTGCCCGATGCCGCCATGGCGCTGATGGAGGCCTTGCCCAATATGAGTCTCATGATGCGCACGGGCCCCGAGGACCTCATGTCCTGGGTGATGGAAGGCATCGCCGATGTGATCCCGATGGCGGGCGTCGAAGTGCGCGACGCCCTGAGCACGAAGATCGAGGAGAAGTTTATGGGAGTCTCATCGATTTTCGAGGGCTTCTGCGAAGCCGCGCTGAAGAAGAGCCACGGCTCGGTTCCCTAAAGCTTGCGGATCAGCGAAAGGACCTTTCCCGCGATGTGGCCTTCCCCGATCGGAAACGGATCGTAGCGGGGATTGTCGGGAACGAGCACAAGGCCCGCGGGCTTGACCTTGAGGCGCTTGACGGTGGCCTCGCCGTCCTCGTAGCGCACGACGACGACGTCGTTGCTTGAGGCGGTTTCCTGCCAGCGGACGACGACGGTGTCGCCGTCGTGAAGGGTGGCCTGCATCGAGTCGCCCTTGACCTTCAGGGCGAACAGCTGCGCGGGATCGCCCCGGTCGGCGACGACCGGTATGTGCCCCATCGGCTCGGCGTACGCGCCGGCAGTCGGGCCGGCGGGCACAAGGCCGAGCAGGGGGATCATGGACACGCGCTCCATGCTCGTGACCTGAGCGGAACGCGAACGGCCCTTGGCCTCCTCAAGGAGGCCTTTCTCGCGCAGCTTATCGAGATGGTACTGAATCGTGTCGGGCGAGCTCACGCCGGCCAGCCGGCACAGCTCGCGGACGGTGGGCGGATAGCCGTGATCCGTGGTGAAGCGGCCGAGGAGTTCGAGGACCTGCTGCTGACGCGGGGTCAATCCGTTCTTTTCCATGTCCTGTAAGCATAGTCGAACTAGTGTTCGATGTCAAGGGCGCCGCGCGAGCGGGTGATGAGTCCGAAGGCAAGACCGTCGGGGGCCTTCCCGGATAAGCGTATTTTTTTGAGCGCTTTTTCGAGCGCGATGAGCGTGTCGGGGACGAGCAGGCTCTTTGTTCTCGTTAACTTTTCTAATCCACGATCAAGAAGATAGAATGCGCCGGTCGTCTTTTTTGAATCGTGTTTCAAGCGGTGAAGTCCTGCCGCCACCTGGATGAGGCCTTGAATCAGGATTTTCTCGTTACCCGTCGCCTTCATCCAGAACGTCTCGAGTGCTTCGTGCGCGTCGAAGTAGCGCCCCACGGCGCCGAGTTCGTTGGCTCGAGCGAGTGCGGCCTGGAGGCTCATCAGCGTTCGCGCGGAGGCAGTTTTTTGATGAGCAGGTACAGCTTGCCGTCCGCCCATTGTCCGCGTGCTGTCGCCGCCGCCTGGAGACCATGTCCGGCGTAGATGTCCACGCGCCCCGGGCTTTTGATGGCCCCGCCCGTGTCGAGGCCGAAGGCGAAGCGCGTATTGTCCGACGTGCCGAGTAGGCGGCCGTCTTTGTCCGTTTGCGGCGAGGTCGTCGAGAAGAAGTACAGCCCGCCGAGCGGCATGAACGCGGGGTCCACCGCGATCGCCCGTGCCGGCACGAGCGACTGCTCGGCCGCGCCGAACGGCTCGCCGTCCTCCGGGAGGGGCGCGAGCTCGAAGAACACGTAGCGCGGGTTCGAGGCGAGAATCCAGCTTTCGGCGTCGGGATTCTTGTGCAGATACGAGCGCAGCTTGTCATGCGTGATTTCGTCGCGCGCGAACACGCCCGCCTTCACCAAGGTGAGCCCGACGGAGTTGTAGCCCTGCGAATTGGTCGCGGCATACTTGGCGAGCAGCTCCTTGCCGCTCGGGAACTTGAGGATCGCCGAGCCCTGGATGTGCAGGTCAAGCGCGTCGAAGCGGTCCTTGAGCCAGGCGATTTCGAGTCCCTTGCCCGCCAGCGCCCTGCGCCGGTCGATGTCCGCGCGCGTGTAGTACGGCACGACCTTGCCGTCCTTCGTCACGCGGCCTAGGACCGAGGTCTCGCCGTTGGCCTTTCCAAAAGCGACGAGGTCCACTTCAACCATGTCCGGAGGCCGGCGATACAGAGGATATGGGTAGGCTTCCGTTTTTTTGAGGCTCGCGCGCAAGAGGGGCTGATAGTAAGAAGAGAACACGACCCGGCCCGTTCCATCGAGACCGGCGGACTGGAACACGTCGAAATTCTCGCGCACCTTTGCGTCAAACTCGTCGGCGGTTTTCGTCTTTTGCGCCAGTTCGATGACGGCTTTGGCGGTGTCGATGAACTGGGCGGGGCCGTAGTCGCGGTCCGCGACGCGGATCGTCTTCGTCGGCGGCAAGGTCTCCAGGTACTTGACCGCCTTGCGCGCGGCCTTGATCAGTCCTGTCTTCGACCTGAACGACTCCTCGAAGCGGGGGTAGTCCGCCTCGGCGGCGAGTTTCAGCGCGGGGCCCGTGAAGGTCGGCGTGGACGCCGTAACGGGGGGTGGCTGGGCGGCGGCGGGGGCAAGAAAGAAAAGAAAAAGAGCGCTGATCATGCGCGCATTCTACCAAACGCGGCGTCAGCTCTTCGGCTGGAAGCTTTTCACGACCGCTTCGAAAATGGGGAGGGTTTTTTCGTAGGCGGTCGCCGGCGCCCGATGTTCGATTTCAAAAAAGCCGCCCTTGATGGGGATCAAAGCGTAATCGTGACGGAGTCTGTACTCGACTGTATGCGAATGGAGCTTGTAGAAAGGGCGCTCCTGATGGAAGAAAATCACAATCTTATCGCCGATCTTCCGTCGTTCCAGAGCCGGCTGTTTCATCTTGGGATCGATTGTCCAAAATGTTTCGGCGTACTTTTCGGCATCGGCGTATTGGGGCGCGCTGTCCGGATATTTCAGAATCGTGATGTAGGAACCGCCCGCCGTTTCGGGGTCGCGGGGGCCGATGAAAACGACGGCGTCGCTCTTCTTTATTTTCTCCGCGCGAATGCCCCAAAGCCGGGGCGCGCGGCAGGAGAAGGCGCCTTGCTCGGAATCGAAATCGATCATCTCGACGCCGGCGATGACTTCTTTGGTCGGAGTCGGATCGGCGGTCTCCGGCGTCCCGCGGCTGCAGGCCGAGAGGGCGACGGTGAGCGCAAACAACGCGGTGAGTGATCGGTTCATTCTTGCTTTCCCTTGGCCTGGCGGATCTTCGCGATCAGCGCGGCGTTGCGGGCGGCCTTCGCGTACCGCTCCGCCTGGTCCAAGAGGGCGCTGCGGTCGGTGGATCTTGGCGCGAATTGGGCTTGGATAAGATAGTAATTCCCAAGCGCTCTATCGCTGGCGGGGCCGGCCTTGTCGATTGCGGCGTTGAGCGGAGCCATGCGGATGTCATGTGCGATTTTGAGCCCGATGAGCTCCTGTTGTCCCCGGCCCAGCGCGTGGAGGTCGAGGGCTTTGGCCTGCTGATTCTCGAAAGTGACGATGGTCCGCGCTTTCGTTCCGTGGATGCGCAAGGCCTGAACGTCTTGAATCGACTGGACCGGCAAGGCGCGCGACGGCGACGTGTCGCTTAAATCCTTGAACAAAGCCAGCGTCCAGGATTCCCGGCCGTGCATCAGCAAAACATAGTCGGCGAGCTCCCGATCCATCTTGACGGACGCCGGATCGTGCGTCAGTTTCGAATGAAGATAGAGATTTTTGGCGATGGACGCCTCCTCCTCGTATTCGAGCGGCTGAACATCGGGAAGATTCCCTCGGGCGATCTCGCGGAAGATCGGATCCCGGCGGTCTTGCCAGGCGTGGGTCAGCTCATGAACGAGGACGACGTCGTTCCCCTTGACGACAGCGCTCACCGTCTCGGGATGCGTCTCAAGATAAGACATCAATGCGGCGCGGGTGGACAGCGAGGCGCGAAGCGCGGACGCCTGGCGCGCGGGCGCGGTCGCGACGACAGAGGACAGGACTTCCTCGCGATCGAGCACGATGGCCCGGCGGTGGAAGTCGTATTGCGCCACGACCGGGCCGTTCTGATCTTCGATGATGATGGGCGGCAGGTCGGGCTTGCCGTTGGTGTTGAGCCGGGACAACACGATTTTTCCAAACGGGTCCCGATGGATCTCGGCTGCGGCAGAGGCGCGGAGAGCCTCTCCGACGGATTGCTCCTGAGCGGTGTAATAGGGAAGACTGATGCGCGGCCCCGGCGTTCCGGCAAAGACGGGCCGCGCCGCGGCCCGCCGATCGGCCAAAGTCCGTCCTCCGTCGAAGTAGGCCGCGACGCGGGAGAGGTCCGCATCGGCTATCGCCTTGATCACATTGATGTCGGAGCGAGGAGCGAGGATCGCGGCGACGAGCTCGGGAGGAAGGTCTTCGGATAAAACACCGATTTTCTTCTTGTCCCCCAACCCCAAGGGCTTCCGGGACGCCAGCATCAGACTCACGATTTCGAGCGCCGCGCGCCGAGCATCCTGGCGGAGGTCGAGCACGGCTTGATCCAGGACGGCCTTGGTGGCCGGAGCCTTGGTCTTGGGATCGAGCGCGCGGCCGTCGTTCTCGAGGCGCCAGCCTGAGCCGGTCAGGGCCGCCTTGACGCGCTCATCGACCCCGTCCCGGCGCCAGTCGGCCTGGGCGGTCGCGACAGGGACGGTCGCAGAGGCAACCCTGGGCGCAAAGGCCAGCAGGACGACTAGAGCGAGGGGTCCCATCGGTTTCTACAGCGTAAAGAGAAAGGTTTTTTTCGTCAAGGGCCCCCGATGCGCGTTCAGGAACTAAAACTTGATTTTCTCGACGAGAAATGCTACACTGGCGTGCCGTTAACACGTCTGACCGATAAAAGATAGCAAAAAATGGACAAATGCCGCCGCGCCGAGGTTCCATGCACCTGAAATCGATCGACATTGTCGGCTACAAGTCTTTCGCGGACAAGACCCACGTGGACCTGGAGCCCGGCATCACGGGCGTGATCGGACCAAACGGCTGCGGCAAGTCGAACGTCATGGAGTCCGTGCGCTGGTGCCTGGGCGAGATGTCGTGGAAGTCGCTGCGCGCCGACTCGATGGCGGACGTGATCTTTTCGGGCACCGCCAAGCGGTCGCCCCAGTCCCTGGCCGAAGTGACTTTGACCTTCGACAATGCCAGCACCCTCTTGCCTGTCGAGTACTCCGAGGTGACGATCACCCGGCGCCTGTTCCGTTCCGGCGAGTCGCAGTACTTCCTCAACAAGACCCAGTGCCGCCTGCGCGACATCCGCGAGATGTTCCTAGACACCGGGCTCGGCGGCGACGGCTACGCGATCATTGACCAGGGCGGCGTCGACGCGATGATTCGCTCCAAGCCCGAGGAGCGGCGCGCGTTCTTCGAGGAGGCCGCCGGCGTCGCGAAGTACAACGCCAAGCGCGAGGAAGCCCTGCGCAAGCTCGACCGCGTGGACATGGATCTGGGCCGCCTCCAGGATTCCGTCGCGCTGATCGAGGAGCAGGTCAAGAAGCTCGACAGCGACGCTCGTCGCGCCAAGCTGTACGCGAAGTACAAGGAAGAGCTGACGGCGATGGAAGCCAAGTCCATCATCGAGCAGGCTGCAGCGATCGAGACGGAGTTGTCTTCGATGCAGGAGCGCATTGGACCCGTTGAGGAGACGCTCGGCCGCTGCCGTTCCCAGATTGGAGCGGAGGGCGCGAACCTCGCGGCCTTGAACCTTGAGAAGACTGGAGAGCAGAACCGCCTGATCGAGGCGAACCAGAAGGTCGCCGAGGTGAAGACTGCGGCGGGCCGGCTCGAGGAGCGCCTGCAGAGCTTGGCGCAGTCCGTCGCTGGGATGGATTCCCGCGCCGAGTCGTGCCGCCAGGAAGCTGAGGCCGATCGCGACCGAGCCGCGTCGATCGATCCTGAGATCGCTCTCGTCGCGGCGTCGATGCGGAGCGCGGAGTCGTCGCTGTCCGAAGCCAAGGCCAGCGCCGAGGCCGCCAGCGCCGAGTTGGCCGCCATCGAGGCGGCCGTCGTCGAGGCGCAATCGGTGAAGGACTCGTTCGGCCGCGAGGCGCAGGCGAAGACGCAGGAATCCTACGAGCTCGGCCGCGAGCTGTCGGGCTCTGAATCTGAGTTCGCTCGCGCCGAAGTGCGCGCGCGTGCCGCACTCAAGAGTCTCGAACGCGATGAGGCCGGGGCCGCGGAAGCCCGGGGCCGCCTGGACGAGGCGCGCGTGGAAGCCGTTGCGGCGCAAACCGCTTTCGAAGCCGTGCAGGCCGCCAACGCGGCAGCCGACACCCGCGTCGAGGAACAGCGCGCCCGCCAGAGCGCGCTGTCTGAGGAGACGGTGACGCTTCATTCGGCTCTCGCGCAGACCTCCGCGCGGGCCGAGTCGCTTGAAAGCCAGGGCGGCCAGAATCCGTACTGGATCGGCGCTCAGGCCGTGCTCGGCGCGAACATCGCCGGAGTCGTCGGAACGGTCAGGAGTCTTTTTCGGGTCGACGACGCCTTCAAGCCTGCGCTCGAGGACCTTCTCGGTGATCGTCTGTTTGCCGTCGTCGTTGAAGACTCGACCGCCGCCCGCCTGGGCGTGGAGCTTTTGCGGGCTTCCGGCACGGGCCGCGCGCGCTTCCTTGTGTTATCGGCGCTTCCCGACGAAGTCGGGGAGCGGGCGTATCCGGCCGAGGCCAAACCCTTGCTTGCGCGCCTGCAGTACGATCCGCGCCATTCGGTCGCCCTGCGCCACCTTTTTGCCGAAGCCTACGAGCTCGAGGGCTCGTTGTTCGGCGAGCATTGGGTGTTCGGCGGCGCGGTCGCGAAGGACGGGCCTCAGCCGACGCTCGCGGACCTGGGTGAGGTTAAGGAGAAGGTCGCCACGCTCCGGCTGCGCGGGGCGTCGCTTGCCGAGGAGCGCTCCCAGACGGAAGTCTCGTTGACCGAAGCCTTGCAGGCCGCGCGTCTCGCGTCCTCGGCGCTGTCTCAAGAGTCCGGCCGTCGTCACGGCCTCGAGGCCCGCGTCAAAGCGCTCGAGCAGTCGCTGGCCAACCACGCGCGCAACGTCGAGTTGTCCACGGAGGAATCCTCGCGCGCGTTGGCCGACGCGGCGCTCTCGAAGGAAGCGATCCGCGAGCGCCGCGAGCGCCGCGCCGAAGCCGAAGCCCGCGTCGTCGAAGTCCGCCTCTCCGAGACGCGCGCCGCCGAGGCTCTCGCCGCCGCCCGCGAGGAGCTGTCGGGCAAGCGCGCCGCGTTCGCGGGTCTTGATGAGCGCCGCCGCGGCGCCCTTGCGGAGCTGTCCGCGTACTCCTCGAGCCGCAAGCGTCTCGACGACGAGAAGGCCTCGCTTGAGGCCGCGATTGCGCGTCTTGCTGTAGAGACCGAGGAGCTCGGCCGCCGCAAGGCCGAGGCCCTCGAGTCATCGGAGCGCATGCGCGTTGAGATCGCGGCTCTTCAAGTCGAGCTTGCCGGCCATGAGAACTCCGCGAGGTCCGTGTTCGAGAACTTGCAAGATCTGCAGAACAAAATGGACCGCTTGGGCGAACAGATCAAGCAGCTCCAGGGTCGGCACGACCAGGCGCAATCCGATCTGCATCAGCACGAGGTGCACGCTTCGGCGCTGAGGTCCAAGTTCGACCTGCTCAAGACCCGGCTGTGGGATGAGTGGCAGCTGACGGCGGAGGAGGCCAAGAACAAGTACCGGGACGTCGTCGCCGACGTCGAGAAGATCGAGACTTTGCGCCGCCGCATTTCCAGCATGGGCAACATCAACATGGCGGCGCCCGAGGAGTACGAAGCGCTCGCCGAGAAGCAGCGTTTTTTGATCGGCCAGATCAACGACCTGCTCAAGGCGAAAGACGACCTGATGGCCGCGATCGTCAAAATCAACAACGCGACTCGCGAGAACTTCCGCCAGACCTTCACCGAGGTGCGCGAGCATTTCCGCCGCCTGTACGGGGTGCTGTTTGAGGGGGGCGAAGCCGACCTGATCCTGACCGATCCCGAGAACATCCTCGAGACGGGCGTGGACATCGTCGCCCAGCCCCCGGGCAAGAAGCTCCAAAGCATCACGCTTCTCTCCGGCGGCGAGAAGACCTTGACCGCGGTGGCGCTGCTGTTCGCGTTCTTCATGGTCAAGCCCTCCCCGTTCTGCATGCTCGATGAGGCCGACGCGGCCCTGGATGACGCCAACATCGAGCGCTTCGTGGCACTTCTGCGCGAGTTCCAGAACAAGACGCAGTTTCTCATCGTGAGCCACAATAAGCGCACGATGGAGGCGGCCGACGTCATCTACGGCGTCACGATGGAGGAGAAGGGCATCAGTCAGCTGATTTCCATCGACTTCCGCAAGAAGGTCGGCGGCACCGAGCGCGAGGCGCCGAAGGAGAAGATCGTCCAGCAGGGGCCGTTCACCGCGCCCGAGTAGCCGCGGTTTGCGCAGAGCGGTGATTTACGGAGTCATCTCCGACGTTCATTCGAACCATGAGGCGCTCAGCGCCGTGCTCGGTTGTCTCGAGGACATCGGTGTCGAGGGCTGGATCTGCTGCGGGGACCTGGTGGGTTACGGCCCGGATCCCGACGCCTGCCTCGACCGCATTCGCGCCCTTGAGAATCTTTCGATCATCTGCGGCAACCACGATCTGGCCGTGCTCGAGCGCATGGATCTTGAGTGGTTCAATCCATCCGCGCGCGCGGCCGTCGTGTGGACGCGCTCGAATATTTCGGGCGTCAATCGCGCGTATCTCGAGGGCCTGACGGCCCGCCTCGAGACTGCGAAGTTCACCTTGGCGCACGGCACGCCGCGCAATCCGCCCGAGGAATACCTGCTGAGCCCTTCGCAGTTTCGCGACAACGTGCCGCTCGTCAAGACCTGGCCGCTGTTCGTCGGGCACAGCCACATGCCGCTCCTGTTCTGCTACGCGCCAGGCGACGAGGAGAAGATCGAATCGCGCTTTTTGGACGATCAAGAAGAGACGCTGCCACGCGTCGAGAGCGGCGCCATGGCGCCCGTCGCGTTGAACCCGGGTTCCGTCGGGCAGCCGCGAGACCAGGATAGCCGCGCCTCGTGCGGCCTCTACGACTCGGACAAGGGGACGTTCCGGGTCCTCCGGGTCCCCTACGATATCGGCGCGGTTCAGGCGAAGATTCGCGCCGCGGGGCTTCCTGAGTATCTCGCCCTGCGCCTGGCTTATGGGCAATAGGCCATTTGTCGCCGGGGGGGTGGGACCTCGGGCCCATGCCAGGGTTCCGGGCGACTGCTACCATCCAGACAAGAGGTTCCACGATGAAGAAAAACGCTTTTCCCAATGGTCGTAAGCATGGAATGCGAGCGAAAGTCTCGGATGAGAATCGCCTGAAAACGACGCTCACATTTGAACCCGGGTCGCAGGCCTACCACTGGACCACCGCTCGCGGCCGCTCGCGGCTCGTCATCAAGCATTGAAGCTCGGCTCAGTCGCCGCTGCGGCTGCGCTTTTTCTGTTCTCGGCGGAGGCCGTTCGGGCGGCCAATCCCAGCCTTTCGGGAGACTTCCAGAGCATGACGCAATGGCTGAGCCATGAAATGGCCAATGGCCTGGCGTTCAACGCCGGTTCGACGTTCGATCCGCCGCGCGAAGTGAAGGGTTGGGCGCTGCAGCCGGACCTGTCGCTCGGCATCGGCCGCATTCCGTTCAATAAGCAAGAATTCCCGACTTTGACGGTCCCGGCGCTCAATGCGCAAGGCGGCTCCAATATTTTCCCAAACCAGGTTCTTTTCCCGAACCTGGCTCTGCATCTGCGCATGGGCCTGCCATGGCGGGGGGACGCTTACTTCCGCTTTGCCGACGCGACCACGCCCCCGGGCTATAAAATCTCTCCGACCATGACCGCGCAAGTTCAGACGAACTCTTACGGCTGCGGCCTGCGCCAGCACTTCGATCTCTGGGATGAGGAGCTTCCGAAGGTCGCACTCGGCGCGCACTACAATCATGTGCGCGGGCGCACGCGCATGAAGGGAAAGTTCAACGTCAACGTCGATTCCAACTACAGGTCCGACAGCGACCTCAATGGTGAAATCGATTGGAACCTCAACAGCTTCGGCCTGACCGCCGTGGCCCACCAGAGCTACGCCGCCTGGACCCCTTTTCTTGGTTTCGGCTACAACTACGCCACCGGCTCGGTGCGTTCGCGTTTGGATTTGACGTCGCAGGACTTCAACATCTCGCCCGTCTCCGGAGAAAACAGCGACCACCCCGAGCAGAGCCAGGGGCGCTGGATCGCGGGCGTGCAGTATGCTCGTCCCGGCTGGAGCGCGTTCTTCAACGCGGAGGTCAAGGCCCTCGGGCGGCTCCAGTACCGCAGCTGGATCGCCCAGATCGGGGTGGCCCTGCCTTATGAGATCGGCCGCGGCCTTAAGATCATCTATAAAAAGCGCGTCCACGGCGCCCTCGATGATGCGAAGCGCCCGGCTCCTGAGTCGAAGAAGTCGGGGCAGTCTTCGGACATAATTTTTCTTCAGTGATGAATACATTGTCGTCATTCCGCCGTTCCCTATCCGCCGCGCTGTGCGCGATCCTTCTGCTGTCTTCCTGGGGTCCCGCTGTTTCCTCCGCGTTCGCGCAGCAGATCGCAGGCAAGGTCTCCGCCGTTTCCGTCGTTCCTCTGTTGGGCGTGGTCCCTGCGGGTTCAGGCGCCGGTTTGAGTTCTCCATCCGTCTTGTCGTTGCCCGCGCCGTTGATCTCGTTGTCTCCGTCGATCGCGGCGCCGTCCGCCGCCAAGCCTATCGCCGTCCCGTCCGCGCTTGCGGCCGTCAAGCCCTCGGCCCCCGGCGAGACCTTCGGCCGCGCCGCCGCCGAGGACTTCTCCCGGCGCATCACCGGCGAAACCCTTGCGGTTGGAAGCGGCGACTTGGTCGACCCGGTTTCCGTCGAGGCCGGGGTGGCGTCGGCCTTGCGGCCGCTGTCGGCCGTGTCGCGTGTTGAGCGCGAGAGCAGCGCGGAACCCGCGGTGCCGACCAAGCCGGAGGGCGAGAAGCGCGGAGCTTTCTTCCCGCTGTGGCTTGCGGGCTTCTCGGGCCTGGCGTGGGGCGGCGCGGAGTTCGCGCGCTGGGGCGCGCATGCGTTCGGCGCCCACTCGGCGGCGCCTTCAACCGGAGGGACGGTTCTCGCCGTCGCCGCGATCTCGGCGATGGTCCTCACCGGCGCCTTCGTCCTCAACGCGGTCGTCGACTCGGTCGTCTTCGTCGCGGCGATGTGGCGCGGCCGCGGCTTCACGGCCACTGATCTCGACTCTGTCCTGAAAGCCGAAGTGCTCGAGGGGCGCCTCAATGGAAACGCGGCGGCCTTATGCAGGGCCCACCTCCCGGACAACCGGTACAAGGATTTCACGTTTGCCTTCGCCTCGCGCGGCCTGATCTGGGTTCGTCCCGAGCTCGCGGCAACACCGTGGCTGCTGCGCCAGGTCCTGTTGCATGAGCTGACCCACATGGAGGCGAGCGCGCCGCGCGGTCCTCCGCGCGGCGCGTTCCGAGGTCTTCTGTCGATGGTCGTCTCCGAAGTCCGTGCCCGTGCGAGCGAGTTCAAGGGCCCCCGCGCACTCAAGAAGATCAAGGTGTCTGGTCTTCAGCGCGCTCTGACCGCGACCCAGATGTCCTTGCGCCTCCAGCGCCCTTACGATGTGCTCGTGCTCAACCCCGAGACGAAGGAGCTGGAGGACCCGAAGCTCTACAATGGGCTTTCCGATGGCACGGCGCGCGTGACGTTGTTGAAGGAAAGCGCGCCAGCGCCGGCCTTATCCGAGCTGCGCGGTCGATTCCGCGCGATCGTGCTTGGCGGCGCGGCCCGCGTCTTGCCGGACCCGAAGTCCAAGGAGCATCTGCGCCTGCAGACGGCGCTCAAGCAGCTCGACAGCCTCCACTTGCTCGCGACGCGCCTCGTGGCGCGCGACGCCGCGTTTGAGGGGACCTCCGAGTCCTCGGCCTGGGCGGATCTTGTCGGGCGCGCCCAGCGCCTGCGCGAGAACGGCTCGCCTCGCGCGCTGCAGGCGTTCCAGGGCGAGGTGCGCAAGTTCTGGCAGCAAATCGCTTCCCAGCGCCTCAAGGGCGTGGGCGTTTCGGATCTGATCGAGGGCCTCTACGGCGGCCTGCGCGACCACGGCTTCGCCTTCTTGTCCTTCGGTCCGGATGACGTTGGGGTGGTGTCCTGGGAGAAGCTGCTGCGTTACTGGGAGTCCGCCGATGGCGGCCAGTTCCGCGTGAACCGCGTTGATCTCGAGGACGGCGGCCACCTGCTGACTTTGCGCAAGGTCGAGCCCCGCGTCGGCCTATGGCTTCGTCCCATCCAAGGCGGGCGCATCGCGACCTCGATTGCGAACGCTTCGTTCACCGAAGAGGGGCGCGCGACCGCGCGCAAGTCTCTCGAAGACGCTGGTTTCGCCCAACAGCTCGATCTTTTTGACCAGAAGGAAGTCATCGTGCGCCATGTGTTAGGCGCGGACGTAGGCCGCCAGGAAATCTACATCACGGTGCCGCGCCGCAATAAGAGCGAGATCAGCAAGTACGTGAGTTCCGCCGCCGAGGTCATCGCCTCGCAGGCGAATTTCGAGACCCACCTGATGGATTCCGCCGGACTGCAGGGAGTCAAGCCCGTCTGGCAGCTCGGGATCACCGGCGCTGGCGGCGAGATCTTCTGGATCGACACCAGCGCCGACGAGACGCATGCCGACTTCGGCGGACGCCTCGACGTCATCGACATGGTCGATGAGGGCCCGGAGGACTGGATCAGCCACGGTACGCACGTCGCGGGCATTTCCATATCAGGCAATGAGGGTTTCTTCGGCATGGCCAAGGGCGGGCACGGCACTATGGCCAAGGTCTTCTCGCGTGACAGGCCCGGCGCCACGGATGGCGACATCATGGCCGCGGCCGTCGTCGCCATGCAGAAAAGCATAGAGGTCACGCCCAATATCCTCTCCGGGATTGCGGCCTTGACTGTCGGCATCCTGCAGAAGGGTTTGAATCGAGTCGGCCTGAACCTCGGCCGCGTGGCCGCGGCCCTCGCGACCCAGAAGAGGGGCGTCGACGTGATCACCCTGAGCCTCGGCAGCCGGGGCTCCTCAGCTGATAATTTGGCGGAGTTCTTCTCCCAGCTGACCCACCAAAAAAATGCGGTCGGCGAGTATCCGATCATCCTCGCGAGCGCCGGCAATGCCGGCCCTTTCGACCGCACGATGAGCCAGCCCGCCGCAGGGGCGGACGTGATCGCCGTCGGCTCCTTCGCCAAGAGCAAGGACGACGGCGTGCCGGAGGCTTCCTTCTTCGAGTCGCCGGGCTTCGACAGCGACGGCCGCTATCCGATCAAGCGCGACCGCTTCAAGCCCGACATTATCGGCATCGGCGGCGACGTGACGACCTCGCCCGGATCGAGCAACGTCTACAAGGAGGGCGTGTACTCGGCGAAATCGAAGGACGCGCCGCGTTCGGTCTCCGACCTCGCGGACGGCAAGCATACCGGCAAGTCCGGCACGTCGATGTCCGCCCCAGCCGTGGCCGCCATTGCGCTTCTCGTCAAGCTCGCGCTGCGAGCCATCGGCGCTTTGATTCCCGCGAAGGCCGGTGAGCCGGCGTCCTTCTTGCGGGACAACCTGCCCTTTGCCGTGAAGGCGATTCTGATGCGGACGGCGACCGATACGGCTATTCCGCTGACCTTTCAGGGTGCCGGCCTTGTCAACGCCTGGGCGGCCATATCTTTGGTCTACGAATGTGCCGGACGCGGGCTCTCCCCGGACGGCTGGGCCTGGCTTGAGCGGCTCAAGGCCGTTCAAGACGCCGAGGACCGCGTCTACCGGGAGACCGGGTTGGCGAAGAGCGACGCGCGGGCGCGTGAGGAGGACGACTCTCCCGATGAATCCTCTGAGGAGCCGGCGGACCGCTCTGCGGCCGGCAACATCGTGCAGGCTGAAATCCAGAAGCGCTTCAATGCGGCGCGTGACGTGGAGCTCCCGGCGCTGCTTGAGGCGCTGAAGGACCCAGTGTGGCTCGTGCGCATGCGCGCCGCCTTTGTATTGATGAACTTCAGGTCGCCCGCCTCGGCCTCAGCGCTCGCCGAGGCCGGCCTCAATGACCCCGATGCCCGCGTGCGCCAGATGGCGTTCCTAGCGCTCGCCGAGATCCCGACGCACGCGATGGACGCCTTGCTGCGCAAGGCGGCGGCCAACGACTTATGGGACGTCGGCGTTTACGCCGCCTACGCGCTCGCTCGCCACGGCGACCGCTCGGCGGTCGCCCGCGTCGTCAAGGAGCTCGGCAACGCGGACAAGAGCGTGCGCTTCTCATCGACGTGGCTGCTCGGCCAGATCGGCTCCTATGCGACGATACTTGAGACCGAGGGCCTTTCGACCCGCGTGCGCGACCGGGCTGAGCGCGGGAACATCCGTCACCTCGCTTCGGCGGCTTTGTCGAACCTGGCCGACGCCGTGCCGGAGGCGATCAGCGACCGCGTCATTATGGACCTGCTCGACGCGGCCGGTCCGGAGAACCTCGCCCTGACGCGCACGGTCGCGAAGGTTTTCCCGGTCGCGGTCAGGAGCAAGGCCTTCGTTCTGCGCCTGCGCGCCGAGCCGCTCAAGCCCATCATCACGGATTTCGTCGTCAAGAACCGCGACGCCATCAGCAAGCCCGGCGCGCTGAGCGAGCTCGTCCAGCTGCTCGCTCGGGCCGCGGGCATTCCGCTTGACGTGCCGACCGCGCCGATGGACCCCGCGGGTTCGGGCGTGTCCGGCGTGGACGAGGCGATGGGCCCCGTGGACCTGTTCGTTTCGGCGCCGTACGGCGCCGAAGATCCTCAGATCGACGCCGCGACTTTGACTCGCTTTGAGACGACGACGAGGGCGTCCTTGCCGCTGTCGCGCGGGCTATGGCTGTCGGTTCCCGAGCACAAGCTCTACGCGCTGACGATCGCTCTGGAGCATCGGGGCTGGACCGTTCGCCATTCGCTTCCTTATTATCCGCTTTCGAACGTCCCGGCCGAGGCGGGCGGTTTGACGATCGACCTCGGCGACGGCGAAAAGGCGGACGAGCTTTCCGCAGATGCCGATCTTTCGCTTGTGCGCGTGCGCGCCGCCGCCGGAGTGTCCGAGGTGCGCGTGATGGCCGCGCTCGAGCGCGTCGCCGCGGCCGCGAAGGGCAAGGGTCCGGTCGTGATCGCGCTGACGTTGGGCGCGCCCACGATGCGCCGCACGCCGCTCTCGAGGCTGATCGACCGGCTTGTCGCTTCCGGCATCGGCGTCGTGGTCGGCGCCGGCAACTCCGGTCCCAAACCCGCCTCCATTGCAGCGCCCGGCGATTTTGGCCTTGCGGCGGTCGTCGCGGCCGCGAGCACCGAAGGCCTGCAGTTCTACTCCTGGCGCGGCACGCCTGAGGCTCCGCGCATCAGTTGGACCGATCTTGTGGACGATCTGAAGCCTGGCGAGCTGATCGACCAGGCGGTGGTCGTCGTGGCGGAGGCCGCCGCGGGAGCGGTCTTGCCGACCAAAATTCTCGGCACGGCGGCGGCGGCCGAGCGCAGCGCGGCCAAGTTGGCCAAGCTCGCGCGGGTGTTGTCTGAAGGCATGACGGCGGCGGGCCGCTCTTTGCCCGACGGCTGGTTTCCCTATTTAACCGCCTTGGTCAAGCGCTCGGTGACGGCACTCCCGGCTTACCGCGAGCACGAGGTCGGCGCGGGCTTGTTCGACACGGCGGACCGCGCCTTGGAGGCCCTGCGCACGCGTCTCAATGACCCTGAGGCGCTTGTCCGCGAAGCCAAGGCCCTGGCCGATGAAGCCCGAAAGCTTACGGCCCCGCCTGCGGCGCCTCGTCCGGGCCTGCTACGCCGCGCCCTGCGTGCGGCGCAGAAGCCGTCCCCCTGAAACGAATGATAGAATGGGCCCATGAGCTTTCGGGTCCTTACGATCTTCCTCATCGTCGTATCGACCGCTTCCGCGGCGAATCCGGCCGCTTTATTCGACGCGCATGGCTGCCGCGCCTGCCATAAAATCGGCGAGCGCGGGGGGAACTCTGGGCCGGATTTGACCATGGTCGGCCATCGCCGCCCGCGCGCGTGGATCGATGACTGGCTCGCGAGTCCGCGTGCGTTCAAGCACGATACCCAGATGCCGGAGCAGGGCCTGAGCGCTGCGGATCGCGCCGCCCTGGCCGGTTTTCTGTCCGAGCAGAAGGGTCAGGCGTGGGGGACGGCTCGCCCGTGGCGAACCGCCGGCGACGGCTGCGTCATCTACGTCCGCGCCGGCTGCGTCGCCTGCCACGGTCCGGCCGGACAGGGCGGACACCCAAACCCCGGGGGGCGCGGGGGCATGATCCCGCGTCTGGGCCCGTTGCTGGCCACCTATAAGAAGGACGAACTCATCTCCAAGCTCAAGCGCGGCGCGGTTGCGGACGCGGAGGATGGCCAAACCGCGGCCGTGGACATGCCCGCCTGGGACAGCGTCCTGAGCGACGCCGAGCTTGACGCGCTGGCGGATTATCTTCTGACGTTGGCCCAGAGAGATCCCAAGGATGACTTCTAACAAATGAGCGACCTGCACGAATGGCTGAGCCTGTTCCTGCGCTGGACCCATGCGATCACCGGGATCATGTGGATCGGCCAGACCTATCTGTTCAATTGGATGGAGAAGGCTTTCGAGCCGCCCCGCGACGCGCAGGCCAAGCCGAACATCGCGGGCGAGCTGTGGATGGTCCACGGCGGCGGGTTTTATCTGGTCGAGAAGCAGAAGTGGCCGGAGGTCATGCCGCGCGTCCTGCACTGGTTTAAATGGGAGGCGATGCTGACCTGGCTGTCCGGCTTCCTGCTGCTGTCGCTCCTGTACTGGGCGGGCGCGCCGCTGCTCGATTACGGCTCGGAACTGCCGCGTTGGAAGGCCGTCCTGGTCTCGGCGGGAGCGCTCGCTGGCGCGGTCGGGGCCTACCGGCTGATTTGGAAGACGCCGTTTGGCCGCACCGAAATCGGGGGAGGAATCGCCTGGTACCTATTTCTGGTCGCTTCGGGCTGCGCGCTCAGGAACGTCCTCAGCGACCGCGCCGCCTACCTGCATGTGGGCGCCATGATGGGCACGGTCATGATGACGAACGTCTGGATGACGATCATCCCCAACCAGAAGAAGATCATGGCGATTTCCGCGGCAAACGGCGTCCCGCGCCCCGAGCTGGCGCTCGCGGCCAAGCGCTGCTCGAAGCACAATACCTTGATGTCGATGCCGCTGCTCTTTCTCATGCTGAGCAGCCACTCGGCGTCGATCACCTTCGGCGGGCCCCACCCGCTGATCCTGCTCGCCGTTCTGCTGGCGCTCGGCGCCTATGCGGCCCACTTGATTCGCGAGCACGCATGACCGAGGCGCGCTGATGGATCTTAAGTCGGTTCTCCTCCAGAGCGAGGATGCGCTGCCGACCATCACCGCCCACGCGTCGACCTACTGGAAGATGGGGGGCAGCGCGGTCATGGGCCTTGCTGGGATGCTGTATCTCGGCTACGGGAAGAAGAACGGAGACATCCGGAAGATGATCATCGGCGCCGCGCTGACCATCGGCAGCCTCTTTATTTTCTAGGGCGGCGGCGCGACCGCCTCATGGTCGAGGTAGGTGAGCAGGCGTTTGCGCCAGCCGGCAAGCCAGCGGTTTTCATCGCGCGCGGGCGGGCTGTTGGCCATGCGCCGCGTGAGCGCCGCGTCGGCCGACTTCACGAACGCCGCGACTGCGGCCTGGCCGGAGGGCGCGTCGGTCATGCCCTCGAGAACCTGGAGCAGGCCCCAGCCCTCGCCGTTGTAGCGTTCGGTGGGGCTGACGCCCTCGCCCTTAAAGTTCACGTAGTCCATCAACGCGTACACGCCGTTCGGCGCCGAGGCGACGCGGTCGAAGCGCACATTCAGCGCCGGTCGCTTCGCGGCCGGCGCGGCCGCGAGGATCTTGGGCAAGGCGGCTTCGAGGCGGTCGGCCGCGTAGCGGGCCTGGACGCCAATCGAGCCAGCGAGCAGACGGCGTAGCTCGTTCATGCGCGGGCCGCGGAAGTCGGCGAAAAAGGCGTCGCGGTCGGACCAGGGGCAGGGCGGTTTGCCTTGGAGCCAGACGGGTAGCTTCCCGCCCGAGGCGGCGAGGGCGTCGAGCAGGCCGGGGAAGCTCTCCGTGAACGGGCCGGGCTCGCCCGCCTTGTACCAGATGAAGTGGCCGATGCCGAGCGAGGCGAAATTCTCGCCCTTGTTCCAGTGCGTGAGGCCGTCGATCGTACCGCCGCTCTCGTTCTTCCAAATTTTCTTGCCGATGGCCGCGGCCTCATCGGCGCTCAGGTGTATTCCGGCGTGGGCGTCGGACGACGCGGCGAGCAGGATGGCACAGAGAAGGGCGCGATTGAGCATGCGCTCATTTTAGCACGGCGCAGCGGGCCCAGGTCCTGCGGGCCCAAAACTCTAGGCCCTTTCCCGCCGATCCGGCGGGCCTTTCGGACCCCCGGGCCGTTGCCCGGCGTTAGTAGACTCGGGCCATGAAATTCCGAACTCCCCTTGCCGCCCTCATCTCGCTTCTGCTGACCTCGTCCTCTTTCGCTCAGACCGTGGGCGTCGTGGTTCCCCTTTCCGGCGGAGTTCCGGCGCCGATCGTTCCGGCCGCGCCTGTTCTTGGCGGCGGCCTCTCGATGCCGCTGCCGTCACTGCTCGCGCTGACTCCGACGCGGGCGTTTCCCGCGCTCGTGCCGGCGCCCGTCGCGGAGGTCGCGCCGTTTCGAGTCGCCGAGACTTTGCACGCGACGCTTTCCGCCGCGGCGGCCGAAGGCCGCGACCAAGTCCCCGTGCTCGCGGCTGCCTTCGATGGCCTCAAGGCCGCGGTGTTGCCCGAGGCAGTCGCCGCGCCCGCCGCGCCAACGCCCGAGGCGTTTGCCCTCGAGGCCCAACGCCGCTTTACGGCGTTGCGCCTCTCCGAAGCCGAGCGTGTCTCGCGCCCCGAGGGCGCGATTCCGAGCGACGAGGACATGCAGGGCCGTTTGGATCGCCTGCCCTCGACCAACCCCGAGCGCGAGAAGTTTGTGATCGATCTCTTCAAGCTCGGCGGCGCCAAGGACGCGGACGTCGTCTTGCAGGATGCGGGGCGCGGCCGGCACAACATCATGGTCGTCAAGAAGGGCCGCACCGACCGCGTGATCGTGGTCGGCGGACACCACGACAAGGTGCGGGCGGGCGAAGGCAAGATCGACAACGGCACGGGTGCGACGATGGTGGCCAACCTGTACCAGGCTTTGCACGACCTCGACACCGATGCGACGATCGTGTTCATCGCGTTCGCGCGTGAGGAAGAGGGCCTGCTCGGCTCTCAGGCCTACGTCCGCTCGCTGTCGAAGGAGCAGCGCGGCAAGATCGACGCGATGATCAATCTCGACACGCTCGCGGTGAACGGCACCTTCTCCTGGAAGAATAACTCCACGCGCGCGGTGCTCGATCGCTTGGCCCAGGTCGCGCGCGCGAGCGGCCACGCGCTGAAGGAAGACTACTTGAACGGCGGCGACGCCGACTCCTCGACCTTCCGCGACGCGGGCATTCCTGCGGTCACGGTGTACGGGGCTTCTCAGGACGTTATTTTCGACATCATCCATTCCGAGCGCGACAACATGTCCGCGTTCGACCTGGCGCACTACAAGAACGCGTACCTTCTCGTGCTCGAGGCGATCAAGTCGCTCGACCGGGCCCCGCTCGGCCCCGTTGGACGCAGAGACATTTGATGGACTCCGGGGCCCAGAGAAAATTGGGACCAATGCCCGCGGGATGCCAGGCCCTTCGACCCGCCGGTCGGCTCAGGGGCCTGTGATAGTATGGCGTCCAGGACGCGCGAGACTCGAACGATGCACGGGGATATCGTGAAGAGAAAAACGGCGAAGCAATTGACGTCCATCTTTTGTTGTTTGGCGGTCATGAGCGGTGCTTCCGCGCCGTCTTTCGCGCAGGTCCTGCGCGGAGAACTCGGCGGTACGAGCGCCCCTGCGGGGCCCGTCGGCGCAGCTCTCTTCGCGGTTCCGACCGGCCTGAACCCCGCCCTCAACGGCGGGGTTCCCTCTATACAGGGACTATTGGCGCCGACTTTGAGCGCGCCAAGTACTCTTATCCCCGCGCAGGCCGCGGTCCCGGCCGCCGCCGTTCCCGCGCCCGCCGCGATCACAGCACTCTCCGGACTCTCCGCGCGCGTCCTTCCCGCCGCATCCGCCGAAGGTGGGGACGCGGCCAAGGCCGCCTCCAACGAGGCCTTCGACGGAGTCGCGCCGCGGGAAGCCGACGATGCCGAGCCGCTCACGGCCGCCGACGGCTCTCCGCTCGGCCAGCTCTATCCGCGCGTTGTGTTCATCCAGGACGTGTTCTCGGGCCCGGCGTCCGAGAACAGCGTCAAGTACGTGAACACCTTGGTCAAGGCCGGAGTCCACGTGGTCTTCTTGACCTGGCGCCCGCTGAAGGGCGCGGGCTCCGCCGAGGAGATTTTGCTCTCCCGCGTGAAGCAATCGCGCAACAACCCGGTCATCGTGGTGTCCTACAACGGCGGCAAGATCACTTTGCACGGCCGCGCCGCGAACCCGACGTCTCTCATCGAGAACGTCGGCGCCTTCCCGGCCGACGCGCTCGCGAAGATCAAGGGGGTCGTCGAGAGCTTCAGTCAGGAGGCCGGCGGCTCGGCGTCCCTGGAGGCCTCGCCCACCGACAAGGAGGCGTTCTCCCTGAGAATCCGCGTCGACGCTCCCGTCGACGCCGGCGGGCGCGTGTCGCCTTCCGCGCAGGCTGCGGCGCTCAATGAGAAGCTGCAAAACGCGGGCCTCAGCTACAAGGCCGAGGCGCACCCGAGCGGAGACGGCTCGCTCATCCTCCACTCCATGCCGCTGCGCTTCTCCCTGGCGCGCGTGATGCAGGCGCTCGACACGCAGTTCGCGGGAGAGAACATCCCGGGCAACCCGGACAAGTTCCTCATCCTCGCCGATTCGGAGAAGTCCCCGCGTTTCTCCACATCCTTCCCGCCCAAGTCCGAGCTGCAGGTGGTCAAGGACGGCGGCGCCATCGAGATCGTGCTCGGCGACGTCCTGGGTGACCGCAAGCTCAAGCCCGTCTCGATTAAGTTCGCCAAGCTGCGCCAGTTCGTCGAGTACTGGGAGCCCAGGCACGTCGCGGTCCCCTCGCCGGGAAGGTCCGAGGGCTGGTCCGGCGGCGGAGGCTCCCAGGGCGGGGATCGTCAGACGCGCCGGATGCTCTCCGGGTATGTCGGCACTATCATCTCGTCGTTGATGGCTCAGGCTTACGATGACGTGTTCCAGGGGCAGGACCATCTCGCGCGGCTCACCGCGCTTCAGGCGAAGCTCGGTGAGATGTGGTACAACCCGCTCAAGTACGGCGTGTGGATCAGCCAAGAGATGGCTCGGGGGATGGCGGATCCGGCCTTCAAGTCCATGAGCAAGGGTTTCCTTAGATACGCGAACCAGTTCCTTGTGGACTTCTATCTCCGCGAGTTCGGGGACTTCTCCCGCGCGATGGCGGTCATCCGCGACACCTACGTCGGCCTGTCCACGGACGGCAAGAGCCTCATCACCATTATGCTTCGCTCCGCGGCCACGGGTCAGCTCTTTAAGATCTACATTCGCATCCCGCGGACGATGAAGCACTACGACGCGGTGGGCCTGTCGCTCACGGCTCATGTCTACCGCACCGGCAAGGAGTCGCCCAACGACGGCGAGGAGTTCCTGGCCCGCACCTACGCGCTCGCGCTGCTGTACGGCCATGGGCGCAAGGGCGCGGACGGGAAGTGGCATTATGGCTCCCCGACCGGCCCCTTGCTCTCGAGCTTGAATGTGCAATTTGAGTCTCGCGGTACCGCGCGCATCAAGACCTTCAGCGCGGAGGAGTTCCTCAGCATCGAGGAAGGCAAGGAAGTGAACGGCCCGCTCGCGCAGGACCTCATCTCGGCCATCCTCCGCCAGGAGGCCTCCGCCGAGTTCCAAGAGTTCTACAAGCTGCAGGAGGAGACGGCGACTCAGGAGGACCTCAAGAAGGCGAAGCTGGCTGCGGCCGCGGCGAGCAAGGCCGCGAAGAAGCGAGTGAAGAAGCCGGTCAAGACGAAGCGCGCGGGGCGGGGGAAGTAAGATGCGCTGCGCGGCGCGCGCCCTTCGCGTTCTGCTGGCCGCGGCGCTGATCGCGCCGTCATCGGCCCTCGCCCAATCCCGGGCCGCCCAGCCCGTTCGCCTGGCGCCGGGCCTCTCCGCGATGAGCGCGGCGCCGCAGCCGATTGCGACTTTTGGTATGGTCGCGGAATCTTTGGCCGTTCCGCTCGCGCTTCCGGCCGTTCTGTCTGCCGTGCCCGCTCTCGCGCCCGTGCCCGTTCTCGCGGCCGCGGCGCCGACAGCGTTTGAGTCCTTGAGCGCGATGCCGGCCGCCGCCGCGGACGGCGCCGGCCGCCGCTTCGACGGCGAGGTCGAGGGGCCCGAGGACGCCGCATCGCCGGAGATCATCGATACCGCCGCGGCCGCGCCGGCTCTTTACGAGCAGCTCGAGTTGTGGTTCACGAGAAAGGACCGCAAGGAGCTCTCGAAGGACAACGTTTACGCGCTGATCCGCCCTGTGTTCGATGCCGCGGAGAAGAAGGGAGACCGTGTCTCCTACTCGCAGTGGTATTGGGAGAAGTACCAAAAGGGACGCTCGGTGTACGTGAAAACCGGCAACCAGACCATGTTCGTGTCCCGCGTGGCCGAAGCGAGCACGAAGCGCATCGCGGAGCTGGACCGCAAAGACTTCGAGGGCTTCTACACGCCGGCCCTGATGAAGGGAAAGTCGACGAAGCAGCTGCGCGCGCGGCTTATCGATGAGCTCACCCAGCGCAATATCCTCAAGGGGAAGGGCGCCAAGGGCGTGATGTCGGCCGACTCCTTCGTCCGTGTCGTGAAGGTCCTGCCCTTCAACACGGCGCGCCTGCTGCCCGAGAACACCGAAGGCTCCGGCCTCGCGGCGCTCCCGCGCCGGGAGATCGCGCTTCCCGCGGCGCTGCAGGGGCTCAATCATATGCTGCCCAAGGCCGTGCTCGTCGACATGCGCCTGTTCAAGGACTCAGTACCCTACGCGCTCATCGAGGACATGAGCAAGCTCATGAAGGCGGGCGTGTATTTCATCCTGCTCTCCGACAAGCGCAGCGAGGGCCCCGGCTCCGCCGAGGATCTTCTCACCCGCGGCCTCACCACGAAGCAGCGCGACCAGGTCTCGCGCTACAAGCTCGTCACGCTCACCGACGACGGCAACGCGCTGCAGTCCTTCGACGGCTCGTTCGCCCGCTTCCACTCCTCGAAGAGCTTCTCGGGCCAGGAGCAAGAGCTCATGCAGTTCGCGGCACGGCTCACGGGGCTGTCCGGAACGGTCGGCGCGCACGGCACGGAGTTCAATATCGACGTCACGGGCCGGGGTGCCGCGCTCGCCGGCGAGCTGATCGCGAACATGAGCAAACTGGGTCTTCCCTCCGGCCAGTGGCACTTCTCCTCCTCCGAGCTTAACGGCCGCGCGACGCTCACGGTGCGCCCGCAGAATTTGGTCAGCGCCCTGCCGCATCTTTTCGAGACCTTGCGCGATGAGCAGGATCTCTACGTCCTTCCAAGCGACGTCATGACCATCAGCCGGGATGACGCTTTGCTCGGGGCGATGAAGGGCTCTCTGCAGCCCGCGGCCCATCTCGACGCCCAGGGCGCGGAGCTCGTGGACGCCTCGCTCGCCTCCTT
This sequence comes from Elusimicrobiota bacterium, assembly GCA_023249675.1. Classification (GTDB taxonomy): domain Bacteria; phylum Elusimicrobiota; class Elusimicrobia; order UBA1565; family UBA9628; genus GWA2-66-18. The sequence continues at coordinate 22,617 of JAHFCE010000020.1, read as the reverse complement.
GCTCGGACCCTATCGCGAGAACAAGCCTGGAGATCTCGCCTCCTCGGCCTCGAAGATCGCGAGCTTGAAGCGCGAGGGCAAGGGCTTCGGCGATGGCGGCTCCATCTTCATGATGATGGGACATGTCATGCACGCTTCCTTTAACTGGGCGTTGTGGAAGTACCGCCAGGAAGGCGTTCTGCCTGCGGCGGAAGATCTCGCCGAGATTGCCGAGCGGAAGTGGGACCGGGAGATCGGCGCGGCCACGCGAAACCTGCTCGACCGCTCCGGCAAGCGCCTGGCCGGCTACCATGGGGAGATGCTCTCCCGGCTCAAGGTCATGTACGGCTACCTGGCCAAGGAGATCGCGCAGTACCCCATCGTGATCGGCTCCGAGCTGCCGAACTTGTTCGTGGTCGAGCGCTTTAAAAAGGGCGAGCCCTTAAACCGCGACATCTTCCGCTTGATCTTCGACCTGGCGCTGGCCCGCGAGACGCCGGCGGGCCTTGAGGTCGCGGTCCTGGACTTCAAGACGGGCCAGACGCCCATGCTGCAGAACCTCGAGAAGGACACGCAGGTGCAGCTCTACGATACAATCGTGCGTCAGATGTGGCAGCGCCTGCCTCTCCCTTACGGCGGCACCGGCGCGCTGAAGGATGCCGTCGATTTCATCATCCGCTTCATCTACCCGACCGGCATGCGCCAGCCGATACTCAACGAGTGGACGCGCATCTCGTTCGGCGGCTTCCTGCGCAACCAGGTCAACAAGCTTCGCAAGCTGGCCACGCCGCCCGATCCCGAGAAGGAGAAGGCGAAGGCCAAGGCCGCGAGGCTGATCGGGAGAGTCGATCCGTCGCGGCCGGAGACGGCGGGTTTTGATACGCTCGTGCTGCCGCGCGTCGTGCCCGGGCTCAAGATCAAGAAGGAGTTCGCCCAGCAAATCATCAAGGGCACGAAGACGAGCGAGTCCCGCGGCGTTCCCACCAAGCCGAAGCCGTTCGTGGCGCTCATCCAGACCTTCACCGATGAGGAGCCCGGGCGTCCCGCCGAGGTGGTCGGATTCGCGCGCATCGAGAAGGTCACCGGCAAGTCCGGCGCCTTCGAGTGGCACCTGTCCCACGTGACGCGGGTCAAGCCCTACGTCCTGCGCAACGACAAGCCGGGTGCCGTCCTCTGGGTCAAGGACGTCCCGGTGAGCGGCCCGAGGCGGCTCAAGAAGAGCTGAGAGACGGCCCGCGGCAAGGTCCTAGGGAGGTCTAGGCCTCTTGCTATACGGAAAGGGGTCCTAGGGCCCTCCTTCTAGGTCCGGGGACGGGGTATTATGTGCCCATGAAGACCACCCGCCGCGCCTTCGTCGTCCTGCTCTCCTTCTTGATCGCGGCGGCCGCCGTTCCGCACCAGGCCGTCGCGCAGATCATCGTCGGCGGAGCGGTTCCGGGCGGAGTCCTCGGCGCCGCGGGCGGCGTGCCGCGCATTGAACTGTCTGGGACGGCGTTCACCCTTCTTTCTCCCGAGACCGGCCTTATCCCGACCCTGCCGGCGTCGGCAAGTCCGATTCCCATCCTGCCCGTTTCCGTTCTCGCTGCCGGCCCCCTCGCTTCCGCGTCTGTCCAGGGGGCGATTCGGCCCGTCGACGCGGCCAAGGCTCCTTTCAATGCTCAGGCCCAGCTGGCGTTTGTTGGCGAGAAGCTCGCGGCCGCCGCAGCCGATGGCTCCGACGCGTCGGGCATTCTCAAACCTTTCTTCACAGGCGAACGCGAACGCGCCGGCCGCCTCGACGTCCCTGTTGCGGCGTCCCTGGCGCTGACGCCGAACACTCCTGCCGCCTCGGCGCTCGAAGGCAAGGCCACGCTGCCGACCCCGATCACGCTCGAGGCGATGGCGCTCGACGCAAAGGCCCCGCTCGCCGAACGCCAGGCCGCGGTCGCCCAGCTCGCGAAATACGAGGGTGCGAAGGAAAGCCTCGAGCGCGTTTCCGCCGCCAACCCCGATGGCGGCGCCGCCGACTATGAAGTGCACCGCGCGGCGCTGATCGCGCTCGCCGAGCAAGGCGTCGTCAAGAGCCTGCGCCCTGTGTCTGCGGCCCACAAGGACGAGATTCTCGCCTCCCTCGTGAGCAGGAAGCCCGCCTCCGCTGTGTTCGACTACGATGACACGCTCGCGAAATTCCGCGAGCCGATCTCCGCCCCGGTCGCCGCGGGCCTCCAGGCTTCGAACGACGCGGGAGTCAGGACCGCGATCTTGACCGACAGATCCGATGTTAAGACGAGTGGCCGGGACGTCACGATCCTCGACTCGATCGTCCCGATGACGCCTGAGCAGAAGGCCAAGCTCACGGTCGGCGCGAACAGCGGCGCGCGCCTCCTCGCCTTCGACGCAGCGGGCGCGCCCGTCACCGTCTTCGACGCGGTTCTCAAGTTCACCGACGCTCAGCGCGCTGCGATCGCGGCGGCTTCGGCTCGGACCGCCGACAAGTTCGGCCGTTACGAGTACGACGGCGCGGAAGAGATTTTCTCCGAGGTCAAGTGGGTGCGTTTCCTGCCGCCCGGCCTGGCGGCCGAGACCGTTCAGGAGGCCGTGCGCTTCATGCAGGCGGAGCTTGATGCGGCCGGCGCGCAGGTCGTCGTCAGCGGCAGCTTGGCGGTGGATCCGAAGAACCCGTCCTATCTTAGGATTTCGCTCCTTGACAAGACCGTCGGCATCAAGGCCCTGCGCGAGGCGCGCGGCTTCGCGGGTCCGATGCTGTTGGTGGGCGACTCGTTCTTCGGCACCCGGATGGTCGACGCCGACATGACCAAGGCCGCCGGGGCCGGTTCGCTGACCCTCGCGGTCGGCGGCCTCGCCGACCCGCGCATTGCGAACGTCTTCGTCTGGCCCGCGAAGGGTGCTACGGCTTCCGCCGAGATTCTCGCCGCCCTTGGGAAAATCGCGCCGGCGGCCGAAGAGATGGACAAGAAGGCGATCGGCGGCCTGTTCGCCCAGCGCACGATCTCGATTGTCGCCTTCATCCTGACCTCGATCGCCTATCCGCTCATCACGATCCCCGCGGTCGGCGTCGCCAGCTACGGCGCGCTGATGGCCTTGGGACCCTTGGCCGCGATCGCGACCGGACCGCTCAACGGCCTCATCGCCGACCGCATGTCGGCGCGCAACGGCCTCGCGCTGATGGCCGCGATGCGCGGGCTGATGGCCTTGGCGCTTCCCGCGTTCGCGCTCTTTGGCGTGCTGAACTTCTGGACGCTTTTGCTCGCCTCCATCGCCAACGGCTGGCTGCTCTCGTCTTTGATGATCACGGAAGGCACGTACATCCGCCGCCTCGCCGGGGCCAAGAACGTGCCGATGGTCAACGGCCTTGCCGCGATCAACTACCTGACGCTGCAGGTTCTTCTCGGCCTCGTCATCGGCGTCGGACAGTACGTCGACCACTTCAGCCTGCTGCTGCCGTTCTACCTGTCCGCCGCCGTGCACGCCGCGCTCGTCATCCCGATCATCTGGAAGACCATCCCGAACATCAAGCCCGCTTCCTCCTCCGCGAAGGTCGCCGCGAACTTCGCCGCGGCGGCGCGCGCTCGGGGCGAGGCCGTGAGGGCTTTCTTCGCCAAGTACTGGAAGGAAGCAGCCTTATTTGCGGCCTCCATCGGAGCGTACTTCAGCTGGCACTCCGCGCTTCCGATCTCCGGCGCCCTTATGTTCTGGATCGCGCGCAGCGGCGGTTTTAGGGCGATCTGGGCGCAGAAGAACCTGCGCTGGGCGATGCTCCTCTCGGCGCTGCTGGCGGGTCTCGTGTTTCCAATGCAGTCGCTGGCCTTGCCGCTGATGGCCTCGGCCTTGGGCGGCGCCGCGGGCAAGGGCCTGATCTTAGGCCAGCTGCTCGGGGCCTACTTCTTCGGCCAGCTCATCGCCAACGCGGGCCAGCTGTCCGCTCCGACGGGCGCGGTGAAGATGCCCGACATCAGAATTCCTTTTATCGGCAAGGCCCTTTCCTTCGAGCGTCTCGTTTCAGGGGTCGTCCTGGGTCTCGCGGCGGTTTGGGCCGGCGTGCGCTTGTTTCCCGGCAGCTTCGCCGCCGCGGCCGCCGCCGTTGCGATCGGCGCGGCTTTGCTCTACGGCAGCTCGAAGTTGAGCGCGCGCGGCTGGATCAAGTTTCTCGGCGTCGGCCTCGCGGGCGTGTTCCTGCCCTTCGCGTTCTGGGGCTCGATGCCCGCGCTGTTCGCCGGGGTCCTGCTCCTCGGCCTGTTCGCCGGCCCGAGCTTGGTGGTGTTCTCCAGCTACTTCCAGACTCACGCAAAGAACTCCAAGCTCGGCGCCGCGATCGGCGTCAACGGCTCCACCTTCAACGCGGCGGTTTCCTTCGGCTACGGCCTGACGAGCCTCATCGTGGGCCTATTCACGCCGGCCTTTCCGGGAGTGCTCGGACCGATCGGCTTGATCTTCCTCGCCGCGGGCGCGTTCTTCTTCTTCACGCCGAAGCTCCTGCCCGGACTCCCCGACTCCAGCGTCAATAAAAACCCCAAGAAGTAACTTATAATCTCCGCCATGCCCGCGCCTCAAGTCGCGTCCATCGACTTCGCGCCCCCGGCGGACGTCTCTTCGGGGGATTGCGAATTGTCGGTCGCCCTTGAAGGCGGCGGCGGCTCCACCTTCCGGGTCGCGACCTTCGATCGCGCCGAGGCATGGATGGACTCGGCTCAGTCGAAGGCGTGGTGGTCCGAGCCTATCCTGTTCGTCGCGAGTCTTGACCGCGAGACCGTGCGCGCCGCCGTGGACGCGATGGCCGCCGAGATGGGCGGCTATTGGCTGCGCTACTACCACCGGAGAAAAACGTGACTCCGGTCCTGAGCGCTGTCGCCCGCATCGAGCTTGCGCACCTGTCGAATCCGGCACGTCCGGAGCACTCGAGCGGCGTCATCGAGGTTTACCTGAAGGACGGCCGCCAGTTCACCGTGCTCGCCGCGACACCGTCCTGGTTTAAGGGCGAGGCGCAGCGCCTTGGTCTTAGATTCTACTACGGCCCCGCCGTGCTGTTCCTGAAGAGGATGGACCTCGCCGCCGCGCGCAAGGCCGCCAAGGACATGTTGGCCGAGGACGAGCAGCTGCTCGTCCGCTACGACACGCCGCGGCGCACCTTGCCCGCGGTCCTCTCCGCCTTCCGCGCCGCCCATCCGTAGTTATCCACAAACTTGGCACATACCAAGTTGACCTCGGGTGTATCTATTTCGGGGCTTCGATTCGGTCCGCCTCAGTGTTTTCGGCGTTGGGAGTATTGGGGATAAAGGCCCAGTATTTTAGGGGGCCGCTTGCCGAAGTGCGGCTGGGCCTTTGGGTCCCTCCGATCGCGAAGGGGAGTTGATAGGATCGGCGCATGAAACGATTCATCGCGGCGGCCGTCTCCCTGTCTCTCATCCTCGTCTCAGCGCCGTTGCCGGCCTGGTCCCAAGTCTCCTCCGCGATGAGCGGAGCCGCCGCGGGCGTTTCGGGTTCCGCCGCCGGCGCCGCCGGGACGATTGCTCCTTCCGCGATTCCTCAGCTGTCGATGCCCGCGATGAGCCTGGCGGCCCCGGCTCTCAGCGGGGCGCCGTCCGCGCCGGCCAACAGCCCGGTTTCTGCCGCCGCGCTGGAAGCGTCTGCCGCCAAGCCCGGGCTGAGCCCGGTCCGGGCCGACGCGAAGAGCCTGGCCGCGGTCCACGTCGAGGTCATCGAGGCCGCTGGAGCGATCGCGAAGGGTTCGGTCTCCGGTTCCCGTTCCGCCGCCGCGTCCATGATGGATTACCTGCTTGGCGTTGAGGAGGCGGGTCCGCGCAAGCCGATCGTTGAAGGCTTGCCCTCAGCCGGCCTCCCGTCCGCCGGACTGACCTCGGCCGGCGTCAAGCGCGCGGGCTTTCGCGCCGCGGTCCCGTCGCCGAACGCGCCGGACGGCAACGGCTTCCGCCGCTCGGGGCTCGGCGGTATTCTAAAGTCTGTCTCTGCCATAGCGCTCGGCGCGGGTGTGACGATCGGCCTGCAGGCCGCGGCCGTGGCGCTCCTACCGGCTGTGTTCGGCGTGGTGCCCATCGCGGCCGTCTGGGCCGTCAGCTCGGGTCTCCTGCTCTTTCCGCTCGCGCTGTATGCGCGCTACCGTCTCGCCAAGCGCGACTCTCCGCGCCTGAACAAGGTCAAGACCATCCTCGATGTTTCTTTGGGCGCGTTCCTGGGCGCTGTCGTGATCGCCGTACCCAGCCTTGGTCTGGTGCTCACGACCGCCGGCGTGTTGACGGCGGCGACGCCCTTGCTGGCCGTGGCGGGCGGACGCTGGTTCGCGGGCTCAGCGCTCATCGACACGGTCCTTGTTTGGGGCGCACTCGGCCTCACCCCGGCCCTTGTCGGGGCCGCGTCCGTCGCGGGCCTCATTGGGCTTGCGCCCATCATCGGCCTCATGGCCTTGCCGGTGATGACCACGGTCGCGTTCTTCCTCGGCCGCCTGATCAATTCGGCCGAGACCGGCGCACCCTTTTCCGTGCCCGGCTCGCTGCAGAAGGTTCGTTTCCCATCCTTCCAGTGGGTGATGATCGGGGTGGTCTTCGCGCTGTTGACGGGCTACTCCGCCGTCTACACGAATATCGCCTTCCTCTTATGGACCGTGCTCGGCGGGCGCTCCGGCAACGCGGCTTCATCGACCACAGTGAACTCGATCGGCAGCCTGGTGAAGAAGCTTCTGAGCCTCGTGACCTTCAACCGGCTTTACTTCGGCCTTCTTGCCTACACGGCGTTCACCGGCTTCGCGAGCCCGCTCACCTTCCTCGTCATCGTCTTCGCGGGCGAGCGCGCCTCGGTCTGGACGGAGACATTGCTGGCCAAGATCCTGCCCAAGGCCCCGGCCGCTCCGTCGACGAAGGCGGCGCCCGTCGCGGATCCAGACCAGCTCGCCGACCGGCCGCCGAAGTGGCCCGTATTCCATTACGCGGCTAAGACCGTCCTGATGCTCGGCACGATGGCGGCGGCCGGCGTCCTCCTCTCCTTCACCGTATTCGGCATCACAAGCCTGCTGACCAATCTTGCCGTCGCCTCCGTGCTCGCGTTCATCCCGTTCTTCTTCGCGAAGAAGATCATCAAGCTCGTGATGAAGGCCCAGCCGACGACGAAGGAGCAGGACCCTGAGGTGTTCAAGATTGTGGAAGACTATCTTGCCGGGCGCAACGCCAAGCGCCGCGCGGCCGGCAAAAAAGAATACCCGATGCCCGAGATCGTCATCGACCCGATGGACGCCCCGAACGCTTACGCGACCGGCCGCAGCCCGTTTGACGCGATGGTCGGCGTGACCAAGGGCATCAAGGCGATGACCCTTGAGCCCGAGATCGTCCGCGACGGCGTGGTGCGCTTGATCGCCTCGTCCGACGCGGGCACCAAGGAATTCAAGGTCTTTCGGAGCGCGATCGCCGGTTCGGTGACTGGCATCCCCGCCGACGCGACGCCCTCTCAGGTGGCGGCCGCCGTGCTCAAGGCCGACCGTTCCGAGCTCAAGGCGCTCGGCGTGCGCATGTTGCGCGGCGTGCTGGGCCATGAGTGGTCGCACGTGGAAGATCGCCACATGCTGCTAGGCTCGATCGGCGGCGCCATCGCTGCCGGCATCCAGTTTGCCTCCTATGGCGTCATGTGGGCCGTCGGCCATGCGAAGATTCTCGTCAAGAAGGCGTTTGGATGGCAGCCGAAACCGGTCCCCTCAGATGCGCCCGCGGCGCGCTCCGAGGGCGCGGGCGTCAAGCCCGAGGCGTTCGACCCGATCTCGACGGGCATCGTCCTTAAGTCTTTGCCCGCTTTGCTGCGGTGGTTCGCGGCGCTGTGGGCTCCGCTCGCCCTTCAGATCTTGCAGATGGCGTCGTCGCGCAATAACGAGGGCATGGCGGACGAGGACGGCGCGCTTCTCAGCGAGGACCCCGAGGCGCTCGCACTCGCGCTGGGACTGCTGACGACGTGGCGGCCGGCGGCGGGCTTCCGCCTGCCCGGCGCGACGATTCCGCGCGCGGCGTCGATGCAGCACATGATGATCGTCAACCCTCTGGAGCAGCTCGAGAATGCCGGCGTTCTTCCACAGACGTCGGCGTCCGGCGGCGCGACTCGTGCCGACGACTTGATCTTCGAGCTGTTTATTACTCACCCGAACACCGGCGTGCGCATCCGAAAGCTCCACGACATGTCCGAGGCCATGAAGACAACCCGCCCGATAAAACCTCGGCCTCCTGAGCCGGGTGGAGGTGGGGGCGGCCTCCGGGTCTCCTTCGTTCCTCACGCCGGGCCCGCCTCCGAGAATATCGGAGGCGGTCTTCTTCAGGGCGCATGGGCGAAGCTGATCAGCTTCCTGCGCGTGCTCCCCGATGAAGGCCGCAACCGGCAGTTCTGGATCTTCACCGCGTACCGGGCTTTCGTGATGCTCGGCGTCAACTTCCACTACACCGCCTTTCCCCAGTTCGTCGCTCCGACGGAAGAAGATGCGGCCAAGGTCGGCTACAACCGCGCGATCAACGGGGGCGCGCAGGCCGGGGCTTCCCTCGTCACCGGCATGATCGTCGACGGCACCTCGACGCAGAAGGTTATCATCTGGACGGACGTCGGCCGCTCGCTTCTGATGCTGCTGGTCCCGGTCCTCTTCTTCCAGGGATTCCTCGGCTTCGGCGTCTTCGCGGGCCTAATCGCGGTCGCGGGCTTCCTACAGATGGCGGGCACGACCGCGGAGTCGGTCACCTTCAACCGCATCCTGGCCGATGACGCCGCGCACTACAACCGCGCCAACGCGGTTTCGATGATCGTGATGAACGTCGTCGGCGTAGTCGGGCCGCTGCTGGCCGGCACCTTCATCGCGATAGTCAGCGCGCACTTCGGCCTGCTCAGCGGCAACGCTTTGTCCTACGAGGTATACGGGATCCTATTGCTCGCGTGCGCGGTCGGCTACTACAACCGCGCCAAGGCGATTTCGATGATCGTGATGAACGTCGTCGGCGTGGTCGGGCTGCTGCTGGCCGGTGCCTTCATCGCGGCGGTTGGCGCGCACTTCGGCCTGCTCAGCGGCAACGCTTTGTCCTACGCGGTGTGCGGGGTTATGCTGCTCGCGTGCGCGGTCGTCTATGGGATCTTTCGGAAGTTGCCCCGCAATGAGATACTGGCGGCGCGCCGGGAGCTGACCAAGGTTCTCAAGCGCGAGGGCATCGGCCCCGTGCGCTTCTCGGGCGTGACGGGCGGTCAGGTGAAAGGCCGCAAGACCCTCCTCGTCGAGATAGACGGTGATCCCGCGCTGGCCGTCTTGCCCGCCGAGTTCGGCGGCTTTCCGGTGAAGGCCGTCGCTCGCCGCCGCGTCCTCAAGGAGTTCGTGTCGGGCGTCAAGACGATCTTCTCCGACCGCTTTCTGCGCCGGTACCTTCTCTCGACGACGGTTTCGTTCATGGTGGGTGACGTGCTGATCTTCGGGGCGCTGTCTCGCTTCCTTACGGACGTGCTGCACGCGGGCGCTGGCTCCTTCGGGCTGTTCCTGGCGGCGTCTGCGCTCGGTTCCGGCCTCGGCTCGGGTCTCATGGCCTTCGCGCGCGACCCCGAGCAGATGGCGCTTGCGCCCTCGGCGCGCGTGTTTCGCTCCGAGCTTGCGGAGCGCGAGCCTGCGCTCGACGCCGGGACTCTCGACGCGGCCTCCGCCGCTCTGCGTGGCGTCGTGCCTTTGGTGCTGGACCGTTATAAAGGGGAGTGGACGAAGGGCGGCGCGGCGCGCGACGGCGGTCAGTTCGGCGTCGATCTGGTCGCCGAGGCCGTCAAGGCCGTCGGTGCGACACTCGGCCGCTCCGAAGCCGAGACGCTCACCTTGCTCGAGGCGACGAGTGCTGCCAGCGACTTGCGCGCGTGGGCCTCTCTACGGGGCGCCAAGCTGCTTGCGGACGCCTACGCCGACGCGACGACCGGTATGGACCGGCTCCAGCGCCAGGGCCGGTGGACTTCTTGGGTGCACGGCCTGTCGTGGCTTGCCTATGCGGCGCTGTTCTTCTCGGGTAACCTGTACGCGGCTGCGGCGTTGATGCTTCTGTCGACGATTTTCGGCGCGCCCGCGAGCGTGGCCTGGACGAGCCTGACGACCAAGGTCGTCGCGGGCTCCTACCCCGAGAGCCAGGGCAAGATCTACTCGGCGATGTTCTTCTACCAGATGATCTGCACGATCGGCGGCCTGTTGATTTACAGCTGGTGGCTGGCGGACTTGCCGACGATGACGGTGCTGTGGATCGCGGGGGGCGTGATGGTTTTCTGCGCCCTGGTCGATTTCCTCTCGCCCGCGCTGATCTTTCCGATCAACAGGACCCCCCATCGCTAGGCCCTATGGACGACCGCAGACCTACCTTTCGAGTCTAATGGCCTCTTGTTTCTTGGGACCAATGCCGGAGCCTCGTTGGGACCTATGACCCGTCTATGAAGTCGAATCGGGCGTTATAATCCAATCAGACGCAAAAGGAGACTGACTCGATGAAGCGCTTTCGTTCCGCAATCGCACTCACGCTCTCGCTTGCCCTTGTCGTTCTGTCTCCGGGCTCGAGCGCCTATCACGCCGCCGCGCAGACGACGGGAGCCGCCGCTAGTGGTTCCGCCGCGGCCGGCGTCACGGGCGTGGCCGGAGCGACCCTTGGCCGCGCGGCGGATGTTTCCGGGATTCCAACATTGTCTCCTGCGGCCCCGAATCTCTCCGCCCCTCTGTCCGCCCCTGCGATTGTCCCGACTGTATCCGCCATTGCGCCCATTGCGGCAAACGCCGCCCGGGCCGCCCTTCGACCTGCGCCCGCCGCCGCGAAGACCCCGGCGATCGAGACGTTGAAGGCCCGTCGGTCCGTTCCGTCCGCGGAATCGAAGCCCGTTGAAACGCAGGCCGTCGAGGCGCGCAAGACTTTCGACGGCGAGGCCCTCAGGGTCGGCGCCGTCGCGGCGATCGGCGCCGACATGTCCGTTTCGGCGAACGCCTCGTTCCTGGCGGCGTCCAAGAAGGCCATGCCCGACTCGGACGACTCCGTTGACGGCGCGGGGAAAGACGGCGACATCGATGAGATTGGCAATCCGCGCCGCATCGGCGGCGAGGGCGGTCCCGACGATCGTTCCGACCCCGACCAGAGCGATCGCGGCGGCAACGGCCTTTTCGGCCTGTTCGGCGTGGGTCTGCTTGGCGGGGCCGCGGCGACGGCTGCGGGCTTGGCCTTCGGCTCGATCGCGCTGTTCCCCATGATTCTCGTTTCGCTCATTCTTCATGAAGTCGGCCACGCACGCGTGGCCGACAAGCTCGGCGATCCGACTCCTCGTCTGAGCTCCTATGAGACGATCGATTTTGGTCGTCTGATTGCCGGGCAATGGAGTTTGAGTACCGGCCTCCCTAAAAAGGTGAAGCATGCTGACAGGGGCAGCCTCAATCCCCTGACCTGGGGCTCGCACATCGATCCGCTCTTGACCATCGCGCTTCCGGCGTTCTTCTTCCTGACCGCAGGCTTCGTCTTTGGCGGCGCTCGCCCTATCCCTCTGGACCCGGGCGGACGCTACTTTAAGAACCCGGTCAAGGACAAAGCGCTCGTCGCCTTGGCCGGCCCGGCCGTCAATATGGGCCTGGCCGTCGCGGGCGCGCTCGCCGTCACCGGCGCTGTAGCCGCGGGACTCGGCGCCGGCGTCGTTGCGACGCTCGGGGCGTTCGTGTTCCTGAACGTTCTGCTCGCGATCTTTAACATGATCCCGCTCCCGCCGTTTGACGGCAGCCACATACTCAAGGCTTTCTTGCCCCATCAGGCCCGTGCGGCGATGGACAACTTGATGGAGCGCCTGGGTCCGATGGGCGTCATTCTCCCCTTGGTTCTGGTCTTTATGATGGCCGGCGGCGCGGTCGCGGGCGCGGCGATGTTTGTCGCCAAGCTCCTGATCGGCGGCGCGATGACGGTGACCGGCGTTCAGATGGCGGGCGCCTTCCTGCCGGCCGTGGCGGCTCTTGGCCTCGCGGTCGGCCAGCTCGGCGCGAGCAAGGCCGCGCCCGACAACGGCGGCGCGGCCTCGGGCGGCGTCAACAGCCCCGTGAACCTGATTGTGGGGTTCGGCGAGAAGAAGACGGTTTTGCACGACGCGCATATCTCGAACGTGGACGTGAACCTGCCCGACGGCGTCGAGCAGTACACGCGCCTGCAGCAGGCGATGCTGGCCCAGCTCGAGACTGCCGGCCTCGACGCGGCCGCCCTCGCGCCCTACAAGGCAACCCCTATCGCGACCTACGAGCGCATCAACACCGCCACGATCCGCGTGGACGGCGCTTCCGCGGCCGAGTTCACCCGGCAGATGGTCGGGCGCGGCTTCAAGGTTTCCCCGAATGCCGAGCGCAAGATCATCCGCCCCGTGCCCGTCACGCCCGAGCAGATGGATCCCGAGGCGCGCGGCGCCGTCACGATGGATGAGAACCTGAAGATCATCAAGGCCGACACCGTACTCAGCATCGCCGAAAGGCGATGGGGCAAGCCTGTTCTCGGCTTCTGGTCCGGCCTGTGGGCCAAGGTCTTCAAGACCGCGCCTCCGCAGCCCAAGTTCGGCGTGATCGATTGCGGCGTCGACGCTTCTCACCCTTTGCTCAAGTACGTTAAAAAGGTCAATATGACCTCCGGCGAGAACGTGGATGACAACGGCCACGGCTCATGGGTAAGTTCGTGGATTCAGTCCCTGGCGCGGTGGCTGCGCAATCTGACGCACTACAAGGCTTTCGTGGATGGCGGTGCCACGCTCGACGACATCCTCAGGGCGCTGACTCAGGCCGGCAACGATGGCAACCTCGTGATCTCGAACTCGTGGGGCGACGATGAGGGCGACCCGAATGGTCCCGATGCCCAACTGGTGAAGAAGCTGGCGCAGGAAGGCCACATCATGGTCTTCGCGGCCGGCAACGCGGGTTCGGGCAAGAATACGATCGGCGCCCCGGCCATCGTGACCTATCAAGATTCGGCGACGGGCGCTATTCGCGTCATGTCCGTGGCCGCCGCCGACCGTAACAAGAAGATCGCCTACTTCTCCTCGCGCGGCCCCGGCTCGCCCATCACCGCGAAGACTCCCGGCTACCCGCACCGTCCCGATCTGACGGCCGTCGGTCTCAACACCGAGGGCGCGTGGCCCGAGGCGCTCGGCGCCGACCGCGTGGACGGCGTGAATGGACCTGTGAAGGCCATCTCAGGGACCTCGATGTCCACTCCTGCCGTGGCCGGCGCCATTGCGCTCTTGGCGATGATGTTCGGCGTGACCGAGAAGGGCGAAAAGCTCGACGCGGTCGTCAACGCGCTCATGTCCACGCTCGAGAAGACGGGCAAGAACAGCCGCGATGAGGAAGGTGAAGGCTTCTTGAACGTTCAGGCCGCCTACGACAAGCTCGCGGCGAAGTTTGGAAAGACGCCATGATGCCGCAGACCCTCATCGCTTCGCCGATGTTCATCGTCGAGGACGACGACCACTTCCGCGAGACCTTCATCGACGTCATGTCGCTGAAGGGCATCGAGGTGACCGGCGCGCGCACCGGCGAGGAGGCGATCAAAGCCCTCAAGCAGAGCCGGCCCTCGATCATCATCATGGACGTCCAGCTGCCCGACATGCACGGCTTCGAGCTGTGCCGCAAGGTCAAGCGCCTCGAGAACCATAAAGACACTCCGGTCATCTTCGTCTCCGCCTCCACGCAGTATGCCGACCCGCGCGACCGCATCGAAGGCCTTCTTGCCGGCGCCGAACAGTTCCTGCCCAAGCCGATCACCATCGAGAAGCTCTGGGGCGAGATCGAGTTCGTGCTCAATAGTCACGGCAAGCGCCGTTAGGTGACGCTTAAGCGATCGTGACTTTCTTATCCAGGTACACGTCCTGGATCGCGTTGAGGATGCCGACGCCGTCCTTCATCGGGCGCTGGAACGCCTTGCGCCCGGAGATCAGGCCCATGCCGCCCGCGCGCTTGTTGATGACGGCCGTCTTCACGGCCTCGGCCAGGTCGGTGGCACCCGAGGATGCGCCGCCTGAGTTGATCAGGCCCGCGCGGCCCATGTAGCAGTTGGCCACCTGATAGCGGGTCAGGTCGATCGGGTTGTCGGTCGTGAGCTTCTCGTAGACGAGCTTGTGCGTCTTGCCGAAGCCCTTGATCGCGTTGTAGCCGCCGTTGTTTTCGGGCAGTTTTTGCTTGATGATATCTGCCTGGATGGTTACGCCCAGGTGGTTGGCCTGGCCCGTGAGATCGGCCGAAACGTGATAGTCCTTCTCCGCGGTCTTAAAGGCATTGTTGCGCACATAACACCACAGGATGGTGGCCATGCCTAATTCATGCGCGCGCGAAAACGCCTGGCTGACCTCCCAGATCTGGCGGCGGGACTCGGCCGAGCCGAAGTACACGGTGGCGCCGACGGCGACAGCGCCCATGTCGAAGGCTTGCTTCATGCTGGCGTACAAAGTCTGGTCGAAGGTGTTCGGATAGGACAGCAGCTCGCTGTGGTTGAACTTGAGGATGAACGGGATCTTGTGCGCGTACTTGCGCGAGACCGCGCCCAGCACGCCGAGCGTGGAGGCCACGCCGTTGGCGCCGCCTTCGATCGCGAGCTTGACGATGTTTTCCGGGTCGAAATAGATCGGGTTCGGAGCGAAGGACGCGCCGGCCGAGTGCTCGATGCCCTGGTCCACGGGAAGGATCGACACGTAGCCCGTGCCGCCCAGGCGGCCGTGGTCGAGGAGGGATTGCAGGCTCTTCAGCACCGGGGTGGGGCGGTCGGAGAGGGCGTAGATGCGCTCGACAGAGTCCGCGCTCGGCAGGTGGATCGTCTCCTTCGGGATGGCGGTGCACTTGTGCGCGAGGAGCTTGGCGTCCGCTCCGAGAAGTTTCTCGATGTCGATGGTCATGGTGGTCTGAGGCTCCTATGGTCTGGAAATCGCGTTTATTATACGAAACCACTGTTTCCGGAAACAGTTCCGTCTATTTTTCGCGGGCGACTTGGAACAGGGAGAGGTTGCCGCTCAAGGCGGCGGGCTTCAGGCCGTAGCGCGCGAGCCTTGCATGGAGACTTTCGTCCTTCAGGGTCCGGCCGCTCACGTAGATGGCTTCACCCGCTTTTGTGAGCGCGTCAAGGCGCGCGAACAGCGCGGATTGGTCCGAGTAGTAGCGCAGGTTGATCGGGCGGCGGGCCGCGAAATAAGGGACATACACGGCGCTATTGCCGCCGGCGAGAATCCAGGCTTCGGGCGGGGCGCTTGTTTTCGTCCACTCGGCCTCAACGAGGTCGGGGTTGTTCCCGGGGTTGGAGGCGGGTCGTACGACGAAGACAAGGTTGAAGGCGAAGGCGGCGGCCGTCCAGACCGCGAGCGAGGCGAGACGCAGGCGTTGGGGCATTGCCTGCAGGCCGAGGGTGGCGAGCGCCCACAGCGCCAACAAGTCGGTGACGCGATACACGATCGTGTACGGTTCCCAGGCCATGAAGAGCAGCGCGTAGCCCGCCAGCCACAGTAGCCAGAAAACCGCCTCGCGGCCCTTCTCGGCGGCCCCGCGCGCGGCGGCGGCGATCGGCAGGAACGCGAGGACGACGCCCGCGGACCAGGCGAAGCCGCGGCGGCCGGAGAACTCGGCGAAGACGCGTAGAGACATTTTGAGCCAGGACGCGATGGCGTGAGAGAACGGGGCCGAGTGCCAGGAAAAGGCGCGGTCGACGCCCAGCGCGGCGGAGCCCAGCAGCCACAGCTTGAATTCACTGAACGAGGAAGGGCGGACGGCAAAAAGTCCAGCACAGATGTAGGCAACGGCGACGGCAACGATTGACGAAGTCAAGTAGATGGGTAGCGTATCGCGGTTTTTCTTGCGGGTGAGAACATACGCTAGGGCCGGTAATGCCATGAGATGTCCGACATGGCCCAGGATCGCTCCGGCGTGCCACAATCCCACGAGGGCCGGACGCGGCTTATCCGACAACGCTTCGCGGGCTGTCAATGCGATAAACAGCGCGCCCAACATGTAAACCTGAGCCTCGAGGCTCCAAAACCACCAGGCGTGGGAGACCGCCAGCGCGGCGGCTCCGAGCAGGGCTTCGCGTTCGCCGCGCCCAGCGCGGCGGAGTAACGAAGCAAAGACCGCGGCGCCCGCGGCGCCGAGAACGCAGTCGAGCGTCTGGAGCGGGAGCAACGCTTGGCCCTGGTAGCCGAAAATACGCCAAAGACGGTCGAAGCACCACCCGATCATCCCATACGCCAAATGGTTGCCATGGACCAAATG
This sequence comes from Elusimicrobiota bacterium, assembly GCA_023249675.1. Classification (GTDB taxonomy): domain Bacteria; phylum Elusimicrobiota; class Elusimicrobia; order UBA1565; family UBA9628; genus GWA2-66-18. The sequence goes on along the minus strand of JAHFCE010000020.1, from coordinate 6,404 downwards.
CTTAAAATCAGACAACTCCACGGCGATCGCGCAGGCCACACCGTCGAAGTTAAAGAAAACAGACCGAATCGACAGGTTCAGGAGGAGGGCGGCGGCGAACACCGCGGCCGTCGATTGCGCCTCCGACCAGGATGCCCTCTTCATCGAGGGCTATCGTATCAGAAATCTATTATAATTCCGCCATGGTTCGGCCCCTAATTTTTATCCCGACGTACAACGAGCGGGGAAACGTGGAAGTCATCTGCGCCGACATCCTGAAACAGGGCGTTGAATGCGACATTTTATTCATGGATGACGCCTCGCCCGATGGAACTGGCGAGATCCTTGATGGCCTGGCCCGCAGGCATCCGAACGTCCAGGTCATACACCGCCCGAGGAAGGCCGGCATCGGCAGCGCTCATCAGGCCGGCATCCGCTGGGCCTATGACCATGGCTATCACGTGCTGATCACCATGGACTCCGATCAAACCCACCCCCCGCAATATCTCCCGGACTTCCTCTAAGCGTCTCAAAGCGGACAGATCATCGTGGGTTCGCGGCACCTGCGAGAAGACAGCCTGAAGGATTGGGCTCTCCAGCGACTGATCTTGACCCATATCTCCTACGCGCTGACCAGTTTCCTGCTCAGAATGCCCCATGACGCCACCACAGCCTACAGGCTTTACAAACTCGATCAGATCCCGCGGCAAATCTTCGATCTGGTTCAATCCAAGAGCTACCCGTTCTTCTTCGAAAGCCTCTGCATTCTGCAAGCCAACGGCATGACCATTAAAGATGTGCCCATTACGTTGCCCGCCCGCACTTTGGGCAATTCGAAGATGCTTCCTCGCGATGTGGCGTGCGGTGCCTGGCGCCTTTTTTGTCTTTGCGTCCTCCAAGTCCTGGCTCCGGAGCGTCTGAGGCTTGCCGCGCCCGCCGTTTCCGCGCAAATACGATGAACCGAACTACGGCTTACCGGGAGATTACGCAGTGCCGGATCTGCGGCAACAAGACCTTGCTCCCTATTCTCTCCTTAGGCTGCCAAGCGCTGACGGGAGTCTTCCCGAAAACAAAGGACGACCCCGTCACCTCCGGCCCCCTGGAGCTGGTCCAATGTGGCGGGTCCTCGAAAAAAGACCGTTGCGGCCTGGTGCAACTGAGGCAGTCTTATCGTAAAGACGAGATGTACGGTAAAAATTACGGCTATCATTCCGCCCTCAACAAATCCATGGTCGAGCACCTTCACAGCCAGGTGAAGAGAATTTTAGGGCGGATCTCGCTGGTTCCCGGCGACCTGGTCGTCGACATTGGAAGCAACGACGCCACTTTATTGAAGGCGTACCCTCAAAAAGGGCCGCTCCTGGTCGGCATCGATCCGACGGGAAACCAATTTCAAAAATATTATCCGCGCCATATCCGGCTTATTCCGGAATACTTCTCGAGCGAAGCCCTGCGAAAGCATTTCGGGGATAAAAAAGCCAAGGTGGTGACGTCCATTGCCATGTTTTACGACCTGGAGGCTCCCCTTGATTTCATGAAGCAGGTGCAAGAGATCCTGGCCGATGACGGTGTTTGGGTTCTTGAGCAAAGCTATCTACCGACGATGCTCAAGAGGAACGCCTATGACACCATCTGCCATGAGCATCTGGAGTACTACGGCCTGAGGCAAGTTCAATGGATGGCTCAGCGCGCCGGCCTCAAGATCGTGGACGTGGAGCTCAATGACATCAACGGCGGAAGCTTTGCTGTCACGCTGGCGAAATTCGGTTCCGCCTATCGCGAGAATTCGGCGGCCATCGAGAAGTTGTTGCGCCAAGAGAGAAGTCTCTCCACACGCAAACCCTTCGACACTTTCAGGCGAAGGACCTTGGCCCATCGAGAGGCCTTGCGGCGCTTTCTTAGAAAGGCTCGCTCGCAGGGCAAGATGGTCATCGGTTACGGTGCCTCCACGAAGGGCAATGTCATCCTCCAGTTCTGCGGTGTTACCTCCAAGGATATTCCCTGCATCGGCGAGGTCAATACCGAGAAATTCGGCTGTTACACTCCGGGCACCTTGATCCCCATCGTCTCAGAGCGTCAGGCGAAGGCGCGGAATCCGGATTATTTCATAGTCCTGCCCTGGCACTTTAAAGATTTTATCCTCAAAAAAGAGGCGCGGTATCTGAAAACGGGACGCCTATTGTTCCCATTGCCTTCCCTCAAAGTCTATTGAGCTTCCAGAAAAAAGCGGCCATCATCGGCTGTGACGGCCAGGACGGCCGCCTTCTCTACGACTTATTGTCTCGCAAGGGCTACGCTCTTCTCGGTATTGCGCGCGGTCGGACACGAAGCAACATGTCTCACCGTAAGAGGCCTATCGACATCTCGAAGGCCCGGTCCGTTTTCGATCTGGTGCGGCGATTTCAGCCCCATGAGATCTACTACCTGGCGGCCTTTCATCATTCCGCCCAAGATTCCCCGATGGATCTCCTGAAGCTGTTTCAGAAAAGCCAGGAAGTGCATGTTCTTTCTTTGGTCAATTTCCTGGAGGCGGTCAGGAGGTTTTCCAAGACGACGCGACTTTTCTATGCGGCTTCCTCTCATGTGTTCGGATCGCCCAAGGCCCCTGTGCAGGACGAAACCACTCCGTTGGCGCCCAATAACGTCTACGGTATCACGAAGGCCGCTGGGCTCATGACTTGCCGACATTATCGCGACCAGCACGGCCTTTTTGCCTCCGTGGGCATCCTTTATAATCATGAATCATCCTTGCGAGATCCCGGGTTTGTCTCTCAGAAGATCGTTCAAGGGGCAATCAATATCAGGAAGGGGCGGCAGGATCGCCTGGTCCTGGGCAACCTGGCGGCGGAAGTGGACTGGGGTTATGCGCCCGATTACGTGGAAGCGATGCATCGGATCCTGAACCACTCGAAGGCAGACGATTTCGTCATTTCCAGCGGGGAAAAGCACACCGTCCGCGATTTCGTGAAGCGGGTATGCGCCCGCCTCGGATTGGATTGGCGCTCCTGCGTTCGCGAGAATCGCGGCGTTCTCACCAAGCAGACAATGAGCCTTGTTGGATCTTCGCAAAAGCTGATGCGCCTGACCGGTTGGAAGCCCAGCGTGGACTTCGAGGGGCTCGTTGAATCGATGCTCAAAGACGCCCGCTCCTAGCTGAGATCAATGCGAGCTTTGGAAAGACGCAAGATCGCGGTGATCGGAGCAGGCCCCGGCGGCCTCACGGCCGCGTATGTGCTTGCCCGGGCGGGACACGATGTCGAGGTGTTGGAGGCCGCGTCTTTGGTCGGCGGGCTTGCCAGTGGATTTAAGGACAAAGGTTGGGAGTGGCCTCTGGAGAGGTTCTACCACCATTGGTTCGAATCCGATGCGGAGATCATGGGTTTAATGCGGGAGTTTGACATCCAGGACCGCGTCTTCTTTCCCCGGCCCATATCGTCTTTTTGGCATCCCGATGATAAAAAAACATTCGCTTTCGATAGTCCCGCGGCCGTCTTAAGCTGCCCCTATCTCTCCTGGGGGGCTAAATTCCGCCTGGGCTCCGTGGTCGCTTACTTACGCAAAACCAAGAATTGGCAGAATCTTGAAAAGCATACGGCCAACGAATGGCTGCCCCGATTCATGGGCCAGGAAGCCTATGAGTTGTTGTGGAAACCGATGCTCATCGCCAAGTTCGGGGATCATTACGACGAAGTGAATATGGCCTGGTTCTGGGCGCGCATCGCTTCTCGGAGCCCGCGCTTGGGTTATTTCGTCGGAGGGTTTCAGTCTTTCTTCGATATTTTTGCGGATCACATTAGGCAAGCCGGAGGGGTCGTGCGCACGTCGAGTCCTGTAGAACGCATTATCCCGGACTCTTCAGGGCGGTTAACTGTCATTTGCGCGGGAGCACGGAAAGAATACGATGCCGTGATCAGTACCACTTCCCCCGCGCTGTTGGAGCGCATGACGCCGGATATGCCGGAAAGTTATTTGTCGGCGCTGCGCAGCATGAAGTCCTTGGGGGCGGTGGTCTATGTCCTTGCGCTTAAAAAGCCGCTCCTTGAGAAAACTTATTGGGTCAACCTGCCTGCGACCGGCCCATCGAAGGAGAAAAGTCGTATTCCATTTCTCGTCCTTGTCGAGCATACGAATATGATCGACCCGTCGCATTACGGCGGAGACCACATCGTGTATTGCGGAGACTATCTTCCCGCGGATCACCCGCGCATGACCATGGACCAAGGCGACCTGCGGGAAGAATTTTTGCGCGCCTTGCCGGAATTTCGGGCGGACTTCGACAGGTCCTGGATCAGGGCCTCTTGGCTTTTTCGCACGCCCTACGCCCAGCCGATACCCGGGGTCAATCATTCCCGGAACATTCCGAATCTGCGGACTCCTCTGCGTGGCCTCTATCTTGCCAGCATGAGCCAAGTCTATCCTTGGGATCGGGGGACAAACCACGCCGTGGGCATCGGTCGGCGTGTCGCGGAGCTGGCCCTGAAAGATCTTCAAAACTCCGTCTAACGCCGGGTCCAGACCGTGAGTTGCCGGTCGGGGGGGCCGCCGAGGGTTTCCTTCACCTCGAAGTTCTTCAGGAGGTAGTCGAGCAGACCCGGCATCTGGCGAAGATAGAAGCGATCACCCAAGGACCCCGGCGTCCCTATGGATAGAAGCCACCGGATCTCCGGCTTGGAGGCGGCTTTGATCAGTATTTCCTCATCGAGCTCGCGTGATGCCTCGCTCGGATTGTGGTTGGTGAAGGGCAGCGGGCAGAGGCGGTCGTTCACGAAATAGGGGACCATGTTGAGGTCGAAAGATAAGAACGAGTCCTGCGGCGGTATACGTTCGCGGATGAAGGACAGTAGGCGATCGACCGCGGGTCCTTCGCGGCTGGGCACATGCATCCCGCGCAAACGCTCGGCGGTGAGCGTGTGCCAGGGGCCGTGGTAGTGAGGCAGGTTGTCAAGGTAGTGCCAACCGCGCAGGCCGATTGCGCCGCAGAAGGCGAAGCAGGCGAAGGAGATGAGGCGCGGGCGCCCAAAGTCTTTGCCTGCGCGCTCGACTTGGCGCCAGAGCAGAGCCAAGGCTATGCCGAAATGCGACATGCCGGCCGTATAGCCCTGCCCGTTGTGCGTCAGGGCCGCGGCGTAAAAGGCGCCGAGAAAGACCAGGCATACTGCTCCGAGGGCCGGGTCATCTTGACCTCGCCCGGTGAGCGTCTTGATCCAACCCGATGCGCAGGCAACGGCATAGAGCAGGGCCACGTACTTGGTTGATTTGTCGATCGTGGTTGTGAAGGGGGAGATGAACTTGCTCAAGCCCCCGGGTCCCTTCTCTGCGCCCCACTTCACCATCACGGCGCGCTGAAACACCCAGTAGAGCATGTCGCGGCAGGCTCCCTTGAGGAGGAAGAACACTGCGGCCACGCCGAAGACCGCGCCGAGCCCGGCCGCGAAGGGCAGGAGGAGGGGGCGTCCTTTTTGTGGAGGCAGGACGAACAGAAGAAAGACTGCCGCGCCGGCGCCGGCCACGGCGCCGGCGCCCATGTCCTGCTTCGACCAGAAGGCAAGTCCGGCGGCCGCCCCGGATAAGAACGCGAAGAGATGCTTGCGTTCGGGTCGTCGGTCGGCTGCAAACAAGAAGAGGCCGGTGAGCAAGGTGTAGAAGGAGGCGTCTCCATCGTAGGTGATCGAGCCGAGCATCATGGTGGGGGCCCAAATGCTTTGCAGGGCGCCCATAAACGCGGTGCGCGTCTTGCTGAAGCCGAGCCCGACGTAGCAGACATAGACCGTGATCGCCACGACGAGCCCGCATTGCGCCGCGGCATAAACCTGCGACGTGAGGGAGGAGACGCCGAAGAGTCTAAACCAGAGTGCGAGGCTGTAGTACATCAGCGGCGTCGTCGGGCAGAAGAAATCGAGGTAGGGGGTTTGACCGCGGGTGATGCGGAAGGCGCGGTCGCAGACCAGGCCCAGGTTGATCCACTCAGGGCAGTAGAAGCTGCGCCACAGCATGAGTGCGCCTGCGGTCAGGCCGAAGGCGGCGGCCCAGGAGAGCGGTCGATAGAGGCCTGAATCGTTCGCGCGCGCGTCGTCCATTTGCCAGTGGATTGTAGCAATCAGGATACAGTGCGCGATGAAGAATGTGATACCATGGCGCCTCTTGTTTCCCGCAGGCCGCAAGGCGTTCGTTGCGACTTTGATCCTTCTCGGGCTCGTGCTCGGGTTGTGGGGCATTCGCTGGGGCCTGCCGGGTCCGCAGCGTCTGGCGCGCGTGCTGCCGCCGGGGCTCGACGGCCCCGCCTTTCAGAAAGAGCTCGCGGATTCCTGGTCCGCGCTGCACCGGGAACTCGGCGAGAACTTGATGATCAACCCGAAGGCGTGGGGTTCCTTCACCGGCGTCGTCGAGATCCCAGCTGGCTGGAAAACACCCCCGCAGGAGCTTCT
>JAHFCE010000002.1 GCA_023249675.1 Elusimicrobiota bacterium | reverse complement strand
GAAGTCCAGTCGAGCAACGAGGAGCTCCAGAGCATCAACGAGGAGCTCGAGACCTCCAAGGAAGAGCTGGAGTCGACCAACGAAGAGCTGACGACGGTCAACGAGGAGATGGCCCATCGCAACGCCGAGCGTAATTGTTTAGCGCCTTCCTGAGCGGCCGTTCCCTCCAGCCCATTTAAAATTCGTGCCACCCCGACATCGGTTTTGCGCTTGACTTTATAATGACATTATGTATATATGTCATTATGAAAGAACAAACCACCCGTCTTCGCCTTGAACGCCGCCGCAGCAGGCTGGCGCGCTCGCTCCGCGCTCCTGAAACCTTCCTCCGAGCCAGCGTGTTCACCCGCACTCGTCGTTGCGGCGGCGCGACATGCCGCTGTGCAAAAGGCCCCGGCCATACGACTACTTACCTCGCCACCAATCTGCCTGGGGGCAAAACCTTGCAGATCAGCCTGCCTCCCGACTTGGTGCCTGAAGCGCGCCGCTGGGTGGCGTCCTATCGCCGCTGGTGGCGCTCGGCCGAAATGATATCCGCCATCAATCTCGAACTCTTCCGAAGGCGGTGGATCGAGCCGCGCAAGCCGGCCGCCAGAAGAAAGTCTTGACCGATCCGGCGCGGCATCCTCCCGGCGGCTGCGTGGACTGCAACCGCCTGCGGCACGACAACCAGCGCCTCCGCCAGCGCGTCTCCCACTTGGAGGGTCTGCTGGAAGAAGCCCGGCGCAGCGCCAAGCGCCAGGCCGCGCCGTTTTCGAAGGGTGCGCCCGTCAGCACGCCGCGCAAGCCCGGCCGCCGGTGCGGGTCAGCCTACGGCCCCAAGGCCCGCCGTCCGATCCCGACGCGAGTCGATGAGACGATCGACGCGCCCCTGCCGGACGCCTGCCCGTCTTGCGGCGGCGGCGTCGAGCTTCAGGCCGTCGCCGACCAATACCAGACCGACATCCCTCCCGTGCGTCCCCTGGTCCTTCGTGTGCGTGTTCAGGTCGGAGCCTGCCGGCAGTGCGGTCAACGCGTGCAAGGGCGCCACCCGCGGCAGACCTCCGACGCGCTTGGCGCCGCGGCGTCCCAACTCGGCCCCCGCGCCGTGGCCTTGGCCGCCGACATGAACAAAGGCTTCGGTCTGCCCTACGGCAAGGTGAAGTCCATCTTCTCAAGCCACTTCGGCCTCGACGTCAGCCGCGGCGGTCTTTGCACCGCGCTACAGCGGCTGGCCCGGCAGGGACAGCCCACCTACGACGGGCTTGTCGAAACCATCCGCACAAGTCCCGTCGTGTCGCCCGACGAGACGGGCTGGAAGGTCGCCGGGCATCTGCGCTGGCTGTGGGCGTTCGTCACGCCCCAGGCCACCGTCTACGCCATCTTCGACGGCCGCGGCTACGACGAGGCCGCTCTCATCCTCGGCCCCGATTTCGCGGGGACGCTGGTCCGCGACGGCTGGGCGCCTTATCGCAAGTTCACGCTCGCCGAGCACCAGAGCTGCTTGGCCCATCTTCTGCGGCGCTGCCACGAGATGATCGAGGCCGCCGATCGCGGCGCGGCGCGCTTCCCGCATGCGGTTCGCCGCATCCTTCTGGCCGCGCTATTACTGCGTGACCGCCATGCCCGCGGCGAGATTTCAGCTCACGGGCTCGTCGTCGCCAAGGGCCGCCTCGCGGCCAGGCTTGAGCGCCTGCTCCGCTGGAACGTCACGCACAAGCCCAACGCCACTTTCCGCAAGCACCTCACCAACGAGTCGCCTCACCTGCTCACTTTTCTCGGCCGCGACGATGTTCCCGCAACCAACTTCCAAGCCGAGCAGGCGATTCGTCCGGCCGTGGTCAATCGTAAAGTCTGGGGCGGCAATCGCACGTGGCGCGGCGCTCAGACCCAGCAAGTACTCGCATCCATCTTGCGCACGATGAGGCAACAGCGGCGCGACCCCTACCCAATTCTCGAACGACTGCTTCGCTCACCCGAGCCCGCGCGGCTGGAGCTCGTCACGCTCGGAAACGGCCCCCCGCGCTGACGCTCCATCCTTCGGCGCTCGACCGCGCTAAACAATTACGAATTCTTAAACTTGGCTTCTAGAAAATGCACGAGAGCTGGACGATATCAAACGTCGACAGGCGTGTCAAGAGCTCGTGACATTTTTGAATTACAGCCGCCGCAGCAAGGCCTGAAGCGTCGCGGCCTCGTCGCGCGACAGGGGTCGCCGCAGCAGCAGGTCGCGGAACTTGCGCGCGAGCACCTCGTCGGGATCGTGCGGCCTCCAGCCGGCCTTGCGGCAGAGCGCCACGGCCTGCGCCACGAACGCCTCGCGTTGCCGGTCGGTCATCGCTATGTAAGTGGAAGACGCCTTCGCTTCTTCGCTTGTTCGGGCCAGCTCGTAGG
>JAHFCE010000019.1 GCA_023249675.1 Elusimicrobiota bacterium | reverse complement strand
TCGATGACCACTATTTTTTTCACCCAGGCAGTGTAGCGGGCGCAGGCCCCGCCGTCAATACGCTTTTGATAGCATCATCGGGATGCTCCCCGGCATAGGAGACTGGCTTGCGGCGTCGTGGGCGGATTACCGGCGGCGTTGGCTGTCGCTGATGACCGTGCTCGCCGCAGGCGGACTTGCGACGGCGGCCGTCGTGTTCCTTCCGCTTCTTCCGGCCGGGCTCGCCGCGTATTTCGGCGCGGGTTCGCCGTGGGTGATCTGGAGCGCCGCCTCTTTGGTCTCGCTTCTGGCCGGTTTGTGGCTGTCCGCCTGGACGCAGGCTGCGGCCGTGCGCGCGGCGGGAAACGATGAGGGCGCGGGCGACGCACTGCGGCTTTCCTGGAGTCAGACGCCTGCGTTCGCCTGGGTGCTGTCGCTCGCGATGCTCGCCGCGGGCGGCGGCTTCGTCTTGCTGATCGTGCCGGGGCTGATTCTGAGCGCTCTTCTTTTGTTTGCGCCTTTTTATCAGCTGGCTGGGGAGGACCAAGGTTTGGGGGCTCTCGAGCTTTCTTTTGCGCGCGTGAAGCCCGTACTCGGTGCGGTTGCCGCCCGCTTCCTATTGGCAGGACTGATCGCGTGGATTCCTTGCTGGATTCCCTACGTTGGCTGGCTGCTCGGTCCGCTGTGGGCGCCGTTTGGACTCACAGCCTGTGCCCGGCTTGCGTCGGACCTCCGGACTCTGAGCCCCTCGCCCGAGCGTCCATCTTTGGGTCTGGCGGTGGGTGCGCTGTCGTTGGTGTTCGTCGCCGCGCTGTTGGCCGGCTCTTGGGGTGCTGCGCGCGGCGCATCAGCCCTTTACTCTTCCTACGTCTCGGGACGCTTGGCGCTCCAGGCTCCTGATGCGCAGACAGCACAGGCGTTGCTGGCGACGCTTCAGAGACGCGGCACGGATGAGGATGTTCAGCGCTCGATGACCTACCTGCTTGCGCTTTCCTCCGCCGCGGCTGGGGCGCCATGAGAGGCGGCCGCTTAGTCATCGTGATGGGAGCGGCGGCGGCGCTGGGCCTGCTCGCGTGGATCGTCGGCTCGCACTACGCCCAGGTCCGCGAGGCTGCGATCGGTCTGTCGTGGGGTTGGGCGGCGGCGGCGCTCGTCTGTGCGCTCGCCAGCCATGCGATGGGCGGGCTCGCGTTGTCCGCGGTGCTGGCCTTGCTCGGTCATCCGCTCGGCGCGCCCAGCGTGCTTGGCATCTCGCTCGTGTCGACCACGGCCAACTACGTGCTCTCGACGGGAGGCGTGAGCGGCTTTGCGCTCAAGGCGCACCTGCTGCACAAGCGCTTCGTGCCGCTTGCGACCACGATCGTGGCCTCCGCGCTCACCTCCGTGATTTTGTACGCCGTGCTTGCTGGGATTCTGGCGCAGGGCCTGGCGACCCTCGCGTTTCGACCGCAGGGCAGCCGCGTCGGTCTTCTCGAGGGTGTCGTCGGCCTGGTCGTGCTCATCATTGCGGCCGGAGGATTGATCGTTCTGTTTCTCAACGGCCGCTTGCGCATGAAGGCGGCGCGCCGCGTCTTCCACTGGACGAATCAGGCCGCGTTCCATCTTTCGAGCAGGCAGATCCCCTCCGAGGATTTCATGACCTTCGAGCGGCAAATGGCGCACGGCCTGGCGCGCATCCGACATGCGCACGGCCGCCTGTCGCTTGCGGTGCTCTTCACCTGCCTCGACTGGGGGTTTGCGCTGACCTCGCTTTGGATGTGCTTCCGGGCCGTCGGCGACTCTCTGCCGCTGGGTCCCTTGAGTGCCGTGTTCGCGGTCGGGCAGGGTGCCACCTTGATCCCGGCTTTGCCCGGAGGGCTCGGAGCGGCTGAAGGCTCGATGGCGGCCGTGCTCACAGCGCTCGGCTATAGTGGGGGGCGGGCGCTGGTCGCAGCGCTGCTGTACCGCGCGGCCTATTATTTTGTGCCCTCGATGCTGAGCGTTCTCGTGCTTTGGGGACTCAAGGTTTCCGAGCCCTCCGTGCTCAGCGAGGCCGCCGCCTTCGCGGGGGAATCTGCTAGAATGGGCCGATGAAGGCAGCGATCCTGCTGTCGGCTCTTCTGGGCGCGCGCGCTTACGCGGCGCCCGATCCCGTCGCTTTGATGCGTTCCGTCCTGCCGCCCGGCTTCGCGCCGGTGGCCCTCGAGGTCCCCGTTTTTGTTCCGGTTCTCGTGCCCGTCCTGACGCAGGTCCAGTTCCCGGGCGACACTCAAAGCGTCGCCTTGGCGCCCCTGCTCGACCGCCACCTGTCCATCTCCGACTCATTGACAGGCGCGGGGGGCGTGACCTTGCTTGCCGCGACCTTGGATCTTGCCGGGGACGGCTACTTCGCGGTGACGCCTCCGGGCGCTGCGCCGCGCTTCATCAAGATCGAGCGCGGCATGTCCGGCAGTTGGAGCGATGGCGTCCACGCCTATCGCGTGAATCTATCGTTGAATATCTTCCGCGCTCGCTTGGCCAATTTTATCCAGATTCGAGATATGACGACCGGTCGGATCGTCTGGGAAAGGCGCATCAGCGAGTTGCTCCGCCTGACCTACAGGGTAGGGGAACCGGTGAACATCGGCGGGCGCTCGTACCGCCTTTTCTACTCCGGGCGCCCGGCCTCGGGGCTGTGCTTCATTCATGACGATACAAGCGCCGGGGGACACGACTACAAGTTTTACATGGTCCCGCTGGGACAGATTCAGGGCGCGACCCCCGTTGCCTACAAGATATTCGGAGGAGACGTCGTGAAACTGCGCGTTTCCCCCGATCTTTCCACCCTGGAAATCACGCGCTGATGGATCGCGCGACCAAAAATCGCTAAAATAGCCGCGCAATGATCGTTGGGGCCGCGCTGGTCGCGGGTGTTGTCGCCGTCTTTTTCGCCGGGGTGATGCTTTTGCATCGCTCCCTCTATGTGAGCGCGGTCAGCCTCCTCATCGTTCTGCTCCAGACCGCGGTGCTCTTTATCCTGTGCGGCTCGCCCCTCCTCGGCCTGCTCCAGGTCATGATTTACGCGGGTGCTGTCATGGTCCTCATTGTGGTCACGATCATGGCCGCTGGTTCGGAGGGAGACCGTTTCGCCGACTTCTCCTTTCCGAAACCCCTGGCCTGGCTTGGGCTGATCGCGGCCGTCGCCGAGACGGCCTTGATCCTTTCGCGGGGGACAGCTTCGGCTGCCGCCGCCGCGGACCCAGGTCTCTCGGCGCAACTGGGTGTTGTGTTGTTTAGGCCCTACGCTCTGGCCACCGAGGCCGTGACTGTGCTCATGTTCCTGGCCGCCCTCGCGATAGCTCCCGAGAAGGGGGCCGTGGGACCATGAGTCTGACCGCCGTCGTTTGGGGCGTGACGGGCGTCCTATTCTTCTTCGGTCTGGCCATCGTGACCTTGCGCCGCCAGTTGCTGGCCATGCTGCTCGGCCTCGAGCTGATGCTCGCGGCGGTCAACGTGGGTCTTGTCCACCACGCCGGACTCTTCCATGATGCCGAGGCCCTCGCGGTCGTGGCGCTCGTCATCGCCGTCGCCGCCGCCGAGGTGGTGGTCGGGCTGTCTTTGATTCTGCGCGTGCGGCGCGGCGGCCGCGGCGCCGACGCCGCCCTGCTCACGGAGCTTCAAGGGTGACCGCCGCCCAAGTGCCGTTGGCCGCCTGGCTCCTGTTCGCGGCTCCCGTGTCCGCGATTTTATTCGGCTTCTTCGTGATGCGCCGAGTGAAGCCCGAGTGGACGCATCTGCCGATCCTGCTTTCCTGCGTCATCGTCACCGCGGCGGCCTTCTGGCTTGCCGCCGACGTCTACACCGGCCACAGCTTCGACCTGAATCTTTTCCGTTGGGCCGCGGCCGGGGCCTTCGGCGTGGACTTCGGCCTGCGCATCGACGGCCCGGGCGTGGCGGTGCTCGCGATGGTGAGCTTGGTCGGATCTTTGATCCACCTGTACGCCGCGGGCTACATGAAGGGCGACGCGGCCTTCGGCCGATTTTTCCTTATATTCCACCTGTTTTTTCTCGCGATGATCGGCCTGCTGACGGCGAACAACTATGTCCAGCTCTATCTGTTCTGGGAGCTGGTCGGCGTGTGCTCATACTTGCTCGTGGGCTTCTGGTTCCACAAGGAGTCCGCGCGAGCGGCCGCTTTGAAGGCGTTCATCACGAACCGCATCGGCGACTTCGGCCTGCTGCTCGCGGTGCTCCTGATCGTCCTCCAATTTAAGGTCACGCACTTCCATCTGCTGTACCTGAAGGCCGCAAGCGGCGTCTCGTTCGCGTTGCTGCCGCTGATCGGCGTGTGCCTTGTGTGGGCCGCGTGCGCCAAGTCCGCGCAGTTCCCGCTTTACTTTTGGCTGCCCGACGCGATGGAAGGCCCGACGCCGACCTCGGCTTTGATGCACGCCGCGACGATGGTGACGGCGGGCGTGTTCCTGCTCGTGCGCTCGTGGCCGCTGATCGCGTTGGTGCCGGGACTGCCGGACCTCGTCGCGTGGATCGGCGGCGTCACCGCTCTGTTTGCCGCGATCATCGCGGGAACGAAGAAGGACCTCAAGCGCATCCTCGCCTATTCGACGGTCAGCCATCTGGGGCTCATGATGCTGGCCTTGGGCCTTGGCCAGGTGGGCGCGGCGCTTTTCCATCTGGTCGTGCACGGTTTCTTCAAGGCCGCCTTGTTCCTCTGCGTGGGCAATATCGCTCACGCACTCCACCAGTCAACGGTGAATGTCGATGATGTGGGCGGCCTGCACAAGAGCATGCGTCTGACCTATTTATCCTTTTTGCTTGCCGCGCTTTCTCTCGCCGGCGTATTCCCGCTCGGAGGCTTCTTTAGTAAGGACGCGATTCTTGACGCCGCCTGGCATCATGGCGGGCCTTTAGCGCTGATGAGTATGCTTGTCGCTGCGGGCTCGGCGTTCTACATCTTCCGTATGCTGTTCCTCGTTTTCTACGGCGCTCGTTCTCAGCAGAAGGACGCTGCGCATGTGCATGAGGCCGAGCCGATTCTCGGCATCCCGGTCCTGTTCCTCGCGCTCGGCGCCGCGGCCGCGGGCCTGCTCAAGGCTCCGCTCGAGCGCTTCGTCGTCAGCGGCCTGCGCGGCCTGCCGAGCGGCCTGCCCGGGCTGAATCTTGTGCTCAATCTTCCCGGCGAGCTGTTCCTGCCGCATCTGAATTGGATCGTGGCGGGGCTCGGCACCTTGATGGCCGCTCTCGGCGCGGCGACGGCGTGGCGCTTGACGATGTCGGATCCCGGCTTCGACTGGCGCTGGCGCGGCGGCGTTGCCGAGGCGATGTTCGAGTCCGATTTCGGCTGGAAGATCCTTATTGATCGGGGCGCCCGCGCCGTCTCCCGGGTCGCCGATTGTATCGGTCGGGTGCTCGATAAAGGGTGCTTGGACGGCCTCATCGAGGGCATGGCCGGATTGACCCGCGCGGCGGGGACTCTGATCGCGCGCTCAGCGCAGGGCCGCGTCAACGATTACCTGTGGTGGATGGTGATCGGCACGGCCTTGCTTCTTGGGCGGGTGCTGAGATGATCCTGCCGCTCACGACACTCTGGATTGTGCCCTTGATCGGGGCTGCCGTCTGCTCCATGATGGGCTCCCGTTCCAAGCACGCGGCCCTGATTTTCTCCGCGGCGTTTCTCGCAGCGGTCGGAATCATCGGATTGCTTCAGCGTCCGACCGAGGGCTTGTTGGTCATTAATGAAATCGGCCCGGCGTGGGCGTACGGAATCTCCTACCGCTTGTCCGCCGACTCGCTCTCGATCGGCCTGATCGGGCTGACGGCATTTTTGAATCTGATCTGCGTCATCGCGTCCTGGGAGCTCGAGGTCTCGGCCGGCTACTGGGCCTGCTTCATGGCGCTTTCCGCGGCGCTCACCGGCGTGTTTCTTGCCCGCGACCTGTTCTTCTTCTACATATTTTGGGAAGCGACTCTGGTTCCGATGTTCTTCATCATCGGCCTATGGGGCTCGAGCAATCGCCTGCATGCCGCGGTGAAGTTTTTTCTGTTCACATTCTTGGGTTCGGTGCTCATGCTGCTGGCTCTGCTGGCGCTTGTCAGCGCGCATCACCGCGCCACGGGCGTCTGGACGTGGGACCTTGCGGTGCTCGACGCCGGGACGCTTGGCAGCGCCGCGCCCTTGGTGTTTTGGGGGCTCGTGCTCGGCTTTGCGGTGAAAATTCCAATGGTCCCGCTGCACACCTGGCTGCCCGACGCGCACACCGAGGCGCCCGCCGCCGGCTCGGTCATGCTCGCCGGCGTGATGCTCAAGATGGGCGTGTACGGCCTGTTGCGCGTGGCCTTGCCTCTGTTCCCGATTCTCTCCTGGGACGCGCTCCCGATTCTGGGCGGCCTGGCCGCGTTCAGCACGATCTACGGCGCGCTGTGCGCGATGGCGCAGACCGATCTTAAGCGCATGATCGCCTACTCCTCGATCGCCCATCTCGGGTTCTGCCTGCTCGGCGTGCTGTCGCGCACGAGCCAAGGCCTCACGGGCGGCGCGCTCCAGCTCGTCAACCACGGCCTGACCACGGGCGCGTTGTTTCTGATGGTCGGCTTCCTGTACGAGCGCTCGCACAAGCGCGGCCTCTCCGATTTCGGCGACCTCGCCTCGCGGGCGCCGTACCTCGCGTTTTTCTTCGGCTTCTCGACGTTGGCGTCGATCGGTCTGCCCGGCCTCAACGGCTTCGTCGGGGAGTTCCTGTCACTGTCCGGAGCGCTCTCGGCTTTGCCCGTGTTGGCGTTTGCCGGAATGTTCGGCGTGACCCTTGCCGCGGCCTATGCGCTGCCCGCGTTTCAGGCCGTATTCTGGGCGCCGGCCGGTTCCGGCTCGGTCAGCGCGAAGGTCACGGACCTGAACTATCGCGAACGAGCCGTTCTTTGGACGCTCTCCGGTCTTATGCTGTGGATCGGCCTCGCGCCGAGGCCGTGGCTGGCCTGGTTCGAGCCTGCGCTCCGGGGGCTCGTGCGATGATGATCCCCTTGGGCCCGCAGGCAGCACTCGCAACCGGCGTTCTCGGGACGCTGTCGCTGGGCTTGATGCGGCGGCCGCCCGCGCTTGCTCTACGGGCGCTCGCCCTCGTCGCGGTCGTTTCCTCGATGATCTTCGCGGTGTGGGCGCCGATCGGCGCGTTCCCCTCTTTGATCATCCTGTGTGACGCCAAGAGCATCGCTTGGCAGTGCCTGATCGGACTCGGATCCCTGCCGTTGGCGCTTTGGCTCGATGGCGAGGATGACGTCCTCGTCGCCCTGTTCTTGGGCGCGACACTCGGCATGTCCTTGCTCGTCACGGCGGCGAATCTGCCGATGCTGTTCATCGCGCTTGAGTTCATGTCACTGCCGGCCTACCTTCTCGTGGCGCGCTCGCGGCCGGGGAGCCGCGGGGTGGAGGCGGCGATCAAGTATTTCTTCGCGGGCGGCGTCGCCGGGGCGCTGTTTCTGTTGGGCCTTTCGATGTACTACGCCGACACGCGCAGCCTTGCGGCCGCGGCTGCCCTCTCGCCGCTCGGCCAAGCGGGTGCTACCTTGATGGCGGCGGCAGCGCTCTTCAAGCTCGGCGCGTTTCCGCTGAATTGGTGGCTGCCCGATGTGTACGAGGCCGCAGCGCCCGAGGTATCGGGCTTCCTGTCCACCGCGATGAAGTCGGCGGCGGTGCTCTTCCTCATGCGCCTGTGCGAGCTTGCGCCGCAGGCGAAGTTCGCCGCCTATCTTCCCGCGATCGGGGCGGTCACTGCGTTGGTCGGTTCCGTCATGGCCCTGCGCCAGGAGCGCCTGCAGCGCCTGTTCGCCTACTCCTCGATCTCCAACGCCGGCCTGCTCATCCTTGGTGTTGGCGCGTGGGCGCTCGCCGGGCGCCCCGCCGATGGGGTCATCGCCCTCCTGTTCTTCCTCGTCGCCTACGCGCTGATGAGCAACGGGACTTTTGCATTCATCAAATACGCGGGGATCGAGACGCGCGCGCAGCTCAAGGGCCGCGGCGCGATGCTGTTTGCGCCGTCCGTCGCTTTCACGATCCTCCTCTTTTCCCTCGGCGGGGTTCCGCCGACGGGCGGCTTCATCGCCAAGCTCCTTCTGCTGTGGCGCGCCGTGGACGCGAACCTGTTGTGGCCCGCCGTGCTCGGCGGGCTCTCCGCCTTGATCTCGCTCGCCTACTACCTGGGCATGACGCGCGAGCTCTGGTTCGAAGCTCCTCAAGGCCCCGAGCCGAAGCCCGACTCCGGCGCCGCGCTTGTCATCGCGTGCGCTGTCGGCGTCGTTCTGCTCGGCGCGGCGCCTTGGCTGATGTCGAGCTTCTCGGGGGTGCCGACTCGATGAGCAAACTCTCGCTCTTTGCGCTCGGCGTCAACCTCCTGGTCGTGCTCGGCATCACGGGCTTGTTCGCCAACGCCGGCCGCCTGTTCGGTCCGCGCCCGCAGCATCAGGGCGACGCGGACCTGCCATACGAGACCGGCCTGCCGCCGCTCGCGCCCGCCTACGAACGCATGACCGTCTCGTACTGGCGTTATGCCGTCCTCTTCGTCGTCTTCGATGTGGACCTGGCCTTCCTGCTGCCCTGGGCGCTGTCGAAGCCGGTCTTGGATTTCAACAGCATGCTCGCGATCACGGCCTTCACCGCGCTGGTCCTGCTCATGCTCGCATACTTCTGGCGCAAGGGGGTCCTCGAATGCCGTTAGAAGGTGAAGTTGCGCCCGCGGGCGTCATGACGACCCAGCTCGACGCGGCCCTCGGTTGGGCGCGCAAGTACTCGATTTTCCAGTATCCGTTCGTGACCGCGTGCTGCGGCATGGAGTACATGTCCACGGCCGCGAGTCATTACGACATGGACCGTTTCGGCGCGGGCTTTCCGCGCTTCTCGCCCCGCCAGGCCGACGTGCTCATGGTCGTCGGCACGATCAGCCACAAGATCGCGCCCGTCCTGCGCCGCATCTACGACCAGATGGCCGAGCCCAAGTGGGTCGTCGCTTTCGGCGTCTGCACGTGCACCGGCGGCTTCTACAACAACTACGCGACCGTCCAGGGCATCGACACGATCATTCCGGTGGACCTCTACATCCCCGGCTGCCCGCCGCGCCCTGAGACCGTCATCCAAGGCTTGACCATGCTCCAGGAGAAGATTGAGAAGACAAGGAGGCAGTTCCGGTGAGCGAAAGCCTGTTGCGTGGCGAGCGCCGCGACGTCCCCGCCACCTCGAATCTCGAGGAGCTGTCGAAGCTCAAGGCCGAGGGCTTCAGCATGCTCGTCGATATGACGTGCGTGGACTATCTGCCGCAGGGCAAGACCCCGCGCTTTGACATGATTTATCGCCTCATGAAGCTTGATGTCTCGACCGGTCAGGACAGAGGCCGTCTTGAAGTTCACTGCGCCGTCGATGAATTGCCCGTCCTTCGTTCCGTGGCAGGGCTGTGGCCCAACGCGGACTGGCTCGAGCGCGAGGTGTGGGACATGTTCGGCGTGAAGTTCGCCGATCGTCCCGGCATCAAGCGCCTCTTGATGTACGAGGAGTTCACGGGCCACGCCCTGCGCAAGGACTATCCGATCGTCCGCCGCCAGCCGCTGATCGGCCCGCACAGCGGCGACAAGGCCGACAGCCCCAGCTTCAACATTCTTCGGCCGACGATCACGGGCGAATGATGAGCGATACCAGCGGGCGCAGCCAGAAGACGTACATGCTGAACATGGGCCCGGCGCATCCGGCCATGCACGGCGTGGTGCGCCTCGTGCTCGAGTTGCAGGGCGAGAAGATTATCGACGTGGATGCCGAGATCGGCTACCTGCACCGCGCCTTTGAGAAGCATGCCGAGAACGAGACCTGGAACAACGTCGTGCCTTGGACCGACCGCCTGAACTATGTGTCCCCGCTCATCAATAACGTCGGCTACGCGATGGCCGTCGAGCGCCTCGCGGGCATCGAGGTGCCCGAGCGCGGCCAGTACATCCGCGTCATCGCCTCCGAGATCTCGCGCGTGACCGATCACTTGACCTGCGTGGGCGCCTCCGCGATGGAGCTCGGCGCGTTCACGGTCTTCCTGTACATGATCAAGGCGCGCGAGTACTTGTACCAGCTCGTGGACAATCTGACCGGCGCGCGCGTCACGACCTCATTCACGCGCGTCGGCGGCGTCAAGGGCGACCTGCCTGCCGACTTTGCCGAGAAGTTCCGCGCGATCGCCAAGGAAGTGCGCACGGCCGTGGCCGAGAGTGGCCAGCTGCTCACGCGCAACCGCATCTTTATGGACCGCATGGAAGGCACGGGGATCCTCTCCTCGGCCGACGCGATCGCCTACGGCATCACGGGCCCGTTTCTGCGCTCGACGGGTGTTTCCTACGATGTGCGCCGCTCGCACCCCTACGCGGTCTATGGCAAGCTTGATTTTGAGATTCCTGTCGGCTCGACCGGCGACAACTACGATCGCTACCTGTGCCGCATGGCCGAGATTGAGCAGAGCCTGCGGTTGGTCGAGCAATGCCTGGAGCAAATTCCCGAGGGCAAGCACTCGCTTGAACCCAAGGAAATCAAGCACGCCTACGAGATCCAGGACGCTGGGAAGTTCGGCGACACCGCGCTGCTCGCGAAATACGCCGCTAAGGTCGACCAGACGCTTGAGGGCATGAGCAAAGATGACCAGCCCAATACGCGTGTGCTTGACCGCACAATCACGTTGCCCTCCAAGGAAAGCACGTACAGTAATATCGAAGGGCTCATGAATCACTTCGAGCTCGTGATGTGGTCCTGGGGCGTGAAGATTCCGCCCTCGCAGACCTACTTCGCGGTCGAGGGCGGCAATGGCGAGCTCGGCTTCCATTTGGTCAGCGACGGCGGCGACGGCCCCTATCGCGTGCGCTGCCGCCCGCCGTGCCTGTTCCCGATGGCGGCGCTGAAAAAACTCTTGGTCGGCGGCCAGATCGCCGACGTGATCCCGACGTTCGGCTCGGTCAACATGATCGCCGGGGAGCTGGATCGATGACACCCACCAAAGCGCCGGTCCAATCGCCGTTCAGCGCCGAACAGGAGAAAACACTTTTGGCGTGGACGAAGGAATATCCCTACACGAATCTGGGCCTGATCGAGGCCCTGCGCTCGGTTCAGGACTGGCACCGCCAAGTCGAGCCCGCCGCCGCCGCGCGCGTCGCGGAGATATTCGGCCTGCCGTTCAATCATGTTTGGGGCGTCGTCACCTTCTTCCCGACATTCACTCAGTGGCGGACGGGTGCTCAGCGCGTTGGCGTCTGCCATGGCCTGAGTTGTTTCTTGGCCGGCTCGAATAAGGCGGAGAAGTGCCTGGAGAAGACGCTCGGCGTGCCTAAAAAGCGGGCCACGGCTGACGGGAAGTTCTCCTGGGAGGCGATGGAGTGCCTCGGGGCCTGCGAACAGGCTCCGGCGCTCCAGGTCAATGAGCGCCTGATCGGCAAGGCGACCGAAGAGTCGATCTCACAGTTGAAGGACATGAAGCGATAAACTGTTTCCGGAAACAGTCGGCCAATCCATGACAAAGATTCTGACCAAATATTTCGACGCCGAGCCCAAGCTCCACGAGCTCGAGACCTATCGCAAGTTGGGCGGCTACGAGGCCCTCAAGAGGGCCCTCGGTATGGAGCGCTCCGCGGTGCTCGAAGAGGTCAAGAAATCGAACCTGCGCGGTCTCGGCGGCGCGGGCTTTCCGACCGGCCTCAAGTGGAGCACGGTGCCGCCCGAGGACAAGGTTCCCGGTCCTCGCTACGTCGTCGTCAACGCCGACGAGTCGGAGCCCGGCTGCTTCAAGGACCGGATCCTGCTCACGCGCGCGCCGCATCAACTCATTGAAGGTTTGTTGATCGCATCGTACGTGATCGGGTCAAAAGATTCGTTTATCTTCATACGCGGCGAGTACCAAAATCAGCACGACATTCTTGGAAAAGCGATCGCCGAGGCCGAGCAGGCCGGGCTGATCGGAAACAACATCCTCGGCTCCGGTTTTAATTGCCGCATTTTACTCATGCGCGGCGCGGGCGCCTACATCTCCGGCCTCGACACAGCACTTCTCGAGACCATGGAGGGCAAGAAGGCCTGGCCGCGTCAGCCCCCGCCTTTCCCGACGGTTTCCGGCCTCATGGGCCGGCCGACCGTCGTCAACAACGTCGAAACTCTCTCGATGCTGCCGTTCATCGTCAATGAGGGCGGCGCGGCCTTCGCGAAAATTGGCGTGCCGCGGTCGGGAGGGACGATCGTGTTCTCGATTTCCGGTCATGTCGAGAAGCCGGGCCTTTATGAATTTCCTATGGGCGTCAAGCTCCGCGACGCGCTCGCGGCGTGCGGCGGGGTAAAGGGGGGCAGGAAGCTCAAGGGCGTCATCCCGGGCGGAACCTCGATGCCGCCGCTCATGGAGAAGGACCTTGACTTGGCACTTGACTTCGACAGCGTGCGTGCGGCTGGAACCTTCCTCGGCGCGGGCGGGATGATCGTTCTTGATGAAACGGCTGATGCCGTGGAAGTGGCGCACAACATCGAGCGATTCCTGACCCATGAGTCTTGCGGCCAGTGCACGCCCTGCCGCGAGGGCTCGAATTGGTCTGAGCGCATTCTCGAGCGCTTGCTTGAAGGCAAAGGGCAGCCTCAGGACGTCGTCAATCTCGCGCGCGTGGGCGAGAATATCACTGGCAAGGTGATCTGCGCGCTCGGCGACACCATCGGCATGGTTCTCAAGGGCTATATCGACCGGTATCCGGATGATTTCAAGAAGAGAGTGACCCCTCATGGGTAAGATCGTCAAGTATAAGCTCAACGGCGTTGAGCGCGAGGCCGAGGAGGGCCGGCTTGTCATCGACGCTGCCAAGGACGCGGGCGTGGAGATTCCGCATTACTGCTACCATCCAGCGCTCGGCAACCCCGGCAATTGCCGTATGTGCATCATCGAGGTCGCGGGCGCGCCGAAGCCTCAGGTGTCCTGCCGCACCGGTGTGCGCGAGGGCATGGTCGTCTCCTCCGACTCCGAGGCCGCCAAGCGCGCCCAGGCCTCGGCGCTCGAGCTGCACCTCGTCAATCACCCGCTCGACTGCCCCGTCTGCGACCAATCGGGCGAATGTGGTCTTCAGGATTATTACATGAAGATCGGGCAGTATCAGAGCGAGGTGCGTGAGGACAAAGAGCACAAGGACAAGCGCATCGTCGCCGGTCCCCACGTCATGCTCGATCAGGAGCGCTGCATCCTCTGCACGCGCTGCACCCGTTTCGTGGACGATGTGACTAAGACACATGAACTCGGTATTTTCGGCATGGGCCACGCGGAGAAGATCGCGCTCGCGCCCGGCATGACGCTCGACAACGCCTACTCGGGCAACGTCGTGGACATCTGCCCCGTGGGCGCGCTCACCGACCGCGACTTCCGCTACAAGGTTCGCGTCTGGTATCTCGACAAGACCGACTCGATCTGCCCCGGCTGCGCGCGCGGCTGCAATATCTCGGTGCACACGAACACCGCTCGTCCCTGGCACAACGACGGCAAGCGCGTCGCGCGGCTGAAGCCGCGCGTGAACAGGGACGTCAACGGCTACTGGATGTGCGACGAGGGGCGCTACGGGTTCGGGAGCCTCGACGCCGACCGCCTGGGCAAGGTCTTGCGCCTTCAGCCCGCGAGGACGGAGCTGAGTTGGGAGGCGGTGGCCGCGGAAGTTGCGGGCGTGTTGAAGAATGCGGGAGACGGACTGGCCGTCGTCGCCTCCGGCATGCTCTCGAACGAGGACTGGGCGGCGTATCAGGCGCTGTTCGTGGACACGCTGAAGGTGAAGAGGCACTACTTTGCCTCCGAGCCCGACCAGGTCGGCGTCGAGGACGAACTGCTTCGGAAAAAGGACAAGGTCCCCAATCTGAAGGGCGCGCAGGCTCTCGGCCTCGAGAGCGGATCGTTCGATGAGCTGGCCAAGAATCTCGAATCCGGCACAGTCAAAACTCTGTATGTCGTTGAGCGCGACCTGACGAAGGTCTACGGCGATCGCGCGCGGGTCCTGATGGCCAAGGCAGGTACGACGATTCTTCAGGGACCCAACAAGTACTCGCTCGGGGATTGCTTCACCTATCGGCTTCCCGCGACGGCGTATGTCGAAGAAGACGGTCACTTCACCAACTTCGAGGGCAAGATCCAGGCGTACCAGAAGGCGCTGGCGCCTATCGGCGACTCCCGGCCTGATTGGGCGATTTTCGGCCTGCTCCAGAAGGCGTTGTCGGGCGCGAAGACGTCGGGGGCGGTGGCATGACCTTCGCAATTTCTATGAACGACGCCCTGTTCACCACGGCCAAGGTGTTGTTCGCCGTCGTGGGTGTGGGCCTCAACATCGCCGGCTTCCTGGGCTGGGTCGAGCGCAAGCAGAGCGCGGTGATGCAGGACCGCATCGGCGCCAACCGAGCGTCGATTTTTGGCATCAAGATCCTCGGTCTTTTTCATCCGATCGCCGACGCGATCAAGATGCTCACGAAGGAAGACTTCGTGCCGAAGGGCGCGCATAAGACCTTGCACGGCTTGGCTCCCGTCCTCTCCTTGGGATGCGCCATGTTCTGCCTCGCGGCCTTGCCCTACGGCGGGGTGATCCAGTTTGCCGGGCGCTCTTGGGATCTGCAGCCGATCGCTTTGCCGATGGGCGTGCCGTTTGTGCTGGCGGCGCTCGCCTTCGGCGTGCATGGCATCGTGATGGCGGGCTACGCCTCGGGCTCCAATTACGGCCTGCTCGGTGCCCTGCGGGGCGCTTCGCAGATGATCGCTTACGAGGTCTGTCTCGCGTCGTCTTTGGCCGGACTCCTCTTCATCTACGGCACGCTCGACTTTTCGGAGGCGGTGCGGTGGCAGGCCTTGCACGGCGTGTGGGGGATCGTCGTTCAGCCCCTAGCCTTCATTCTTTTCCTCACCGCGGGCGCCGCCGTCACCAAGCGCGCGCCGTTCGACCTCCCCGAGGGCGAGAGCGAGATCGTCGGCTATCATGTCGAGTACTCGGGCATGAAGTTCGGCATGTTCCTGATGACCGATTTCTTCGAGTCCATCGTGATCTGCGGCGTGATCACCGCGCTGTTCCTCGGCGGCTGGACGATTCCCGGCCTCGACCTGCCGTCCATGGGTCTCCTGGGCGGGGCGCTGATGGTGGCAAGCTTTATCGGAAAGATGATGTTCCTGCTTTTCCTGCTCATGCAACTGCGCTGGACCTTGCCGCGCTTTCGTTTCGATCAGCTGCTGGACCTCGGCTGGAAGAACCTCCTGCCCCTGGCCCTGCTGAACTTTCTCGCGACCGCATGGGTGGTGTACTTATGGCGATAACCGTCCGCGCCGTCGAGCGTCCCGCGCGCACCTTCGCCACGCAGCTTTACCTCGTTGAGGTTTGGCGCGGCCTGGCCGTCACCTTCCGGCACCTGTTCGTGAACCTGTTTCGGCATGCGATGAAGGCCTTTGGCATCAAGGGATATCTTCCTGGCTCAGTGACGATCCAGTACCCCGAGGACCCCGCCGTGCTGGGCAAGCGCGCGCGCATGCGCCATCGCCTCCTCAAGCGCGACGACAGCACTCCGCGCTGCACCGCCTGCCTGCTGTGCGAGACGATCTGCCCCGCGAAGTGCATCCGCATCACGGCCGAGGACGCGCCCGACCCCAAAATCGAGAAGCGCGCCAAGACCTTCGACATCGACCTGGGCCTATGCGTGTTCTGCGGCTATTGCGTGGAGGCCTGCCCCGTGGACGCGATCCACATGGACGCCAAAGATGTCGAGCTCTCGGCCTACGCGCGCAAGGATATGATCTGGGACATGCCCGAGCTTCTGGGCGACAAGGTCAAAGTTCCAAGCCGACCTGTCTGAACCGCTCCCGGGAAAAACTCACTGAGCCTGGCACGTCCGATCGCTCCATGAGCCGCCGCTGTTGTTTGTTTGCTTGCCGATGGTTCTTAAATAATAGGAGCCGTTCTGGATATTCACATTGAATCCGACGCCGCCTGTCCTCCAGGATTCGCACTGGAAATACCCGAACAGCCCGTCCCATGTGCCTTGGCATTCGCCATGGCTTTCCGCTATTGTGTTGCACATGACTTTATAGCTTCCCGAAACGGACACGGTAATGGTGCAGCCGTAGCCTTTCGCGTGTCTACCGGGTGTGCAGGACGCGGGGGCCTTGACGGGAAGGGAGGGGGGTGCTTGCCATGCGGCCAGGCCGTTGGAATCAGACGTCAAAACCTTCCCGTTTCCTTGGGTGCCGTCGGCGATTTTGACATTGCCCGCGACATCCAACTTGGCCGCCGGGCTCGACGTGCCGATGCCGACCTTCCCGCCGTCTCGCGCGAGGAAGGCGTTGCCCGTCGTGATCATCTGCGTGTAGACGCCGGAGGGAGCAGGATAGTAGGTGGTCAGCGTGACCGCCTCGGAACCAAGTTCCGCGGCCGCAGCCAAAACCATCGCCGCAGCCAAGGTTCCCTGGATGGCGCGGCGAGTGCAACGAATGTCAAAACGCAGGATGATTTCGGACATCGCGGACCACCTTCCTCCGGAGTGTAACAGCCGGCCTCAGATGCGTCAATAGCCCTGGCTAGGCGAAGATTCTTCCGCTATACTGGGTGCCGTCATGCCTCCTGGCCTCAAACCGATTTCCGTTGCCGACATCATGGACATGCTCCTGGTCGGCACTCTCGTGTACGGCCTCCTGTTGTGGTTCAAGCGGACGAAAGCGGCGTTTGTGGCGCTTGGGCTTCTCCTGGCCGTGGTCGTGTACGCTGTGGCCTTCGTCGCGGGGATGTACATGACCGTCCGCATCTTCCAGGGCTTTTTTGCCGTGTTCATCGTCGCGGTGATCGTGATCTTTCAGGAAGAGATCCGTTCGATGTTCGAGCGCATCGCGGTGTGGAGCCTCACGGGCGGAGTGCTCAGGGTCGCTCCGACCCATCGCCAGGTGGAGATTCTCGTGAGCTCCTTGGGCGACCTGGCGCGAGAGAATATCGGCGCGCTCGTCGTCTTACGCGGTCTCGATCCCCTCGATCGGCACACCGAGGGCGGCTGGGACCTCAACGGGGTTCTCTCCGAGGCCCTCATCAAGAGCATTTTCGACTCGCACAGTCTCGGGCACGATGGCGCGTTCATCGTTGAAGAAGGACGCGTGACGCGATTCGGCGTCCAACTGCCGCTGTCGAAGGACTTCGCCAAGATCACCAATCTTGGGACACGCCACTCGGCCGCACTCGGCCTCTCTGAGCGCTGCGACGCGATGTGCCTGGTCGTCAGCGAGGAAACGGGCAAGATTTCGTTCGCCCTGCGCGGGGACCTGGTCGCAGTCGTTGACCTTGAAGAATTGCAGGATGGCATCGAGATCTTCCTGACCAAGCATCTGCCGAAGACCCCGCAGAATCGGATCTACCACTTCTTGACGGAGAATATGCGTGAGAAGGCGATCGCGACCGTGGTCTCGATCCTGCTCTGGGTCTTTTTCGTCGGCTTCATCGGGGGCCGATGAAGCCCGGCTTTCACGCGCGGCGTCTCGTCAAGCTGCTGACCGAAAGGGGTCGCTCGCTGTCGCCGCTGACGATCCTGACGCACGACCATCCCGACCCTGACGCGCTCGCGAGCGCGTGGGCGCTTGCGCAACTCGCCCAATCGTTGGGGAAGATCAGGACGCGCATCGTTTACGGCGGCATGATCGGCCGCGCCGAGAACCGGCTGATGGCCGAGCGACTTTTTCTTCCCGCGCGGCCGCTGCGCAAGGGCGAACTTGCGGGTGTGCCGCACTTAGCGCTCGTTGACACCCAGCCCCCATTCAAGAATAACCGCTGCCCTCCGCGCCGGAGTCCGGACATGATCCTTGATCATCATCCCCGCCATCCGGACACGCACTCCGACGTGGCGCTGATCGATGAGAAGGTGGGGGCGACCACGACCATCCTCGTGGAGGCCCTGATCGCCTCTGGGGTGCGCGTGCCGGGGCGCCTGGCCACCGCGATCGTCTACGGCATCGGCTCCGAGACGCAGAACCTGGGCCGCGAGGCGACGGCCCGCGATATGGAAGCCTACCAGGCGTTCTGGCCCAGGGCGAACATGAAGACGCTGTGGCGCATCTCGTATCCGCAGCGCTCGGAGCAGTTCTTCATGACCTTGGCCCATGCCGTCCGGGAGGCCTTCGTGGCCGGTCGCGTCGTCGGCGCGAACCTCGGCGAGGTCAACACGCCCGACCGCGTCGCTCAGACGGCTGATTTCCTCCTCACTCTCGAGAAGATGCGGTGGTCCATCGTGACCGCGCGCTATCAGGGCCGTCTGCACGTCTCCCTGCGCGCCAACGATCCCGGAGCGGGGGCGGGACGCCTGCTCAAGCGCCTGCTTGGAGGGGGAAATCGCGGCGGCGGGCACGGCATGATCGCCGGCGGCTCGCTTGAGATCGGCGCGGAGGCGCCGGAGACCGCGTGGCGCGACGCGGAGGAAAAGATCGTGACCGACTTCCTCGCGTATCAGGGCTTGAACGCTTCCGAGCGCCGTCGTCCTTTCCGCGGCGCGTAGGCGACCTCTATAAACTTGTTTGTCCAGGCTGTTTTTATAACTAATATTATTTATTAGATAATCTATTGACAAATATTATATTACCTGTTACAACTCAGCCACGGACGCAGGAAATGGGCGTGCGGAGGACACGAGAGATGAACAACAAGCAGGCGGTGGCGAAGGATTTGATGCCCTGGCTGTTCGTGGGCCGCGGGTCGGCGTGGAAGCCTTTCGCGAAGGTGCGTTGCGAGGGCGGGAAGTGCGTCTGGACGGAGGGGAAGAAGCTTAAGCGGCGGCGGTATGGCCCTTGCGGCGCTTGATCTCGTCGGTGATCAGGGGCAGAAGCTCGGCGTATTCGCCTTGCACCGAGATCGAGGCCATCTGCATCAGCGGGCAGTCTTTGTCCGTGTTGATCGCGACGATCGTGCTGGAAGACGACATGCCGGCGAGGTGCTGGATCTGGCCGGAGATGCCGACGGCCACATACAGTTTCGGCCGGACCGTTCGTCCGGTCAAACCGACCTGGTGGCGGTAGGCGATCCAGCCCGAGTCCACCGCGCGGCGGCTGGCGCCGACGGCGGCGCCGAGCGCATGCGCGAAGTTAAACAGGAGCTTAAAACCCTCAGGTCCGCCGAGGCCGAAGCCGCCGGAGACAACTTTTTCAGCGGCGCCCAGGTCGATTTCGCGCGACTCTTCGGCTTTAAACGAAAGGCATTCGCTCTTGGCGGTGCCGGGATCAAAGGAAACAGCCTCGAGCGGGGCGGGGGAGCCTTTCGGTTCGGTGCGTGGAAAGGTCATTGGAGCGACGGTCAAAACGGCAATACCTGTCTTGAACTCGACTTCGGCGATCAGGTTGCCGCCGTAGCAGCCGCGGCGGATCGCTCCGGAGGGCAGTATCTCGGTCACATCGGTCGCGAGGCCGGCCTTGAGGAGGACGGCCAGGCGCGCGGCGACCGCGCGGCCGACGACGGTGGAGGGAAGGATCACGCGCGAGGCGCCGGAGATCTTGGCGGCGGCCGCGGCGGCGTTCGCGTAGGCCTCTTCCGTAAAATTCGACAATGAGGGGTGCTCGACGACGAGAACCCGATCGACGCCGCGTGACGCGATGTCGGCGGCGAGCGTTGCGGCGTTGCCTCCAATGACCGCGGCAAGGAGCGGCTGCTTCAGGGCATCGGCGAGAACGCGGCCCGCGCCGAGCAGTTCGTAGGAGGCGGCGGATAGGGCTCCGCGGGAGGGGAGGATGACGGCGAGAATTGCGTTGGCCATGATTAGATCAGCTTCCTTTCAACGAGGATGTCGATGAGTTTCGCGGCTTTTTCGGCGGCCGTGGCGCCTTCGACCTTGAGGCCGGCGGGGCGGGCGGGGGGAAGGGAGGCTTTGAGGATCGCGCTGCCAGCGCCCGCGGCGCCGACCTGGCCAGGTTCAAGTCCCAGGTCGGCGGCCGTCCATTTCGGGAACACGGCCTTCTTCGACGCCATCTTACCCTTGAGCGAAGGCAGGCGCGGCTCGTTGATCTCCTTGACCGTGGACAGGCAGGCGGGAAGCGTCAGCTTCACGGTGTCCACGCCATCTTCCATCATACGCGTGACGGTCGCGGACTGTTCATCGATTGAGTCGATCTTTTTGATCGCCGAGGCGCTGGCCCAGTCGAGCCAGGCGGCGGTCTGCGTGCCGACCACGCCCGCCCCGACGTCGGAGGTGTTTTTCCCGAAGATGACCAGATGCACCGGCTTCTCTGCGTGCAGCTTCTTGATCGCAGCCGAGAGTGCTCGGCTCGTGGCGAGGGAGTCGCCGCCCTCGAACTCGGCGCCGCAGACGAGCACGCCGGCGTCCATGCCGCGGGCGATCGCTTCGCGCAGGACCTCGGCGGCGGCGTCCGGGCCTAAGGTGAGCGCGGTCGCAGTGGAGCCGGGAACGCGCTCTTTGAGGCGGACGGCCTCCTCGACGGCGAACTCATCGAAGGGATTGAGAGCGGTCGGGATGCCGGCGGTTTTCGGAAGGCCGGTGGCGGCGTCGACGCCGATGTTCATGCTCGAGGGGGTGCTTTTCACGCAGACGACGATGTGGAGTGCCATGATTTCGCAAGCATAGCAAAAACGTGTAGACTCGGTTCATGAGGGGATCTGTTGGTGTGTTGGCGGCCGCGGCGCTGTTCGCGGCCGCGCCGGCGCCGGCGCAGATCGACGACACGAAGCGCCTCCTGTTCGAGGGCGGTTACGAGGACGGCATCGGCAATCCCAGTCCGAGCTCGCCCTATGCGTTCCTGTATCTCAACCAGCCCGGCGCGGCCGGTCCCGGTTCCGCGTGGCGCCTGGCGCTGGCGCCGGTGTACGCGGACACCGAACTCGGCCTTCCCGGTATTTTCGGCACGCGGACCGACCTTGGCCTTGGGTTCAGTGGGGGCGGCTATGCCTTCGGTCACTCGGAGGTCAGGCGCGGAAACGAGCTATCCGGAGAGTCCTTCGTCGGTCATGGCGGGGGTCCCTCGGTCTCGCTGTATCCGCACTTCGGCAACGTCGGCCCGCTTCCGCTCAATGGAGTGTTCCGCGTCTCCGCGGTGTACACCGACTACCAGCCCACGGCGTTCACCGATGCGAGTTATGAGCCGCCGCCCGATGAGTGGACGGGTGCCGCGCGCGCGGGCTTGCGCCTGGGCGGCGTTGAGCCGGGCCTGGACCGCGGCCGGGCTCTCGAGGTTTCGCTGTGGGGCGAGACGCGCCTGCGAGACAAGCCCGCGTCCTACGGCTACAACGGCGACCGTTTGGTCCGGCGTGATCTCAACCTCTATTGGACGCGGATTCTGGTGTCTTTGCCCGCGCCGGGCGGTACGCGTGTTAGCGGTGGGCTGAATGCGGGCGGTGGAGTGGGTGTGCGCCGCCTCTCAGCTTACCATCTTGGCGGCATGACGACTCAGACCGCGGAGTTTCCGCTGATCCTCCCAGGTTACTTCGGCCAGGAGATCCAAGCGAGCCGCTTCATCCAAGCGTGGGCGCACACGGGCCTTCCGATCCGCGACTCGAAACGATTCTTCGCCGATCTGACTGCCGCCGCCGCAACGGTCTCTCCGGTCCCAGGGACGGATGCGGGTGGCATCAACCATGTTGGGTTCTCGGCGGGTATTAGTTTCGTCCCGATGGACGGCTCTCTGCGCGCGGAGCTCGCGTACGCCTACGCGCCGACGGCCCTGCGCGGACTGCACCGCGGGGCACAGGCGCTGGCGTTGAGCGTCGAGGTTGATTTCCTGGAGCCTGAAGCCAAGCCCGGTTTGCGAAAAACGACGCGCCAGCAGGGTCTGCGTTGGCTGTTCGGGCGCTGACGCGCCCATCCGGACGAATAAAAACGGTGGTAGGGACAGGATTCGAACCTGTGTAGGCTATTGCCGCCGGTTTTACAGACCGGTGCTTTTGACCGCTCAGCCACCCTACCAAAATATTATTTTTACTACGTTTTTACGTATTTCGTCAAACACATAAATTTGTTACTGTAACCATAGTGTAACCGTCAGGCCCCTTTTCCAAGCTCTTGAAGGACTTTGGGCAACACCGGGACCGGCCTTGCTTCCACCGCCAACAGATTGACCGCCAACGACTTATGGTGCGGGCTCAGGTGCGAATACCGTTCCGTCATCCGGGTCGAACTATGGCCCAGGAGTTCCGAGACCGTCTTGAGGTCCGCGCCCTTCATGATCAGTTCACTGGCAAACGTGTGGCGAAGGTCATGGATATGGAAGTCTCGTATTCCGGCTTGATCCAGGGCCTTCTCGAACTGAGTCCTGATCCAGCTTGAACGTCCGTAACGGTCGCCGTGCTTGTCCGAAAAAATATATTCCCCATGCTTCGGAAGGCTGCTCAACACTCCAGCAACGTCCGAATGAAGCGGGATGAATCGCATTCTACCACTTTTGCTCTTGCGTACTACTATCTGATTCGCGCCGGCGTCGATATCCAGCCACTTGAGGCCGAGGATTTCCCCGGCCCGCATTCCAGTCTTGAGGGCCACGATAACGAAGCGCCGGAGTTCGGGGGAGAGGACGGCCAGTAATTTTGATTTTTCCGTGCCGGATAGGTAGCGGGTTCGGCCTCTGTCCTTCTCGGAAAAGAATTTGACCCGCTCGACGGGGTTGGATTCAAGCAGACCCCACTCGATAGCCTTGTTGAAGGCCGTCTTGAGGATTGCCATTTCCCTGTTGATGGTAGCTCCGGTGATTGGCTTCCCGGCCCGCAAGGTCTCCCTGCGGCTTGACTTATAGCGCTCCAAGTCCCGAGGGGAAACTTCCTCGGCTTGCTTGTCGCCCATGAAAGCGTTTAGGTGAGCTATGGCGATTTCGTCCCGCGAAAAGGAAGACTTGTTGACCTTCGCGTAATCCCGAAGGTAGGTGGCGAGAAGGTCCCGCAGCTTGATGGGGGCAAGCCTCCCGGTGGCCTTGCGTTGGACGTGCTTGTTGCGCTCGGTGATGTAGACCTGCCGGGCGACCTTGTGATCTGTCGCCCCGGTCGAGCCGTAGACATTCTTTCCATCGTTGGCGAACTTGTACCAGTAGAACGGGCTCCCATCGCGCTTATAGACTCCCATGATCTCTCCTACCCATTCCAGGCAAAGCCCAGGCGCTCTTTGATGCTGGCCTTTGCCAGCGGACTCGGGGCGTTTCTTCCCTCGATCCAGCGCCACACCGTTGGGTGTGGGACGCCCAGACGCCTTGCGGCCTCGGACTGGCTGATGCCCTTTTTCTTAAGGAATGCCTCGAATGTCTTGCTCGTTTTCATGGCCTACGCGAAATATAGCAAATGCAATAGTTCAAGTCAATGGCTTTACCGTATCCTCTTTTTTGTTAAACTTTCGGCCTAAGCGCCATGTCCATGCGATCCATGATTCCCGTCGAAGGCATCGAGCAGCGCATCTACTTCCTGCGTGGCCACAAGGTCATGCTTGACTCGGACCTGGCTTTGCTTTATGGGGTCAGCACCACGCGCCTCAATGAGCAGGTGCGCCGCAACGCCGCGCGTTTCCCGACCGACTTCATGTTTCAGCTGACATCCGGAGAGTTCCGCGGTTTGATGTCGCAAATTGCGATATCAAAGCCCGGGCGTGGCGGCCGCCGGAAGCTGCCGCTCGTCTTCACGCAGGAAGGCGTCGCCATGCTGTCGGGCGTCCTAAGCAGTCCCCGCGCCATCCAGGTCAATGTCACCATCATGCGGGTTTTCGTGAGACTGCGCGAGATGATCTCCTCGAATCGGGACTTGGCCCGGCGGCTTGATGCGCTTGAAAAGAAGAATAACCGCAGATTTAGAATCGTCTTCGAGGCTATCAACGAGCTTATGGAGCCGCCGGTCAAGCCGAGGCCGCAGATCGGATTTCATCTACGCAAGAAATAGAGGAGGACATCAAGAAGAATTTAATCATCTGAGGTATTGGCTTCACGCGGGACCGCGCATAAGAGCGCGGTAAGCTCACCTCGACAATAAGGGGGCATAGATCAAACTGGAATGAGGCCGCTGATAGTTCGACCGAAAGGCCGAATGAAAGGTGGCAATCAATCCTGGTTATTGATCTAGCTGGGGAGGGTTGCCGCTGATTCTTTGCGGTGTCCCTCTCAGGCAAATGATTGAGGAATGGAACATCAAAATGAAAAAGCTCATTCGCTCGGGCCGAGGGCTGGCCCGACCTTTCTCGCCCGGCCTCCGCAGTCGGTGGAGGGGAGCAGGATGCCGGCGTCGTGGTCGGCATCGAGGGCTACAGCTTCGTACCCCCCGTGCCTGGGGCCGAGGTCAATGCCAAGGCCTGGTATGATTACCTCACGCGCACGCGGGGAGTGGCGGCCAGCAGCGTCAAGCTCCTGCTCGGCGTGGACGCCACGAGCGACGATATGCTTGATGCGGTGGAGGTGGCCGCGTCCAAGGTCGGCCCGCAGGGAACCCTGTGGTTCGTATTCGTGGGCCACGGGGCGCCCAGCGTCGATGGCAAGGACGGTCTTCTGGTGGGAGTAGACGTCCAGCAAAAGGCGGCCAGCATTCAGAAGCGAAGCCTCAAGCGCCAGGAGCTCTTTGCGGCCTTGGCCAAAAGCCGTGCGGGCTCCATCTCGGTGATTTTAGATGCCTGCTTTTCCGGGCGTGGACCGGACGGCGCCAGTATCGTACCGGGCCTTCAGCCTCTGGTGACCGTGGCGGCCGTGAGCGGCGCGGATCCGCGCTTGGTGGTCCTTACCGCTGCCAAGGGAGATCAGTTCGCAGGCGCTCTTCCCGGGGCCAACCGACCGGCGTTCAGCTATTTGACGCTGGGGGCCTTGCGCGGCTGGGCGGCTGGAAAGGAAGACCGCCTGACGGCGGGGGATGTTTGGCGCTACACGACCGCCGCCCTAGATGCCACGCTGCGCGGACGCAACCAAACGCCGGATCTCATGGGAAAGGTGGGCGCGGTGGTGGGGATGTCGGCCGGTGAAAAGGGCCCGGACCTTGCGGCCATGGCCAAGGCCACGGCGGGCGGCAGCCCGGACTTCCAGGTTTCCGCGTCGAACCTTCCGGCGGTACCGCGGGCCCAGGCGCCCAAGGCCCTGGGCTCCGCGGCCGCTGGTCTTGATTTAGGCGGCGTGGACGTGGACGCCCTTGAGAAATACGATGCGGTCTCCGAGTTCGACAACGGGGAGGCCGGGCCCGAGGAAAAGGCTGAGAGCTGGCGAACCCTAGCCCTGGAGGTACCCGAGTTCGCGGCCTTGGCCGAGAAGCGCGCCGCGGAGTGGGACCGTTACGCCGCCAAGTGGAGGGCCGGGGAGGAGGCAAGGCTAATGCGCGTGGCGGCACGTGATTCGGATTGGGAAAAGCTCTCGAGGCTTCTGGCCTTGCAGGTGGTGGGGGTCAAGGACAAGGAGCGCTGGTCCGCGCACTTTGCGAAGGCTTATCTAGAATCTCCAGGCATTGAGCCCGCCGCTGCCGCGGAGTTGGTCAAATACATGCCTGCAAGTACCATCAAGGAGGCGCTGGCCAGGCTCGCCAAATCAGCGCCGGCCGCGGTGCCGGGAGCGGCGGCCGGGTCCCGAAGCCGCGTGGTCGATGGAAAAGCGGGAATACAATGGGTTGCGATTCCGGGCGGCAGATTCACGATGGGCTCCGACAAAGGCGATGAGTGGCCGGCGCACGGCGTCACCATCAAATCTTTCTGGATGGCCAAGACTTTGGTAACGAACAAGCAATACAAGGCTTGCGTGGACGCCGGAGCCTGCTCGGCCGCGCAAGACTATGGCAGCGACGACCAGCCGGTCGTTGGTGTTGACTGGGACCAAGCCAAGACTTTTTCGGAATGGGTCGGTGGGAGGCTTCCGAGCGAGGCCGAGTGGGAATACGCGGCGCGCAGCGCGGGCAAGAATCAAACGTATCCGTGGGGCAACGCGAAGGTAACTTGTGAGCGAGCCGTTATCTTAGGTTGCGGCAGCGTGACGGCGCCGGTGTGCTCAAAGTCTGCGGGCAACACGCAGCAGGGCTTGTGCGACATGGCGGGTAATGCTTGGGAGTGGGTTCAGGACTGGTATCACGGCTCGTACAGCGGAGCGCCAACTGATGGGAGCGCGTGGGAATATCCTGCGGGTTCCAACCGCGTCATTCGTGGCGGGTCTTGGTACAACGGAGCGATTTACTTGCGGTCTGCGGTTCGCGACAACTTCAACCCCGGCAATCGCTCCAGCAGCCTTGGCTTCCGCTCCGCTCGCTGAGTTCGTTACGCTTTGCGGTAGCTTTTGGAGCGGATGATTTAAAAACCTTTCCATCGCTGGGAACATTTTTCCCGCGCTCAGGACCGGCGTCCTTGTCGTCCTAGGCCGGGGCCCATCCATCTAGGCTCATTGCCTGGCGGGATATTGGGTCTGCGGACCCATACGATTTCAAGGTTTCGCGCGTAAAATTGGTCCATGGCCAACTTCCCGCGCTCGTTTGTCCGCCGCGTTGTCGCGTCGTTTCTGGCTGTTGTCTTGATCCAAACCGTTCCGGGGTTGAGCGTGGACCAAGCCGTCGCTCAGATGCGGACAACAGCGGCAGCGACTGGCGGCAATCTAAACGGGGCTTCCGTTCGCGTTGACATCTCCTTGTCGGCGGCGCATGCCGTTCTCACGCCGGGTTCTCCCTGGAGCATCGATCCATCCCTGTCCATTGCGAACATCGTGCCGACACCGGAGGCCGCCTCTATTGGCGTCAACGCCGTCGGGTCCGGCACCCCGGCCGCGAACCGGGAGGCTTCCGACGCACTCGTCAAAACGGGCGTTGCCCTGGCGAAGGTTCCCGCCGCGGACACTCCCGCTTCCGAGCCATCCACTCTCCGCCCTCTTTTCGACGGTTCCCGCGCGAGCGGCGACGGCGGGTTCCCGGCGCAGCCTGTTTCCGTCCAGACGTTGGAGGCGGCTCGGAGAAAGCTTTACGGGCTGGCCGGCGGCAGTCTGGAGAGCGCAAACGCGCGGCTATCCAGAACCACGACTCCAGAACGCACGGCCTTTTTCCAATCCCGGGAATTCAGAGACTGGGTGGTCGCGGAAAGAGCCGGGGGCCGGCGTGTTTTTTGGCTCAAGGATCTCGACAAGACCCAGGCCGCGGGCGACATATTCACGTTCTTTTTTCGCTGGCGCGCCGAGAACGGCAAAATCACGTCGGCGCAAAACGAGCTCATGAAGTCCTTTCTCAAGAATGTCAAGATCAACGACCGAGGCTTACAGGCGGAACTCGCTGACGTGGATCAAAATAACGCCGCAGCCAACGCGCGGCTTGTGATCAAGTTATGGCGCAGCAAGGAGCAGGGCGGGGAGGGCATCTCGCTCTTGGAGTTCTGGCAAGGGGTCTATTGGCCGACCCAGAAGGGGCTCACCAAAAAGGAAAAGCGGGAGCAGGTGGCCCTGTTCGCGCCTCACTACGCTGCGAAGATTTATGCTGGCGTGCGCGAGGAGAATCTGGCCCTCAAGAAAGCAGGGGTCGACGTCGTCATCGTTTCCAACGGCGACCAGGAACTTGCTGGCGCTGTGGCGTCATTACTGGGCATCAAGCGACGCAATGTCGTCGGATCCACGTTGATCTATGAGAAGGGGTTCGCCACTGGCGTCAATCATTCCTATGAGATATTCGATAAGGAATGGACGAGCAAACCGCAGCCGGGGAAGTCCTTGAGCTTCCATTACTGGGTCAACGCCAACAAATGGCGCTGGAAGTGGAAGGATCTGGATCTGGGGAAAATCGTCGTGGCGGGAGCCGACGGTGACTCCGCGTCCTCTGATGGCGGCATGATGACTTTGCTTCCGCCGGGCTCGGCTCTTGGCAATTTCATGATCGACACCCCGCGCGAACCTGGCCGGATTAAAAAGTTCCACGCGTTGGCGGAAAAGTACGGTTGGACCCGCGGTCAGTTCTTCACCTTGGTTCAGGACCCGGCGGGACCGGGAGATTGGGACGACTCCGCTGCGCCTTAGTTTGGACTCTGCGTCCTGATTATCCAAAGATCCGGCGCATCATAAGCATCGTTATCAGTCCCGCGCCGAAGTTGGCAAGAAGAGACGCCATGCCCTCGTGTTCGTGTCGGTGGAGTCGCGGCAGTATCCCGGCGGCGCCGATATAAACGAAAGAGCCGCCTGCGAAGGCCAAGAGCAGAGAAAACGCCCAGGTGTCGATATGTTGGGCGACGATATGGCTCAATAGGGCGCCGATCGGCGTGGCGAGTGCGACGGCGGCCAGCGCCGCATTGCGCATTCCGCGTGAGCCGCCATGCAGCATGGTCGAAATCGTGAAGCCGTCGGCGAGTTTGTGCAGGATCGTGGCGGTGCCGACTGCCGCGAGGACGGAAGAGCCGGCGAAGGCGGCCGAGCCGAGGTTGATCCCATCGAAGAATGAATGCAGGAACAATCCCGCGATCGCCGCGCGTCCGAGGGGATGCGAGCGGCAGTCCTCGGAGACTTCCCGGCACGGATCGAGCGGGGCGAGATTTTCCGAAGCGTAGCAGAAGACGAAAGCCGCCAGCGCTCCCCAACCCGCGTAGCTTGGGGCTAGGCGCCAGGCTTCCGGAAGCACGTCGCCAAAGGCGACGGCGATGAGGATGCCGGAACGGAAGGCCTGGACGCGCCATAGTCCCGCCCGCGCCACGACCCGGTCCACGACCGGCGAGGCTCCGCCCGCGATCGTGGCGGCGACGGCGAGAATGAGAACGAAGGTGAGCACGGCTATAATGATATCAAATTATCACTATCATTACTGCTCGAGGTTCAGGGGCGCCGGGCTTCGGTCCAAAAGCGCGGAGGAAGCGCGCCGAGGCACATGAGTGCCAGCTGGAGCGCGCAGAACGCGGAAAGCCATAGGAAAGCTTTGTCCATGAAGCCATACGAGTGCAGGCCGATGCCGAGCATATTCACGCCGAACCAGGAGAGGCTGACGATGATGTTGCCGAAGATCGTCATCAGCATGATGCCGCGTTCGCGGACGTAGCCGCCCCAGCGCGCGTGCAGGATCAGCGCGTTCCAGAGCACGATCAGCAAAGCCCCATTTTCTTTGGGATCCCAGCCCCAGAACCGTCCCCAACTTTGGTCGGCCCAGATTCCTCCAAGCACGGTGCCTACGAAGCTGAAGAGCAGGCTGAAGGCGATCACCCCGTAGGCCAAAGACGCCAGGGCCTTCGACGTCTCGGGATCGGGCTTGAGGAGCAGATGACGCCGCACGACCCAGGCGATGCCGAGCATGCCGGCGAGATACGTCGAGCTGTAGCCGATCGTGATCGCGACGACGTGCGTGGCGAGCCAAAAATTCGAGTCCAGGACCGCGCGCATCATCTCCAGGGTGTCGCCGGACGCGCTCAGGTGATGGGCGATCAGCAAAGTCGTAAATCCGATAGCGCAGGCGCCCGCGACGGCGAAGCCGCGCTTATGGAAACGCTCGGAGACAAGCCCCAGGATGGCGGACGCCCAGCCCACGAACACCGCCGAGGAGTAGAGATTGGTGACGGGGGGGCGGCCCTGCAAGACGGTGCGCGCCAGCAGGCCCAGCGTGTGCACGGCGAAGGCGGCCCAGGCGAGGGCCCGCCCGGCGGCGGCGACGTCCGCGCGCCGCGTCGCCCAGGCGGCGAAGATCAGGAGGAGCGCCGTCAGGTACAGGGCCATGCCGGAAACGAATGGGGAGGATTTGTTAAACAGCGCTTCAGCGAAGGCCGCGCGCGCGGCGTCGGGGCGGTTGCGGGCAATCCAAGCCGCGTGCTCGGCGAGGGCCGCGTTGAAGGCGGCGGCGTCGGCGGCGCGATAAGCGCGTCCCATCCGGGCGAACGAGGCCAGGCCCGGATGCGGGTCGCGGCCGCTCATCGGGTTGGACAAGGCCTCTCCGGTGTTGGACCAGGCATCGGCGGGCGCGCCCGCTTTCGGGGGAAGCGCCTTGAAAGCTCCTGCCTGCGCGAGAAATTGGTAGCGCTGGAGCATCTCCGCCAGCGCCTTCATGGCGCGGCGATCCTTGTCCGTGGGGTTGTTCGAATGGAAGGCGCTCAGGGCGCGGGGAAGCAAGGAGGTGAACGCGGCCAGTTCCAGGGCCGGATCGCCTTGGCCGGAGATCATGAAGGTGTTCTTGATGCGCTCGTACAAAGTCAGCCGATTGTTGAGATTGAGCAGAGCATCCTGGAAGCGCGAGCGCCGTCCGCTCGACTGCTGGTCGGCGGAGGCGGCCTGTTTTGAGACTTCTTCGCGCTTAGGCTCGATCTGCCAGTAGGCGAAGTAGCGGCTCTTGCCTGAAGCCAGGCCGAGCAGTCCTAGCACTTCGGGGTCATCGATCACGAAGGCGGGGTAGGTGTCGGCGGTTTCGGGCTTGAACGTGGCGTCAAGGAGCCACCGCGTCGCGGACAACGCGCGGCCGTCCACCGGCACGCTTTGCTTGCCGCGGATGGAGAGCAAGGCGCTGCGCGCGAAGCTGTCCAGCGGCTTGACGCGGCCGCCCTCAAGAATCGGCAGGCGCGCGAAGATTTCATAGTCTATATCGGATTTAGGCGCGGGGACCGCGCCCGGCCAGGCGGCCAGCGCCAATGCGCCCAGAAACACCGTTGCCTGGAGGCGCGAGGTCTTCATGTGCTCCTCTCGCGCAGCGACTTGCGCAGCATCAAAGCGAAGTGCCATAGCAGGCCCAGGCCCACCAACGCGCACGACAGATAGGGCAAGGTCCAGGAAGGGTTGCGCACCACTTGCAGGATCGACAGCGTGTCGTTCTTGCCGAAGCTCGCCTGATAGAAGGTCAGGCCGTCATGGCGCAGGGGTGAGTTCATGTATATCAGCACGTCGCGATCATCGCCGGCGCGCGGGTCCTTCAGGCGCACGAGGCTCGAAAAATTCTTAGGAATGTCCGTGCCGGGATACAGATCGTGGCGAAAATCCTTCAGCGTCAGCGAGAACGGATGCTGGTAATGGCGCAGGCGCAGGGCCAACTTCCAGCTTCGGCCCTCATGAATAAAACCTTGGGGCGCGCCCAAGCCGTTCGACAGCAGAAAGACGCCGAGGCTGGTCCCATTTTTGAGCACGGGCTCGACCACCGCGACGGCCGTATTCTGGTCGTTGTCGCCGGCTGCGGGGGGCAGGGGCTCAAAGGACATGCCGCCGCCCACGCCCGCGGTGACGATGGAGGGGGGGCTTCCGGGACGGCTCCTCGTCAGCGCCGCGTTGTCGTGGTAGGCGTGCACGACCAATTGGAAGGGCAGGGAGGCGTCGGAGATCTCGCGACGTGATTTGAGCAGGGAGTCGGGAATGCCGCGCTCGTCGTCGAATTCCTTGTCGGTGTCATCGACGACGGCGAGTTCCATACGCCGGTAGTCCTCGCTGTAGCTCTTCGTCTGACCTTCTTCGATCGCCATGTTGCTTTCGACCTGGAAGAGTGCGGTCGCGAATTCGCCGATGAATAGAAGGGCCAGGCCTATGTGCACGATCCACAGTCCGCCTTTGCGCCAGGATAGTTCCAGGCGGCGGAACTGCGCGAACATGAGGTTGATCAGGAGGATGCCGCCGACGAGCCCTCCCCCTGGGAAAACGGGCACGCGCAAAGCAGAGCCTTCCGGGGACCACCAGACGAGCAAGGCACGAATGTAGCGCTCGACGGCGAGATGCGTGCCGAGTTGGACTTGAGCCAGCGTGCAGGCGACGATCAGGACCATCAACAAAATGAGGCAGACGAGCGTGAGCCTCAGCGAGCTGAGCGCGTCGATCAGCCAGCTTAAGGCGTCATTTCGGCGCATCGGGAGCCAATCCTTTGATAATGGCCAGGAAGCCCGTCCGTGCGGTCTCGGTCGCCGTGGCGTCGCCCATGAGCTTGAAAAACCAGGTCGTGTCGCCCGTCTTGACGACGGCGGCGATCAGGCGCGTGCGGACCTCTCCTGTGCTCGTAAAATCATAGATCGCCGCGGGACCGGCCTTCGTGGCGAGAGTCGTGCGCGAGGCGGCCATGCCCGCTTCGTCGGTCGGGGGCAGGGCGATCTGGCCGCGCCAACGATTGACGTTGGCCAGTTCCCCGCCTGAATCGCCGGGGAGGGCGACGACGGTGGCTTCCGTCTTGAGATTTCCGGGAGGTGCGAAGGTCGCCAGGCGCATGCCGTTGCCGGGGACTTCTTGCCAGCCGGGAGGCAGCGTCCAGGCGAGTCCTCGGGCCGCTTGACCAACGGATTTTGGAAGCGGCATTCCCTCGCCTATGGCTCGGTCAGGCGCGGCGCGGACGACTCTCGTTTCGGCTTTCGGCACGCGGGAGCGCGTGATCGCTTCTTCGCGGCAGGCCGTTGTTTGAAGCGTCGCGAGGATCGGGAGCAGGGCGGCAAAACGAATTTTCATCGGTGAGATGCTAACATTTCCGCCGTTGCCGTCAGCGCCCTTGGCTTGAGAGGTAGCGGGCGACGTCCTCGATCTGGACATCGGTCAGCTGGCCCTTGAAAGCCGGCATCGCGGAGTCGGGCTTGGACGTGGAGGGGTCTTCCACGTATTTTTTAATGAAGGCCTTGTCGCGGGCCGTGCCGATAAAGGAAAGATCGGGGCCGGCTTCGCCGCCCTCTTTGCCGAGCTTGTGGCAAGCCGCGCAGTTGTCTGCGAAGATTTTGGGTGCGGCCTTCGTGAAGGGCTCTTCGGCGTGCATGGACTTCATATAAGCCACGAGGATCTTGACCTCGTCGTCGAGAAGATTCATCTTGGGCATGGCGGAGCCGGGCGTGACGCTTTGGGGATCCTTGAAGTGCCTGGTGAGCCACTCCTCCGTCTCGTCGCCGGCGACCTTATCCAGGGCCGGTCCGACCGCGCCGCCCTTGCCGCCGATTTTGTGGCAGTACGCGCAGCTCATCTGGTCGTACAGCCGGCGTCCGGCCGCGACCTGGGGATCGGCTTCCTCGGTGGGGTTCGTGAGCGGGCTGCGCACGCCCGCCCAAGTCAGCGCGGCGAAGCCGGCGATGCCCGCCAGGCCCAGGCCGGTCCATAACGGGCGGTCGAAGGGGTGGCGTTTGGGTCCGCGGTCGAGGAAGGGCACGCCCATGAGCAGCAGGACGCCGAGCCCGGGCAGGAGGATGGCCGCGACGGCCTCGAGATTGCCGGGGAAGAACTTCAACGCTTGGAAGAGGAAGAGAAAGTACCACTCCGGCCGCGGGTTGTAATGGGTGTCGGTCGGATCGGCGAGGGGCTCGAGCTCGGCCGGGCGGTAATAGGCCAAAGCGAACAGAACGGTGAGGACCAGGAGGGCGACGCAGACGTCCTTGAACACCGTGTGAGGAAAAAAGGACTTGCCGTTCTCCTTAAGTTGGGCGTAGCGGCGCTTATAGTCTTCGTGCCAGGGATTCATGTTAGGGAACCTTGCCCGGGGATCTTTTCGGGGGTTCCGAGATCCCGTGCCAAACCACCAAAAACAAGTGCACACCGATCAGCCCTGCGGTGAGCGCGGGCAAGGCGAGGACGTGAAGGGCGTAGAACCGGCTCAACGTTGGAGCGCCCATGCCGTCGGTGCCGCGCAGGATATTGGCGATCCACGCGCCGACCACCGGAGTTTGACCTGCTATGGTCGTGCCCACGACCGTCGCCCAATACGCTTTCTGATCCCAGGGCAGGAGATAGCCGGTGAAGCTGAAGCCCAGCACGAGCAGGAGCAGGCCGACGCCGGCGAGCCAAGTCGCTTCGCGGGGGTACTTGTAGGAACCCATGAAGTAGACGCGCAGCATGTGGAGCACGGCGAACACGACCATGAAGCTCGCACCCCAGTGGTGCAGCCCGCGCACGACGCGGCCGAAGAGGACCGCCGCGTCGATGTAGCGCACCGAGTCGTAGGCATGATCCGGTGACGGCACATAGTTTGTGGCCAGAAGGAATCCGGTCACGGCTTGAACCGTGAAGATCATCATGGTGGCGCTGCCCAAGGTGTACAGGAGTCCGACCCAGCCCTTGGCTTCGGGAATGTGGCGCTCCATGAGCGCCGTCCAGACTTGATCGAGTCCCGTTCGCTCGCACACCCACGAATAGGCCGCCAGGGCGCAGTCTTTCATGCCTTTTTTTCCGCCTTGGGCAGGATCATGAGGCGGTTGCCCGCGATCTTGGTTGCATATTGGTCGAGGGGGCGAGGGGGCGGACCCGAGATGACCTTGCCGTCAGGTCCGAACACCGCCGTGTGGCAGGGGCAGACGAAGCGGGAGCTGCCGGCGTCCCAACGATAGGGGCAGCCCAAGTGAGTGCAGCGCGGATCGAACGCCGTGAAGTTCTTGCCGTCCGCGGTCACGACCCAGGCCGAGGAGCGGCGCTCGGAGGTGACCCAGGCGTCGCGCCGTCTTTGGGTGAACTCCACCAAGGCGGGAGAGCCCGCCTTGAACTCGCCGGCGCGGCCTAAGTCCACCCAGTCCTCATCTCGGCGCTGGAAGGCCGGGGAAATGAAATATCCGAGACCCGTCGCCGAGAGCGCGGCGGCAATGACGGCGCCCAAGGCCACGGTCGCCCGCGTGAGAAAGTCGCGGCGGCCGATGTTCTCGGGCGGCTTTGCCTTGCAGCCGCAGCCGGGTTCTTGCGGCGCGCTCACGGCTTGGCTTCTGCCTTCGCTGGAGCCAAAGAGCGCACGAAGGCGACCAAGTCCTTCACGGAGACGTCCTTAAGCTTCTCCTTGGTGAAGGCGGGCATCTTCCCTTTTCCCGACTCGATGGTCTTTGCCAGGCCCTCGTCCTTCTGGGCGAGGGTGTCCGTATCGACCAGGTTCAGAGTCTCGGGCTTGACCTTGAACATCTTGGCCATGGCGGGGCTGCCCGTGGCGTCCTTGGCGTGGCAGGAGGCGCATTTCGCCTTGAATGCCGCGGCAGCGGGATCCGTTTTCGGAGTCGGCGCGTCGGACGCCGAGGCGGCAAGGGCGACGCAGGTGAGGAGCATGGTGAGCGGCAGAATTGTTTTCATATCGTTCTCCATTCGATTCGGTGTCGGACGACGCAGTATATGATATCTCCTAGAACTTCATGGCTACGC
This sequence comes from Elusimicrobiota bacterium, assembly GCA_023249675.1. Taxonomy (GTDB): domain Bacteria; phylum Elusimicrobiota; class Elusimicrobia; order UBA1565; family UBA9628; genus GWA2-66-18. Next base: position 24,094 of record JAHFCE010000019.1, on the reverse strand, counting down.
CGAGCTGGGCGACGCTGGCCCGGCCGCTGTTGAGCTCGTCGAACTTGTCCACCCAGTCGCTGACCGAGTAGCTGGCCCGCGCGGTGAGGTTTTTGTATCTCTCAGGCGTGAATTCCACGGCCGCGCTGCCCCGGGCGATGGCGGTGTTGGTCGGCGTATAATCCTCGAGCGTGCCTCCCGTGTAGCGGAGCAGTGCCGGGGTTTTAACCGTCGAGCGCGTGTACGAACCGTTGCCCATGACGACGAACCCCTTGGGCAGGTTGACCTTGGTGTGGGCGCCCCAGATGGTATTGCGTGTCTGGGTGAGCGCCGACGTGTGGAACGAAGTGGTCGCCGAGGGTGTGGCGCTGCCGTTGCCGAAGTACCATTCCTGGAAGGAGCGCACGGTCTCGTAGCTCGCGTCCACGCCGAGGAACATCTTGTTGGTTGCCGCCCAGTCGAGGCCCGCGCGGTAGGTATTGCGGGTCTGGTTGTAGTGTTCGAAGTCGTGGCGCGTGTTCCGCTCCTTAAGGTAGCCCCCGAGGAAGGATAAAGTCACATCCAGGGGAAGCGGCACCGTCCACTGGCCGGTGACCTCGTCCTGTTTGGTGGGCATGTTGATGAAGGCTGGGAAGTTGGCCTGCATCTTCTTGTAGCCAGCCTCGACCTCCATGGCCAATGGGAGCTCCACCTTGGCGGTTGCGTTGAAGGTGTGCTTCGTATCGTTGCGGGCGACCTCGTTGTTCGCCGCGCCCTGCACGAAATAACCATCGACGAAGTAGCGATCCGGAGCGTAGAACTTAGACGGAGCGTCGCGGCGGTTGGTGACCTCGATCTTGTAGGCGCCCTTCAGGCGGAGCTTTTCAACGGGCCGGTAGTTCACGATGAACTCGCCGCGAAGCGCGGTCTTGTCCAGCTGGTGCGTGTTGGTCCGGATCACGGCATCGCCGCGGCCCGGCTCCGGAACATAGCCGTTCTCCTCGACCTGGAGCGCCTGCATGTACAGCTTGCTGGTCAGCGACAGGGTTTTCGTGGCCGCGTAGGCCGCGTTGAGCGCGCCGACCACGGCGTCGTGCTTGAAGTTCGTGCGCTCGTTGACGCGCTGATGCCCGGTGAAAGCCCCGGTCACCGCGAAATTCTTGCTCACGTCGTGGCGGAACTTGAACTCTGCTGCGTTCATGCTCTGATTCGGGCTCGGGTACTTGACGAAACCGCCGTTGTTGCTGCTGCCGGTGCCGCCGTCCGCGATCGAGGTCAGCTTGCTGGCCAAGTCGCTAAAGTTCGTGTGGATAAAGTCGACGCTCACCGCGCTGGCTTCCCGAATGCTTGATCCTAAGCCGAGGGTGAAGTCTCGCTTGATGTTGTCGACCTCGACGCGCGTGCGCTGGATGTTCGGGCTTCCGGTCAAGCTCCATGACATGCTTCCGTATTTTTCCGCCGCCCAGTACTGCGCGCTCAGCCAGCGGGCCGAGTTTGCGGGGTCGGCGTACGCCACCCCGAACTCCGACTCGGTGCGCCGGATGAGGAGATTGGCGTCCGGAGCGTCCCGCAAAGTGATCGCCGTTTTCGGCAGCCAACTGCCGCTGTGGATCTCGCCGATGCGCATGTAGCCGATGCGGTGGTGCAAAGTCTGGTACTTCGCGTTCAGCTTCCATCCGGCGTTGTGGTCGGCGTTGAAGCCGCCGCTCTCCTCATTGCTGCCGATGTCGAGGAGGTAAAAGTCGAACAGTCCAGTGGCGCCCTGGTTGCCCACCCGGATGTCGCCGCGCACGGCGTTTTTGCCTCCGTAGGTCTTGCCATTGTATTCCATCACCTGGTTGAGGTGGCCGGTCGTATCGAGGTCCTCATATTTGACTCCGGCCGACGCGTCGGCCGCGGCCCGCGCGGGCAGCGCGCATGGCCCCATCAACAGGACTGCCATCATCACGCGCGTCGCGGCTTTCACCTTGGACTGCCTTGTTAATTTCATAGAGATCTCCAGGGTCGACAGTTATTGGGCGAAGAACGGGCTGCGGTCGGAGCCGTGAATGTCCTTATGGCAGTCCACGCAGCGCTCACGCTTGAACGTGGTGGCCTGCGTCGAGGTGGGTCCGGAGCCGCCGTGCGCCGAGCGGTGGCAACTGATGCACAACATCTGGATGGGCTGCTTCAGGAGCCGCTCGTTGGCCGAGCCGTGGGGGGCGTGGCAATTGGTGCAGCTGTCGGCCACAGGCGGATGTTCGTTGGCGAATGGGCCGAGTTTGTCCGAGTGACATTTGCTGCATTGCTCTTCCACGGAGTCGGCTTTGAGATTGCCTTCGATGCCGCCATGAGGGTTGTGGCAGGAGACGCAGGTCATCTTGCCTTCTGGGACGGGGTGGTGGGAGGCCAGGCGCATGTCCGTCTTCTGCTTCTTGTGGCAGGTCAGGCAAGTGTCGGTGGCGCCCTTGCTGAGGCTCTTGCGCCCCTCGCCGTCATGCACACTATGGCAGGTAACGCAGCTCAGGTTGTTGTTGGCGTGGGCCCCGGTCTTCCACATCATGAGCGCCTTGTCCTTGTGGCAGGTCATGCACAGGGCGGCAGCCGCGCCGGAGTCGAGCTTCTTGGGATTGAGGATCATGGTCGGGTCACCGCTCTCGGCGTGGAGGCTGCCCGGGCCGTGGCAGGACTCGCAGGCGTTGGCGAGCTTCGGGTTCGACAGGGACTTGCGGCCGTGGAAGGTCTTGTCGAAGGCTTCCGCCTTCTCGGTGTGGCAGGTGGCGCAGACCTCTCGCCCGACCATCTTGGCGGCTGTGGCAGACGCGGCCGGCGCCGGCGCTGGGCTCGGCGCCAAGACGTCGGGTATGCGCTCCTTGACGGCGGGCTCGGTTTTTTTGGCCGCTTCCGGCTCGGCCGCGAGCGCCGGCGTCTTGAAGAGCAAGGCCGACATCGCGATCATCGCCGCGAGCGCAAAACCGCTCCGGCGGATTCGACGAGTGCTTCGAGCGTCCATGGTATCTCCTCGCTTCATATGAACGATGACTGTCATATCAGAGCACATGCTGCGATCATGCGCTCTGAACAAGAGCAACGAATCACTTGATAAAGATCAATATCCGTCTGCGGCCTAATTCATCGAATCGTGCAGGCATGCGGACAGACGCAGGCGGTCCTCATTGAGGACGCGCACGCGCCGGCCCGACACGGCGATCAAACCTTTGGAGCAAAGCTTCGCCAAGGAGCGGCTGACCGCTTCGGGGGTCGTTCCCAGAACTTGGGCAAGCTCGGTGCGGGTCTCGCCCAGGACGAACTCGTCCTGGGGCAACCGCGTGCGACCGGGGTGCTTTGAAAACTTCAACAAACGGTTGGCCATGCGCGCGCTGACCGTGCAGACGGCGATGCAGTGCATGTAGTCCTCGGCGCGGCCCAGTTCCTGGGCGAACCTTTGGGCGAGAAGGCGTAGCGTATCCGGATTGCGTCCGAAGAACTCCCAAAAATGGCGGGGCTGCAGAAAGCTGATCGAGGATTCTTCCATGGCTTCCCCGGTGCATGCGTAGGGCCTCTCCGCGAAAAATGCCCGGTCTCCGAGCAGGTCCGGGCCCTGGACGATGCGGACGATCTGGCGCCGTCCGGCGCGATCCTCCTTGATCAGCTTGACCCGGCCGTTGCTGATGAAATGAAGGCCGAGGGGGGGATTCCCTTGATAGAAGAGAATGTTTCCGGGGCGATAAGCGTGAACCGGCGCCAACTGCATAAAGTGCCGCCATTCCGCTGGAGTGACGTGGCGTAAGAGGGGAACAGACTGCAACGGATGGAGTTGGGGTTTCATTTGACCCCCGTGTATGGCGCCGGCTCTTGGACCTTCTTCTTGTCTTCTTCCAATTGAATCCGGGCGCGCTCGCGGAGGACTTCCGCGAAGAGGATTTTGAGTTCCGAGGTCCTGGCCGCGAAGCCGGCCTTGTCTTTGACTTTTCGGACTTGCGAGTCGTAAGCCAAGAAATCGATCGCCGCTTGGGCGGCCTCTCTATTGATGGCGGCGCCCGCGCGCATCTTGGCCCTTGCGTGCATGCGCTTGATGAACCTTCTCCAGTCCTCGCGCGAGACAAGCGGGGAGTTGAGGGCCCGCGCCGACGTGTGGCATTGGGAGCAGGTCTTGGCGAAGATCTGATAGTTTTCCTGCTGCTCCTTAGGGTAGGAGGTCACGTCCGCCGCCTTCGGTCCTAAATCATAGTAGTAGCGTGCCTCTCGCTGCTCGGGAGTAAAGCGCTCCTGCGCGAGCACGGGGGCCGAGAAGATCAGCAGCGCCAGGACGATGATCGTGTTCATACGCGCGTTGCCTCCGGACGCGCCGCCGGAGCCAGGCGCGGCGGCTTGTCCACTTCCTGACGGCAGGCGTGCGCCGCAAGCGCCGCCAACTCTTCGGCGCGGTCTTTTTCGGCGAGCTTGCCCGACATACTGTCGCAGATCATGCGTTTGAGATCATCGAGGTCGTAGAGGTAAACCGAGTCGAGCCCCGCGCAGGCGGGCTCGACGTTGCGCGGCACGCCGAGGTCCACGAGGAAAAGGGGTTTGCGGCGCCGAGGGAGCAGGCGGGAGAGGAACTTGGCGTTGAGCAGGGGTTCGCTCGCGGCCGTGGAGAAGACGGCGACCTCGACTTGTTCCAGGAGTGCCAGCCCCTTGTCGAGTGTGACGGCCTCGCCCCCCAGTTTGCCGGCGATGGCGCGGGCGTTCTCGAGGGTCCGGTTGGCGACGACGATGCGGTCGAATTTCTTCGCGGCCAGGTGGCGGACCACCGCCTCCGCGGCCGGACCCGCTCCGAACACGAGAATGCCGCCGCCCGCCTTCTCTCCGAAAATGCGTTTGGCCATCAGGGCGGTGGCACCCCCAATGGAGTGGATGCCGTTCTGTATGCCGGTGGCGGCGCGCACGTCCTTGCCCGCCGCGATCGCCTCTTGGAACGCGCGATTTAAGATCCGGCGCGTGAGGCCGCGGGCGAGGGCGGACTGGTAGGCCTGCTTGACCTGGGCCAGGATCTCGGTCTCGCCGATGATCCACGAGTCGAGTCCGGAGGCGACGCGAAAGAGGTGGAGGAGCGCGTCGGCGCCCTCGCGCGCATACAGGGCCGGCTCGATCTCGGCGCCGGCCCGGTCCGTGAACCACGCGCGCACGAGTTCGCGTCCGCGGCGCGGGTCCGCGCAGGTCGCGAAGACCTCCACGCGGCTGCAGGTGGAGAGCACGACGACCTCGTCAAGAGGAACAAGGGTTTTCAGCTGCTCGAGAATCCCGGGAAGGTTCTGTGAAGAGACGGCCGCCTTCTCTCGCGAGGCGACGGACGCGTTCAGGTGGTTGAGTCCCACGACGAACATCCGTTCTGAAGGATTCATGCGATTATCGTCCCGCAACATTTCTGCCAGCGACACGGGGGAATAACCTGAAGTAGACGTTGACGAGCGCCCCGGCCGACGTCAACGCATTGAGGCTCGCGAACACCGCGTCGCCGCGGAGGAAAGCGTAGCTTGCCAAAAAGAGGCTGCCCAATGCGGACAGCGCGAGAAACGAGAAGTTGGCCCCGCAGCGGCCTTCGCGAACGGTTTCCCAGGACTGCGGTATCCAAGCGAGCGCGAATGAAACGAGGCCGATGTAGCCGATCCAAGTCGTCATGCTTTTCGGTTCCGCGCAACGAAATGGCCCCTCTTGCATCTCTATGGCAGAAACGTTGCTAAACATAAGGCATGACCAAGGCCTCCCAACATCCCGCGTCGCTTTCCACCCCCTTCGATTTTTCCCGGGCGCCGCTTCTGGTTATATGGGAAACGACGCGTTCCTGCGCTTTGGCCTGCGACCATTGCCGGGCCGACGCGGACACCACGGCGCACCCCAATGAGTTGAGCACCGAGGAGGGCAAAAACCTCATCGATCAAGTCCAGGCGATGGGAACCCCGATCATGATTCTGTCCGGCGGCGATCCTCTCAACCGCAAGGACCTCGAAGAGTTGATCCGTCACGGCAAGGCCGCGGGTCTGCGCATGGGCACCATTCCCGCCGCGACCCCCAACCTGACGCGCGAGCGCCTGGCCTCTCTGAAGGAAGCGGGTGTCGACCAGATCGCGTTCAGCCTCGATGGCGCGACGGCGGCCTCCCATGACGCTTTCCGGCGCACGCCCGGAGCCTTCGACACGGTTCTGCGCGCGGCCCGTTGGGCGCGGGAGATGGATGTGCCGATCCAGATCAACTCCTGTTTCGGCGCCTGGAACTGGCATGAGTTCGACGCGCTGGCCGAGCTCGTTTCCACTTTGGACATCGCTTTCTGGGAGGTGTTCTTCCTCATTCCGGTCGGGCGGGGTGCTAAGCTCGGCGGCCTGACCCCGGCCCAGTTCGAAGAGGGTTTTGTGAAGTTAAGAAAGATGACCCAGGAGAAGTCCTTCGTGGTCAAGCTCACCGAGGGCCAGCACTTCCGGCGCTTCGCGCTGCAGCAGGAGTCCTCCGGCGGCGCCGGCGTCGCCGCTCGGGTCGAGCACACCGTGGCCCGGCCCGCCAGCCTGCGCGCCGGCCTGCGCTTGCCCAAGCGCGCGGTGAATGCCGCCGACGGCTTTCTATTCGTGGATCATCTCGGCGACATCTGCCCCTCGGGCTTCCTTCCGGTGCGGCGCGGCAACGTCCGCGCAGACGGCTTGGCGGAGACTTATCGGCACGATTCCCTTTTCCGCGGCTTGCGCGATCATTCGCGCCTGAAGGGCAAATGCGGCGTCTGCGAGTATCGTGAGGTCTGCGGAGGTTCGCGCGCCCGGGCCTGGGCGACGACCGGCGACGCCTGGGCTTCGGACGCCTCCTGCGCCTACGAGCCCAAGTCGTAATGTTGCGTCTCGACCGGCGAGGCGGAGGTCTCCGCCCGGGGGGGATTATGCGAGCCAAGGACATCATGCGCAGGAAGGTCGTTGCGGTGGAAGGCTGGCTGACCTTGCCGGAGCTCGCGAAGATCTTCGAGGAGAAATGCATCAGCGGAGCGCCGGTGGTGGACGCGGCGGGGGCGATCTTGGGCGTCGTGTCGCAGACCGATCTTGTGCGCACTCGGCGGGAGTCCTCGGCCGCGGTGCCGCTCTATCACCGAGAGCTTGACAACGCGGCTCGCTCCGCGGGCATTCACCTCGAAGAATTAGAGCAGACGCGCGTGGAGCAGATCATGACTCCGGGGGTGATCTCTCTCGATGAGGAGACCCCGGTGGAGCAGGTCGCCAAGCTCATGATCGCAAGCCGCATTCATCGCATCCTGATCACCCGCGGCGACCGCCTTTCCGGAATCGTGACGACGATGGATCTGCTGCGCGCGCTCGTCGTCCTCGCCAAGAAGAAGCCGGCGAAGCGTCAGCGGTCTCCGGTCAGGTAGACCATGGCGCTCAGACGGAGCGGGTCATGGGTCCGTCGGCCGCCTTGTTGGAATCCTGCGGCCGCTTCGAACAGTGTCGGCCCGTGTTAGGCTAGGAGCGCGGGCGCGTCTCGATCTTATCGACACGTTTCTCAAGGCGGTCGATTCGGTGGTCGACGATGATCTGCCGGCGATCCACTTTCCCGACCTGGCCCATGAAATCTTCCACGACCTTCATGATGTCTGAGCGGAAGCCCCTGATCTGATCGAGGATCCTGCCTTCCGCAGCGTCCGCGCGGCCATGGCCGCGGGCCACCTCTTTGGCCACGCGGTCAATCTTGGTGTCCAACTGCAGAATAGAACTGTCGATTTTGACGTCGAGCTTTTGAACCTCGGTTGCAAGTTTCTGGATGTCCGTCCGAGTCGCCGTCTCGAGTTTCTGGAAGTCTTCCCGAGTCGCCGTCGCGAGTTTCTTGATGTCCTCCCGAGTTGCCACCTCGAGCTTCTGGATGTCTGCCCGACTCGCTGCCTCGAGTCTCTGGATATCGATCCGAGTCGCCGTTGCGAGTTTCTGGATATCCGCCTTGGTCGCTGGCTGTTTCATCTCCTCTGCATTATACATGAAGGCTCCTGTGTGCGCGTGGGTTGAAGGTCCCACTCTATAGACGATCGAGGGGGTCAAAAAGTTCCCTGCCTCAGCGGGCGGGAGCGTTTACTGAGGGTGGGCGTCCGTCAAGTTTCGGCGGCGGCGCGCCAGGCCGCGCGCGGCGATGAGCTCCTGGGTGCCGCACGAGCAGTAGTACACGGAGAGCGTCCTCGTCCGCGCGAGCGCGAAGAGCAGGAGATCGAGAGCGGCCGCGCCGCTGTCCGCGGTCGGACGCCAGAGCAGGTGCCGCGACTCGGACTTCAACGGGATCTGGCCGTCGGCGACGACGCGCTCGCTGTTTTCCGCGCAGAGGAACAGCTCGTGGGTATTGAGGAAAGGAACGCCGAGGGAGTCGAGCTCGAGCACCATCTTTTCCAAGCGTTTCTGGTGTTCGGGCACGACCGGGATCTCGACGGCGACCTCCGCGAAGATCCGGCGCGCGCGGCGTACGGGCTCGAGGTCGTAGTCGCGCGCGGCCAGGTCAAAGCGAATTGCGTCCAAGCCCGCGCGATGCAGTCTCAGCAAAAGTTCGTCGGAGGCGAGATCGCCGTTGGTGTAAAGGTCCACGCGGGGAGGCTGGGGCATGGCTTTCAACGCGCCGAGCAGGGCGAGTGCGCGCTCGGGGCGCATCAGGGGTTCGCCTCCGGACAGGCCGACGCTGCGCAGGCCGTAGCGCGCGACGATATCGACCGCCTCGCCGGGATTGTCGACGGGAATGCCGTGGACGACGGTCTCGTCTTTGCGCGGCTTTAAATTAAAGCAGAAGAAGCAGTCGCGCGTGCACAGGCCGGTCACGTACAGGTTGGTGCCCTTGCCCGCGAGGCAGGGGCGGCAGCCCGGCGGCAGGCGGCGCGTGTAGAGAGTCATGCTCTTAAAGTCGCCCTTGATTCCGGCGGCGCGCAGGCGCTCGAGGCGCTCGCGCAGGAGTTCCACGCGCGTCGGGTCGGGCTCGGCTCCCGGCAGAGGCGTGGCGGCTCGCGCCGCCTTGCGCGCGTACCAGGAGAGATCGTCGCTGTCGCGCAGGCTCACGCGGCCGCCTTGATCGGCTCGGGAACAAAGCGCGACTGGAAGAAACGCAGGCGCGGCGGTTCATACGCGAAGCGCAGGCCGGGCAGCTGCGCACGGCGCTCATGCAGGCGGGCGATGCCGTCGGCGACGTAGTCGAGGTGCGTCTGCGTGTAGACGCGCCGGGGCAAGGCCAGGCGCACCAGTTCCAGGGACGGCCGGTGGTTGCGTCCCGCCTCGTCGCGGCCGGCGGAGACGATTCCTCGTTCCATGGCGCGCACGCCCGTGGCCTGGTAGATCCAGGCGGCAAGGGCTTGGGCGGGGAGATCGTCTTGTGAGAGGTGGGGCAGGAAGGCGCTCGCGTCGATGAACACCGCGTGGCCGCCGATAGGATGCACGATCGGAACGCCTCTCGCGGCGAGGCGGCGGCCCAGGTATTCGACCTGCGCCACGCGGTGGGCGATCCAGTCGTCTTGAATCATTTCCCGTATGCCCACGGCCAGGGCCTCGAGGTCGCGCCCGGCTAGGCCGCCATATGTGTGGAGGCCCTCGTACAGCACGCAGAGATTCATCGCTTCCTCATATAGCCCCTTGTCTCGCGTGGCCAGGAAGCCGCCGATATTGACGTAGGCGTCTTTCTTGGCGCTGACCGCGATCGCGTCCACGAGCGCGCACATCTCCCGAAGAATCTCCGCCACGGGTCGTCCCTGGCAAGAGGCCTCGCGGCGGGAGATCATGTAGGCGTTCTCGACGAGCCGGGCGCCGTCGAGCACCAAGCGCGCGTCGCGCGCGCGGCAAAGCGCGGCGACTTGGCGCAGGTTGTCGAGGCTGACCGGCTGGCCGCCGGCCATGTTGACCGGAGCGCCGACCGCGACGTAGGCCAGGCCTTCCCGACCCGTCCGATCCATGAGCGCTTCGAGCCGGCGCAGATCCACATTCCCCTTGAAGGGGAGATTGGAGCCGGCATCGTGCGCTTCTTCGACGATGACGTCGTGAAACACGCCGCCGGCCAGTTCGATGTGGGCGCGCGTGGTCGTGAAATACATGTTCCCGGCCACGGCCTGGCCGGGCTTGATCCAGGATTTGGAGAGAAGATTTTCCGCGCCGCGTCCCTGGTGGGTGGGCACGAGATAGGGGAAGCCGTAGACGTCTCTGACGGCTTCCTGAAGACGCTCGAAGCTGCGGCTGCCCGCGTAGGCCTCGTCGCCCATCATCAAGGCGCCCCATTGGGCGTCGCTCATCGCGTTGGTTCCCGAGTCGGTGAGCAGGTCGATGTAGACGTCGGCGCTGCGCAAGAGGAAAGTGTTGTAGCCGGCCTCGGCCAGGCGCTGACGCCGCACCGCCTCGGGCAGCAGGCGGATGGGTTCGATCATCTTGATGCGGTAGGGCTCGGGCATGAGTTGAGGCGAGAGGATGGACATGCCTTCCAGGCCTCGCAACACTACGGCTAGTGCGCGTGGCAGCAGCAGGCGTAGCGCTCTTCGGGGATGGCGTCCATCGCCTTCTGAACCGAATCAAGACCGCCCGCATCAAGCCCCATGTCGATGGCGGGGTAGAGGATTTGCTCTTCCTTCACGTTGTGGTCCTTCAGGACCGCAAGCAGGGCCTTCTCGGAGGCGTCGCTGTCGGGATCGGCGACCCGGACCTTTTCGTGGATCGCGTCGAGGTGGCCCTTGATCTGGCGGTGCTCCAGGCGCATGACGGCCGTGGGGCCGGAATCGCTGCCCATTCCCGTTTGTCGCGCGAAGAGCGGGAAAAGGATGTCTTCCTCCCAAACGATGTGCCGGGTCAAGCCCTTGAGGAATCCCTTGAACTGCTCCTTCGCCGCGGCGGGGTCCTTGCGCTTCAACGCCTGGAATTCGGTAAAGAGAGCGTCGAGTCTGTCATGGTCGGCCGCGAAATACGTCGTGATGCTGTTCATTGTCTTGAGTTCTCCTTGGTTTGCTCCGGTTTTCTGAGGAACGGGTTCGTCACGTCGGGGGCCGCCGGTCAGGCTGCGTGCCATTCGTTTAGCCATGGTGATGGAGGCTCTCGACGAGGTAGGGGTCTTTCTCCGGCACGGCGGGCGCTGCGGCGAAAGCCCGGTCGAAGAGCAGGATGAAGACGCCCGCCAGGCCGAGGAAGATGGGAAGGTCGAGCCAGTGCGGGCGGGCCGCGCCGGAGAGAGAGGGCATGACCATCACATACAGGTCGAGCCCGCGTCCGGCGCACACCGACAGGCAGGCGGCAATCAAGATCCGCTCGTCTTTCTTCGAAGCGATGCGCAGCAGCAGGGCGCTCGGCACGATGAAATTGGCCAGGAGGCTCAGCGCCTGCACGGCCATCCACCCGCGCGAGGAGCGCAGAGCGTAATAGGAGATCTCTTCGGGAATATTCGCGTACCAGATCAGGAGGAATTGGCAGAACCAAAGATAGGCCCAGAAAATCCCGAAGCTGAACACATACTTGCCCAGGTCGTGGCGGTGATGCTCATTGAACGGGGTGAAGAATCCCCGTTGGTTGAGCAGCACGGTCAGCAAAGCGATCGCGGCGAGCGCGTGCAGGAAGGCGCCGCCGAACATATACCAGGGAAACATCGTGCTGTACCAGTGCGGCTCAAGCGACATGATCCAGTCGATGGAGGCGAGCGTGAAGGTCGCACCGAAGACAACCATGAAGACGGCGGACAGGCGCTTGTTCTTGTGTGTGCGCGCCACGTCCCCGTCCGCGTCCTGCAGACGCGAATTCTTCAATAGGGCCCGCGCGAACGCCGACCACAGCGACAGGATCAAGACCGCCCGCACCGCCCAAAACGGCAGGTTGAGGTAGCCTGCCTTGGCGTGCAGCAGGAGGTCGTGGACGGCGGCCGCGGGATGCGCCCAATGATAGAGGGAGTGCGCCCCCAGCAGCACGATCAGCATGCCCAAGGCGCCCGCAGGAAGGTAGGACGTCATCGCCTCCGGGACGCGGCGAAAGAGCACCGGCCAGCCCGCTCCGGCCAGGTTCGAGATGGCGATGAAGACCAGGGCCGTGATCGAGAGCATCAGGAAATAGACGTTGCCGAGCAAAAGGCCGGCCAGAGCGCGCTGGGGAGCCGCCTTGAGGCCGATAAGAAAGGCCGCCGCGCCCAGAACAGCGAGGACGGCGCAGGCGGACCGGGCCCGGGGATCCAGGAGCGATCGGTGGTTCATTTTTTATTCTCCCAGGAACGCATGTAGGCGACGATCTTGCGGATGTCGGCGGCGGACAGGTCAGCCACGCCGCCGGCGCCCGCGCCGAAGGGACGCATGCCGGTGTTCGGACGTCCGAGGGCGATGGTGGCCATCAAGAGGCCGTCGTCGGCGGCGCGCAGAAACTCAGGACTGTTGAGCGAGGGCGCGTAGCCCTTGATGCCGGGCGAGGCCTGGCCGCGTCCCTCCACGCCATGGCAGCTGAGACAGTAGCGCTTAAAGAGCATTCCGCCTTCGCGCGCCGCGCTTTCGGTGCGGTCGATGACGCGGGTCACGCTCGGAGGATTCTTCTCCCAGGAGCGGATGAAGGCGACTAGGTCGAGGACCTCGCTTTGGCTGAGGTTCACCACGTTTCCGGCCTGGCCGAACGGACGCATCTCCGTGCCCTGCCGGCCCATGATGATGGTCGCGGCCAGGTAGCCGTTGGAGGCCGCCTTGAGAAAGCCGAGCGAATTAAGAGAGGGGCCGCTTGAGCCTTCGCCCTCCAGGCCGTGGCACTTCGAGCAGCCGCCCTTGCCGAGGAAGATTTCCTTGCCCACGGTCGCCGAGGCGCCGGGGAATTCCCGGTCGAGGAGATCGACGCGCGGCTTGGCGCCGAGCGTGCGCAGGTAGGACACGACATGGTCGATGTCGGAGGAGTTCAACGACATCAAGGTTCCGACGCTGTGGCCCTCGAGGAAGCCGCGCATGCCGCTTCCCTGTTTGCCGTGGGCGATGGTCCGCCAGAGGAACTCGTCCTTGGCCGAAGCGAGGAAGAGCGGGTTGCCGATCTGTCCGCCCACGCCGCCGCGGCCTTCGGGGCCGTGGCAGGCGATGCAGGCCTTGTCGAAGATCAGCTTGCCGAACTCGGGCTCGCCGCGGCGGGCGGGGCGATTGACGGCGATGGTCTCGCCTTTCTGCCAGGCGCGGATGAACTTGAGCAGATCCGCCACATCCCGTGAGGGCAGGAAGTACCAGGACGGCATGGCCGTTCCCGGGCGCCCCTGTGAAATGGCGTGGAACAGAAAGTCGTCGTCGGCCAATCGCAGGAATGAGTCGCTGTTCAGGCGCGAGCCGATGCCGCCTTCGCCTTGGACTCCATGGCAGGAGGCGCAGCGGGCCGAGTAGATCTTCGCGCCGATGCCGGCCGAGGCCGCGGGCAGAAGAGCGGAGACCTCCGCCAGGCTGTGGCGCGGCCGGGCCCAGGAGCGGAGATAGGAAACGAGGTCGCCGATCTCACCGGTGGTGAGGTTGTAGGAGGCGGGCATGGCGGTATGCTTGCGTCCGCTGATGACCATGTCGCGAAAGAACTGGGGCGAGGCGATGGATAGGAAAGTGGGGCTGTTGAGAGTGTTGCCGATGCCGCCCTCGCCGCGGCGGCCGTGGCAAGCCGCGCAGCGGCCCCGGTAGATCGCCTCGCCGCGCTTGGGATTGGAGGCTTGGGCGAGCACGGAGGCGCGGTCGGGCGTCGCCGTGTCCCAGGTGCGCAAGTGGCGGATGATGCTGAGCATCTGCGTTCGGGTCAGGGTCTTATCCCAGGCCGGCATCTGCGAGCCGCGGCGGCCGTGGGTGATGATGTCGATGTAGTAGGCGTCGTCCACCATGGACAACACCGAAGGAAGGTGCAAAGTGGGCACGCCGGGCTGGGTGGCGCGGCCCTCGGCTCCGTGGCAGGACGCGCAATTCTGCGCGAACAGCTCTTTGCCGTACTCCGCGGAAACGAGGTGCAGGCGGCGGGGGTCCTCTGGAATCTCGGCCAGGGGCCCTAATCGCGCGATTTCCGCGCGCTGGAGCTCGCGCAGGTACTGCACGACATGCCAGCGCTCCTTCATCGAAATCTGGAGGGCGTGCGGCGGCATGTTGTTGCGGCCGTGCGTGATGATGTGGAAGAGCTCGCCGTCGGGAAGGTCGAAGGAGGATTTCCCGGCCAAAGAGAAGGACAGCGCGGGAAAAGCCTTGGCGACGCCGCCGTCGCCGCGGCCCTTCGGGCCGTGGCAATGAAGGCAGTTGTGCAGGTAGGCCAGGCGTCCGCGCACGAGGCCGTCGAGCGTGACGGGAAGGGGATTCTTGAGCTCGCGCGCGGCGCGCGCCCGCTCTTCGAGCGACGGGCCGTAATGCGTGGAAGAACCGGCCCGAGGGAAGGTGCCGGCCGCAGGCGCCTGCTGAGTGATGCCGCCGGGGAGGAGCTCGTTGAGGGTCTGCGTTTTTGACGCGGGAGAAACGACCATCTCGTTGAACAGGCGCAGATGGGGCTCGGAGAGGTTGCGGCGGGTGGCAAGGATGAGCGCCGAGAGGGCGCCGAGCAGCAACGCGGCGGGAATGACGAGACGCTTCATCGCGCGCCTCCTGCGAGCTCTTCGACGCGGAGAGCGCCCTGCTCCCGGTAGAAGGCCTGGAGCTCGGCCTCGGGACGGCCTTCGAGGACGAGCAGGAACTTGTCGTCGGTGGCGCCAAGCCCCGAGAACGCCGCCGGCTTGCCGGGAAGGAGGCCGCGGAAGGCGAGCAAGGTCAGGACCGTGCCGACGCCGGCGACGAGCACCGTGATTTCGAAGGCGATCGGGATCAAGGCGGGAGAGGCGTCGAAGGGCTTGCCGCCGATGTTCATCGGCCAGTTGAAGAGCGAGACCCAGTACTGGAAGGAGAGCGCGGCGGTCAAGCCTGCAGCACCCAGGGCGAAGCAGGCGCGGCTCAGCCACGACGGCGGCAGGCCGAGGGCCTCGTCCATGCCATGCACGGGAAACGGGGTGTAGGCGTCGCGGATGATCAGTCCCTTCCCGCGCGCCGCGCGGGCGGCCGCGAGCACCGCGCGACCCGAATCGAAGACGCCGACGAAAGTCTTAGTCTGCATGAAGGACTCCCTTGACCTCGCTGATGGCGATCATCGGCAGGACGCGGCAGAACAGAAGGAAGCAGGTGAAGAACAGCCCGAAGCTGCCGATGAAGGTCCCGATCTCGACATAGGTCGGGGAGTAGCTCGTCCAGCTCGAGGGCAGATAGTCGCGGTGCAGCGAGATCGTGATGATCACGAAGCGCTCGAGCCACATGCCCACATTGATCAGGATCGACAGGACGAAGAGCACGCGCACGTCGCGGCGTATGCGCTCAAACCAGAGGGTCTGCGGCACGAGGACGTTGCAGAAGACCATCATCCAGTAGAAGCCCGCGAAGGGCCCCCTGATGCGGTTGATGAAGGCGAAGCGCTCATAATGATTCGAGCTGTAGTAGGCGGTCAGCAGCTCGGTCGAGTAGGCCAGCCCGACGATCATCGAGGTCAGAAGGATCACCTTGCACATGGCGTCGATGTGGCGCAAAGTGATGTAGCCCTCGAAGTTCATCACCTTGCGGGCGATGATCATCAAGGTCAGCACCATCGCGAATCCCGAGAAGATCGCGCCGCAGACGAAGTAGGGCGGAAAGATCGTCGCGTGCCAGCCGGGGATCACCGAGGTGGCGAAGTCGAAGGAGACGATGGTATGGACCGAAAAGACGAGCGGCGTGGCCAACCCCGCCAGCAGCAGGTAGACCATCTCGTAATGCTGCCAGGTCCGGTGCGAGCCGCTCCAACCGAGGCTCGCCAGGCCGAAGAGCCTTTTGCGCCAGCCTTCGGGCAGACGGTCGCGCAAGGTCGCCAGGTCCGGGATTAAGCCCACGAACCAGAAGGTGGCCGAGATGGTGAAGTAGGTGCTGATGGCGAACACGTCCCACAGGAGGGGGGAGCGGAAGTTGACCCACAGCGGGCCCATGGGATTGGGATAGGGCATGACCCAGTAGGCCAGCCACGGCCGGCCCATGTGAATGAGCGGGAAGACGCCCGCGCACATGACGGCGAAGATGGTCATCGCCTCGGCCGAGCGGTTGATCGAGGTCCGCCATTTCTGGCGGAACAGGAACAGAATGGCCGAGATCAAGGTCCCGGCGTGGCCGATGCCGACCCAGAACACGAAGTTCGTGATGTCCCAAGACCAGCCGACGGTCTTGTTGAGGCCCCAGGCTCCGATGCCGGTCCAGACTTGATGGATCACCATCACCGCGCCAAAGGACAGGGCGCAAAGCGCGGCGGCGAAGGCTCCGTACCAGGCGACGGTGGGCGCTTGGTCGAGCGGGTCGCAGACGTCGCGCGTGACCTGGCCGAGGTCGGCGACGCCGTCGATGAGGGGTTCGCGAAGGGCGCAGACGTGGTTCGTGGACATAGTTAAACTCTCTTGTTGCGGACCTTGGTGAGGTAGTGCACCGAGGGTTGGACTCCCAGCTCGGACAGGACGCGGAAGGAACGCTCGCTTTTGGCCAGCTTGGCGACCTTGCTCTTCGGGTCGTTGAGGTCGCCGAAGACGATCGCCTCCGCCGGGCAGCTTTGCGCGCAGGCGGGCGCAATGTCGCCGTCGCGCAGGCTGCGCCCCTCCACCTTGGCGTCGCCCTTGGCGGTGTAGATGCGTTGGACGCAGAAGGAGCACTTCTCCATGACGCCGCGCGAGCGCACCGTCACATCGGGGTTGAGCGCCAGGTTATTGTTCAGGTCGGCGTGCGCGTAATCGAACCAGTTGAAGCGCCGTACCTTGTAGGGGCAATTGTTGGCACAGTAGCGGGTGCCGACACAGCGGTTGTACACCTGCATGTTGAGGCCTTCGGTCGAGTGGACCGTGGCCAAGACGGGGCATACCGTCTCGCAGGGCGCGTTGCCGCAATGCTGGCACAGCATCGGCTGGAAGGCGACATCCGGACTGGCCTCGAGGTCATCGGGCGATCCGGAGTAGTAGCGGTCCAGGCGCAGCCAGTGCATGTCGCGGCTCTTGGCGACCTCGGACTTGCCCACGACCGGCACGTTGTTCTCTAGGTTGCAGGAGAGCACGCAGGCCGAACAGCCGGTGCAGGAGTTGAGATCGATGGCCATGCCCCAGCGGGAGCCCGTGTAATCGTGCTCTTTCCAGAGGCTGGCCTCCTTTTCCTCCTCGGGGTTGCCGGCGCGAGGGTTGAGGGCGTAATCCGCGAGGACGGTTTCACGCACATGGTCGCGGCGCTCGCCCAGCAATGGGTCGACGAGGTAATCGTACCGCTGAGTTTTGGCCAGACGCTCGATGCGCCCGAGGAGCGCCACCGCCACGGCGGCGGCGCCCGAGAGAGGCATGACGTCGGCGCCGCTTGCGGGTTCGAAGTCAATCGGAAACATTTTTTCCGTGGGAAAGTTCCCGGCCATGGGGCCGAGGACGGAGCGGCCGTAGCCAAGCGCGGCGGCGATGGTTCCCGGGGCCTGGCCGGGCTGGATGTGGGCGGGCAGTTCGACATTCATTTCGCCGTCGCTGATCTTGACGGCGCGCCCTTCGACCAGACCCAGAGTTTTTGCGTCGGCGGGTGAAAAAGAAGCCATGTTGCCCCAGGTCGTTTTCGTGATCGGATCCGGGAGTTCTTGGAGCCACGGGTTGTTGGCCTGGCGTCCGTCGCCGAGCGACACGCTCTGGTAGGCGACGAATTCGAAGCCCGGGACGGACGGCAACGGGGCTTTCAGCGTCGACAGCGCCGACGGAGAGAAGGACGCTTGGACGGCGCCGTTCTCGATGACGACCGCGCCGGCGCGCACGGCGTTCTCCCAAAACGACTCAAAAGAAGAAATCTTTTTCTGACGAGGATAGACCGACGAGCGGAAATGCGCGCGGATCAATTCATGAGCCGTGGCCCTTCGGCCGTCCCAGCGCGCCAACGTCTCGAGAGCGTCGCGCGTCGAGCGCAACGGCGATAACGTCGGCTGGGACAAGCTGATTAAGTCTGCATGCGCATCATGATCGGCCCAGGACTCGAGCGGGTGGTGCTCCGGACAGACGACCTGCGCCAATTTCGCGGTCTCGTCGGGGCGTCCGGCGAGGCTGACGAGCAGGCCGACCCTGGCGGCCGCCTTGCGGAATTCGGCGGCGCGCGGGTGATCGTGCGCGGGATTGCAGCCGCGCACGATGAGCACGGCGACCTTGCCGTCGCGCATCTCCTCGAGAAGCGCGTCGAATGCTCCGAGCTCGCCTTCGGCGACGAGGGATGGATGCGCCAGATCGGCGATCTGCTCGTAGGCGCCGAGCATCTGGTTGATCCAGTTGGCCGCGACCTGCGTGGCGGCGTCCTCGGCGCCGCAGAGCACCAAGGCGCGGCGGCGTTCGGCCGCCAAGATCTCTGCGGTCTGAAGAAGGAGCGAGCGCGACACGGTCGTGGGGCCGGAGGCGGGCATGGTCCCGCTCCAGCCTATCTTTTGCGCGATCAGGCGGCCGAGGGCCACGATGGTGCCGTAGCGTTCGGAGGGTTTGAGCGGCACGCGCAGATCGGCGTTGGCGCCTGTCGGCGACAGGCGGGCCTCGAACTGGGCGTGCCAGGACATCAAGTTAAGTTCGGCGTCCGGCTTGCGCCGTGCCGCCCAATCCTTGGTGAACTGAACCGGAGAGCCCCAGGTGCCGAGGAAATCGGCGTCGAAGGAAACGAGGGCCTTGGCTTTTTCGAGATGATAGGTCGGCAGGGTCCGGCGGCCGTGCGTGAGCCGGTGCGCCTCGAGCGACGCGAGCAAGGAGGGATCATCATAAACGACCTGGCGCAAAGTCGGGAAGCGCGCGCGCAGGCGCGCGACCTCGGCCCGGGCCGTGGGGCTGGCCCAGGTGGCGCTCAGCAGGCGGATCGCCTTGCCGGACGCGCGCGCTCGCTCGAGGGCGCGGATGACTTCGAGATCGGCCGTGTCCCAGTCCGTGGGGAACCCGCCCATTCGAGGCGCGGCGTAGCGCTGGGAGTCGTAGAGATCGAGAAGCGAGGCCTGACCGCGGGCGCACAGACCGCCGCGCGAGACGGGGTGCTCCGGGTTGCCTTCGAGCTTGATCGGGCGGCCGTCGCGGACCTTGGCCAACGCGCCGCAGGAGGCGGGGCAGGCCGTGCAGGTCGTGGCGTACCAGACGGCCTGGCCGGGCGCGGCCTCCTCCGGGGCGACGAGGGCCGGCACGATTTTCTCGGCGGGTTTTTTGAACTGGCAGCCGCCGGCGGCCAGAGCCGCGAAGCTTCCGGCCATCAACTGCAGGAAATCGCGGCGCTTGATGCCGTCGGCCGCGTCGTCTCCGGGCTGTTCTTTTATTTCGTCCTGATTCATGGGATTCATCCTTACCAGTGGCACGCCGCGCAATCGAGCGGCCCCACGGTTCGTTTCCAGTGCGAAGGCGCGGCGGACTTCGGCTGGCGGTGGCAGTTGACGCACCACCCCATCGAGAGCGAGGAGGCCTGGCGGACGCGGACCATGTCCTGAATGGGACCGTGGCATTCCTGGCAGCGGATGTTGTTGGCCACGTGCACGCGGTGCGGGAAGTGGACGAAGTCGGGCAGGTCGTGGACGCGGGTCCAGGCGACGTTCAGCGGCGCGGAGCTCGCGCGCGTCTCCCAGATCGCGACGAAACGCGCGATCTCCGCGGAGGGCTCGGAGGCTCCCGCGACCCGGCGCACGGCGTTGTGGCAGTTCATGCACACGGACAGCGGCGGCACGCCGGCCGCGTCGCTGCGCGCGGCGCCGTAGTGGCAGTACAGGCAGTCGATCTTGAGCTTGCCCGCGTGGGTCGCGTGCGAATAGGCGATCGGCTGCAGGGGCGCGTAGCCCTGCTGGTTGCCGAGCAGAAGATGATGGCGCCGCCCGCCCAGGCTCCAGTAGCCGGCGCCGCCGGCCAGAGCCAAGAGGAGTGCTCCGGGAATAGGGAAACCCAGTTGCCAGACGCCGACGGACAGCGCCAAACAGATCAGCCCGGCCGCGATTCCTGGAAACCAGAGGTTGAGGCCTTCGTCAGGGGTTTTCACCATGGTCGCCGGATCCTCGACTTCGGGCTCGGCCTCTTCCTCGGGACCGACCGGGCCTTTGGACGCCGTGTTGATGTAGTTGAGAACGCCCTGCGCCTGGGCCTCATTCAGGTTTGTATTTTCCATGCGCACGCCGTTGAATCGGGCCAGGAGCTTCGTGGCCTCCGTGTCGGTGTTAAGGTAGGACTCGGTCTGGGTGATGAAGCCGATGATCCATGTTTTGTCGCGGCGCTCGGAGACCCCCTTCAGGTCGGGACCGACGCGGTCGCCGCGGCCGACGGTGTGGCACTTGGCGCACTTGGCTTGGAACAGGGCGGCGTCCTTTTGGAACTGAGAGGGCGCCTCGGCGCCATGAGCGAAGAGCGCCGACAGGAGCAGAAGTTTAATCATCGCTTGGCCTCGATGGTGATCGCGTTGGCGGGACAAATCTGAGCGCATTCTCCGCAGCCGGTGCAGAGGTCGGCGTTGACGCCGGCGGAAAGGCCGCGGGCGGCGACGGAGATGGCTTTCGGCTTCACGGGGCATTCCTTAACGCAGTAGTCGCAGGGTTGGCTCTGGCCCATGTAGCAGCGGGCGTTGTCCACGACGGCCAGGCCGATGCGCACGGGCACGCCCGCCGCAGGCGGGACCAAGGCGCCGGTCTTGCAGGCCGTGATGCAGGGCAGGCCCGTGCAGAACACGCAGGGGTTCGTGGCGGGAAGCAGCATCGGGTAGCCTTCCAGGCGCTTGCCGAACTCCGGGCCGGTCTTGCGCACGACCCACTCGGGGCAGGCCTTGACGCAGTCGTCGCAGCGCGTGCATAGGCTTAAAAACGTGGCCTCGGCGACAGCGCCGGGAGGGCGCACGAAGGGTTTTGCCGGGGGCGGTATCGTCTTCGCGCCCGCGCCCTCGACGAGAGCCATGCTCTCGGTGAAGGTCGTGGCCACGGTCCCCGCCGCTCCGGCCAGCTCCTTGAACATGGCCGAGAAGAAGTCCCGTCGCGAGCAGGCGTTGCCGTTGTCGCTCATCACATTCCCGAAATCCGCATTTCCATCGGCTGCTTGAGCAGCCACAGGCTGCCCCAGCTGAAGGCCACCATGGCCAAAAGCATCGGAAGCTGAACGGCGAGGACGCCGCGTCCCGCGGTGAGGCGGCGGGCGGTGCGCGCCGTAATCCACAGGCCGTAGAGGTGGCCAACGAGCACGAAGAGAATCTGGATGCGCCACAGGCCTTCGAGCGAGACCAATGGCGGCACGGTCCACCGCGCGGTGCCGAACACATTCCAGCCCCAGCCGAAAGGATCCGAAATCAGAGCCAGCACCTTCGGCCCTTCCATCAAGAAATGCTCGGCGTTGTGGGCAAGATGATAGAACAGGGCGATGGGCAGCAGCGCGTAGGCGAAGCGCAGGAAGATGTCCCGGTACTTGACGCGCGCCCAGGCCGCCGAGATCCAGGCCAGCGCGGCGTACACGAGCACCGGCAAGGCGAGGAACGCCGCCATCATGGCCGTGAAGGCCCCCATGAAGGAGAGCCCGGTCGCGGCTTTCGTCGCCTCGAGCAGCGCCGCCCAGGTCGGCGTCATCGTCAGGCCGTGAAAGGCGGTCATCGACAGGAGAATCAGCGCCAGGGCGGCTTCGTCCAGGCGCGGCTTGCCCTCGACGACGAGGTCGGAGGCCCAGGGCCGCAGGTTCAGGGACATGCTTCCGCTGGGACATGTCTTGAAGCACTCCGTGCACATCGTGCAGTAGGTGTTGAGCTTCATCGCCCGGGGATATTCAAAGGTCGGGCAACCGTCGCCGAGTGCGTTGCCCTTCCAGCAGTCGAGCGTGCCGCAGCCGAAGCAGGCCTCCTTGGTCGCGCGGATCTCCACGCTCGAGAACAGCGCGTAAAGCCCGGAGACGCGCCCGACGAGGCAGGCGTAGCGGCAGAAGGATTTGCGCTCGAACAGGAAGGCGGAGGCGACCGCCATGCCGAGCATGCCGAGCGCCACCCAGGCCGTGGCGCGCGGAATCAAGGTGATGCCCATGCCGAGCTCGACCCAGGTCAGGGCGAGAAAAAGTCCGACGGCGGGCCAGATGCTGCGCAGCGCTTTGGGCCAAGGCAGGTTGAGGCCCAGGCTTTCGCCGCGCGGGCCCCGGAATTTGAGGCGCTCGGCCCAGCCGGCGAGCGCGTCCCACGGGCAGATCGTGCACCAGCCCTTGCCGAGATAAAGCACCGCGAAGATGAGGCCGGTCCACCACACCGTCCATGTCAGAAGCGGGGCGATGTTCATCGCCGGATTCTGATTTCCGAATAGACCGGCGGCGATCACAAGAAGAAAAAGGACGGAGGTGACGACGCGAGGAATGAGAGGGAATAGATTCGAGGCCAGCAACCGGCGCAACGGAGCCCATGCCGTTAGATTCCAGCGCGCCGCCATCGGCCCCGTCTCGCGGCCATCGCCCGCGAGAAGCTCGATGACGCCGAACGAGAGAATCAATATCAAGACGAGGGCCCACTGGTACATCCGCGTGGGCAGGCCGCGCATCGTATGGCTCAAGCGCGGCGTCAGGGAGGCCTTGGCGTAGTCGGCGGGCTTATCAAGGAATGCGGTCCGGCAGTAGGAGCTGCAGAAGTGAAACAGATGGCCATCGAAGACGACCTTTTCGGCGCTCGCCGCGCGCACGCTCATGCCGCAGACAGGATCGACGGCGCCGGAGGCGCCGTCGGTGCCGTTGTCCGTCGTCGCGGTGCGCGCCATCTCGTTGGCGTCCACATAAACCGTCGATCCCGCCCGGCCGCGATCCTGGACGATGAGCCCCAGGACAAGCAGGCCGAGCGCGTAGGGCAGCAGCAGCGCCGTAAGCCCCATCCAGCCCGTTTTTTTCTTCGGGAGATCGAGCGCGGCCGGGCGTGACGGCGCGGAGACCGGGTTCATGCGATCTGCTCCCGTGCGGCGGCGCGCGCCCGCTTGATCTTCACCGCGCGTACCACGACGATGAGGCTGAGGAAGGCTCCGCCGAATAATGTGAGGTCGCGCCAGGGCGAGCCCGGCTCGCCGACGACCAGCGGGAAGTGCAAGGTCGAGGTCCCGTCCAGGCCGGGCAGGACGAGGACCACCTCGTAGTTGGCCACGGCGGGATAGACGACGTGGAATTTGTGCAGGCCCATGTCCACGAGGCCCTCGTGCTCTTCCGCGATCTTATCTTGAAAACCGAAGACCTTCAGGCGGTAGGCCTGGAGAAAAACCGGCTTCTCGTATGGGGTGTTCGTCGCGGGATCGGTCACATAGACATGAAGTTCCGAACGTTCTCCCGGCTTGGGGTTGCCCGGATAGGCGGTCAGGGTGACTTCGTAGGGCCCGACCTTGTCGCGCAACCTGAGCACGGGCGCCTGGGGGTAGGACTTGTCGTAAGCGTAGTGCGGTATGCCGATGATGTGGTGCGCGCGCGCCGGCGGCGCCAGAAAAATCGCGAACAGCAGAAGCAGGGCGGCGTCCGTTCGGGATAAACGAAAAGAGAGGGCGCGCGTCGGGCAGACGTCGATGCAAACGCCGCAGGCGTCGCATTCCACGCCCGTTTTATCCGTCATCGGCTGGAGCTGCATGGGACATTTTTTGTCGCAGATCACGCAGTCGATGCAGGCCGATTTCGTCCGCTTGACGCGCAATATCTTGAAGCGGGAGAGCGCGCTGTACAGCGCGCCGCCGGGGCACAAAGTCGCGCACCAGAATCCCGGCGCCACGGCGACTTCGACGAGGGCGACCAGGCCGAGAAAGATCATACCGCCGGAGAAGAAGTCCCATGGGAAGCTGAAGAGACCCGATTCCGCGCGGTCGAAGAGCGCGGTGACGAAGGAGTGGCTCTCGCGGCTTATGATCGCGGGCGGGTAGATGTAGTGCAGGAGCGGCAGGCCGCCGACCAGCGCGATCACGGCGGCCGCGCCGAGCAAGGCGTACTTGTTCTTCTTTGAGAAACGGATCTCGCGCACGGGCAGCTCGAGGAAGGCGATGACCGAGCGCAGGCGGCGGATCAGCGGCATCAGCAGGCCGATCGGGCAGATCCAGCCGCAGTAGATGCGGCCGAGCAAGAGGGTTGCGAGCAACGGGATGATCGCGCCGGCGGCAAGCACGGAGAGCAGGCTTCTCGTGGCAAGAGAGCTTTCCGCCGCGGCGAGCAGATCGGTGAAGGATATCCCGAACAG
>JAHFCE010000018.1 GCA_023249675.1 Elusimicrobiota bacterium | reverse complement strand
CTTTGAGCCGAAATCCCCGCGTTCGACTTGCCGGACATGGGTCAGCTCGTGGGTCAGCAGCCTGAGTTGTGTGGCATCATCAGGGGCGTACTGCCCCTTCACATACACCGTATGCCCAAAGGTTTGGCCGTCAGCGGGGATAGTCTCATAAAGTATTTTCCCCTGGACAGTGATACGGACCCGCTGCATTTTGGCACCGTACCGAAAGGTCACACGGCCAATGAGGTCTGCGAACCCCCGGTTCAGATGTGCTCTCTGTCTCTTGCTCAGAGGCATAGCTGTCCCGCTTCCCTGGATCCCATCTCGGGCAATATTAAAACCCACATCACAGGCCTCCGAGGCAATTTCATCCCGCGCCTTCACGAACGGCTTTTTGATCTGCTTCGCGGCATGCCTGACCGCCTTACTTAACCGAGAGGCCTCGGCAGAGGGGACCAAGCCCTCCACCGGTGCCATCGAGAAGGTCAACATCAGCAGCAGGATGCCGAGTATTCTTGCGCCTTCGTGTGTAACCATTGTCTCCCCCGCAAGTCTTGCCCAACCCAACGAAGTATAGACCCTCGGAGGAAGAAAGTGATTACGAGCTGGATGAAATTGGGTAAGGTGTGGGTTAAATTTCTGTAAAATCATGGAGTGCCGTGCAACGCCTGGATACCATGCGTCGCCAACGTACTGAACTGAAGTCCACCTTTTTCAAGGGCTTCTCTCTGAGACCTCTACGCATCTATGGGTCCTTTGGCCCAGGCGCGTTGCGGAGGCACGCGATACCATACTCGAATGCATACGCCCTCGCTCATCCTGACCGTTGCTCTCGTCTGCGCCGCCAGCAGCGCCCGGGCGGCGGACGCCGCCGCGAAGTATGCGCTGTGCCAAGAAAATCCCGCTCTCGATCACGCGATCTTCGTCGTCATCCTCACCCCGAATGGGACAGGCGCCGCGAAGAAATGGACTTTCGCCTTCGACCATTGCTCCCTCTCCGGGCGCGAGAGGCTCCACCCGATGGAAGTGCAGCGTCATTATGATACAGCCGACGGGCAAGGATTCTCCCTGACCACTCAGATGGGCTCTCGCGTATCGACCGCACGCCTCTATCCGGCGCTCCTGCGCCCGAAAGATCTGCGAGTGTGGACCGCCGAACTGGGACCCTTCTTCACCAGCGACCTTCTCAGCGGCGCCGTCATTGACGCCGGCCCTACCCTGAAGGGAACCGTCACCATCCAAGCGCTGAAGCCGCCTCCAGCCGCGCCTTAAGCGGCGATGGTCGCCGGCAGATCAAGGTACTGGCCCGTGTGCGACGCCTTGACCTTCGCGATGTCGCACGGCCGTCCAGCCGCCACGAGGTTTCCGCCCTTGTCGCCGCCTTCGGGGCCGAGGTCGATCAGCCAGTCCGCGGAGCGCATCACATCCGTGTTGTGCTCGATGACAAGCACGGTATTGCCCGCATCGGTCAGGCGATGGAGCACTTCCAGGAGCTTGGCGACGTCGGCGAAATGCAGACCGGTCGTGGGCTCATCAAGCACGTACAAGGTGCGGCCCGTGCCCCGGCGCGACAGTTCGGTCGCGAGCTTCACGCGCTGGGCCTCTCCGCCCGAGAGGGTGGTGGCGGACTGCCCGAGCCCGATGTAGCCCAGGCCGACGTCCTCGAGCGTCTTCAGCACGCGCGTCATCTTGGCGTAGGAGGCGAGAAAGCCCCGGGCTTCGGAAACGGTCATCGCCAGGACCTCGGCGATGCTCTTGCCCTTATAGCGGACGGAGAGGGTCTCCTCGTTGAAGCGTTGGCCTTTGCATTCGTCGCACTGAACATAAACGTCCGGCAAAAACTGCATCGAGATCTGCAGCATGCCGTCGCCTTGGCAGTTCTCGCAGCGTCCGCCTTTGACGTTGAAGGAAAAACGGCCGGGCTTGTAGCCCCGGGCTTTCGAGGCGGGCAGCATCGCGAACAGGTCGCGCACGGGCCCCCAGAGGCCGGTGTAGGTCGCCGGGTTGGAGCGCGGGGTGCGGCCGATCGGCGTCTGGTCCATCAGAATGATTTTGTCGAGGTTCTCCGCGCCGTGAAGACTTTTGTGCCGACCCGGCTCGTCTTTGGCGCCGTTCAGCTGTTTGGCCAGGGCTTTATAGATGACTTCGTGGACCAAGGTCGATTTGCCAGACCCCGAAACCCCCGTGACGCAGACCATAACGCCTAAGGGAACCTCGACGTCGATATTTTTGAGGTTGAACTGCCGCGCGCCTCGGACCGTGAGCCAGCCTTTCGGGGGGCGGCCCTTCGAGAGGGGCGGGCGCAGGCCTGCGCCGCGCAGGTAGGCGCCGGTCAGTGATTCCTTGGCCTTTAAAATGTCCCCGATCCTGCCCTCGGCCACGATTTTGCCACCATGCACGCCTGCGCCGGGACCCAGGTCCACGATCCAGTCGGCCGAGCGGATCGTCTCTTCATCATGTTCAACAACAATTAACGTATTGCCGAGATCTCTCAGTCGGCGCAGCGTGCTCAACAGACGCGCATTGTCTCTTGGGTGCAGGCCGATCGAGGGCTCGTCGAGCACATACATGACTCCAGTCAAACCCGAGCCGATCTGGGTCGCGAGGTGGATGCGCTGAGCTTCGCCTCCCGCGAGAGTCTCCGAGGCGCGGTCGAGCGTGAGGTAATCGAGGCCGACGGCGGACAGAAAGTCGACGCGGGAGACAATCTCTTTTAGAACTTGACGAGCGATCGTGCGCTCGGTATCGCTCAGTTTGAGGTCCTTAAAGAACGTGCGGGCATTCTCAACCGACATCTCGACGATCTTGTTGATGCCCAGGCCGCCGACCTTGACGGCCAGCGCCTCGGGCTTGAGGCGCGCGCCCTTGCAGGACGGACATCGCGCGCGGCCCATGAAGCGCTCGGCGATCGCGCCTTTGACGAAGTCGGACTCGGATTCTTTTATGCGACGCTCCAAATTTTTTATGACGCCTTCGAAATCCTGCGGGTTCTTGGCCCAGGACGGCGTGTACGTCCCGCCACCGTGAAGAATAATTTCTCGCTGTTTGTCGCTGAGCCTATTCCAGGCCTTATCCAAGGGGATATTAAACTGTTCGCAGATCTGCTCGAGAATTTCGGTGTAGTAGCCCGACCAGGATTTCTTCCAGCGATTGGTGCGCGTCGTGACCGGATCCGACCAGGCGACGATCGCGCCTTCTCCAATGGACTTCGTCGGGTCGGGGATGATGAGATCCTCATCGACGTCCGTCTTGACGCCCAGGCCGTCGCAGATCGCGCAGGCGCCATAAGGGGAGTTGAACGAGAACAAGCGGGGTTCGATCTCGGGCAGAGACAATCCGCATTTGGGACAGGCGTGGTGCTCGGAATGAAGCGAACCGGCGGATGGGTCCCCGACCGGCTCCACGCGGACAAGTCCGCGGGATTCTTTGAGGGCAATTTCAATCGAATCGTTCAGGCGCTGTTTTTCATCGGCAGAGACTTTCAACTTATCGACAAAAAGCTCGATCGTTTGTTTTTTATAACGATCCAGTTTGGGCGGCGCGCTGAGTTCGTGAACGACCCCGTTTGTTCTCGCCGTGACGAAGCCCGACCTCTGCAGACGCTTGTATAAGTCCTCGTAAGTTCCGGGCCGGGCCTGCACGAGCGGCGCGTAGATCGAGACGGACTGGCCGACGCGGGTGCGGAGGACCTCGCCCACGATGGCTTGGGCCGACTGCTTCTTGATGGGACTTGCGCAATGGGGGCAGTGCGGCTGGCCGACGCGCGCGTACAGCAGGCGCAGGTAGTCGTAGATCTCGGTGACGGTGGCCACCGTTGAGCGCGGGTTGTGGGAGGGGTTGCGCTGCTCGATGGCGATCGCGGGGGAAAGACCCTCGATAAGGTCCACATCCGGCTTATCCATGAGTTCCAGGAATTGACGGGCATAGGCCGACAGCGATTCAACGTAGCGGCGCTGGCCCTCGGCGTAAAGCGTGTCGAAGGCAAGCGAGGACTTTCCGGAACCCGACAAGCCCGTCACCACCACGATCTTGCCGCGGGGAACGTTGAGACTGACGTTCTTGAGATTGTGTTGGCGCGCGCCGACGATTCGAATGACGTCCATAGCGGCAGTATAGCATTTTGACTTAATCGAACAAGTGTACTATATGCAACTTTTTGGGGGGCTCAATCGTCTGATACATGAGGCTCCAACTGTTTCCCGAAACAGTTGTCACGACCCGGAGGGAGACATGAACGCTAAAGAAGGTGGCTTGATGGCCGATTGCGAGAGGCTGAACGACGCGGAGCTCGTTCGCGAGATGAAATTCCTGGCTGATCGTTCCCGACTCAACGAGGCGCGTCTTCTCGAACACCTCGCGGAATTCGATGCTCGACGCCTGTGTCTCGAGGAAGGCTATCGATCGCTCTACGAATACTGCACCTTGGTCTTAGGATTTGAAGAAGGCGAAGCCTACCGGCGTATCCGCGTCGCACGCGTCATCCGCGCTTATCCGGAAGCTCTGACAGCACTGACGCAGAAGCGGGTCACGGCCTCTTCTTTGGTCGTACTGTCTCCGTGGCTGGAAAAGACGAACGTGAGCGAATGGCTCACGACCGCGGCGGGCAAGTCCCGCAGAGAACTTGAGGCTCTGGTCGCGGCCCGATACCCTCAAGCGCCTCAGCCAGACGCGGTCAGGAATTTCCCCTTTCACCCGCTCATCGTCTCAGCCGCGCCACCACTCGCGTTGGAAGTGGAGGGAACGATCGCGGCAACGACGGGACCATCCGACCCTGATCGCCTCGCCGTATCGGCGCCGCGTTTTGAGGGGGCCTGGCAGCAATTGTCGCCCGTGTCGGCCGACCGCGTGCGCGTCGGCTTTGACGCAGCTTCCATCGTCGCCCACCTGATCGAACGAGTGCGGCAAATTCTTCGGCACAAATATCCAGAAGGACGCCTTGAAGACTTAATTCGCGAAGCATTGGAGTCTTATCTCGATCGCAAGGACCCGCAAAGACGCTTGGAGCTGAAGGCGGCGAAGGCCGAACGCGTCGCGGAAAGGCCCGCACCCGATGATCACGATCGCCTCCCGACGCGCTTTCTGCGCGCGTGGGCCTGCGGCCGCTACATCCCGGCCAAGGTCAAGAGCGCGGTCTGGGCGCGCGACGACGGGCGCTGTGCGTGGCGGGACCTGGATGGGACGGTGTGCGGCTCGAAAGATTGGATCGAATACGATCATCTCCGGCCGTTCGCGAAGGGAGGACGATCGGATGACGCCCGAAACATCCGCCTGCTGTGCCGCCAGCACAACCAGGCCGCCTCAATGGAGGCCGGATTCAGCGCCGGCCCGGCTTGCGCTTGATGAACGTGTCCCGGCGCCAGGACGCCTTCGGCTTGGGAAAGTCAAGCGTGTAATGGAGGCCGCGCGATTCCTTGCGCCGCATGGCCGACTCGATGACCATCGCCGCGACATCGGCGATGTTGCGCAGCTCCACGACATCGGGCGTGGGGAGAAAGTCCCAGTAGTAGCCGGCGATCTCGCGCCGGAGCAGTTTCAGGCGGGACTCGGCGCGGTCCAGGCGCTTGTTCGTGCGCACGATGCCGACGTAGTTCCACATCAGCTGCCGGATCTCATCCCAGTTCTGGGAAATGACGACGGCTTCATCCGAGGTCACGGCGCGCCCCGGATTCCAGGGCTGAGCCGAAAAAGGCATCGTGCGGCCCAGACGAACGGACGACGCGAGATGCTCGCACAGACGGTGCGCGAAGACGCAGCCCTCGAGCAAAGAGTTCGACGCCAGGCGATTGGCGCCGTGAAGGCCGGTGTGCGCCGTTTCGCCCACGGCGTACAGGCGCGGCACCGAGGTCCGCCCCACGGTATCGGTGTGCACGCCGCCGCAGAAGAAATGGGCGGCGGGCACGGCGGGAATGGGAGATTCGGCCATATCGATCCCGAAGGATTTGACTTTGGCGTAGATGTTGGGGAATCTCGATTTTAAGAAGGCGCGCGGGCGGTGCGTCATGTCGAGATACACGCACTCATCTCCGGTGCGTTTGAGCTCGGCGTCGATGGCGCGCGCGACGATGTCTCTTGGCGCCAATTCTTTTCGGCGATCGTAGCGGGACATAAATCTCGTTCCGTCTTTGAGAAGCAGCCGTCCTCCCTCGCCCCGGAGGGCCTCCGATAACAAGAAGTTTTTGGCCTGGGGGTGATAAAGACAGGTCGGGTGAAACTGCACGAACTCCATGTTCGCCATGGTCGCACCCGCGCGCCAGGCCATGGCCATCCCGTCGCCGGTGGCGATGTCGGGATTGGTCGTGTAGAGGTAGACCTTGCCCGCACCTCCGGTCGCGAGCACGGTCGCCTCGGCCGTGATCGGCTCGATCTTGCCGCTGGCCCGGTCCATCACGTAGGCCCCGCGGCAGGCCCCGCTCGAGTCGAGCAGCAGGTCCACCGCCAAAGCATTCTCGAACAAGGCCACGTTCTTGTCGCGGCGCACCGAGGCCACCAGCGCGCGCTCGATCTCCCGGCCGGTGATGTCGCCCGCGTGCAGGATGCGGCGGTGGCTGTGGCCCGCCTCGAGGCCGAGGTCGATGACGGACTCGCGCTCCGAGAAGCGCACGCCGATGTCTTGGAGTTCGCGCACGCGCCCGGGCGCCTCGGCGACGGTCAGGCGCACGACGTCCTCGTCGCAGAGACCAGCACCCGCGACCAACGTGTCGCGCACGTGGGACTCGAAGGTATCGATCTCGCTCATGACCGCCGCGATGCCGCCCTGGGCGTAGTTCGTGTTCGATTCCGCCGCCTCCTTCTTGGTCACCAGGACGACCTGTCCCAGGCGCGCCAGCTTGCGCGCGGCGAGGAGTCCGGCGATGCCGGAGCCAAGGACAAGGAAGTCGCAACGCCGAGGAACTCGAGTGGACATTGAAAGGGTGACTGTGGAGTGCTAGATTCTAACACATGATCCGCTCCTTCGCCGGCCGCGCGCCCCGCATCCATCCTCACGCCTTCGTCCACGACTCGGCCGAGGTGATCGGCAAGGTGACGCTCGCCGCGGACGCCTCGGTATTTCCAGGCTGCGTCCTGCGCGGCGACATCGACGCGATCAAAATCGGCGAGCGCAGCAACATCCAGGACCTGACCGTCATCCACACGCGCAAAGGCAAACCGACGATCGTGGGCAAAGGCGTGACCATCGGCCACCGCGCGGTCCTCCATGGTTGTCGTATCGGCGACCAGGTGCTTGTTGGAATGGGCGCGATCATCATGGAGGCGACGATCGGCGCGCGCACGTTGATCGGCGCCGGCGCGCTGATCCCGGCCGGCGCTAAGATTCCTTCCGGCGTGCTCGTGCTCGGTTCGCCCGGCAAGGTCATGCGCAAGCTCCGGCCCGAGGAACTGCGCCTGCTCGCGCGGAGCGCGCGCATGTACGTCGCGCTCGCACGCCGTCACAAGTCCGCCTCGCGCGTCGTGTTCGGCGGCTAGGACGTGTCTGCTCACGCCGTGAGCCGCCCGTTGCTCGCAGCGCTGCTGGCGCTGTCGGCCGCCGCCGCGACCCCGGCCAAGGCACTGGAGGCGGCGGCCGCCAAGGTCGACATCACGCCCGACCTTTCCACTGAGACAGTCTGGCTCGCGGGCTTCGGAGCGACCGGACGCAGGCCGTCAGGCGTGCACGATCCTTTGTATGCGCGGATCGTCCTGTTGCGCGCGGGCAAGAATATGGTCGCCCTCGTGGGTCTCGACCTGCTCGGGTTCTATATCAACGACACGGAGACTTTGCGCCGCGAATGGGCGCGGGGCAGCGCGGATAAGAAATTATTCGTCCATGCCACCCACACGCACTCCGGCCCCGACACGCTCGGGCTGTGGGGGCCGCTCGTTGGCGTCTCCGGAATCAACCGCCGCTACATGGCCCGCATCGAAAGACGCATCGCCGAAGCGCTCGATCTTCTGGAAACACAATTGCGCCCGGTGACGGCCTCCGGCGCGCACGGCACGCTCAACCCCAGCGGACTGTGCCGTGATTCGCGCGACCCCCAGGTCATCGACCCTCATCTCGGCGTGCTGCGCTTGAAGGGCACCGACGGCAAGGCCGTGGCCACGATCGTGAACTGGTCCTGCCATCCGGAGGTCCTCGGCCGGGAAAACCGCCTGCTCACCGCCGACTATCCCGGCGCGCTGTGCGCGCGCGTTGAAAAGAGGAGCGGCGGAGCCTGCCTTTTCCTCAACGGCGTCATCGGCGGCCTCCTGACGCCGGACACAAAAATCGAAAACTTCGATGAAGCGTTACGCATCGGGACTGCCGTCGCGGACGCCGCGCTCGCGCTCAAGACTGAAGCGGGGGGCCGCGGGCTGTCCTACCGCTTTGAGAGGGCGCTTGTGCCCGTGGAGAACTCGCGTTACCTGTTATTTCTGCATGCGTTGACCGGCGGCCACCGGCTGTATCACGCGGATCGAAAGGCGATTTCGTCGTTTTGGGCTTGGCCTTTGTCGCTGCGCCATCTCTTCTTCGGCCTCAGCGAGAAAAACAGGCCCTGGATCGAAACCGAGGTCTCTCTCCTCGACATCGGTCCCGCGCGCCTCTTGGGTATGCCCGCCGAAGTCTTTCCGGAACTCGCGATCGGCGGCTACGATGGGCAATACTCCTTCGGCCGCCCCGTCGTCGCGCCGGAAGGACCGACGCGAGACCTCCAGGCCGCGCCGAAAGGCCCCTACCTGCGCGACCTCATCAAAGCGCCCGTGCCGATGATCGTCGGCTTGGCCAACGACGAGCTCGGCTACCTGGTGCCCGCATACGATTTCAAAGTTCGCACGAGCCGGACGATGCTTCCGCGCTATCCCGGCCACTACGAAGAGACGAACTCGATCGGGCCGTCCGCGACCAAAATCCTGACTGGGGCCGCCGCGCGCCTACTCAAGGAGCCGAGGCCGTGAGGAAGATCAACTTCAACGCAGGACCAGCGGCCCTGCCCCTGCCCGTGCTTGAGCAGGCGCAAAAGGAACTGCTCGACTTTAAGGGCACGGGGATTTCGATTCTTGAGCACAGTCATCGCGGCAAGGACTACGACCTCGTTCACGAGGAAGTCCTGGCGCTGTTCTCCGAACTGATGGGGCTGCCCAAAAGCCACAGCGCCCTAATCGTTCAGGGCGGAGCAAGTCTTCAGTTCGCTATGCTGCCCATGAACTGTCTCAGGGCCGGCCAGTCGGCTGACTACGCCGTAACGGGCCACTGGGCCCGGCTCGCATACGAGGAAGCGTTGCGCGTGGGTGCTGCGCGCGCGGCCTGCGACACCGCGGGGCTAGACGGCAAGCACACTCGCATTCCGCGGCCAGACGAACTCTTGATCGATCCGAAAGCCGCCTACCTGCACATCACGACCAACAACACGATTTTCGGCACTCAGTGGCGGACGTTGCCCGACACAAAGGGAGTGCCGCTCGTCGCCGACATGTGCTCGGATATTTTGTCGCGTCCCGTGGATGCGTCCAAATTCGCCTTGATCTATGCCGGCGCGCAGAAGAATCTCGGCCCCGCGGGACTCGCGCTGATCGCGGTAAATCGGGACTGGCTCAAGACCGCGCGGACCGACCTGCCCGACATCCTCAGCTACGCCGTGCACCTTGAAGCGCGCTCCATCTATCACACGCCTCCCACCTTCGCCGTGTACCTCGTCGGCCTCCAGCTTAAGTGGATCAAGGCAAACGGAGGCGCGGCGGGCATGGAGAAGCGAAACTCGGCGAAGGCGGAGCTCCTCTATGGGACGATTGATCGGCTCAAGGATTTTTACAGAGCGCCCGTTGAAAAGACGAGCCGCTCCCAAATGAACGCCGTCTTCCACACGCCCTCGCCGGAGCTCGACGACCTTTTCTGCGCGGACGCGGAAAAGGAAGGGATCGCCGGAGTGAGGGGTCACCGCAGCGCGGGCGGCATGCGCGTGTCTTTATACAACGCGATCACGCTCGACGACGTGCGGACGTTGGCGGTCTTCATGGACGCCTTCGCCAAGCGGCGCGGATAATCCGTCAGATCATGAAAGCCAGCGTGAGGCGGTACGCGGCGAAGGAGAGCGCGTAGGCGAGGCCGAACAAAAAGGCGAACTGCAGTGCTGGAATTTTCCAGCTGTTCGTCTCGCGGCGCACGGTGACGATGGTGGACACGCACTGCAGCGCGATCGCAAAAAAGATCAGCAGGCTCACGGCCACAGCTAGGCCGTAACGCTTCGTGCCATCGGGGTTCTGCGCGCTGCGCAGAGCGGCGATGAGGCCGTCTGAGGCGTTGGACTCGCCGCCAAGCGCATAGATCGTGCCGAGCGTGCCGACGAACACCTCGCGCGCGGCCAGCGCCGACAGCGACGCGATGGAAATACGCCAGTCCCAACCAAGAGGTTTAAACACAGGCTCGATGAACCGGCCGGTGCGTCCGAGAACACTGCCCTCGATGCGCGCCGCCGCGCGGCGGCCTAGAATGGCGCCTTCAAGCCGCGGATCGTGGACGGCCGCGGCGCGAACCGCCGCGAGCTCGGCCTCGATGGGGGCCAGGCGCGCCGCGTCGCGCGGAAAGGCCGCCAACGCCCACAAGATAAGGCTCAAAGTAAAAATGACCTGCCCGGCTCGCGACAGGAAGTGCCAGCACCGCGCCCAAACGTAGCGCGCGAGTTCGCGGACGCTCGGCACGCGGTACGGGGGCAGCAGAGTCGCGGGCGCGGGGTGCAGCTCATGCAAAGAGGTGAACTTCAACGCGAGGGCAAGCAAAAGAGCCATCACGACTCCGAACGCATACATCCCCGCCATCACCACACCCTGGCCATTGAAGCCCAGGGGACGGAAGCTCGCGGGCACAAAGGCGGTGATGAGCAACGTGTACACCGGGATGCGCGCCGAGCACGTCATGAGGGGCGTGAGCAGGACCGTGACGATGCGGCGCTTCTCGCTCGGGATCGTGCGCGCGGCCATCACGCCCGGGATCGCGCAGGCAAAGCCCGAGAGGAAGGGAATGAAGACGCGGCCGTCGAGGCCGAAGGGGCGCAGCGCGCGGTCGACCATCGCGCCCGCGCGCGGCAGGTAGCCGCTCTGCTCAAGGAAGCCGATCATCGCGAATAGGATCGCGATCTGGGGGACGAACACGACCACGGCCGAGATCCCGGGGATCACCCCGTCGCACAACAAACTCGCCAAGGCGCCGTCGGGCAGGCGCGCGCGCAGCATCTGAGCCAGCGCGCCCAGCACGGTCGACAGAAAGTCCATGATCGGCCGCGCGCCGACGAACAGGGCCTGGAACAGGAGGAACATCGTCGCGGCGAGAATGACGGGACCGGCGGCGGGATGCAGGAGCAGGCGGTCGATGCGGATCGAGCGCGCCACCGTGGACAGGACCGAACGATTCGGCCAGGTCACGCAGGCCGCCGCGGCCGTCCGCGCCGTCTGGACCGCTTCGTTCTGCAGCTCGTGCAGGCTCTTCTTCGTCGCGCGGCGGAAATCCGCGGCGCCGGAGAGATCGGCGCGCAGCGGCGGCGGAGTCAGCAAGGCGTCAAGCTTGCCGAGCCCCTCTCCGGTGCGCGCCGAGACAAGTGCCACAGGCATGGCAAGGCGTCCGGACAGCTCCGCGGCGTCGAGCTTGATCCCATTGAGGCGCGACTCGTCGATCATGTTGACGGCCAGCGCCACGGGGTAGCCGGCGGCCTTGAGCCCGGCGGGAAGCACGAGGTCGTTTTCGAGGTTGCTCGCCTCGGCCACGCACAGCACGAGCAGATCGTCGCTGGAATCAGCGCACTCGGACAGAAATCGGAAGGCAACGTGCTCATCCTCCGTCTGAGGAAGCAGGCTGAAGGTTCCGGGCAGGTCCACGACTTCGACCTCGCCGCCGGAGGCGGCCATGGTGCCGCTTGCCTTCTCCACGGTGCAGCCCGCGAAATTCGCCGTGCGCTGGCGCAGGCCGGTCAACGCGTTGAAAAGGGTCGTCTTGCCCGTGTTCGGGCGGCCGGCGAGGGCGACGACCCGCTTCATACGGCCTCCACGCGAATATGGTGCAGAAGACGAACCTCGATCGCGAGAAGTTGTGAGCCGACCAGACACTCAACAGGATCTCGAAGGGGGGTTTTTAGGATCTTGACCACCGAAACGCCGGGGCGCAGGCCCAGTCCATCGAGGCGGTCCCGGTCGGACGCCGAAAGCCCGGCGCAGCCCAGCACGCGTACCGGAACGTCCAGCGGCACCACGTCGAGAGTCATCGGCAATAGTATAGCCTTGTTGAGACAATATTTCAATAAGAACTTGCTATAATCACGCCGTGACCGACCCCATTTCCCGCCTCGCATCCGCCCGTGAGTTATGCGCCACTGGCTATCCGAACCGGGCGCTCGATCTTCTCAAGGCCTCCATGCCCGCCGCACTTGAGGGGCAGCGCCGCCTGATCCAAGGCGAAGCCCTGCGCGGACAGGGCTACTTCCGCCGTGCCGGCACATCGTACCGGGCCGCGCTCGCGCGTCTCGGAGCTGAAGACCGCGACCTCGCCTTCGAGTCCTGGCTCGGGTTGGCGCGCTGCGCGCGCAGCCTGGGCGCCACGGCCGAGGCTCGCCACGCCTTGCGCCGCGCCGCACGGGTCCCCGATGCCGACCGCGAGACCTTGGCGCTCGAGTCGGCGCTTGTGCTGCGCGCCGAAAGCCGGCATCGTCCCGCCCTGAAGGCCCTGCTCCCGATGCTCGCCACAGCGCGCCGCCGCCGCGACCTGTCCGCGGTCGGCTTTCTGCTCTGGGCCATCGCGGGCTCGCGCCGTTTTTCCGGAGACCTGGCCGGTTCGCACCGCGATTTTAAGGACAGCTTGGCCGCATTTCGAAGGTCCGGCGACGCGGAGGGGGAGGCGTATGCGCTGTTCGGGCTCGGTGGGATTGCTCGCGTTCGCGGACTCTTTTTGGAGGCACATCGCGCCTATGTCGAGGCGGGCCGGCGTCTGCGCTCGGGTCCCGACCTCTTCGGCCGCGCCTACGCGCACTGCGGCCTCGCCAATTGCCTGCGGCAGATGGGACTTCTCGCCGAGGCCGAGAAGAACTACCGACAGTCCTACGCGCTCTACGCTCGCCTCGACGACCGCGTGGACCTCGCGTTCGTGGATTGGGGCCTCGGGCAGATCCATCAGCGCCGCGGACAATTAGCCGCGGCGCAGAAGCGCTACCGCGCGGCCCTCGCGGCCTTCTCCGGGGGCGGCGAGGACCGCGGGCTCGTGCTCGCGCGCAAGTCGCTGGCCGAAGTCCTTCACGCCCGTGGGCGCACCGCCGAGGCGGAGAAACTCTTTAACTCCGCCGTGACGCTCGCTCGCAGCGCAGGCCTCACCGCCCACCTCGAAGCTTACACCTAGCCAATTTATTTATTTTTGTTCGTAACAGAAGCGTAACGCGTCTTTCGTAGCTTGTCCCCATGGGACAAAGAATATGGGCGGTGCTGGAAGAGTACGCCGGACTGTGGGTGACGGTGGACAAGTCGGGACGCGTGATCGATCACGCGCAGACCCTGCCGGAGCTCACGAAGCGCGCGGGCGACGAGGTCCATCGCCTGACCTTCGTGTTCGCCGCGGGACAGCAAGATGCGACTACCGCCTAGATCTTAAAGTCTTTGCCGAGATAAAGATCACGCGCCTGGACGTCCTCGATCAGATGCTTGGCCGTTCCATCCACGATGATGCGGCCGTCGTAGATAAGATAGGCCCGGTCGATGATGGGCAAAGTCTCGCGCACGTTGTGGTCGGTGATTAAGATGCCGATGCCCTGGCCGACGAGCTTGCGAATGATGGCCTTGAGCTCGCCAACGGTGATCGGGTCGATGCCGACGAAAGGCTCATCGAGCATGATCAGCTTCGGGCTGGCGATCATGCAGCGCGCAACCTCCAGGCGCCGCTTCTCGCCGCCCGACAGGGTCCAGGCCTTCTGCCGGCGCATGTCCCAAAGGCCGAACTCCTCGAGGAGGCTCTTGACCCGGCGCATCTGCTCGAGCGGGCCGTCCACCGTCCGCTCGAGGACGGCGCGCAGGTTCTCCTCGACGGTTAGACCCTTGAACACCGTGGGCTCCTGCGCGAGATAGCCGAGGCCGCGGCGGGCTCGCTCGTACATCGGCAGCGCGGTCACGTCCTCGCCATCGATGAAAATTTGCCCTTCCTCCGGCGTGACGAAGCCCGCAAGACTGTAAAACGTCGTGGTTTTTCCAGCGCCGTTCGGTCCAAGCAGACCGACAATTTCCCCGGAAGCGACATTTAAGGTGACGCCCTTGACGACCATGCGCTCGCCGTACGTCTTGCGAATATCCCGCGCTTCGAGCTTCATTTGGCGAACTCCTTGAGTTTATCCCGGTCCTTAAAGATCAACCAGCCCTTCACGCCCCCGCGTGCCTCGATGCGCCGCGGTGACTCGGTCGCAACAATCTCGTCGGCCTTGAGCGCAGTCGTCCACTCGCCCTCGATCTTGCGCAGGACCGGACGGCCGCCGTTGAGGGTGAGCCGGCCTAGGGGTTTCTCGTAGACCGCCTCGTCAGCGGCAAGCTCCAGACGCGGGCCCCAAACCTTGACGCCCGAGGAAAAAGTCACCTGGCTCTCGCCCTTCCAAGAAACACGGCCGCTCTCGCCGTGATCCGGCTCAAGACCGGGCGGCGTGCGCGTAAACAAGACGTGTTCGCCCGGCGCAGGCTCGAGGAAGCCCTGCTTGGACTCTTCCTCGTGGCGGGCTTTCTGCCCGCGCGCCTCAAACACCGTACCGTCCGCGGTCGTACGTCGCAGAAAAACCGCGTCGCGCGCCTGCCACGTCCGGTTCGCATGCGTGAACAGCGCCCAGCCCGAGGTCAGGCGCGTGCCGGCCGATTCGTAGCGCACGTCGCCGATAAACTCCTCTTCTTTGTTTGCACCGCGGCGGTTCGCCCACTCCTTGCTGCGTACGACACTGCCTGCCACGGACGTGAACTGGGCGGCTATTGGAGAGCTCAGGACCAGCGCCAGCAGTGGGAGGATGCTCATCGTGGCGCCCCGCTGAGCGTGGAGGTCTGGTTGAAAATGCGTATCTCCGACAGGTCGGGCTTGGCCTCAAGGCCCCGGCCGCGAAGGACCCCCTCCGGACGGCGCATGAGGATGTCGGCTGGAGTCGTGAAAAGTCCGCGCTTAGAGTCGTAGAACAACTCGGAGGTGGTCAGGCGTGATTTATCTTCGAAGGAGTCGAGAACGACGGACGACGACAGATGCACATCGTGAGATTCAGTCGAGACCTCGCCGGTCAGGGCCGTGACGCGCGAGACGGACTTGCCCTTCTTGTAAAACTCCATCACAGGCTCGGTCAAGGTCGCGAGCATCGAATCCTCGCGCAGGACGGCGTGACGCGACATGAGCGTCCATGCGGGCTCGCCCAGTGAAGACTGGCTGAGGGTCATGCCTGCCATCACCTGTCGGCGCGCCAGATGCGCGCTCTCGCCGCTCTTCTGGCAGGCTGACGCGCCGAATAGAATCGCTGCGACGATAATCCATCTCACTGTTTCGGGGTCGCGGGGGGATCGTCCGGCGGAGCCTTCAACTGCTCCTCGGGAAGATGAAGCTTGCCGCCGGGATTCAGCCACGGCGTCATTTCCATGGGGATGCGGCGCAATTGGTAGGGCTTGGGCAGGCCACTCAGCACGCGAGAAATGCCGAGGTAGGCGACGATCAACACGCCGTAGATGAGGAGGAGAGTCCGGAGGTGCCACTTCGCATCGGGAAACCACGGCGGCGAGATCAGGGCTTCCTGGGCGGCCGCCTTCTTCGACTTCTTGGGCGGCTGCGGCGGGCGGGGGTTCGGCTGGCTCATCGTAACTCCTTGGAGAGCGCGTCAAAGCGCCGGACCTCGCGCAGGAACGCCGGGACCGTAGCGAGAGCCAGTGCGTTCGGGCCATCGGACAGCGCTTTGTCCGGATCGGGGTGGGTCTCAAAGAACACGCCCGCGACACCGACCGCGACGGCAGCGCGCGCGATCGGGCGCACGAACTGGCGCTGGCCGCCGGTGGTCTCGCCATTGCCGCCAGGGAGCTGGACGCAGTGCGTCGCATCGTGGATGACGGGGAAGCCGAAACCGCGCATGATCTCATACGAGCGCATGTCAACGATCAAATTCCCATAGCCGAAACTCGAGCCGCGCTCGGTGAGCAGGATGTTCCGGTTGCCCGTCGAGAGAATCTTCTCGACGGCGTGCCCCATGTCCCACGGGGACAGGAACTGCCCCTTTTTGACGTTGACCGCCTTGCCCGTGCGGCCGCAGGCGAGGAGCAGATCGGTCTGGCGGCTGAGGAACGCCGGAACCTGAAGCATGTCCACGTAGCGGGCCGCGATAACGGCGTGCGCGGGCTCATGGACGTCGGTCACGCACGGCACGCCAAGCTCCGCCGCCACCTTGGAGAGGGTCCGCAGGCCTTCCTCCATGCCCGGCCCGCGGAAGGACTTCAGCGAGGTCCGGTTGGCCTTGTCGAAGGAGGCCTTGAGCACCAGGCCGACCTTGAGCTCACCGCAAGCCTTTTTCAGCGCGCGGCCGACCGTGCGCAGGAGCTTCTCCGACTCGATAACGCACGGCCCGCCGATAAACGAAATGGGCAGCCTGTTGCCGAAGCGGACTTTGCCGACTGAGACGACGTTGTCACGCATGAATCGGGTGCCTCACATGCGTCTCGGCGCGCTCAACGCAGGCCGCGACGAAGTCGCGAAACAACGGGTGCGGCGCCTCGGGGCGGCTCTTGAATTCGGGGTGGAACTGGCTCGCGAGGAACCACGGGTGGTCCTTGAGCTCGATGATCTCGATGAGGTTTTTTGGCGAGTGCAGTCCGGCGATGGAAAGACCCGCGTCTTCGAGGAGCTTGCGGAACTTGTTGTTGACCTCGAAACGATGGCGGTGACGTTCAGAGATATTGAGCGCGCCGTACGCCTTATGCGCGAGGGAACCCTTCTTGAGAGTGCACGCGTACGTCCCCAGCCGCATCGTGGCACCTTTGTCCTTCACCGTTTTCTGCTCGGGCAGAAGATCGATGACGGGGTAACGCGACTTCTGGTCAAACTCGGTCGAATGCGCGCCGCTCAGCTTCAGCACGTTGCGGGCGAACTCGATGACCGCGATCTGCAGGCCGAGGCACAAGCCGAAATACGGGATCTTCTTTTCACGCGCGAGCTGGGCCACGCGGATCTTGCCCTCGATGCCCCGGTCGCCGAAACCGCCGGGCACGAGAATGCCGTGCACGCCCTCAAGCTGTTCATCGATATCGGGGTCCGTCGTGTCGAGGAAGCGGATATCGACCTTGGCCTCGTTGGCTATGCCGCCGTGCACAAGCGCCTCGTTGACGGACTTGTAAGCGTCCTTGTAGTCGGTGTACTTGCCCGCAAGCGCGACCACGACGTGGCGCTTCGGGTTCTTCAGGCGGCGCACGACCTCGTTCCAGCTCTCGAGATCCTTGGCCTGAGTGCGCAGTCGCAGCAGCATCATGATCTGGTCGTCGAGGCCCTGCTTGTGAAACACCATCGGGACCTCATAGATGCTGTCCACGTCCGGCGCCTCAATCACGGACTCCTTGGGCACCGAGCAAAACATGGAGAGCTTGGCCTTCATGTCCGCGCCGACCGGTCTCTCAGAACGACACACGAGCACGTCGGGAGCGATGCCGATCTCGCGCAGCTTCTGGACCGAGTGCTGGGTCGGCTTAGTCTTGAGCTCTTCGGAGGCCTTGATGTAGGGAATCAAGGTCACGTGCACATAGAGGGAGTTCTCGCGCCCGGCCTCGAGGCCCATCTGGCGCGCGGCCTCCATGAACGGAAGGCTCTCAATGTCGCCGACGGTGCCGCCGATCTCGATGATCGCGATGTCAGCGCCCTTTGCGGCGGCGCGAAAGCGGTTCTTGATCTCATCGGTGATGTGCGGAATGACCTGGACGGTCGTGCCGAGGAAATCGCCGCGACGCTCGCGAGCGATGACGGTTTCATAGACCTTGCCGGCCGTAAAATTATTGTAGTGATGCATCTCTTTGTTGAGAAATCTTTCGTAATGGCCGAGGTCGAGATCCGTTTCCGCTCCGTCTTCCGTAACGAAGACTTCTCCATGTTGAAACGGGTTCATCGTGCCCGGATCGACGTTGATGTAGGGATCGCACTTCAGCATGGTGACCTGCAGGCCGCGGGCCTGCAGGAGCTTGCCCAGCGAGGAAGCGGTGATGCCCTTGCCGAGCGAACTCACGACTCCGCCCGTCACGAAAATATACTTAGTGGTCATGATAGTCCTCGGCGCAGCATGGTCTCAGCGCGTCTTAAATCGGAGGGAACGTCCACGGCGACGGGGCACTCGGAGACAATGGCGGCACGAATGATCATGCCGTTCTCCAGGGCGCGCAGTTGCTCAAGCTTTTCGCTTTTCTCGAGCGGCGACGGCGCCATCTCCACGAAGCGCTTGAGAGCCGCGCGCCGGTACGCATACAGCCCCAGGTGCTCCCAGGAGCTGATGGGAGCGCGGGAGAAATAGAGGCACCGGTCGTTCTTGGTCAAAACGGCCTTGACGACATTGCGATCGGCGCTGCGCGCCGCGTCCTTAAGAGCGATCACAGAAGTCGCGATATCCGTTCCTCGACTCAACACGTTCACGGTCGCGCGCAAAGTCGCGGGCTTTAAGAGCGGCATGTCACCCTGATAGTTCAAGATGACGGGCTCGCGGCGGCCTTTCGCGGCGAGCCAGACGCGGTCGGACCCCGACGGACACGAAGAGGGGGTCATGATGGATTCTCCGCCAAAGCGCCGAACCTCGTCGGCCACCTCCCGCGAGTCCACGGCGACAAGCACCGGACCGAGCTTGGCGGCTTTCGCCGCCCGCCAGCACCACTCGACCATGCTCCTGGCGCCGAGGCGGGCCAGCACCTTGCGGGGAAAGCGCGTGGAACCAAGACGCGCGGGAATCACGATCAGGCAGGCGCTCACTTGATGGACCTCGCGAGTTCCTTGAGGTCGGTCGTCGCGGTGCCGAGTTTGGCGACCACGATGCCGGCCGCATGGTTGGCGAGGACGGCCGCGCGGCGCAAGGGGGCCCCGGCGGCCAGCGCCAAGGTCAACGTCGAGATCACGGTGTCTCCAGCGCCCGACACGTCGAAGACCTCGCGCGCCCGGGTCGGGATATGGGTGATCCGGGGCCGCCCTCGACTTTCCTGAGACTCGAATAGGCTCATCCCGTCGGGTCCGCGGGTGATCAGCACCGAGCGGCTCTTGAGGAGCTTGAGGATGTCCCTGCCGAGAGCATCAAGCGCCGCGGCCGAAGGCCGCGGGTCGCGGCGCATGCACGCCCAAGCCTCGGACGTGTTCGGCGTCACACAGGTCACGCCCTTGTACAGACGGAAGTGCTCGGGCTTCGGGTCCACGGTGACCGGGATACCGCGGCGGCTCGCCAAGGAGATCGCGCGTCTGAGCACGCGCGCATTGACCACGCCCTTGCCGTAGTCGGAGAGGATGACCGCGGCGG
The DNA here is from genome assembly GCA_023249675.1 of Elusimicrobiota bacterium. GTDB lineage: Bacteria > Elusimicrobiota > Elusimicrobia > UBA1565 > UBA9628 > GWA2-66-18. The sequence goes on along the minus strand of JAHFCE010000018.1, from coordinate 39,576 downwards.
CCTTCGGCAGTTCGCGCTCGAGACTGGCGAGCAGCCGCGACTCCGTGGCGTGGGACAACAGTCCAGACGTCTCGCGATCAAAGCGCACGACCTGCTGGCGCTCAGCGATGACGCGGCACTTCTGCGTGGTCTGGCGTTCGGCATCGATGCACACGCCCTCGACATTCACGCCGCGCCCACGGAAATGCTCCATGAGGCGGCTTCCCGCCTCGTCTTCGCCCACGACTCCGAGAACCGACACGCAAGCACCAAGCGAGGCAAGGTTGTTGACCACGTTGCCAGCACCCCCGGGGATGGAAGACTCGCCGGTGACGCGGACAACGGGAACGGGGGCTTCCGGAGAGATGCGGCCGACCTCGCCGCGCACGTACTGATCCAGCATGAGGTCGCCGACGACGAGAACGCGACACCCCGGGAAGCGGGCGATGGTCCGCAGAAGTTCTTGGCGCTCGGCGCGCGTGGAAGGCATCGTACGGGGGTTGATCATAACATTTCCCGCAGCGCCGCCGTGATATTCCCAAAGAAAACCTCGGCTTTCATCTTGAGCAGTCGCTTGCTGCGGTCATCCGAAAGCCAGAGGCGCAGGCGCTTGCCTTTGTGAACGAAAATGCCTTCCCGGGCCATCGCAGGCTCAACGATCACCGACGCGAAGCGGCCCCGAGGGACCCGGACCGTTTCGCGCATGAGCACCTTGATGAGCAGGGGCCAGTTGTCGGGCGTGTTCACGTCCACTTTGACCGCGGCGCCGTTCTCCAATGTTTGGGCTCGCGTCCAGTAGATGCTGGAAAGAATATCCTGGACCTGCACTGGAATCGTCCCGGTGCGTACGGAGAACGTCCCATCCCGGCTCACGCGCCGATTAACGAAGGTGGCGACGTCACGGTCATACAGGACCCACTCGTCCCGATAGAAATGCCCCTCGCGGACCTTCTTCGAGTAGCCAAGCGACGTCAATGTCTGCGCGTCCAGCCAGGACTCGTTCAGATCGCGGACAACATAGAAGGTATCGCAGAAGGAGTTCGAACGAGCTTCGCTCACGAGATGATAGGCGGGACGGCCGTTGAACATCACGATCTTATCGACGCCGAGCGTGGCCTCGCCGACCGGGAGCAAACCCCAGGACATGTCAAAAACGAGCTTCTCCGGAAAGACGGGGAGCGCCCGATACTCAGACGCATACGGAACCTCAGGTCCAATCAGCTCCGCAGGAGACACGATCGCCGTGGTGATCGCCACGCGCCCCCACAGCCTCGCCTTGGGCTCCACAACGGCACGTGGAAGAGACTCTCTCGGGACGCTGAGCGGCGCCGTGCTCCGCTCGATCAGGGAGGACGCGGCCTCTACCGGGGAGGCGGCCACGGGCACAGGATCGCTCGCGCGCTGTCGCACCGCGCAGGAGGCGACGAGCATGGAGGACATCAGCAGAAGCGCTCCGCGGGCCTTCATTTGCGCCTGCCTCCCGCCAGTTCCTCAAGCCTGTCGATCCAGGAGTTGCGTCCCTTGAGCAGTTCAAGCTTGATGCCCAGAACGAGCACCTCACCGCCCAGGAGCTCGCGCCAATCCTCGGGCAGACGGACAAAATCCTTGTGCGTTGTGACCAGGGGCAAGCCGCCGCGCAGATCCTCGATGGCCTTGAGCTCGCGGCTCGAGTACGGATGATGATCCGGATAGCGCCACGACTGCGCGACCGTGATGCCGAGGGCCTCAAGCTGGGCCTCGAAGGAGAGCGGATCGCCGATGCCGGAGAGTGCGACGACCGCCTTATCCTTCATTCGCAAGAGCGGGAGCTTGACCTGGGCCTTCACATCGAGCAGATGGTCGGCCTTGTGCGCCGACTCGACGACCTGCACGCCGGGATGAAGCTCCTCGATGTCCGCGCGCAAGCGCGCGAGATCGACGGCGGTCACCCGGTCGGCGTGCGTGATCACGATCATGCCCGCGCGGCGCAGGGCCGACAACGGCTCTCGTAGATTGCCCAAAGGCAGCAGGCGGCGCCCGCCGAACGGATCGCGCGCGTTGATCAGCACGATGTCGAGATCGCGGTGCAGGCCCAGGTGCTGGAATCCGTCATCGAGGATCAGCACGCGGCTGCCGCACCTCTCCACGGCCAGGGCTCCGGCCTTGGCTCGGTCGGGACAGACCAGCACGGGAATGCCCTGCCCCTGCAAAGACTGGTGGATCATCCACGGCTCGTCTCCGCAATCGCGCCAGTCCGCATCGCGCCCATCGAGAAGAACCGACACCTCCTTCCGGGGAGTCTTGCGTCCATAGCCGCGCGAAAGGATGGCGACTTGATGGCCGCGCTTGCGCAAGGTCTCAGCCGCGAGAAGCACGGCGGGCGTTTTGCCGGTGCCGCCGACGGTCAGGTTGCCGATGCAGACGACCTTCGCCTGGATCCGCTTACGCTTGAAGAGGCCCGCCGCGTACAGCCCGCGGCGCGCGAGCACGCCGGCGCCGTACGCCAAAGACGCAACTCCCAGAAGCGCGCGTCCGCCGGACGAGCTCTTCAGCTTCTCACGGCGCTTGGACCAGGTCGTCACGTCCGGGCCTCCGTTCTGGCAAGCAGCTGCTCTACGGCGGGCAGCACACGCTCGGCGGGGAGCTGGTGCAGGCACTCGAGATTGTAGGGGCAGTCGTTTAAGCGGCAGCCGATGCAGTGCAGCTCCTCGAGGCGCACGAAACGGTGATCAGGGTGCACGGGAGTCCAGGAGGCGGGGTCCGAAGAGGCGTGAATCGTCACGGTCGGCACGCCTAGCGCCAGAGCCACGTGCTTGGGCCCCGCGCAGTTGCCCACCACGACGCGGCACGACGAGAGCTCACGGGCGAGATCCTTGATCCCGCGCGTCTTAGAAATCGCGTAGGCACCCTCGCCGATGCCCCGCACGACCTCGTCGGCCAAGTCTTTCTCTCCTGGGCCCCAGAACACCTTGAGCGCGCAACCGTGCTTGTCGCGCAGAAGGCGGCCAAGCCGCGCATAGGATGACGCGGGCCAGCGGCGGGTCTCCTTGCGCGAGGGGGGAACCAAGCCAACGATATTCTCAAGCTGGGCGGGGCGCGGCGCCAGCATAAGGCGCGGCAGTTCCGGAGCGTCCGCGGGCGTTACCCCAAGACCGGCCAGCCAGCGCACCTTTTCAAGCGCGGCGTAGCAGGGCAAAGGAGATTGGAGCATGCGGTGGTTGTACGCCCAGCGCCGCGAGACATGCGCGGGCCCGGCCTTGACCCGAGCGCCCGACAGCGCCGTCAGCAGCGCGGTGCGCGGATTGGCGAGGAAGTCGATCACCCAGTCGTAGCGGCGGGCACGTGTCTTCAATGCCCACGTCAGTGCCTTCCAGGGGCTCTCGCCGTCGTACACGAGGATCTCATCGATCGCCGGGTGCCCGGCCACGGCCTCCGCGCCCGGAGCTTCAACGAGAAAGTCGAGCTTGGCGTTCGGATATCGCTTCTTCAACGCCTCCAAAGCGGGCGTGGTCAAGATCACATCGCCAAGGCGACGGAGCTGGACGACCAAGATGGAGCGCGGCTGCGAGACATTGATCAAAAGCGGGCTTTGCCTCTCGTCATGTTCAAGTGGAAGTCGAACATGTTGTCGTCGCCGCGGATCAAGAGGCGCTTGACCGCTTCCTTCCCGCGGACCCAGGGAAGAACCGATATGCCCTGTTTAATGGAAAAGTCGAAGCGGTAGCCCGCATCGAGCGCGGATTGACGCACGTCCGCCCTGTACGCGCCGGAGCCGTACGGATAGGCAAAGCCGAGCATCTCGCGGCCGAGCTTCTCCTCAAGGCGCTTCTTGCTCTCGGCAAGCTCCCATTTCAGCTCATCGAGAGGCAACTCGGCAAGGTTGCGGTGCCTCATCGTGTGCGAGCCGAATTCGACGAGACCGGAGTCCTGCATCTCCTTGATCTGCGCCCACGTGAGCATCTTCAGCCACGGCTCGGTCTTCGGGTCGTGCCAGGCGTTGTGTTGCTCGATCGTCTCGTACACGAGAAAGACGCAAGCCTTCATGCCGAATTCCTTCAGTAGCGGGAAGGCGAGATCGTAGTTGTTCCCGTAGCCGTCGTCGAACGTGATCAGGACAGGCTTTTCAGGCAGGGGCTTGATGCCTGTCTCGGCGTCGCGCCAGTCCCGGAAGTCGATGGCGGTGTAACCGTGATCCCGCAGATACTCGAGCTGTTTACGAAAATCAGCGGTCGTCACCCAGAGCTTCTTCAGCTCGGAGGCAGGCGGATAATCTCCGATCTTGTGGTACATCAAAACGGGCATACCGCCGGAAACGGCCGGCCGCCACCAATTCCAGCGGGCGCTGAGACCCGCCGCGATGGCGCCGAGAACCGCGAGTTCGCCGATCACTTGGATTGCTCTCTCTGCATCCGGCCCAGTTTCACATATTTGAGCCAGCTGTGAAAGGACGACAAACCCGCCCAGACCAGGCCCTGATATCCATCGAGAAAAGCGAGCTTAAGGAACACACGCGAGAAGAATTCCCAGGGCAGGATCAGGTGATGGAAAACGGTGAAACGACGGCCCTGTTCAAACCGCTTTTGGGCCGCCAATGTGGTATACCGCTCGAGCTTGGAGAGATAATCGGGGATATCACGGTACGGTTCATGAACGATCTTGTGTTTGAACGCGGCCACGGGACCATCGACGATCAGACTCTCATGCAAGGCTCCCCCGGTGAAACGGGCCTTGGTGCGGCGGAACAAGCGGATGTGGGATTCGTGCCCCAGGCCGCCCCAGCGCATCTCCCGACCAAGGAAACGAACGGAAAATGGAATATCAACGGCAACGAATCGGGGATTCTCCGACAGGGCTCCACGGATTTCCGCCGCCAACTCCGGCGTCACACGCTCATCGGGGTCGATCCATAAACACCAGTCGCCTTCGGCGACATCTAAACTTGACTGACGCATACGAGCATAATCGTCAAACTGTCTTCGGAACGTTTTTGCACCAAACGATTTTGCAATCTCTTCCGTTTTATCCGTTGTGTCATCCGAAATGACGACCACGACCTGCGACGCCAACCCCTTTAATGCGTCCAAACAGCCCGGGAGATCCCGCTCTTCATTTTTAGCGATCAAGATCGCGCTAAGAGATAGAGTCATAGATCTCCTCCATAGCGTTCGCCATTCGCGTCAGTCCGAAACGACTGACGCGCTGGCGGCCTTGAGCCGCAAGGCGCGCACGTAGATCCTTGTCATCGATCAAACGCATTAAGATCGCCGCCAGCGCCTCAGGATGGCGCGGAGAGGCAAGCAAGCCCGTCTCACCATCCGTGACCACCTCAGGAATCCCGCCCGCCGTCGTCGCCGCGATCGGCACGCCGCATGCCGCCGCCTCGATCAAGACGGATCCCATGCCCTCGCCCCATGAGGACTGGACGTAGATGTCGAGCGCCTTAAGAAGAGGGATGGGATCATCGCGATGGCCCACTAAGATCACCTTGCCCAATAACCCCATCCTGCGGATGCTTTCAAAGAGGTTCGCCTCCTCAGGGCCGCGCCCGGCGATCAGAAACTTCACCTGAGGACGTTGGAGCAGAACGATGACGGCGGCCGCGAGCAAGGTGTCGTGGTCCTTGTGCGGCACGAGCGCTGCGAGGTTGCCGATCAAGATTGAATCCGACGGAAAGCGGAATTCCTCGGCAAGCGCCGCGCGATGAGCGGCGCGCTCCTCGGGCGCAGGCACCAAAAAACGCCCGGGCTCGACTCCGGCCCACCGGCTTTCTTCGGCGGTCGCGGGAAGGCCGTCGGGAATCACGGCGAGCTTGGCGCCGGGCGTGCCGGCCGCCTTCATGACCTCGGCGATGGCCTTCGACACGCAGACGACCGCGCCCGCGGCGCCGTACTTGAGGCGCGCGCTGAGGCCGCTCACCGGGAAGTCTACGCGGCGATGCGAGACGACAGGCGCGCCGGCCCACGACGCCAAGGCGGCGATGCCGGCGGCATGGCCCGTGTGGGCGTGGATGAGCGCGTCCTCGCCGCGCGCGCGCCAAGCGAGCTTGGCCGCGGAGATCGGATCCCACTCGCCGAAAAACGGCAGTGCGGCCGTCTCAAATCCCTGCCTTCTCGCCGCGGCCTCGAGTTCGCCTCCCGCGCGCGCGAAGACGACGCCGCGGCGGCCGCGGGCGCGCAGGGCCGCCGCGAGGTAGAGGAGCTGGCGCTCCCCGCCGCGCAAGCCCGACTCGCCGTTAAGATGGTAAATGGGCCGTGGCTTCATCATAAACCCGCTGAGTCGCTTCATAAAAGACATTCGGGGCGAATTCGTTTTCCCAGCGCGTGCGTCCGGCGCGGCCGAGCGTCTCGACCTTTTTTGGGTCGAGAAGGAGTGCGGCGAGGGCCCCGGCGAGCGCTCCCGCATCGCCGGGCGGCACAAGCAGGCCGGTGACGCCGTCCTCAAGCAAATCGGGGATGCCGCCGACGTGCGAAGCCGCCACCGCACGACCCGAAGCCATCCATTCAAGAGCGGCTCTCGAAACTGCTTCCGAGCCCAACGACGCAACCACGCCGACACGGCATGCGGCCATGAACGCCCAGGGATCGGCGACGCGGCCGGGAAACTCCACCACACCCGCAAGTCCGGCAATAGTCACCTTCTCGCGCAGGTGCGCAAAAAGGCGGCCCTCGCCGGCGCAACGGACGCGCAGGCCGGGAATCTTGGGCTTCAGTCGCGCGATCGCGCCGATCAACGTCTCGTGGCCTTTGATCGGATCCAAGCGCGCGATCATGCCGACAACGGGCGCCGCGGGCAGCGAGGCCACCTGGGATGGTCCCTCGATGCCCTGTGCCACGCGTGCGACCTTCGCTTCGGGAAACGCGGACTTCAGCGCCGCCTCAAGCGAGCGGTTGACCGCGATAAAGGCGTCCGTGCGCGCGGCGACAAAGCGCGTCAACGCCCCGGCTTTCGGCGCCCGCGCGTCGCCGCGCGTGCGTACGACGGCGCACGGCCGTCTCGCGGCCAGCGCAAGCGCGAGGCTGTGAGCGGAACCCGTGTGCGCATTGATGACGCGGGGGCAAAACACACCCGCCGCGCGGCGCTGAGAACCCCACGTCAGGAGGCCCGCGGCCCCGCCCGTCCAGCCGCGCACCGCGAGTCCCAGACGACGAGCCTCACTCAGCACCGGTGAGGCCGCCCGCCCCCAGAACTCGACGCGGTGGCCCCGACTCGCCTGCAAGACGGCGAGAGTCACCGCGTAGTGGGCCATGCCCGAATCCCAGGGCTCATCTTCGATATGGAGGATGTTCACGCCGCCGCCCCAGCCTTCAAAACGTCCCGGCACGCCCCGTGCACCTGGTCCACGGTCAAGAGGCGCATGCAGAGAAAGTGGCCCTCGGGGCATTTGCTTGCGCCGTGAAGTCCGCACGGACGGCAAGCCAGGTCGACCTCAACGACGCGGTGGCCGGGACCGTAGGGAAAAAATCCGAGCTCGCGCGTGGTCGCGCCGAAAATCGCCACGACCGGCACGCCCGCCGCCGCGGCGAGGTGCATCGGTCCCGAATCGTTCGTCACGAACACGGACAAGCGGCCCATCAGCGCCTTGAGCTCCTCCAGGTCGGTCTTCCCGGTGAGATCGAGCGCGCCGCCGTCCTGAGCGATCCGAGCGCCCAGAGCCTTGTCCTCCGCGCCCCCAATGAGGACGGGTATGAGGCCGTCGGCCCTGAGGCGGACGCAGAGCTCGGCAAAGCGCTCGGGCAGCCAGCGCTTGGTGGCCCAGGCCGAGCCCGGATGCACCCCCGCCAGACGCGGTCCGGCCCCTTCGAGCAGGGCCGACAGGCGCGCGCTCATCTTCGGCGGCGCCACGTAGCGGGATTCGCCAGCCCCAGGCGCCGCTCCCGCGCCGAGCGGGAGGGTCAAGGAAAGATTTCGCTCCAGATCGTGCATCGACCAGGAGAAGGGAACGGCGTCGGTGAGAAGGAAGCTGCCCGCACTGGAGTCGAAGCCGATGCGGCGGGGAATGCCGGCCAGGCGCGCGATCAGCGCCGAGCGAAACGAACGGTGGGGAATCAGGGCAAGATCGAATCCGCCCTTTTTGAGCTCGGCCGCGATCCTCCAGGGGCCCGTCAGGCCGCCGTGAATGCCGCGCTTGTCGTCAAGAAGCACCTCGTCGACCCAGGACGTTCCGCGGAAGATCTCGGCGGTCTTGGCGAGCGTGAGCACGGTCAAGGAAGCGCCCGGAAAAATTCCCTTGAGGCGGCGCAAAAGGGGCAAAGTCAGCAGGCTGTCGCCGAGGAAGGCCGACTGTAAGACAAGAATCCGTCTGACGCCATAGTCCCCAGAAGTGAGCGCGCTCGGCACGCCCCAGGCGGCAAGCGCCTCATGGTAGCGGTCCACGGTATGGCGCTGCAGGCCGGGGGTTGACACACGCAGAGCCACGAACAGGCGCCGGGCCAACGCGTTCTTGCGGTAGGTCGCCGTGTTGGGCACCCGCGCCATAGTCCGGATCAGAAACGAACGCAGGTTGCCGTGTAGGTCGAGCAGGTGCGTAAATCCGCCTTCCTTAGCTAGGCGGACGGCGTCCAGGACTCCGCTGAAGGACACGACCTCATCCACGCCCGGGTGGCCCCTGAGGGCGGCCGCGAACTGGGGTTTGACGAGGACCGTGACCCGGCAGTCGGGCCAATGCGCTTTTAGGCTCTTATACACCGGCCCGGTCAAGACGACGTCGCCGAGGCTGGAGAGCCGAATAACGAGGATTTTCGGGGACAACGACGATTATATCATTTCGCCCGACGGAGGGGATTAGTGCAGTTTGGGCTCAAGTTTCGAGAGGCGGCCTTCATGCTCAACGAGCATGTTGCCTTGGAAACGGAACCAGCGCTCGAAAGACTCCATCTGTCGGGTCATGCCGTCGAGCACGCTCTGGAAACGGTCAAATTTGACGTTCAAGCCTTTGAGCTCGGAGACATCGCGTTTGACCTCGAAGAGATCGCCCTCAATACGCGCCGTGGCAGCCGCGATGCGTGTCACCTTCTCATCGGTTCTGAACACCTGCTCCCTGAGTTCGATGAATTCTTTCATGGTCGGCGTGTCGTTTGCCTCGGATTGCGCTTCGGTCATTTTAACCTCTCATCGTCATGTGTACAAGGGCCCAAGGACCCATTTATCAGACGATTGGAGGTACCAAAAAGTTCCCTAATTCGCGGCAAGCGCGCCCTTTAAGTGAACGCAGCTAAGGCCGCAAGCGTACGGACGGTGCCCCCGCGGAGGCCGGCGGCGACCGTCCGCGCCGCATTCCCGGCCACGCGCGCGGCCGCTTCGTCCTGCGCGAACTTGGTCAAGCACTCGGCAAGCTCGGCCGCGTCGCGAACGCGCCGCCCGCCACCGGAATCGGCCAAGAGCTCAGCCGGGCGCTCGATGTGGCCCGTATGGGGTCCAAACAACACCGGCACGCCGGCCGACGCAGGTTCAAGCAGGTTGTGGCCGCCGACCTTGACCAAGGTCCCGCCGACGAACGCCGCGCGGGCCAGGGCGTAAAAAGAAGGGAGCACGCCCATCTCATCAAGAAGCAAAGCGTCACGGCCGCTCTGCGCGGCACCGCTCCAACGGACGAGAGACAAGCCCGCGTGCGCGAGCAGGTCGGCGGCGTCGGCGGCGCGCTCGAGATGGCGCGGAGCCAGAACCAGGCGCAGGCGCGGCGAAGCTCGGCGCGCGGCCAGGAATGCCGCAAGGACCATTTCTTCCTCAAATGGATGAGTGCTGCCCGCGACGAACAACGGGTCCTGCCCCCAGCCCAACGCCGCGACCTTGGCAAGCGCGGCCGCGCTCGCGACCGGAGCGGCCTGCTTGTCATACTTGGCATTGCCCGTCACTGTCACGCGCTCGCGCGGCACGCCGAGCGAAATGAAGCGCGCGGCGTCCTCCTCGCTTTGCGCGGCGACCAAAGTCAACGCCCGCAGGGCGGGGGCGAGGAAGGGGGATAGAAATCCGTAGCGGAAGAGGCTTTTCTCGGTGAGGCGCGCGTTGATCAAGGCGGGCGAGAGGCCCGCGCGGCGCGCCAGAATCACGGTGCTCGGCCACAGCTCGGTCTCGGCCAGTATCAGTCGACGGGGATCGAGCGCCTTCAAAAACCGCGCGACACAGGGCCAGGCGTCGAGAGGGGCAAGCTGGGCCCAGGCGACGAAGGGCAAAGCGCGCGCCGCGTCGCGCCCTGAGCGCGTCGTCGTGGTGAGGACGATCGCGACAGCGCTCTTTTGGAACAAGGCCTCCAGAATCGGCGCTAGGCCGCCGACTTCCCCGGCGGAGGCGGCATGAAACCACCAGATCTCGCGGTCCCGAAGGCGCGCCAACGCCTGCGCGGGAACCGCGCCGAAGCGCTCGGGGAGTTCCTCGAGCAGACCTTCGAGACGGCCGCGCTGAGGCGAGAGAAAAAACGAAAAGATGACGCAGAGCCCCGCTAAGGGCGCGAGCAAAGTCTCCAGAACGAGGATGACGAAGGTCATTGAACCAGCCGGTCGGCCTCGGCGGTGAGGGCATCGAGCGCGGCCTTGAGCTCGGCGGCTTTCACGGCAAGGTCGTCGTCGCCGGTAACGCGGATCGGCTCGCCATAGATCACGGCCGAGCGGCCGAACGGAAGGGGCACCTGAAAGCGGTCCCAGGCTTTGGCGATTTCAATTTTTTTCGACAGCGCATTGGCGATGGGGATAATCGGCATGCCGGACAGCTGTGCGACCCGCACCGCGCCTTCTTTCACCTCACGCGCCGGGCCTTTTGGCCCATCGGGGGTGATGCCGACGTCCCGGCCCGAGCGCAGAATCTCGACCATCTCGCGCGCCGCGGCAGCGCCCCCGCGCGAGGAGGAGCCCCGCACCGCGGCGATACCGGACAGCTCCATCGTCCTTGCGATCATCTCCCCGTCCTGCGATTTGCTGACGAGCACGGCCGCCTCGGCATTGCGGTGCGACCAGGTGAAGAAGACCTGGCGCTGGTGCCAAAAGGCGTAGATAAAGCGCTCGCCTTCCGCGTGGATCCTCTCCGGAATGTCGGCGCGCACTATACGCTGCCGCGTGGTCCAGCCGACGAACGTCACATAGGAGTAGACGAGGTAGGGGACGAGCTTGCGGAGCACTATTTGCGGCCCTTGGCCTTCGACTTCGCGAGCCAGGACTGGCTGACCAGCAAAGAGCATGGGGGGACGAGACGCGCGCCTTCCAGCGTCACGCCGAGTTTGGCGCCGGCATCGAGCTTGCGCAGGGCGGCCTTGAGCGCATCCGGCGAGGAAAAGGCGTTGAGCGGCGCGAGCTCGCAGTTGTCCTTCTCGGCCTCGTCGGCGATCAAGGCGGACGCGAAACGAACCGCCTCATCGAGCGCGTGCTCCTCGAGGATGGGCCACAACTTTTCTGGAATCGACGCTTCCCTCTCGCGGATCGGCGCGAAGGACTCGCCAAGACCCGCCAGAATCAGGCTGTACGCCAGGCCCGGCATCGGAGACAACAAGGGCTGATCCGAGTCGGGATGGCCGAACGTATCGAAGACGACGCCAGGCGAGAGCGTCTTCGCGGCACGTTCTAAGAATTTGGCGAGCGGCAACTCGCTGAGCCCCGCGGCCTCGAGGTCGACGCGCGCCTTCTTGGCGCGCTGCTTGATCACATGGGGCCGAAGAGTGAGCTTGAAGCCCTTGATCTTTCTCACCGGCGTCGGCGGCCTTCCTTGACACCGGTCGCCGTCTCCGCGGCGGGGGCGTGCTGCGAGCGCTTGCCGCCGAAGCGGAGCTGATATTCGTAGACGAGGGGCGCGGCCACCGCGATCGAGGAGTACGTGCCGAGCAGGTTGCCCACAACCATCGCGAGCGCGAAATTGTGCAGGACGGGGCCGCCGAAGAACAGGATCGTCAGGCTCACGATCTGCACGGTGAGCACCGTGATGATCGTGCGCGACAGGGTCTCGTTGATCGACGAGTCGATCAACGTGCGCAGGTCATGGGTACGGTCCGTGCGCAGCTTCTCGCGCATGCGGTCGAAGACGACAATGGTGTCGGAGATCGAATAGCCGGCGATGGTGAGCAAGGCCGTGACGATCAGAAGATCCATCTGCAGGCCGAGAAACGAGAACAAGCCGGACACGCCAATGACGTCGTGGAAGAGCGCCACCACGCCCGCCAGGCTCCAGATGGGGTTTTCGAAGCGGTACGCCACGTAGACGAGGATTCCGAACAGGCTTAGAACGATCGCCCAGACCGTGCGGGTACGCAGGTCCTTGCCGACCACGGGACCGATGACGTCCTTGCGGTCGAGCGTCGGCTCAAGAGACGGGAAGGCCTTCTTCAGCGACTCCAGGGCCTTGTTCGCGAATGCGGTCGCCGCGGCATCGTCGGTCGCCTGCTCGCGCAGGATGAAAGTCGGGCGGCCGCCCTCGACAGACTGAATCTCGGTCTTGAGATCCTCGGATTCGAGTGCCTTGCGCACGCCGTCGACCTGGACCTTTGAGTCGGGGGGGAAGCTGATCTGTAGAAGCGTGCCGCCGGTGAACTCGATCGAATAGTTGAATCCTTTGAGGGCCATGGAAGCGAGGCTAAGCGTCAGCACGACCACGGAGCAGCCGATCGGGACCCAGCGCAGTCCGATGAAGTCGATGTTCGGTTTTTTGAAAAGTTCCATTAGATCGAGAGCTCCTCTACGTCGTTATGGGCGAGGTAGTAGTCGAAGATCATGCGCGTGACCACGATCGCAGTGAACAAGGACAAGATCAAGCCGATGGTCAAGGTGACGGCAAATCCCTTGATCGGTCCGGTGCCGAACTGGAACAGAAACGCCGCCGAGATCAGCGAGGTGACGTGCGAGTCCAGGATCGCCGAGAACGCCCGATCGTAGCCCACGGACAGCGCCATCTTGACGGGCTTTCCAAGACGAAGCTCCTCGCGGATGCGCTCGAAGATCAGCACATTGGCGTCAACGGCCATCGCCAGCGACAAGATGATGCCGGCCATGCCCGGAAGAGTCAACGTCGACTTGAGGTAGGCCATCGTCGCCAGCAGCATCAGCAAGTTCATCGCGAGCGCCATGATCGCCACGAAGCCGGAGGCCCGGTAGTAGATCAGCATGAAGAGCACGACAAGGCCAAAGCCGATCGCGCTTGAGCGAAAGCCGTCCTTGATCGAGTCTTCGCCGACCGTCGGGCCGACCACACGCTCCTCGATGACCTTCACGGGCGCGGGCAAAGCGCCCGCGCGCAGAACGATCGCGAGCGACTTCGCGTCGTCGGAGGTGAACTGCCCCTCGATGATGCCCGAGCCGCCGCCGATGCGGCCCTTGATGACCGGCGCTGAGAAGACGGTGTCGTCGAGCACGATCGCCATGTGCTTGCCGATGTTGGAGGCCGTCAGCGCCGCAAATTTTCCGGCCGCATCGGGCTTAAACTTGAAGGCCACGACGGGCATGCCGTACTCGCCTCCGGTCTCGACCTTCGCCGTGTCGAGCGAGGCTCCAGTGAGAGGGACTTCTTTCTGCAGCAGGTACATCGCGCTGTCCTTGCCCTTAAAGAGCTGCAGGCCCGCGGGAACGAGCTTGGCCGCGGCGGTAGAGGCAATCACTCCCTCGAACGGATTGCCGAGCTCGAGGATCTTATTCATCGCCGCGCGCGCCTTCTCGGAGTCGTCCACCATGCGGAACTCGAGTTGGGCGGTCTTGCCGACGAGCTCCTTGGCATGCTGCGAATCGGTCACGCCGGGCAGCTGCACGACGATCCAGCGCGCGCCCTGGCGCACGATGAGGGGCTCGGCCACGCCGAACTGGTCGATGCGGTTGCGAAGGATCTCGATGGCTTGCTGCATCGCGTCATTAAGGGGTGTCTTCGGATCGAGCTTGTCGACCTGGAGTTCCATGACCATGTGCGTGCCGCCCTTGAGGTCGAGGCCGAGGTTGACCAGCCATTTCGGGCGCTCGCGCAGGGCCTCGAGCTTGGCGCGCTCAAGAGGATCGAGCTGATACCAGTTGACCGATGGGTAAAGCAGAAAAACGGAGCCGACGATCAGGGCGAGGAGCCCGAGCCACTTGGTTTGTGTCTTGGTCATGTCGATTTCCTTTGGCGCCCTATGAAACGACGACGCCGGTTTTGACGTCGCTGACGACGCGCGCGACAGCGGAGCGCGCCACCGTGAGCTTCACCGTCTGGGAGAACTGAACGTCGAGATCGTCTCCCTTGAAGCCGGTAATCGTGCCGTACAGGCCGCCCGCAGTCAGGATCTTGTCGCCCGTCTTGAGGTCCTTGAGCATCTGCTCATGCTCCTTCTGCTGTTTCTGCTGGGGGCGGATGAGCAGGAAGTAAAAAATCACGAAGATCGCGACGATCGGAGCCAGGTTGATCAGCGGGTTCGGGGCGGGCTGCATTCGTTCTCCTTAAATGTCGAGCGACATCCTAGCAATTTTACCGCAATACGGCTACACAGGCCGGATAAAGAAGCCGGCCGGAAGCATCGGCTCCCGGCCGGCTGTTTGGCTCCGCGGACAGAGTTAGACCGTAGCGAAGTACTCCTTCGACTTGACCGGATCGGCCTTCATCGTCTTCTTGCCCGCCGACCAGTTCGCGGGGCAGACTTCGCCGGTCTTCTCGACCTCCTGGAACGCGCGGAGCACACGCAAAGTCTCCTCGACGGAGCGGCCCACCGCCAAGTCGTGCACGACCGAATACGCGACCTTTCCCTTCGGGTTGATCAGAAACAGACCGCGCAGAGCGACCGCGTCGTTGACGAGCACGCCGTAGGAGCGGGCCACACTCTTCGTGATGTCCGCGAGCAGGGGATACTTGATCTCGCCAAGGCCGCCCTCTTTGCGCGGGGTGTTGACCCATGCAAGATGAGAAAACTGACTGTCCACGGAGCAACCGAGGATCTCGCAGCCGAGCTTCTTGAACTCGGCGTGCGCGTCCGAGAACGCGGTGATCTCGGTCGGACAGACGAACGTAAAATCAAGCGGGTAGAAGAAGAGCGCGACCCACTTGCCTTTGTAGTCGGCGAGCTGGATCTCCTTGAAGCCTTTCCCAACCAGCGCCTGCGCCTTGAAGTCCGGCGCGTCCTTCTGAACGAGGGTATCGGCCATGATGATTTCTCCTTTAGATGAACAAGGGGGCGAGAACAAGGGTGATTGTGGCCAGGAGCTTGATCAGCACGTGCAGAGAAGGACCGGCGGTGTCCTTGAAGGGGTCGCCCACGGTGTCGCCGACGACGGCGGCCTTGTGCGCGTCCGACTTCTTGCCGCCATGCGTGCCCATCTCGATATACTTCTTGGCGTTGTCCCAGGCGCCGCCCGCATTGTTGAAGAACAGCGCCATCAAGATGCCTGCGATCGTGCCGACCATTAAGAAGGCCGCCACGGCCTCGGCCGCGATGGTCCTCTGGGTCTCGGAGATGAAGCCCCGCATGAGCAGGCCCACGACGATCGGAGCGCCGACGGCAAGGATGCCCGGGGCGACCATGGCCTTCAGCGCGCCGAGCGTGACGATGTCCACGCACTGGCCGTAGTCCGGACTCTCGGTCCCCTTCATGATGCCCGGACGCTCCTTAAACTGGCGACGGACCTCGGTGATGACGGTCTGCGCGCAAGTGCCGACCGCGCGGATCGCCAGCGCCGAGAACAGGAACACGAGCATGGCACCCATCATCGCGCCGACGAACACCTCGGGCTTGGACAGATCCACGCCGATGCGGATGCCCGTGTAGTTGAAGATCTCATCGAGGTAGGCGGAGAAGAGCAGAAAGGCGGCGAGCGCCGCCGAGCCGATCGCGTAGCCCTTCGTCAGCGCCTTCGTCGTGTTGCCGACCGCGTCGAGGCGGTCCGTCTTCTTGCGGATCTCCTCGGGCTGGTGGGACATCTCCACGATGCCTCCGGCGTTGTCGGTGATCGGGCCGAAGGTGTCCATCGCGAGGATGTACGCCGCCGTTCCGAGCATGCCCATCGTGGCGACCGCGGTGCCGAACAAACCTCCCGTGAGGCCGGCCGCCGGTCCCAGCGCCAGGACTCCGAGCTTGAAGGAAGATAAGATCGCGACCGAGATCACGATGATCGGCACGGCCGTGCACTCGAGACCGACCGCGATGCCGGCGATGACGTTCGTCGCCGGGCCCGTTTTCGATGCATCCGCGATCGAAAGCACGGGGCGGTATTTGTACTCGGTGTAGTATTGCGTGATGTAGACGAAGGCCTGCGCGGTCAGGATGCCGATGAAGCCGCAGGTCGTGTAGTAAATCCACGCGTTCGGCGCCGCCTCGGAACGCAGCATCCACCATGCCGCGGCGGCGAAGCCGAGGGCGGAGAGGAAGGACGTCAGGTAGTAGCCGATGTTGAGGGCGTCCATCGGGTCCTCGTGCTCTTCGCACTGCACGACGAGCACGCCGAAGATCGAGGCCAGAATGCCGAGCGCGCGGGCGACGAGGGGGAACACGACGCCCTTCCAGCCGAAGTAGGGAATCAGGCCGACCCCAAGGATCATCGCGCCGATGTTCTCCGCGGCGGTGGACTCAAAGAGGTCGGCGCCGCGGCCGGCGCAGTCGCCGACGTTGTCGCCGACCAAGTCCGCGATGACGGCAGGGTTGCGGGGATCGTCCTCGGGAATGCCGGCTTCGACCTTGCCCACAAGGTCCGCGCCGACGTCCGCGGCCTTCGTGTAGATCCCGCCGCCAAGCTGCGAAAAGAGCGCCACAAACGAGGCGCCAAAGCCGTAGCCGACGATCATGAACGGAATCTTCTCATAAGGGTAGCCGAGCAGCTTGAGCACGATGAACAGACCGCCTACGCCGATCAAGGACATCGCGCAGACAAACAGCCCGGCCACCGCGCCGCCGCGGAGCGCGATGCGCAACGCGTCGTTGAGCGAAGTGCGCGCGGCCGCGGCCGTGCGGATGTTGGTGCGAATCGAGACCCACATACCGATATAGCCCGCGATCAGCGAGCACGCCGCGCCCGCGATGAAGGACGCGGTGGTGCAAAGCGCCAGCGCCATCGGCAGCGCCGGATCATGCTCGTTGTGCGCGCGCACGAAGGCGTAGAGGACGAAAATGACGACGGCCAGCACCGCGGAGAGCACGACGATCGTGTAGTTCTGGCGGCGAAGGTAGGCTTCGGCGCCGGCCTTGATGGCGTCGGAGATCTTGCGCATCGCGTCGGTGCCGGTGTCCTTGGCCATGACCCAGTTGATGAGCCAGAAGGCGGTTGCGAGCGCGATTAGGGAAATTCCCGTCACGATGATGAACGGGAATTTCATGCTGTGGATAAAGTCCATTCAAGTCCTCCTCGGAATTTGAGGATTATACGGAAGTGCGCTGCGCTGGTCAAGCTGAGATAAGTTTTTCCGCGTAGCGCTCCCGAAACTCGGCGCGCGCGGACGTAAAGCGTCCAGCTCGGATCGCCGCGCGGATGGCGACTGTCGTCTGTTCCATAAAGTGGAGATTGTGGTAGGAGAGCAGTCGGTAGGCGGCGAGCTCTTTGCAGCGCAGCAAATGCCCGAGATAGGCCTTCGTGTAGCGCGCGCAGACAAAGCACGAGCACTCGGGATCGAGAGGTGAAAAATCGCGGCGAAAGCGAGCATTCGTCACATTGAACTTCCCGCTCGAGGCCATCACGTGGCCGGTGCGCGCCACGCGCGTCGGATAGACGCAGTCCATCATGTCGATGCCGCAGGCAATGGCGTCCCACAGGTCGAGAGGGGTGCCGACACCCATCAAATAGCGCGGGCGTTCCTCGCGCAGCAGCCCCGTCGTCTCCATCAGCCTGTTCCAGGTCGTCGCCTTGTCCTCGCCCACCATGAAGCCGCCGATCGAGATTCCATCGGCCGGCGACGCGTTGTGATGTTCGGCGGAACGCTTTCGCAACGAAGGATGCAGCCCGCCTTGAAAAAGCGGGAAGAACAGGCATTTCGAGCCCGCGGCTCGCGCGGCGGCAACGGCCGGCACCGAACGGTCATGCCACTTCAAAGTGCGCTCAAGCGCCGAGTTCGCCTCGGCCTCGGAGCACGGATACGGCGGGCACTCGTCCAGCGTGGTCCAGGCGTCGGAGCCGAGCGCTGCCTGAACGCCGATCACCGACTCGGGGGTCAGGCGGTGCTTGGACCCGTCCAGGTGCGAACGAAAGGTGACGCCCTCGTCATCGATCTCGCGCAGGTCGCAGAGACTGAGGACTTGAAAGCCTCCGGAGTCGGTCAGAATGAAGCCCTCGTAGTCCATGAACTTGTGCAGGCCGCCCGCGGCCTTCACGACCTCGACGCCGGGACGCAGGTACAGGTGGTAGGAGTTGGCGAGGATCGCGTTGGCTCCCAACCGACGCATGTCGTCTGAATCGAGCGCTTTGACGCTCGCCTGCGTGCCGACGGGCATGAACACCGGCGTCTCGACTCGTCCGTGCGGGGTGTCGAGCCAGCCCGCCCGAGCCAAGCCGTCCTTCGCCTCGATCGTGAACGTCACACGGGCATTCTACCTTTAAAGGACCAAAGTGGCGTCACCGAAGGAGTACAAGCGGTAACCAAGCGAGACGGCCTCGCGGTACGCCGACAGAAGACGCTCGCGCCCCGCGAAGGCGCTGGCCAAAAGCAGAGGCGTGGAGCGCGGAAGGTGGAAATTCGTGATCAAGGCGTCGATCCCGCGGAAGCGATGGCCCGGCGTGATGTACAGCGAGCTCTCCCCGCGTCCCGGGCCGAATCCTTCCGGGCGCGCCGCCAAGGTCTCCAAGGTGCGCGTCGTCGTCGTGCCGACCGAGACGACGCGGCCGCCGCGCGAGCGCGCCGCCAAGATGAGGCCGGCCTCGGCCGGCTCGACCTCGTAGCGTTCGGGCAGCATCCGATGCGCGCTCGCGTCGGAGCAACTGATCGGACGGAAAGTCCCGCGCCCGACGTGCAAGGTCACATGGGCCAGGATCACGCCCGACGCCTGGAGCTGTGCGAGCAGCTCCGGCGTGAAGTGCATGCCCGCGGTGGGCGCGGCGATCGAGCCGTCGTCGCGCGCGTACACCGTCTGGTAGCGCGCCGCGTCGGCGCGCGAGGGCGCGCGCTTCTTGGCGATATAGGGAGGAAGAGGGGGCAGGCCGTGCTCGGACAGATACGGACGCAGGTCCGCAGCCGAAAACGCCAGACGGTACTCGCCTTCCTCGATTAATCCCTCGACCGTCGCCGTCATGCCGCCCGGAAATTCCAACGTCTGACCCGACTTGAAGCCCGACGCAAGCGCGGTCCAAATATTGGGACCAAGCTCGCGCACCAGCAGCAAGTCGGCCTTCCCGCCCGTCGACTTCCGACCGAACAGACGGCAAGGCATGACCTTCGTGCGGTTGACGACGAGGCAGTCGCCCAGTTTCAAGAAACGCGGCAAGTCCCGAAAAATCGCGTGCTCGATGCGCCCATTCGATCGATCCAGAACGAGCAGCCGTGCCGAATCGCGGGGCTCGGCCGCTGACGAAGCGACAAGCGACTCCGGGTACTCGTAATCGAAATCGGAAAGGGGAAGCCTCACTCGTCAACCTCCGACAGCTCCGAGCCGGGAAAATAGAACTTCAGAATCCGCCCGTAGTTGCGCCCCTTTTCAGCCTGCCGGCGCGCGCCCCACTGGCACAGTCCGACACCGTGCCCGGAACCCCCGCCGAAAAATTCGACTCCCTTTTTAAGCAGGTTCACGCTCTTGATGCGCACGCTCTTCATCTCGCCGGCGCCAAGCGAGCCGCGCAGTTCGGCGGCCCTCACCTCGACGGTCTCTCCGGCGCTTTTCACAAGGAAGGTGCGCACATAGCCCGCCGCGTCGCGCGCGCCGATCCGCAGGCTCTTGATCGGGCCGTTGAGCATGCGCCGCTCCGAGATCGCCGCCGTCAGATCCGCCCAGGCGAAATAAATGGCCCACTTCATATGCGGAGACGCCGCGCACCACGGATCACGCACGCCCTTGAGCGGCCGGTCCGTCTCGCCATCGCCGCCCCAGGCCGCTCCCGCGTCGGTCGTCGCACCACCGCAGCAGGCGTGGTAGTACACACGCAGAAGCTTCCCCTTCCAACCGAGGACCTCGCCGCGCGTCTGGCGCACGGCCGCGCGCACGTTCTCGTTGACGGCGGTCATCCCCTTGTACATCTGCGAGCGGGTGTCCGCGGTCAAATCAAATCCATCCTTGCGAAATTTGCCCCTATTCGCGTATGTGAACGTGCGGGCGACGACAGCCTGCGCTTTCAGCGCCTCGAGCGGCCAATCAGGATCCATCTCATGCGGCAAGACGCCCTCGAGGTACTCCTCGACCCCCAGCTCCTCGATGACGGTCAAGGTCTGCCCCGGATCGAGCCGAAGGATCAAGGTGCCGCGATAGACATTGGGACCGACGTGAATGCGTGCGCCCCCGGTCGGGATCAGGCGCGTCTCCGTCTTCAGACGCAGGTCGGCCAGCTGCAAGCCGCCCTCGCGCGGCTTGAGCATCAGCGCGCCCTTCCACTCAAGCCCCTTCGTTTTGCCTCCTGGCTGGGCGATCAGCACTTGACCCTCGGGCGCGAGTTCGGCGGACGCCGCCTGGCGCACGATGGCGATCTGCACGCTCCCGGCGACGGCCGATATCGCGCTCACTAAGGCGAGGGCCGGCGCCGCGATCACAGCAAATCGAGAGCGCGGCGCGGAGCCTTGAGGCCGAGATGCGCGTACGCCTTCGGAGTGGCCGTGCGGCCTCGCGGCGTGCGGGCGAGGAAGCCCGCCTGGATCAGGAACGGCTCTACGACGTCCGTCACGGTGTCGAGCTCCTCGCTGACCGCGATGGCCAGGTTCTCAACACCGACCGGGCCTCCGTCGAATTTTTCAATGACGGCCCGGAGCAGACGCCGGTCCATCGGGTCCAAGCCCTCGGCATCCACCTCAAGCTTCGCAAGCGCGTGGCGCGCGACATCGCCGGAAATCTTGCCGCCTCCATCCACCTGCGCGAAGTCGCGCACGCGTCTTAATAATCTGTTCGCGATCCGAGGGGTTCCTCGGCAACGGCGCGCGATCTCATCCGCTCCGTCCTGATCGGTCGCGATGCCCAAAAGTCCGGCCGATCGGAGAACAATGCGGCGTAACTCTTCGGGGCCGTAGAAGCCGAGCTGAGCCACGATCCCGAAACGGTCGCGGAGCGGACCCGTCAAAAGACCGGATCGCGTCGTGGCACCGACGAGCGTAAAGCGAGGCACGGCCAATTTTAATGTCGAGGACGCGGGGCCTTTGCCGGTTGAAATAAAGAAGGTGTAGTCTTCCATCACCGGATACAGAGCCTCTTCGACGACGGCGTTGAGGCGATGTATCTCATCGATGAAGAACACGTCGCCTTCGGAGATGTCGGTGAGAAGCGCTGCGAGATCGCCGACGCGCATGAGAATCGGACCCGATGCGGTGCGCAGGTTGACGCCCATTTCCCGAGCCAGAATATTGGCCAAAGTCGTCTTGCCGAGTCCCGGAGGCGCGTAGAACAGACAGTGGTCAAGCGCCTCGCCGCGCTGCTTGGCGGCCTTGATGAAGACCTTGAGGTTCTCTTTAAGCGCCTCCTGGCCGACGAACTCATCGAGAGACTTCGGACGCAGGGCTCGATCCGCGGTTTCCTCGACGGGTGCTGAAACGGCACTGAGGACTGATTCCTCGGGAGCTTGGGACATTAGAGCCTCTTGAGCGCCTGGCGCACCAACAGCTCGGTCGGGACGTTCTTGCCGCCGTGCTCCTCCGCCAAGGCCTGCAGGGCCGTGCGCGCGTCGGAGAATTTATAGCCCAAGGCCTCGAGCGCGTTGAGCGCCTGGCCCCAGGAGCCGGTCGCAGGCATCGAATCACGCGCCGCCTGGAAGTGGGGGGAACCCGCCACACGCACCTCGTCGATCTTTCCCTTGAGGGCGTCCACGATTTTGACCGCGGTTTTTTTCGTGAAGCCGAACACGCCGCACAGAAGTTTCTCGTCTCGGTCCATCACCGCGCGGCGAAAATCGGGCAGGGACTTCGAGGCCTTATCGAGAAACTCGAGCGCCTTTTTCGCGCCGGTGCCGGGGATCTCGTCGCGAAACGCGCAGAACATCGCCTTCTCCGGCTGAGTCATAAAGCCGTACAAAGTCTCGCCGCCCCCGTACATCGCAAACGAAGCCACAATGAAGAGCAGGGCCTCGCCTCCAGGAGCGGGCAGCTTCGAGGCGGTCGCAGAGGTGACGTGGATCTCATGACCGACGCCGCCCGCTTCGAGCACGAGCGACTCGAGGTCCTTCGAGAGCACGACTCCGCGCAAGGACGCGATCATGCGCGCGCTCCCCACGAATCAAGGACCCTGAGCCCCTTCATGCGGCCCGCGCGCAGGTGGCACAGCGCGATCGCCGCCGCATCGGCCACGTCGTTCGGGCGCAGCTTGGCGGCAAGGCCCAGCGCCTTCTGCACGACGGTCTGCATCTGCGCCTTCTCGGCGCGGCCTGAGCCGGTCAAGGAAAGCTTCACGGTCTTGGGGTTGTATTCGTGCACCTCGTGCCCGGCCTGGGCGATCGCGAGCAAAGCGACGCCGCGCGCCTGAAGCGTGGCGCGCACGGTGTGCGCGATCGTCGTGAAGAACATCTCCTCGACCGCGCACGACTCGATCTTGTGGCCCGCGAGCACGACGGCAAGTTCGGCGTGGATCGCCTTGAGGCGCAGCGGGAGGGGGACTCCCGGCAAGGTTCGAATCACGCCCGAGGCCACCAGACGCGGGGAAGCCGGCGCGCCATCGAGGACGGCCCAGCCGGTCTCGTGCACTCCGGGGTCGATGCCGAGGATCATGATGCGGCCATCTTCTCCATCACAGCGTCGGGGATGTCGAAATTGGCGTAGACATTCTTGACATCGTCAAGCGCCTCAAGGAGCTCGATGAGCTTGAGCACCTGAGACGCGTGCTTCTCATCGACCGCGACCAAGTTGTCGGGAATCATGGCGAGCTCGGCGGTCGCGGGCGCGATCTTCTTGGCGACAAGGCCGTCCCTGACCTTGATGAGATCGTTCGGCGCCGTGTAGATCTCGTAGAGGGCTTCGTCGACCTGGAAGTCCTCGGCGCCGAGATCGAGCGCTGCGCTCATCACGTCATCCTCGGAAGGAGCGCCCTCCTTGTTCACCGTGATCAGGCCCTTGGACTTGAACATCCACGCAACCGAGTTCGGCGCGCCGAAAGCTCCACCGTTCTTAGCCATGATCGTGTGGATGTCGGTGCGCGTGCGGTTGCGGCTGTCGGAGGTGCACTCGATGAGCATGGCCACGCCGCTGGGGCCGTAGCCCTCATAGGTCAACTCCTCGAACGCCGCGCCCTCGAGTTCGCCCGTGCCGCGCATGATGGCGCGCTTGATCGTGTCGTTGGGCATCTGCACCGCGCGGGCGTCTTCGATCGTCTTGCGCAGGCGCGGGTTGGAGGAAGGGTCTCCGCCGCCGAGCTTGGACGCGATCGAGAGCTCGCGCGACAGCTTCGTCCAGGCCTTGCCGCGCTTGGCGTCCGCCGCGCCCTTCTTGTGCTTGATGTTCGCCCAATGTGAATGCCCGCCCATAGCTGAATCCCTCCGCACGGATCGACTGGAATGATACCAAAACGCGGGGTCATTCCCGCCCAAATTCTAGGTCCTCTGGCCCCGTCAATTAGGGTCTACGGACCCCTGCGTCATTGCTTCGAAATATTCATAATAAGAGGGCATGAGCCGCTTGCCTCAACGCCTGATCGCGACCGCTCTATCCGCGCTCCTCGCCGCCCTGTCGGGCGGTCCCGTTTGGGCGCAGACGGTGCGCATCACCCAAACTCCAGCCGGCGTGTCGAACGTGCCGGTTCTGCCGCAGGGTGGGATCGACGCCCCCACCCTCTCGAACGCGCCGTCCTTCTCGCCCTCGCTGTCCGCCTCGTCGCCGTCGCCCCTGCCGTCCGCCGCCGTAGTCAAGCCCGCAGGCGCCGCGCCGGCCCCCGTCGCGGCCTCTCAACCCTCTTACACCGTCCTGCGCGCGATGCGTCTTCCCGCTGCCGCAGGGGGAGACAAGAGAAGCCCTGAACAGAGCGCCTGCGAGTCGCGCGCGACCTTCGATGGCCCGGAGGTCGCCTCTGCGTTCGCTCCAATGGAGGCCCGCGCCTCCCGGGTCCGGACCTTCCTGAAGTCGTCGGGCTCGGCGTTGAGCGCCTTTGGAAAAAACGTCAAAGCCATGGCGACGGGCGACAAGGAGCTCGAGCACCTGCTCGGCGACGCGAAGCCCTCGATGCGCAAGGCGCGGGTCCTGCTCATTTTCGACGCGTTGCTCTCAATCAGTATGGCCTTCATCATCGGGCCCCTGCTCGACACCGCCACGATCGCGGCCAAGACAGGCCTCTCCGCGCATGTGATCCCGCTCGCGCTTCTCTCCGGCGCCCTCGTCCTGTCCTCCTTCGCCTACGCCTGGATCGAGCGCGCTCACGCGGTGCAGACACGCTTTGCCGATTTGCGCTCGGCGCGCCAGTACCGCGCGGCGCTTCAACGTAGCTTGCTCGCGCAGGAGATGGACTTTCACCTCGCACAAGGCTCGGGCAAGCTCGCCGGGCGCCTGCTCAACGACACAGCCGCTTTGTCGAGCAAGAGCCTGGACGCGCGTCCTCGGCTTCCTCACTACGTGCTGCACTTCTCCTTCGGCGTGGGCATGATGCTGTACACGAGCCCCGCGTTAAGCCTCGCCGCGTTCACGATGATCCCCGCGCTCGCCTGGCTCTCCAGTCGCTTCGGCGACAAGATCGGCAAGATCAGCTTGGAGGTCCTTGAGCAAAAGGCCGACATGATGAAGCAGTCTCAGGAGAGCCTCTCGCAGGCCGAGAACGTCAAGACTTTCGGCGCTCGCAAGCAGGAGCTCGCGCGCTACGCCCGGATGGCCGACGGGGCCGCCGACCTGGGTGAGAAGGAAGCGCGCCTGACCGCGATGTACGGCCTGATCGCCGACCTCCTCACCAAGTTCTTCACCAAGTACCTGCTCTACATCCTCGGCGGCGTGGCGCTCGTCGTGTGGGGCCTCTCATTCGGGCAGATCGCCCAGTTCGCGCTATTCGCGGGTTTCGCCAACTCCGCGTTCACCGGATTGAGCAGCT
This sequence comes from Elusimicrobiota bacterium, assembly GCA_023249675.1. Classification (GTDB taxonomy): domain Bacteria; phylum Elusimicrobiota; class Elusimicrobia; order UBA1565; family UBA9628; genus GWA2-66-18. The sequence goes on along the minus strand of JAHFCE010000018.1, from coordinate 14,588 downwards.
TGTATCTCCGCTACAAGCGCAACGCGAAGGCCTCCGAGTCGGTGCGCGAGCTGCTGATGCGCACGCCCGCAATCGTCGATGCGCCCAATGCCGCGGACCTGCCCCGCGGCCCGGGCACGGTCTCCTTCCGGGGTGTGCGCTTCGCCTACCCCTCGCGCCAAGCCGAGCCCGTGCTCAAGGGCGTGGACTTCGAGATCACGCCCGGACAGACCGTCGCCTTTGTCGGCGAGACGGGCTCGGGCAAGAGCACGATCACGAACCTCCTCCTTCGCCTGTGGGATACAAACGAAGGATCGATCGCGGTCAACGGGGTCGACATCCGCGCTGTGACGCGCGAAAGCCTGCTCAAGCACTTCGCCGTCGTGCCGCAGGAGACGCGCCTGTTCAGCGGCACCTTGCGCGAGAACATGCTCTACGGCGCCGAAGAGGCGAGCGCGGAACAGCTCAACGCCGCAATCCGCAAGGCGGGCGCTTCCTTCGCCCTCGATCCGACGCGCTTTCCGGATGGCCTCGAGACTCTCGTCGCCGAGGGCGGCGGCCGCCTCTCCGGCGGCGAGCGCCAGCGCGTGGCGATCGTCCGCGCGATCCTGCGCGAGCCCTCGTTTTTGATCCTCGATGAGGCCACCGGAGCGCTCGACAACAACACCGAGCGCGAGGTCCAGACAGCAATCGACTCGCTCACCTCCGGAGAGGACGGACGCAAGCCCACCACGATCGTCATCGCCCACCGCCTCAGCACGATCCGCCATGCCGACAGAATCCACGTCCTGGAAAAAGGGCAGATCGTCGAGAGCGGCACCCACGATGAGCTCCTCGCGCTCGGCGGCCGCTACGCCCGCCTATGGGGCGAGCCCGATACCGCCGCTCCGATCGAGGAAGCCTCTCCTGAGACGCAAAGCGCTCAGCCGAAGAGCGCCGCGGCGGCCTCCGCCCCCTCCGGCGCGACAACCCCTCCCCCTAAGATGAGCCTGTACGCTAAAATCCGCTCAACCTTCGCCGCAATGGCCGAGTACGTGCGCGGCGACAAGGAAGTCCGCCCATTCCTGCCGCGCCGCGTGCTCGCCGGACTCGCCGCGCTGCTGGTCGCCGAGTATACGCTTTCGATCGCCAGTTCACACTACCTGGGCCGCTTCCTTGACGGGGCAGCCGCGGTCATCGGCACGGGCGGGATCGGCGCAGGATCGTGGTCGCTCGCCGCGATCTCCGTCGCAGCGCTCGCGCTGGCGATCGGCGCCCAGTACGCCTACGCCGTGACGCAGGGCGTGCTGCACGTGCGCGCTCTCGCGTCCGTGCGCAAAACCTTGATGGGCCGCCTGCACGCCAAGGGCCTGGACTTCCACCTGAAGAACAGCTCCGCCTCACTCGCCAGCCGCCTCAACGACGACGCCGACGCGCTGATCAAGAAAAATCTCGACACCCGCGTGCCGCTCGCCGGCAGCCTGGTCGCGCTCACGCTCGGCACCGTCCTGCTCCTGCACACGAACCTCATCGCGGGCGCCATCGTGTTCCTGATGCTTCCGGGCCTTGGCATCATCAATGGGCGCTTCGGCCAAATGCGCGAAAAATTGTACGCGACTTTCAGCCTGCGCCGCGCGGAGCTCGGCCGCCAGGGACAGGAGCCGCTCGAGCTGATCCAATCGGTGAAAACATTCGGCCGCGAGGAGAAGGAAAACGAGAAGTACCGTGCAAAGGCTCAGGCCCTCGTTGAGATCGGCGAGAAGGACGCGCGCCTCGGCGCAACCGTGCACATGCTGTCGAGCGCGCTGACCGACTTCTTCACCAAGCAGTTGATCTACCTTGTGGGCGCGTGGGCCGTCGCGGCGGCGATGGGCCTGTCCATCGGCTCGATCGTCGTGATGATTCTCTACGCGGGTTTCATTAAAGAAGGCTTCGACAGCATCTCTTCCAATTGGCTCGAGTACAAGGCCGCGCGCGGCGAGACCGGGGTCGTCCGCGCGTGGCTTACGGAAAAGCCGCGCGCCGCCCAAACGCAGCCCCTGCCGCCCGGCGGCGGCGCGATCTCCTTTGAGAACGTCTCCTTCCGCTACACGGCCGACGGCAAGGGCGGCGGCGTCGAAGACGTCAACCTCCTCATCAAACCCGGAGAGACCGTGGCCTTCGTCGGCGAATCCGGCTCCGGCAAGAGCACGGTGCTCAAGCTCCTCCAGAACCTGTGGACCCCGCAGAGCGGCCGCATCACGATCGACGGCGCCGAGGTCTCGCTCACGGGCGAGGGCCCGCTCTCCGACACCATCGCGAAGGTGCCCCAGGAGACACGGTTGTTCGATGATTCCCTGCGCTACAACCTGACCTACGGCAGTCCGAACGCAACCGAGGCGGAACTGTCGGCCGCGATCACCGCCGCGAGGGCCGACTTCGTCAATGACGCCGCGACGTTCCCTCAAGGCCTCAAGACGCGCGTTGGCGAGGGCGGGGCCGCGCTCTCCGGCGGCCAGCGCCAACGCGTCGCGATCGTGCGCGCTCTCCTCAAGAAACCGCGCGTCCTCCTACTCGACGAGGCGACCTCCGCACTCGACAAGAAGACCGAACGCGAGATCCAGGAGACGCTCGACCGCCTGACCTCGAACGCCTCCGGGACGAAGCCGACGACCCTCGTCGTGGCGCACAATCTGACAACCATCTCCGGAGCCAACCGCATCGTGGTGATGGCAAGGGGAAAAATCGTCGAGGTCGGCTCCCATGCCGAGCTGCTCGCGCGTGGCGGCGTCTACGCCCGCCTCTGGCAGTCCCAGTCCTCCGCTCGTTAAAATTGTTGTAAAATCGCCTTTGTGGGCCTGTAGCTCAACGGATAGAGTACTTGGCTTCGAACCAAGTGATCCGGGTTCGATTCCTGGCGGGCCCACCAGATTTCGCTCCCAATGTCTTGCAATATTACCGTAATGCTTCCCTGATAACATCAGGGGACATGCTGTTTCTCGTCGCCAGATCGAGGCGCGCCCTCCCCGCCGTCCTCCTGCTTTTCGTCGCAGCGCTCCCGGCCTCGGCCGTGCGTCCCTCGGCCCGCGCGATGGAGGAAGCCAAGCGCTTTGGCCTCAATCGATTCGAGCAGCCCGTGCGAGGCGTTCCAAAACGCGGCGTTCAAAACGAGTTCTTTCGCTTCAACGCCACCCACGAGGGCCGCTGGAAGTTGCACTTTGATCCGCGCACCGGCGCACCCGCGGCCCTCAGCGAAGGCCGGACCGCGCCCCGTTCCGGGCCTTCCGCGGTCCTCGCGCACCAATTTCTCCAAGAGCAAAGCGCCCTCCTTGGCGTGGACCCGAACGCCCTCGAGGTCGAAAAAGAGACCGCGGGCGACGGTCACCGGCACGTGCTCTACCGCCAGATCTACCGCGGCGTGCCCGTTGAGTTCGCGCACGTCAAGGTCCACCTGGGCGCGGACGGCTCGGTACTCGGCGCCAACTCGACCTACGAGCCCGACCTGAACCTCAACCTCGTCCCGGCGATCTCCGCCGCCGACGCCGCCCGCGCCGCGGAGTCCGACTCGCACGGGAACGCCGACGGTGCCGCCTCCCTTGTGGTTTTGCCCGTCGAATCGACCGGGCGCTCCCACCTAGCCTGGAAAGTCAAAATCAGAGCGCCCGAAGCCGCCTGGCGCTACTACGTCGAGGCGCGCACCGGTCAGATCCTTTTTCGCTACAACAGCCTGCGCTTTGTTGACACCACCGGCACGATCAGGGGCCAGGTCTACGACGTCGACCCCTCCAGCACGCCTGGCCCCACCACCCGCTTCATGCGCAATCAGTGGGTCTACATCGCCACCGCAAGCGTGCGCGCACTCACCGACAGGAACGGACTCTACACCTCGACAAACACCGGCAAGGTCTCCATGGGCCTGCAGGGACCTTATGTCAACGTCGCCAATTTCCGGGGTCCAAGCGCGCACTACGACAACGGCAGCGGCATCTGGAGCAGCACGGCGACTCCGGTCTCCTCGCCGCACCCGTACCTGAACTCCACGGTCTCGGTCTCGACGATCGATCTGACGGGCACAGACGCCGTCAAGTTCCTTCCGGTGTTCAGCGCCTTCAAAGTCGGCGAGTTCAGCGGCGGGGACGCCTCGGACACGGCCGGCGGCGGCATCGTCGATGACGACGAGCTGAGCCTCAGCGATGGCAACGGCGATCCGGTCGCAAGCTTCATCGGCGACCGCGGCGCGTTTAACGGCGCCGCGGTCGCGGGCAAGATCATGCACCTGACGCTCAAGTCGAACGGGAGCGGCCAGCAGAACGGCTACACCGTCTCGGTGTCGAGCTATCTGACGTTGACAAACCCCGGCGCCCTCGGCGCGACATCGGATCAGGTCTGGACCGCCACCGGCACGCCCATCGGCCTGCGGGGCGAACTCAATTTGTTCTACCACCTCAACTTGATGCACGACTACTTCTTAGACGACGTCAACAAGTCAAGCGCCGCGCGGGTGTCCCGTCCGGTCGTCGCAATGGCGCACGTCGGCCCGAATATGGCCAATGCGTTCTACAACCCGGACTACGACAACCTCATGTTCGGCGATGTGAGCGCGGCCGCGCCTCAGGACACCTTCACGGATGACGCGACCGTGACGCATCACGAATACGTCCACTACCTCGTCGAAAAAATATGGTCGATCCAGAACTTCGGCCAGGCGGGAGCCATTTCGGAAGGAGTGGCGGACTACTTCTCGGCCAGCTCCCTCAACGATCCCTCGATCGGCAACTACGTCATCGGCCCCGGCTCGCTGCGCGAGCTCGACTGCCAGCTGGTCACTCCTTGCAAGGTGCTCAGCAGCCTGACCTGGCACGGCGAAATACACGACGACAGTATCTACCTGTCCCAGGCCCTCTGGGACATCCGCCGCAGCGCGGGCCAATCCTGCGCTGATGGCCTCGTCTTCCAGTCTCTCCTTTTCTTTCCGGAAAGCTTCGGGGAGTTCTACGATGCGATACGCCGCGTGGAGGCCGCAGGCCGCGTGGTCAACTGCAGCGGCACGAATGCAGCGACGCAGAGCGCGATCGATACCGCCTTCGCTTCGCACGGTCTCATCCTCGGCAGCGGCGACGCCCTCGAGCGCAACGACGGCTTTGAGACCGCGACCGACGTGAGCACGCGCTCCCAAGTCTCGGCGACCATTTTTCCGACAAGCGACACCGACTTCTACTCGTTCGGCGCGGGCCCAGGCCTGATCAAGATCACTTTGAGCCTGCCCGCCTCAGGAGGCTACTCCAAGGCCTATCAGCTCAAGCTCTTCAACCGCTCCCACGTGCTCGTCGCGAGCGCCGCGCCGCCCTACGATGGCGTCAACACGACGAATGCGCTGTGCGACGCTTTAGACTGCACCACGACCGCCTCCAAGGTCTCGATCCAATACAATAATCCGGCGAGCGGCCAACTCTACCTGCAGGTCGCGGGCGGCGACACCCCCGATGGCTCGGCGAGCGGCGTCCAATCGAGCACGCCTTACGGCGTGGTCTTCGAGTACCCCAAAAGCGCAGCGTTGTCCGGTTCAATTGTCACCGCAAGCTTCGACAACGACACGATCTCCTTCGACGTCAACGTCACCACCTTCGTGAGCAGTCAGGATTGGCGCTTCTCCTCGGCGCAGCTGAGAGACCATGCCTTCAATATCCTGAGCAACACGAGGCTTAACCAGCCGCCCCTGGCGGGGGACTTCCTGACCTTCCTGTCCTCGGCGAACAGCCTCGGCCATATCACGGGCTCGGTCCAGCTCATACCGGGCTTCGCCGCGCGCTTCCCTGCCGCCGGAACCGTGCACTTAGAAATCTTCGGCTACAACGTCTACGGAAGCACCTCGTCGCTCGGCCTGTCAAACCCGCTCAATCTGACCGCGCAGACGGCGGAACTGACGGCATACAATAACGTCTTCAACCCGGCCCGCGGGGAGAAGGCGACCGTCAAGTACGCGACCTTGACGCCCGGGCGCGTCGTCATCAAGCTCTTCACCGTGACGGGCATCTATGTCGCGACCTTGTTCGATGCGGAGACGGGCGCAGGCCGCGGCAGCATGGACTGGGACGGCCGCAATCTCAAAGGCTCCGTCGTCGCAAGCGGGATTTATCTCCTGCGCATCGACGCGCCCGGTATCCACAAGACAAAAAAAATCGCCATCATTAAATGACCCAAACAAGGCGAGTCTTCGTCGTCCTAGTGTCCGCCCTCGCCGCAGCCTCGGCCCGCGGCGCTGGTCCCGGCACGACGGCCGTTCCGGTGCTGCAAGTCCCCATGTCCGCGCGCGCAGCCGGCATGGGGACCTCCTTTACGGCCGTGGCAAACGACGCTTCAGCACTCTTCTACAACCCCGCCGGCCTCGCCCGCCTTAACGCCCACGAGTTCGACTTCAGCTTCGCGTCCGGACAGGGGGAGACCTCGATCCAGAACATCTCCTACGCGGGCCCCACACCCTTCACGGGCGTCTCAGGCAACGGGTACACAAGCCTCGGCGCTAATCTTCTTTATTCGCAGAGCGGCAAGATCGAGGTCAACCGCCTCAACACCGACGGCTCCCTCGCCTCCTCCGAAAACCTCAACGCGGGTTCAGACCTCGTGCTCACCGGCGGCTACGCCGAGCGCGCGGGCTTGACACCGCTCGAACTGCATGACGCCGCCTATCAGATCGACCATTATCTCGGCGTATCGGGGAAGTTCATCCGCTCGACGATCGTCACGAAAACTGCGACCGCCGTCGCGGCGGACATCGGTTATCTCGCGCACTCACCAGAGGCGGGCTTAAGCCTCGGCGCGTCGGCCCTCAACATCGGCGGCAAGATCAAGTATAACGAGGAGAAGGAGCCCCTGCCCGCAACACTGCGCGGCGGCTTTGCCTGGCAGGGAGGCACGCCCTCGCTTCACAACGTGATCGCCTCGCTCGATGGAGACTACCTGACCAACGAGCGCGAGTGGCACGCGAACATAGGCCTCGAATACTTCTGGGTCAAGACCTACGGGGTGCGTGTGGGCTATCAGATCCACCGCGAGGACGCCGGCCTCACGATGGGCTTCGGCCTGCGCTGGAAAGGCCGCTTCCTGCTCGACTACGCGTGGGGCCTGGGCAAGACCTTGAGCGACCAGCACCGCATCACAGTCTCCTACCGCTTCGGCGGCGTGCCGCCCTCCCTGCGAGGCCGCCAGCGCCGACCGTTCATCGAGTCCGTCCCCGAGCGCGAGCGCCTGCACGATATCGAGGAGCGCCAGCCGCAGTACTCCGATCCTCCGCCCCGCCCGCGCGCCGTACCGCGCGAGCGGACCTCCGGCGTCCCCGGTTGGATCTATTAGGCCTTTTCTTCCGCGCGCTTGCGCATCGAGCCGTTGAGCACCTTCTTGCGCAGGCGGATGCTCGCCGGCGTGACTTCAAGCAACTCATCGTCATCGATGAACTCAAGCGCCTGCTCGAGGCTCAGGATCTTCGGCGGCTCGAGCTGGACGGCGTCATCGGTCGCCTTCGAGCGCATGTTCGTCAGCGCCTTAGGCTTGCACGGGTTGACCATCATGTCGGAGACGCGCGAGTTCGTGCCGACGACCATTCCTTCGTACACGTCGACGCCGGGTCCCAGGAAAAATTCGGAGCGCTCCTGGAGGCCGGAGAGAGCGTAGCCGGTCGTCGCGCCGGTCGTCATCGAGACGAGCACGCCGTTGACGCGGGGAGGCGGCTCGTTGCCCTTCTTGCCGTAGCCGTTGAAGGAGTGGTGCATCATGCCGGTCCCCTTCGTCATGGCCATGAGCTCGGTCTTAAATCCCATAAGGCCGCGCGAGGAGATGTCGTATTCGAGGCGCACGCGGGAGGATCCCTCCGGCGCCATGTTCTGGAGCTGGCCCAGGCGGCGGCCGAGCGCCTCGATGATAGCGCCCTGATACTGTGCCGGCGCATCGATGACGAGGTTTTCCATCGGCTCGCTCATCACCCCGCCGATGTCGCGGAAGATGACCTGCGGGCGGGAAACGGCGAGCTCAAAGCCCTCGCGACGCATCGTCTCGATGAGGATCGAGAGATGTAGCTCTCCGCGGCCGGAAACCTTAAAGTGGCCTTCTCCCACGAGCTGTTCGATCTTGAGGCCCACATTGATCTGCTGCTCCTTCAGGAGGCGTTCGCGGAGGTGTCGCGAGGTGACAAGCTTGCCTTCACGGCCCGAGAAGGGGCTATTGTTGACCATGAATTCCATGGACAAAGTCGGCTCGTCGATCTCAAGTGGCGGAAGCGCTTGCGGATTGCCCACGTCGGAGACGGTGTCGCCGACGTTGATCGTCTCAAGGCCCGCGACGGCCACGATGTCTCCGGCCATGGCGGCATCGACATCCCTGCGCTTGAGGCCCTGGTACATCTGGAGCATGGTGACCTTGCCGGGGATGAGGCGACCGTTCTCTGCCTTGATGAGGGCGACGGTCTCGTTCTTGGCGATCTTTCCGTTCTGAACGCGGCCGATGCCGATCTTGCCCAGATAGGCGCTGTAATCGAGCATGGTCACGAGCATCTGAAGCGGCTTTGCCGGGTCCACCTGCGGGCCGGGGACTGACTTGATGATCGAATCGAGCAGCGGCTTCATGTCAACACCGCTTGTGACCTGCTCGTGGCTTGACCAGCCGGCCTTGCCGGCCGCGTAGACGACCGCGAACTCCATCTGCGGCTCGGTCGCGCCCAGATCAATGAACAGATCGAAGACCTTGTTGAGCGCCTCCTGTGGCCTAATATGAGGACGGTCCATCTTGTTGATGACGACGATCGGACGCAGGCCAAGGGCAAGCGCTTTACGCAGCACGAAGCGGGTCTGGGGCATCGGACCCTCGACCGCGTCGACGATCAGCAAAGCGCCATCGACCATCTTCAGGATGCGCTCAACCTCGGAGCCGAAGTCCGCGTGACCAGGCGTGTCGACGATGTTGATCGTCTTGTCGCCGTACTGAATCGAGGTGTTCTTGGCCAAAATGGTGATGCCGCGCTCACGCTCGAGGTCGTTGGAGTCGAGGACTTGTTCCTGAGCCGCGTCGGCCTTGACGAGGAACTCTCCGCTGGCCTTGAGAAGCGCATCGACGAGGGTGGTTTTGCCATGGTCGACGTGGGCGATGATGGCGATGTTGCGGACGTCTTCTCGGCGGGGGGATGACATTCTTCTTCCTTTGGCTCTATTTCCGTCGCTGGCCGTACTCGCGCGGCGTGATGATCGCGGAGTCCTTGACCACGGAATGGGGGATGAGCATGAAGCTCTCAGCGTCAAGCTTCAGCACGACATGCTGTAAAGTGATGTCGACCACCGTGCCGGCATGCTCGCCGATCGTCACCCGGTCGCCGATCTGGAAGGGCTTGAGCATGAGAAGCAGCGAGCCTTGGAATACGGCGTTGACATAATCGTTGACCGCAATACTGACGAGCAAGGTTGACAGGGAAAGCGTGCCGGCGACCCAGACCCACGAGACGCCCGCGACATTGAGAAGAAAGGAACCTCCAATAATCCAGGTCAGAACGGTGGCGCCAAGCTTGGCCACCATCGTCGCGGGACGCGTCCAGCCGTAGCGCAAGGCCAGGCGCTCGATACCCGCCTTCAACGTGCGCGACAGCGAGCTCGTCAGGAACGCGACAAGGCCCGCCTTCAGATAGGGAAGGACGAAGGCCAGTCCCGACACCGTCGTGCCCTTGAGAATAGGCGGGAGCATCGGAAAGAACGATAAAGCGCCTATCGCGAGAACGGAAAACAAAATCGGCTTCCACAACACTGGCGTGGCCGCGTCGCGCAGGGCGCGCAAGAAGCCGCGCGGGAAGGCCGGCTGACCCAATCGCAAGCGAAGCTCCTTGCTAGTATACTCTCCGAACAGCTTCACGGCGGCGGCCGCGATGTTGTTGTACGTGTAGAGGATGAAGCCCCCGCTCTCATCCCGTATAACGAGGTAGCGAAAGGTCAGATCGTGAACGACGCCCGTCGTCTTGCCAATCGTGACCTTGTCGCCGATGGTGAATGGGCGGAAGAGCAGGAAATGCACGCCGTGGAAAAGGTTGCCGACCACGTCGCGGACCGCGAAAGTGAGCGCCAGCGCCGTCGCCGTGCCGCCCGCGCCGAAAGTGGCGAGCAACGTCGTGCCGGACACCCCGAGCACGCTCAGGCCGACCCCGGCACCAATGGTCCACAGCACGACCTTTGAGATAAAACGAGCCATGACGATGGCGTTTTTGTCCCAGCCAAGGCGAGACGCCGCCTTGTCGATGGCCCAGCGCGCGGTCCGCGTCAGAGCGTAAGTGCCGGCCAAGACGGCCGCGCCCTCAACGTACGGCACAGCGCTCGCCGCCCAGTGAGGAAGCGCCGGCAAGACGGCCACAGCGGGAGACACCGCGACGGCCCCGTACGCAAAAGAGATCGGTGTTCGCGCGGATGACGGAGCAACGACAGCAATGGCGTCATCGACTTCGCTCCGAGAGTGAGAGCCGGACCAAAATGATTCGCCCTCGGCGCGCAACGATGCCTCGGCAACCGCGGCCCCGCTCTCAAGGAACGACACCGAGGCCTTCGCACTCGTTAGTGCGCGCGGCTGGGCTGCGAGTGGGGGAAGGACGGTGATCGCGAGAACGCACGCCGGAACGACGGTGGGGGATAATCCGATCACCGGAGACGCGGGAAGTCCGGGCGTCATTGAGGGCGCTGACAACACGCCGTTGAAGGAGGGCGCGACCGGGGAAGAAAGATCCCCGAAAGCCGGAACGAAACTGAGTCCTGCGGGACCGCGCACGACCGCGGCCGCGACACGGGTCTGGGCCGCGCTGGGGGAGACCAGGGCGGCGCAAACAAGAAGTGCTGCGATCGGTCGGATTTTCATCGAATGCAATTATAACAGCGGGAACAAGAGGCCGCAAAAGGCGAAGGTCCCAGCCCGCTTCCGCCATTGGTCCTACGCTTTAAAAACCGCGGGGCGCGCGCCTCGCGGCGCGCGCCCCGATGAAAGCCGCCCGAGATGCCGTACAAGGATGAGGGGTGGCGGCTTTCATAGACATTCTAGCATGCCCCGACCCCTCAGCGCAAACACCTCCAACGCTATGTATAATCATTGGATGAGTCATTATCGCGCCTTGCGCCGCATCTTGGCGAAGCGCCTCTCGGGGCAGGGTGTCGTTCACCTCCAGGGCGGCAAGCCCGTGCCGCGTAATTTCGACGTCGAGTATCCGTTCCGCCAGAGCTCCGACTTCCTCTATATGACCGGCGTCGAGGAGCCCGGCTGCCATCTCGTACTGGACGGAGCGCGCGAGACCCTGCTCGTGCCCCGCATCGATGCCCACCACCGCGTCTGGGAAGGCCATGTTCCCAATCCCGCCCAGGCCAAGAAGCTCTTTAACGTCGACCGCGTGATGTACGCCGATGAACTCAAAAAAGCGCTGCGCGGGCGCCGATGCGTGACTCCGGCCAAGCTCCGCGACGCGCTCGACGACATGCGCGCGGTCAAGACGGACGGCGAACTCGAACTGATGCGCCGCGCCAACGTGGTCAGCGGCGCGGCCCACGCTGCGGTCATGAAGGCGGCCAAACCCGGCCTGCGCGAGTACGAGCTGCAGGCTCTCTTCGACTCCGCCTGCCTGAAGGCCGGCCTCAAACACCTCGCCTATCCCTCGATCGTCGCCGCCGGCGTCAACAGCGCGGTGCTGCACTACCGCAAGAATGACGGCCGGCTTCAGTCCGGCGACCTGCTCCTCATCGACGCGGGCGCCGAGCTCGGCGGCTACGCGGCCGACATCACCCGCACCTTCCCGATCAACGGGCAGTTCACGCGCCGCCAGCGCGACGTGTACTCGGTCGTGCTCGAGGCCCAGAAACAGTGCATCGCGCGCGCGCGCCCCGGCGTCATCTCCGCGGACCTCCACGTGCACTCGATGCGCATCATCGCCGAGGGCCTCAAATCGCTCGGCTTCCTCACAGGCGAGACGGACGGCCTCGTGGAGAACGGCGCGGTGCGCCTGTTCTACCCGCATGGACTGACGCACATGCTCGGCCTCGACGTGCACGACGTCACCGGCGGCAAACGCCGCGTCCTGCCCAATCCGACCAAGGTCCCGATTCGCTTTGTCGCCAAGCTTGAGCCCGGCTTTGTCATCACGATGGAGCCCGGCGTCTACTTCATCGAGGCCTTATTAAAAGATCCGGCGCAGCGTCGAAAGCACAGGGGCTCCGTCAACTTCGCGAAGGCCGACTCGTTCCTCGATTTCGGCGGCATCCGCATCGAGGACGACATCGTCATCCGCGATGGCGCCGCGGAAAACCTCACTCGCGTTCCCAAGGAAATTGAAGCCGTCGAGGCAGCCTGCGCGCGCTGATCTAAGATGTTCAGGGCGCCAAAAATAGAGCAGCCAGTCCCAACGCGACACGGTAAAATACGTAGGGCTTGAGCCCGCCTTTCGGCAGAAGGCGGATGAACGCTCCCACGGCGGCGAAACCGGTCAACGCCGACACCGCCACCCCCAGCAGGAAGGGCCCGTTCACGTCCGCGACGCCGAGATGACGCAACTTGAGCGCCGCGGCGCCCGCGACGATGGGGGTGGCCATTAGGAAGGAAAGCTCTGCGGCTTCCGGCGCCTGAAGTCCCAACAGCAGGCCGGCGCTGATCGTGGCGCCGGAGCGCGACACGCCGGGCATCACGGCCAGAGCCTGCGCGCCCCCGATGAGAAGCAGGCTCCGAACGCTGGCGGCGCGCCAGGTCGTCCGGTGTGTCGCGCGCCGCTCGGCCCACGCCATGACGACGCTGAAGGCAATCAGGCAGACGCCGATGCGGCGCGGATCGCGAAATGCCTCCTCGGCGGACTTCTCGAACAGGAGGCCCGCGACGACCGCCGGAAGCGTGACCAGAATGAGAAGCCCCAACTTGCGCCCCTCCTCGCTGCGAGGCTCGCTCGCCGCGCCGATCAGCATCTTCGTCCAGATCCCTCGGTAGTAGATCAGCACCGCGAGCAAGGTCCCAAGATGCAGGGCCACGTCGAAAGTCAAGCCCGGATCGGGGAAGGAGAAAAAGCGCGGAACAAGCGCCAGATGCGCCGAGCTTGAGACCGGCAGGAACTCGGTCAGGCCCTGGATCGCGCCGAGGAATGCGGACTGCGCGTAGGTCATGTCCGGATTCACTCCGCGGAAACCTTCGGCGCTAGCGCCATGTCGCGGCGCATGGTCTTGCCGACCGAGCCGATCCAGGGCAGACTGCGCGCGCCTGCCCGCATCAAGAGCTCCCGCTCCTTGAGATCAGCCTTGCGCACCGAACCTGCCTCATCGAGTTCGTCGATGCGCTTGCCTGAGTAGTCGTCATGCGCAACGCGCACGGCATAGCCCTCCGGTGGGCCCGGCTTCATCGCCGCGCGGTAATGGCCGTCCGCGCTCGTCTCGATCGACGCGGCCTCGTTGCCCTGCGCGTCGACAAAGACAAGCCTCGCGCCGTACACGCCCCGCGTCGAGAGCAGGTCGTAAACGGTTCCTTCAAACACCCACAAAGGCTCCGACATTTTTTTCGGGGCGGCGGCCGGAGCGGACGCCGTCGCCAGTTTAAGTTCGGCGACGGGCAAGGCCGTAACGGTCTGCGCGAAAGTCGCCGTCGGACGCGCCGGCGCCGGTGGCACAGACGGCGCGCGCTCATCGAGGAGCGGCGTCACCATGGCATCACCCGGCGAGCGCTTGCCGAACGGAGAGGAGCCCGTCAGGCGGCCAGCCTCCTGCGGCTCGGAGTGGAGCATCAGGTAGATCGCGCCGCCGCTAAATAGGACGAGCGCTCCGATGGCCAGCGCCGCGAGATAAAGACCTGACCGGCTCTTCACAGGCACCTTCGCAGCGGCGGGCTCGGGTGCAGTGGCTTCCTTCCTCCTCGCCTCAGGAAGGCTCGGCTGCTCCACAGGATGAGGAGAGACGAACAGGCTTTCGCCTGGCTTCGGCCCCGGATTGCGCGGGACGGGCAAAGCGAAGGGATTCGTCTCCGGGACCCTCGGCGTCGGAGGCGGGGGAGAACTTTCGACTTTCGGCTCGAAGGACTTCGGCTGTCCCGCGCCAAGTTCCGGCTTCTGCCCGCCCTTTTTATTGGCGACAAAGTCCCAACCGCAGGCCCGGCATTGCCGGGCCTCGTCGGGTGCGGGAGCGCCGCAACTCGGGCAACGAGAGATCATCCTGGACCACCGCAGACGGCGGCACGGTGATTCTACTTATTTACGCGCCATACGTTCCGTCGCGACGGCGGCGGGTCAGGCCGAGGAGGTAGGGGAGATCCGAGTAGTAGATCAGATAGCCAATCGCCGCGGCGGCAGCGCCACGCAGGCCCAGCGAGAGGAGATAGCGCCAGTCCTTCTCCTCGGACGGGCGCTGCGCAGGCAGTTCATAGGTGTGCCGCGCGGGGGCCATGGAGGTGTAGCTGAAATCGTCTTCTTCAGGCTTGACGCCCGGCGCGCCAGCGCGCGCCGGAGCGATGGAGCCGCCCGCGGTCCGCGCAGCGGGGGGGGCGCCGACATCGGAAGCAGGCGTGGACGGAGCGTGGACGCGCACCGCGAGCTGCGGTAGCCCGGGCGAATCGCCCGCGCCAAGACCTTTCATGCCGGTTGCAGACCAGCTGTTCGACGGGCGGGAGCGGTCTTGCGATCCATC
>JAHFCE010000017.1 GCA_023249675.1 Elusimicrobiota bacterium | reverse complement strand
GGCGCGGGCTCGCCAAGGACGCCCCGCCGTATTTTGAAATGGCGCTCAAGCGCGCCGTGGCCTGGGAGCAGTTTGCAGTGCAGCAGAAGGCCGTCGAGGACGCCCGCCAGGCGCGCATTGCGGCGCGCGATTCCGACTGGTCGAAGCTTGCGCGTTTGCTGGTCTTGGAGGTCGGTGTCGTGCCGGAGGCGGAGAAGAAGCGATGGACCACGGACTTTCTGACGGCGTACCTGCGCTTGCCGGGCCTCGAGCCCGAGATGGCGCGCGAATTACTCGGCCACGTCGAGCCGGGCCCCGCGCAGAAGGCGCTCAAGGAGCTCTCCGCCAGCGCGGCGTCAGCGCCCGCGCAGCCGGTTGCGCACGCGCGGCGCCCAGCGCGCGCCGCTGATCTCAGCGTCGGGGCCGACGGACTCTCGAAGTCGACCATTATCATTGTGACCGAGCGCGGCACGGTGCGTCTAAAACTCTACGCCAAGGACGCTCCTCACACGGTCCGTCGCTTTGTCGAGCTCGTCCAACAAGGCTTCTACAATGGCCTGACGTTTCATCGCGTCGTGCCAGACTTTGTCGTCCAGGGAGGAGATCCGGCGGGCAATGGCTTGGGAGGAACAGGGCAGAGGCTGAAAGCCGAAATCAACGCTCGCAAGCATGTGGACGGGGCGCTGGCGATGGCGCGCAGCCAGGAGCTCGATTCGGCCGACTCGCAGTTCTACATCACCCTTGGGGCGCAGTCGTTCCTGGATGGCAAGTATACGGTGTTCGGGCAGGTCGTTGAAGGCATGGACGTCGTGCGGCGCCTCACTGTCGGAGACAAGATGATATCTGTGACGCTTGAATAGTCATCGTTGGCGCCAGATTGTCACAGGACAACGGGGCAATTCTCTCCGCCCATTTTGACCAACCAATAGCTACAATCTGCGTTCGGGGCGCTTGGGCGCATCCCGAAAAGGGCCGCGCGGCGGCCCGGACGTCCTGTCGCAAGGAGAGAACTGATAATGGGTAAGAAGCTGTTTGTGGGCGGCCTGCCGTACGAGACGAACGACGCGCAGTTGAAGGAGTTATTCGGCGCCTGCGGGAGCGTCGTGAGCGCCAAGGTGATCATCGACAAGGCCACCAATCGTTCGAAGGGCTTCGGCTTCGTTGAGATGACGACCGACGAACAGGCGAAGGCCGCTCTTGAGAAGTTCAACAATTTCACGCTCGGCACGCGCCGCATCATGGTCAACGAGGCGCGTCCGATGGAGCCGCGTCCAGCGGGCGGCTTTGCCCCGCGCTCGCCGGGCGGTTTCGCCCCGCGCCCGAGCTTCGGTGGCGAGCGCAACCCCAATTTCGGCGCGGATAAGCCCGCCTTCGCGGATCGCAAGAACCGCTACGACAATAAGAAGAAGCCCCGCGGCGAGTTCGACAAGAAGGGCGGCTTTGGCGGCAAGGGCAGTCAGAAGGGCGGCAAGAGTCACGACGACGACAACGACGGCTGGTGACGAGTCGGAGTAAGCAATACGGTGACTGAGTCGTTATTCACAGAGGAGGCCTTTCATGCGCCACATCCTGACGCTCGCCGTGCTGTTGACCGTCGCCGTTCCCGGGGTTCGTTCCGAAATCTATGAGATCGACTCGGCCCACTCGAGCGTGGGTTTTCGAGTCAAGCATCTTGTCGGGAAAGTCTCCGGTCGTTTCACGAAGTTCGCCGGCACGGTTTCCTACGAGCCCGGCAAGCCCGAGACCTGGCAGGCCGAGGCCAAGATCGATGCGAACTCAATCAATACCGATAACGAAAAGCGCGACGGCCACCTGAAGACTCCGGACTTCTTCGACACGGCCAAGTGCCCGGACATCACGTTCAAGTCCACCAAGGTTGTCGTGAAGGACAACGCCGCCAAGCTCCACGGCGACCTCACCATGCACTGCGTGACCAAGCCCATCGTCCTCGACCTCGAGATCGGCGGCGCGGCGAAGGACCCTTGGGGAAACGCTCGGGCGGGTTTTTCGGCCACGGGCACGCTCAACCGCAAGGACTTCGGGATCGTCTGGAACAAGAGTCTCGACAGCGGCGGGCTGATGCTCGGCGAAGAGATTGGCATTTCCCTCGATATCGAGGCCGGCGTTAAACCCAAGAAGTAACGGCGGCCTGATTAGGCCGGGGACTTCATTTTCGGCTTGCTCATGCCGATCGCGAGCTTCAGGCTCGCCCCGAAAGTTTTGAGCGGCTCGCCGAGCGTATGGGAGACCATGCGCACGCAGCCCAGCGAACAGCCGGCTTCGCAGGGCTTGTGCACGTTGTTGGTCCGCAGGCGCTCGGGTGTCGTCGACATCAGGTCAAAGGCTACGCCGCGCTGCTGGGCGCACCATTGGATCGTGCCGGCGGCGGTCACGTACAGGAACTTGAAGCCGCCGAGGCACTTCCACGGGCGGGAAAAATCGCCCGCGAGCATCTCCTTGAGATGTTCGCCGTAGAAGTTCACGCCCTCGAAGACGCCGTACTTATCGAGGAGCGCGAGGTATCGCTCGCCTTTGATCGCGATCTGGCCGCCTTTGCCGTGCATGATTGAAAATCCGAAGGCGAAGGGCAAATTCTTCAGCGTGGCGCGAAATTCGTCGTAATTGCCGAGGTTCTCCTCGTTTAGAACGGATTGAATCTCCACCTGAAACTTCGCGGTTTCGGCCAACAGCTTCAACTTGGGAAGAACCGACTTCAAGGACTTGTCGGACCAGGCCGTCGGATGAAGGGTATCGACGGAGACCTGCATGAAATCAAGGCCCGCGACGTTGAGGTCGAGAATGTTCTTCTTCGTGAGAAGAAAGCCGTTGGTGATGATCGTCGCGAGGTTGGAGCCGCCGCGCTTGGACTTCACATGGGCGACTAGTTCGGCGATGTGCGGGTGCATCATCGTCTCGCCGCCGAGGAAGTCGTAGACCAGCACGCCGAGCTCGTCGAGCTTGTCGATGCGGGCCTTCATGGTCGCAAGTGGAATGATCGGCGCGCCCGGGGTATACTCGTCGCAGTAGGAACAGGTCAGATTGCAGTCGTCGGTGACCACGACTTGGGCGTACATGGGACGCGAGTCCACGACCCGTTTCGCGCCGGTGAGGATGAATGTCTTGTCGACGGCCATACGGCGGATTGTACCAATCGTCCCATCGGGGATGATAGAATGGCTCATGTTCACCACGATCGGAGCGCTGTTGACGGGGGGGATCGCGGGCGTGCTCGCGCGCTACTTTGTCTCGCTTGCCGTGTTCGACCTGCTTGGGGGCTGGCTGCCATGGGGAACCTTGGCCGTCAACCTGACGGGCTGCCTTTTCGTCGGATTCTTCGATGCGTCCGCGGCCAAGCGCGGCTTCGGCGGTCGGCACGGCCGGATGCTGCTCATGACGGGCTTCTGCGGCGCCTACACAACTTTCTCCGCCTTGATTCTTGAGTGCGACTCGCTGCTGCGCGCCGCGCCGCTGCGCGGCGCGGCGTACGTTCTTGTCAGCGTCGCGGCGGGTCTTGCCCTATTTCGGGTCGGCTCCGTCTTCGGCGGGAACTGATGGCCAATCGTCTGGCCGCCGAGCAAAGCCCCTATCTGCTCCAGCACAAGGACAACCCCGTGGACTGGTATCCATGGGGATCGGAGGCCTTCGCGAAGGCGAAGACCGAGAACAAGCCGATCCTGCTCTCGATCGGCTATTCGACGTGCCACTGGTGCCACGTCATGGAGCACGAGAGCTTCTCGGTGCCCGCCGTCGCCGAGATGATGAACACGCATTTCGTCTGCATCAAGCTCGACCGCGAGGAACGCCCCGACGTGGACAAGGTGTACATGACGGCGGTTCAGGCCCTGACGGGCCAGGGCGGCTGGCCCCTCAACGCTTTTCTGACGCCGGAGCTCAAGCCGTTTTACGGCGGCACCTATTTCCCGCCCGAGTCGCGTTATGGGCGCCCGAGCTGGACGGGGCTTTTAGAGCGTCTGGCTGCTCTTTGGAGGGAACGGAGGGCGGACATCGAAAACGACGCCGTGAGCCTCACGCGCACCGTGACGGCCTACGCTGTGGCGCAGGATGAGTCCCGCGGCCGCCCGGAGGCGTCCGCGCTCGCGGCCGCCGAGCAGAATCTGCGCGCCTCCTTCGACGCCGAAAACGGAGGCTTCGGCGAAGCGCCCAAGTTCCCGATGCCGGCCAATGTGAGATTCCTTCTGCGGCGGCATGCTCGGACGGGGAACGTCGACGCGAAGACAATGGCACTCGAGACCTTGCGGGCCATGACGCGGGGGGGACTCTTTGATCAGCTTGGGGGAGGGTACGCGCGTTACTCGACGGATCATGCGTGGAGGATACCGCACTTCGAGAAGATGCTGTACGACAACGCCCAATTGTTGGAAAACCTCGCGGACGCGTGGACGGCGTCCAAAGACGGGGAGATTTTGCGAGCCCTGGAACGGACCGTCGATTACATCGAACGCGACCTGAAGGCGCCGGATGGGGGGTTCTACTCCGCCGAGGATGCGGACAGCCTTCCGTATGACGAGCCTCAGGGGCATAAAGCGGAGGGGGCGTTTTATCTCTGGAGAAAATCCGAGGTTGAGAAAATTCTCGGCAGCGCTGCGAAAGACTTCTGCGCGAGGTACGGCGTGGTCGAGGGGACGAACGCGTTCGCGGACCCTCAGGGCGAATTGATCGGGAAGTGCGTGCTGTACGACAAGGATCCGGCGGCAATGGGAGAAGCGGCGGCGGGTGTGGCGCGAGCCAAGCTGTTCGCCGAGCGAGCGAAACGCCCGCGGCCTTCCTTGGACGACAAAATATTAACTTCCTGGAACGGGCTTGCGATCGCGGGGCTGGCTCGCGCCTTCGGCGCGACCGGCGACGGAAGATGTCTGGAGCTCGCTGAAGGCGCGGCGGACTTCGTCCGCCGTGAACTGGCCTCTTCCGATGGGAAGACGCTCTGCAGACGCTGGCGCGCGGGTTCGCGGGCGATCCCCGGGATGGCTGACGACTACGCGTTTATGGCGTATGGTTTGCTCGCGCTGTATGAAACCTCTTTCAGGCCTGAAGACCTCGCGTGGGGAACAGATTTGGCGATGGAAGCCATTCGCCGCTTCGCGGCGGACGGCGGGGGACTGTATCAGACGGCCAAAGAGGACGGGACGGAACTGTTCACGCGAACTCTGGAAGATCACGATGGTGTGGAGCCGGCGCCGAGCTCGGTATTAACGGATGTCTGCTTGCGCCTGCACGAGCTGACGGGGAGAGAGACGTTTCGCCGCTTCGCGGAGGACACGTTGGAAAAATTTGGGCCGCGCTTATCCACGCGGCCGCTCGCGATGCCTTTTCTTTTGGCCGCTTTTGACCGCAGCATTGGAAAAACGGCCATGCTCCTTGTCGCCGACAGCGATCTTCCGGGCGGAGCGGAACTTGTCGGCGTCGCGCGGGAGAAGCTGCGGCCGAGTCTCGTGATCGCCGCCTATCGGCGAGCGGATCAGGCGGCGTTTGCGAGGCATTTTCCCGCCGCGCGCGACATCGTCGGCGCGCCGCGCGCGCGAGCGTACCTGTGCGTCGGGCGCGCGTGCGGACTGCCGACCGACGATCCGATGGAATTGCGCCGACGGCTGGATCAATTATGATCGACGATCGCACCGACGCAGAAAAAGCCCGCTCCAAACGCGTTCACGCGATGGTCATGATCATTTTAGGCGCGATCATGTCGCTGTGCGCTTTGGCCGCCGGTCTGATCGCGATGAGTCCCGGCGTGTTCCCGTCCTGGATGACAGGCGGCTGGGGCCGGCGCGAGACGCCGGCGTATCGAATCTCATCAAAGACGCTGGTCGTCTTCGCCGATTTCAATTCCAACGCGCTGTCGCGCGCCCGAGTTCAGCATAAGCTCGTGCTTCTGCATCTTGCGCCGTTCTGGTCGCGCGAAGCGCGTCTCATGGAAGAGACGACGTACGCGGACTCGAAGACGGCGGCGTGGATTGCGGCCCATCTTGTCGCCACGCGCGCCGACGTCGATGAGCGGCCCGATCTGGCCTCTCTGTACGGCGTGGGGGCCTGGCCCACGACGGTGCTCATCCATCCCGATGGCCGCGCGCTCGCGGGGGCGGCGCGCCTGACGCCGAGGCTGTTGATGCCGTGGGCGGGCTTGATCTTGGAGACGCTGAAGGCCGATGCGTCAAAGGCGGACGGTTTCGCGGCCGATGCGCGGCGCCGCGTGGAGGCCGTGCGGCGGCGTCCGGAGCCCGCGCCGGGCCCCGATGACGCGGTGTGGGGCGGCGTCTATCGCAGTCCCTCCGAATACGCGAAAACGCTCGCCGATCAGACGTTTGTGGTGCTGTCTGGCGATGTCCTCCGGGCGAAAGCCGCGCTCCGCTTCGTGGAGCATTTTATGTCGTTGCCGGGAGGTGGCTATGCTTCCTCGGTGAGCGGCGAGGTGCGGCTGGCCGACGGCCGCATCGAAGAGGGCGCGTCCTATTTCGCCAAGGATGACGCCGGGCGCCGGGCATCGGGGCTGCCTGTCGTGGACCGGCGCCTGTTTCTCGGCCCCAACGCCGACATGGCGCGCGCAGTCCTGCTCTCGAAAGCCGCCACGTCCGCGCAGAAGGCCCACGCGCGGCGCACGCTCGACTTGTTCCGCAAGCAACCGTTGCCGGAAACAGTTAAACGCTAAAAGTCGTCTTTGGAGGGCTTCCCGCCGGCGGCCGCCTTCGGAGCGAGGGTGTAGAGATATTCGACGACGGCGTCGATCTCCTTCGCGCTCAACTGCTCTCCCCATTTCGGCATCTGGAGCATGGGCAAAGGCTGCTTCGAGTCATTGGGAATCGGAATAGCCCCACCCTTGATCTTCTGGTGCAGCTCGGGCCGACTGTAGCCCTCAGTGACCTTGGTGAGGGCGTTGACGAGGCCGCCGGCCACGTTGTTGTTCGGGTAGCCGCCATAGCCGTCCTTGGCGTGGCAGGAGACGCAGCCGACCGCGTTGAAGATGATCTTGCCGCGCTCAGCGCTGGAGAGAGCCGCGGCTTCGGGGGTTTGCCAGGGCTTCACCGGCCAGGCCTGGCCTTTTTGGGCGGACAGATAGGCGACGAGATCGGCGCGCGTCTCGGGCTTGAGGTGGAAGTTGGGCATCAAGGTCTTCGGGTTCCAGGCGTGCGGATCCTTGAGCCACGCGTCGATCCAGGCCGACGACTTGCGAAAGCCGAGCATGGTCAGGTCCGGGCCCCAGGCGTGGCCTTTGTCGCCGATCTGATGGCACTTCACGCAGCCGAGGCCGTTGAAGTCGCGCTCTCCCCGGGCGACGGGGTCCGTGAGCGGAGTCTGCGCCGAGCAGGCGGCCAGGGCGACGGCGAGTGCGGGGATGATCCAGCGATTCATGTCAGACGCCTCCGAACAGAAGCATGCCGAAGATGAGCGGAAGAAAAACGAGCGAGGCCAAAAAGAGACGGCGGTTGTCGAGGACGCTCATCGTCCAGCTCGCGCGCAGGCCGAGGAGCAAAAAAGAGCCGGACACCGCGAGCGCGCCGATCGCGTAGCCCGGGCGCGCGAGTCCGACGAGAGCCGGGGCGATGGTGGCGGGCAGGAGCGTGAAGGAGTGGATCGCGATCTGCACGGCCGTCGTGCCGCCGTCCGGGTGCACGACGGGCATCACCTTAAAGCCCGCGCGCGCATAGTCCTCGCGGTAGATCCAGAACAGCGCCAAGAAATGCGGGATCTGCCAGAGGAACTGGATCGCAAAAAGGGAGAAGGCGCGCGCGTCGAGAGGCCCGCCCGCGGCGACCCAGCCGATCAGCGGAGAGGTGGCGCCGGCGGCCGCGCCGATCCAGGTGGTCTGCGGCGTGACTTTCTTCAGGGGCGTGTAGACGAGCACGTACAGGATGATCGTGGCGAGCGTGAGGGCCGCCGCCCTCGCCCCGCCCGCGGCCCAGACGATCGTGGGACCCGAGGCGGCGAGTATGAAGCCATACGCGAGCGCAGCTCGCAGGGCGACGCGTCCCGTCGGCA
This sequence comes from Elusimicrobiota bacterium, assembly GCA_023249675.1. Lineage (GTDB taxonomy): Bacteria > Elusimicrobiota > Elusimicrobia > UBA1565 > UBA9628 > GWA2-66-18. Next base: position 53,471 of record JAHFCE010000017.1, on the reverse strand, counting down.
GGGGGCGGTTGCGCGTGCGGTTCATGAGGCCGTCTTCGACTTGCTCCAGGCTCTGATTGAGCGCGCCGCAGGCGGCGGCGGACAGCGTGGCGCCGAATAGAACGAAGAACAAAGAGGGCGTTGCGGTCCCGCCGGCCAAGGCCCAGCCGAGCCAGGTCGTCAGAGCGACCATCAACGCGATCCGGGGTTTGGCGAGCTGGACGTAGTTCCTCACAAGGCCTCCGCGGTCCGGCGCGATTTGAGCGCCAGCAGGAGGAAGGCGGCCAGAACGAGAGCTCCTCCCGAGAGGTGCGCGGTGCGCCAGAGGGCGGCTTCCCGGAAGCCGAGAATCACCGTCGAGTCGACCCGCAGGCGCAGGGCGAGAAGTCCCAGGCAGAGCTGGAGCGGCACGGCAAGCGTCAGAAGCAGGGCCGGGCCGCGAAGGACGGCGGCCTCGGAGCGCCAGGCGGTGAAGACGGCCAAGGTGGTCAGGACTATGAGAGAAGAGGCCCACAGGATATGCCAGCTCAGGCCCGAGCCGGTGTGACGCACGAGGGCGCCGAGTGCCAACTGGAGATAGGCGGCGGCAAAGCCGAGGGTCGAAAAGCGGAACACCCGCGAATACCCGGGACCGAAGACGTTCCCCGGAACGGCGAGGACGGCGGCGGCGAAGAGAAGGCAGAAAACCCCCTGGCCGAGACAGGCGTGGGAGATTGAGACGGCGGGGGGGAGCTGAAAGAGAACGGTCAGGCCTCCCAGCAAGGCTTGTAGGAGTATGCCGCCCGTGGCGAGCCAGGCTGCGGTCCGCGCCTGGGAGGGTACGTCGGGACGGCCGGCCAGGAAAGCCAGAGTGAATGTCATCAATGCCACGCCGCCCGCGATCATACGGTGGCCGTGCTCGAAGAAGATGCCGCCGATCAGAGGCGGATTTAGCGTGCCAAAAGAGAGGGGCCAGTCGGGGACCGAGAGTCCAGATCCGGTCGAGGTTACCATGCCGCCCGCGAACAGCAGAAAAAAAGCGGCGCCGGCCGTGGCCTTGGCCCAGGCGCCAAACCGGATGTTCATCCGCGCGCCTCCGCTTTGTTGCGATGCCGCTCGACCTTATACAGCAGCCAGCCGATGCCGCCCACCATGCTCATCGTGATCGAGAGCAGAACGATGATGCCCCACCAGATGCCGTCGAAGAGGCCCTGCGTGGCGGGCGTCGCCTTGCCAAAGCACACCGCGCATGCCGCGGCGGCGCTGGGCAGGAGGGCAAGCAAGGCGGCGAGACTTATCCGTCTCACGCGGGTAGGCGCACCGTGCGCAGATGCCAGACGAAGTAGACGAGAGTCGCGGTCGCGCCCAGGGCGCTGGCCGATCTTAGCCAGGGCGTGACGAGGGCCGCGGGGTTGCCGCCCGAGGCCCAGTAGCCGGTGAAGGCGAACAGGGACAGGCACAGGACGATGAAAAAGCGATGGAGCGCGCGCAGGGACATGTTATTTCTCCTCGTGCGTCGCGGCATGTCCGCCCTCATGGGGGTGCTGGGACGCGACGTCGGCCGGGCTCGTGATCCGGTGCGAGATCATCACGCAGTCGATCAGCGGCAGGATCAGGATCGCGGCGCCGCCCGCGACGATGAAGAGCGTCCGGTGAATCAACTTGTTCTCTCCCCACAGATGCATGAACAGCGCGCCGACGAGGCTCGCCTTGATCACGGCGACGAAGAGCCCAAGGGCGATGGCCTGCGGGCGGGGAAGATGGAACTTGGAGATGGCCACGGTGATCATCGTCAGGACCATGAGGGCCGCGAAGACCTTGACGTAGAGGCCGACGTCGGGCCGATGCTCGTCGCGGCGGGCGTCTTTATTGTTGGACATGGTCGTCTCCTAGAGCAGGTACAGCGCCGGAAAGAGGAAGATCCAGACGATGTCGACGAAGTGCCAGTACAGCCCGGCGCCCTCGACGCGGCCGAGGAACAGCGGATTCTCCCAGTGCTCTTTGACGCTGCTCATATACAGCAGGCCGCCGTTGACCGCGATGCCGCCGAGGATGTGGATGCCGTGCAGGCCGGTCATCGTGAAGTAGATCGCGTAGAACACGCTTGTGTGCGGCCCGATGCCGAGCTTAAATTCCGCGCCATACTCGAAGGCCTTGACCACGAGGAAGCCGAACGAGAGAGCCAATGTCGCGGCCATCCACCCTTGGAAGCCGGATTTGTTCTTGTCATAGGCCTTCGCGTACGCCATGACGATCGTGACCGACGAGGAGATCAGGATCACCGTGTTGAGAGTGGCCAGGGGGACGTTCAGCACGTCCCAGCCCCAGGGCCAGGAGGTCGCGCCCATGCGCAGGACGATGTAGCTCGTGAACAAAGTGGCGAACAGCATGATCTCGGAGGCCAGGAACAGCCACACGCCGAGCTTCGCGTTCGTCACCCCGCTGTGCGTGTCGGGGTTGTTCATGAATGCGGCGGGATTTAAGGTTTGGCTCATTGGCTTCCTCAGGAGGGATCGGTCTGCATCCAGAAATCGGTTTTGCGTCCGGGAACGGAGTACTCGTAGGGCCCGCGGTAAACCCGCGGCGTCTTCGCGAAGTTGCCATGCGGGGGCGGCGACGGGCACGCCCACTCGAGCGTCGTCGCCTGCCACGGATTCTCCGGGGTCTTCTCGCCGTTGAATAGGCTGTTGAAGAAGTTATAGATGAACGGGAGCTGGAACAGGGCCAGCAGGTAGGCCGAGATCGTGCTCACCACGTTCCAGCCCTGCACCGGCAGGTTGTGGAGCTGGGCCGTGGGGTCGTAGAGGCGGCGGGAGGCGCCCGCCAGGCCCATGAACAGCATCGGCAGGAAGATGCCGACCATGCTCGCCGTCGAGCCCCAGAAGTGGATCAAGCCCAAGGTGTCGTTCATCTTGCGCCCGAACCATTTTGGAAACCAATGGTAGGTTCCTCCCATCAGCGCGATGATCGAGCCGGTGACCACGACGAAGTGAAAGTGGCCGATCACGTAGTAGGTGTCGTGGAGGTAGATGTCGGTCACCGTCAGGCCCAGAGGCAGGCCGGTCAGGCCGCCGATGCCGAACAGGGGCAGGAATGCGAGCGCAAACAGCATGGGCACGTTGTAGCGGATGGATGCGCCCTTGAGCGAGAAGATCAGGCAGGTCAGGATGGCGACGCTCGGCACCGAGATGATCATCGTTGTGACGAGGAAGAAGTTGCCGAGCGCCGGGCTCATGCCGGAGATGAACATGTGGTGGGCCCAGACCAGGAAGCTCATGACGCCGATGGCGACCATCGAGAACACCATCGTTTTGTAGCCGTGCAGCGGCTTGCGCGTGTTGTTGGCGATGATCTCGGCGACGATGCCCATCGGCGGCAGGACGAGGACGTAGACCTCGGGGTGCGCGAGAAACCAGAATAGGTGCTGCCACAAGAGCGGCTGCCCGCCGCCCGAGCCCGCGTAGGCCTTGCCGAGGATGACGAGGTCCTTGGGCATGTAGAAGCTCGTGTGGAACACGCGGTCCATCAGCTGAAGTACCGAGGCGGCCTCAAGAGGAGGAAACGCCAGGAGCAGCAGGACCGCCGTCACGAACTGGGCCCAGCAAAATACCGGCATGCGCCACAGGCTCATGCCCGGCGCGCGCATATTGATCGTCGTGACTAAAAAGTTGATGGCCCCGAGCAAGGACGAGGTGATCAGAATCACCATGGACAAGAGCCATAGCGTCTGGCCGGGGTTGATGATCGACAGGGGCGGATAGGACGTCCAGCCAGACTGCGCCGCGCCTCCGGGCATCAGAAACGACGACAGCATGAGAGCACCGCCCGGCAGATACAGCCAGTACGACATCATGTTCATGCGCGGAAATGCCATGTCGGGCGCGCCGATCTGCAGGGGCAAAACGTAGTTGCCGTAGGCGCCGACCGCGAGCGGCACGACTCCCAAGAAAACCATGATCGTGCCGTGCATGGCGCCAAGCGCGTTGTAGAATTCTCCACTCATCACTCCGTTGGGCGCCAGATCCGCCGGGAAGAGATTCCCGAAGAAGGGAATCGGCGTGCCGGGGAACGCCAGCTGCCAGCGCATCAGCATCATCAGCCCGAAGCCCACAAGCAGAAAGACAAACGAAGTGATGAGATATTGAAGTCCGATGACTTTGTGATCCACGGAGAAGATGTATTTTTCCCAGAACGTGAGCTTGTGGTGGCCGTGTTCGTCGTGGCTCATCTAGAAGTCCTCCGAGGGATTCGAGGCCGCCGCCGCCGCCGGGATCGTGGCGAGGCGGCTCTTGTACCAGGCATCGAACTCCTCCTGGGTCTGCACATGCACGTCGCCGCGCATCAGGCTGTGGGCGAATCCGCACAGCTGCGCGCAGGTGATCTCGAACTTGCCGGTCTTGGTCGGGGTGATCCACATCGGAATCTTAAGACCGGGCACCGCGTCCTGCTTGATGCGGAACTCGGGGATAAAAAAGCTGTGAATCACGTCCTTCGACATAAGATCGATGAGGACGGTCTTGTTCACGGGCAGGCGCATCTCGTTGCCCATGACGACGTCGTCGGCGGACGCCGGATCGGAGCGATCAAGGCCGATGGGGTTGCTGAAGTGTACAAGGTCGATCTTGCGCGGGCCGAGCTTCCCATCGGGGCCCGCGTAATGGATGCTCCAGCCGAACTGCTCGCCGATGACCTCCACGCGGACCGGATCCTTCACGTCAGGCACGTTCGCCTTGATCTTGCTCCAGACCGGGATCGCGTAGAACACGATCAGCGCGATCTCGAAGGTCATGATGACGATGTCGGGGATTAGGGACTTCAGCTCTCCCTTGCTGCCGCTGCCGTGCTCCTCGCGCTGGGCGGCCACGCCCGGGCGGGCGCGGTACTTCACGAGAAGATAGATGAAAAAGGCGCCCCACAGCACGAAGATGCCGAGCATCGCCGCGTGGATGAGCCCGAGGCCGAAGTCGATGCTGCCGGCATAGCTCGAAGCGGCGACCGGCAGCGACCAGCCGTATTGTCCCATGCGTTCCTCTCAGTGAAGATCAGCGGCGGAGGGATTCTATCACAGGGGACGGGGCGGGCGCAAAGAACGGGGCAAACCGAACGGCGGCTACCAGTCGTTTTTTTGAGCGCCCGCGGGAGTCAAGCTCAACAGGTAGGAGGCGAGCGCGTCAAGTTCGGCGTCGTTGAGCGTCTGGCCCCAGGCGGGCATCGTGATAAGCGGCGCGGGGCCTTTGGGATCGGCCTTTTCGGGATGGGGGACGCCTTTTTTGATCTTCGCGGTCAGCTCGGCCTTGCTGTAGCCGTCTGCGACCTTGTTGAGCGCCGGGATCAGGCCGCCTTTCACGTTATTATTGGGATAGCCGCCCGTTCCATCCGTTCCGTGACAGCCCACGCAGCCTGCGCGTACATACAGAACACGGCCGCGAGCGACGGGGTCCTTAATTAGAGAAGCCGCTTCCCAGGGGCGCGCGCCCTGCGGCCAATCCTGGCCCTTGAGCTGGGCGAGATAGTCCACGATGGCCCCTCGCGCCGCGTCCGAGATGTAGCGCTTGGGCATCAAGGTGTCCTTCTTCCACGCCTGCGGATCCTTGATGAACAGATCGAGCCACTGAGCCGAGTGGCGCAAGCCGACGAACGTGAGGTCGGGGCCCACGGCGCTGCCGTTCTCGCCGATCTTGTGGCAGGAGGCGCAGCCCGCCTGGTGGAAGTACGCCTTTCCGGCGGCGGGGCCGGCGGGGGGCGTCTGGTTGCAGGCGGAGGCAAACAGCGTCGAAACAAGCAGAAAGCGCTTCATGGAGCAGTCATTCTAGCGGAGTGCGAGCATCGGAGCAAGTTCGGCAAAGGGGCCCCTTGCGAAGTTGTACTATCTCTGGTACCATACTGGCATGACGACCCTGACGACCAGCCAAGCCCGAGCGCAGCTCTTCCAGCTTGTTGATGCGGCCGAGCTTTCACACAAACCCGTGCAGATCAAAGGCCGGCGCGCGAGTGCGGTTCTTGTTTCGTCCGAGGACTGGGAAGCGATCCAGGAGACTCTCTACCTTCTATCCATCCCGGGCATGCGCGAATCCCTGCTGAAGGGCATGAAAACTCCACTCAGCAAGTGCTCCAAACGGCCGCCCTGGTGAGCTGGGAGCTGGCGTTCACGCGGGACGCCGACAAGGACGCAAAGAAGCTTCAAGCCTCGGGACTTCGGGCCCGCGTCGATGCTCTGTTGGCGATCCTCCGCGTTAATCCCTTCCAAAATCCGCCCCCCTATGAAAGGCTCGTCGGTGATCTCCAGGGCGCTTATTCGAGGCGCATCAATATCAAGCACCGCCTTGTGTACCAGGTTTTTAAAGCCGAGCGGGCGGTGAAAATATTGCGGATGTGGACCCACTACGAGTAAGGCCCGCAGGCCACCCGTTCAAACGCGTGTTGGCCGCGTAAAGCTCGGCCGCATGCCGATCCGGCCGCAAAGGCTCCAGTCGGCAGAAACGCCCCGTCAGGACTTCGTGCGCAGGACGCGACGGGGCCTGCCAATCCGGCACGGCAAATCCAACAGGTTGTCCGAGATGATTTATTTGGTGTTGAGGCATTGCCTGTTTTTCGCATGAATGGAGAGCGCGTTGCCTTCTGGATCGAGCACGACGGCCAGGCGACAGACAGGAGTCGAGAATGGCTCGATTTTGACGGTAATGTTCTTTGCGCGCAGTTTCTTGATCATCACATCCACGTCGTCTACCTCGAAGGCGATGCTGCCTCCGGAATTCGCGCTGGGGCTGACGTCCTCGGCCAGGGTCGTGATAGCGAAGCAGCCGTTGTTGAGATGATATTCCACCCATTTCCCGCACGCGGCCACGCAGGTCGTTTGAAGGCCCAAAACCTCCTCGTAGAAGCGTCGGGCTCGCGCGATATCTTTGACCGGGTACATCGTGAAGGCGATATGCTTGACGATCCCGAGCACACCCCGGGGTCGCGGCCGGGCTTCAAGAGTTTCTTTTTTCACCAACATGTCTCCTCCGCTCCGGTATGCAGCGCCTGGTTCAGGCCTCCAACAGCTTCTTGTAGCTCGCAATGGTCAGGGCATCGGACATTAGACTTCTCTATTTCGCATGAATGCCGAAGGTCCGCAGAAGCGAATGGTTAGGCCCCGCCCGATTTTTGCGCCAAAACGCCGAGCTTCTTTGCGGCTCGTGCAAGGGCCTTGTCGCGGCTCCAGATCATGACATTGGCAAGCCGCGCTGAAGCTAAGAGGTGGGCATCCACGGCGCCGATCCCTGATCCGCCGAGTCCTTCACCCGATATCAATCCGAGAACTTCCGTATGCGATGCTATGGGTGCTCCCGGCAGCGCTTCCAGGAGGCTGAGGATTTCGTTTCGATGCGAGAGATGACCGCATGCCAGTTCTTCAATAATCAGGGGATGCGCAAGCACCTCTCCTCCGGAAAGGTGTGCGGCCAGCGCCGAGTCGCCTTTTCTGAGGTGATCGATCCAGATGGAGGTATCAACGAGGATCATCGGCGGCGTCGGATATTCCGCAAGCCGGGTTCACGCCCACCCAACGCTGCGAGGCGCTCCCCGGCCTTCTTTTCTATCAGAGCCTCTAGCCCGGCATGCACCAACGCCGTTTTCTCTGTGATACCAGCCAAGCCGGAGGCGCGCTTCAAGATGTCGTCCCGAATTATCAGTGTAGTTCTCATATGTATCAGTATGCATTGAATATATGCATCTGTCAAGGGTCTCAACGGAACTTGGACGGAGCCATGCCAATCGTGATAGGCACCCGCGAGGTTCGGCGCCTCCTCGTCGACAATCCTCCTGCCGGAAAAATGGTAAAATGAGGCCGCACTCGGAGGAACGTCTATGGGCGGACTTGGAACCACTGAAATCGTCGTCATCGCGGTCGTCGCGCTGATCCTTTTCGGACCCAGCAAAATCCCTGAGTTCGCCAAGCAGTGCGGCCGGGCCGTGAACATGTTCAAGAAGGGCTTGAAGGACGGTCTCGAGGACGAGACCCCGAAGAAAGACGAGCCCGTCCACAAAGCCTGAGCAAGCCCGTCATCGTCTTCGCCGCGGGCTGCTTCAACCGCGTCCACGCCGCGCACGTGCGTCTCCTGCGCTCCGCCCGCGTCCTGGGCGACGAGCTCGTCGTCGTGCTCTCCAACGACGCCCATAACCACAAGCCCAACGCCGTCCCCGCGGAGAAAAGGAAGAAGTGGGTCGAGGCCCTGGGCATCGCCGACCGCGTGGTCATCGGAGACGCGTCGAGCTTCGCGGAAACCGTGCGCCGTGAGAATCCCGACATCTTGGTCCTCGGCTACGACCAGAAGCTTCCCGACCCCGACACCGAGAAGACGATCAAGGACATGGGCGTCGAGGTGATCGTGATGCCCTGGTTTCCCGGCAAAGAGGACCAATCATCGTCGTCCTGCGGCTGAGGTTTTCGTGAAGCGCGATCGAATTTATTTCTTCTTCGCGATCAATTATTTCGCCCAGGGCATGGGCGGGCTCGCCTACGAGCCGGTGTCGTACTACCTGAAGGATTCGCTCGGCCTCGGTCCGGCTCAGGCCGCGGCCTTTGTCGCCTGGATGACCTTGCCCCTGACGATCAAGCCGCTGTTCGGCTTGCTGACCGATTTTCTCCCCTGGGCGGGCAAGAGGCGCGGGCCGCATCTGGTGGCCGTGTCGTTATTGACCTCGCTCGGCTGGCTTTTGCTCGCCGGACTCAAGTCGCCTCGGTACGCCTCGGCCTTGCTCCTGCTGATTTTGGTGAACGTCGGCTTCGTGCTCTCCGATGTCGTGTGCGACGGGGTGATGGTGGAAAGGGGCAAGGAGCGCGGCCTGACCGGGAGCTATCAGGCGGTGCAGATCGGCGTTCTGTATGCGACGCTCGTGGTGACCGGGCTCGGCGGAGGGTGGCTTACCCAGCACGCGCCCTATCGCCTTATTTTCGTCCTGGCCGCTGTCTTTCCGCTGTTGACCGCGCTCTCGGCCCTGTGGGTGGACGAGGCCGGCGTCGGGGATTTGAAGGAGACCGCGGTGCGCGGCTGGAAGGGCTTGGCGGGGATGTTTCGGGATCCGAAAGCGTGGGCCGTGGCGCTCGGGATTTTTCTGTGGAGCTTCTGCCCGTTTCTCGGCACCGCCCAGTTTTACTACCAAAGCACGGCGCTTAAGCTCTCGCCTCTGTTCATTGGGGGCCTCGCCACCGCAGGCGGCCTTGCGGGCATGGCCGGGGCGGCTCTGTTCGCGCGTCTGAGCGGCGGGGGGGGAACGGAGCGGGTCGCGCGCGCCTCGATTTGGCTTGGCGCGCCGCTGTCGCTATTCTATTTGTGGTATCGGGGGCCGATCTCGATCCTGATTCTGACCGTGCTGTTCAGTCTGAGCGGAGTCGTGTTTCGGCTCGCCTGGATGGACCTGGCGGCAAAGTCCTGCCCCGAGGGGGCCGAGGCCACCGTGTTCGCGGCCTACATGGCGGTGTTCAACATCGCGGCGTCGGCCTCGAATACGCTTGGCGGCGCGCTGTACGAGCGCTTGAGCGCCGCGCATGGCGCGTACGCGGCGATGGTCCTGCTCTCGCTCGTGGGGAGCGCGGGAACCCTCGCGGCCTGGCCCTGCCTGCGATACGCGTTAGCGTTAAAACGCTGAGTTCCCGCTGATGCCGTCTCGTGCATTTTTACTATCGTCCGTCGTCAGTGAAAATGCATGGGAAAGCATCGGCGTCGGTTCGTCAGGGCACGACGCGGCGCGCGCCAAGGTAGCGCTGGGAGAACCACTTCGCGTCGAGGTTGGCGACCATCACGCCTTTCGAGGAAGAGGCGTGGATGAATTTCTTGTTCTTCGCGTCCACGACCATCGCCACGTGCGAGACGCCCGCGCCCATCGTGTTGAAGAAAATGAGGTCGCCCTCGCGCAAGGAGTCGGGCTTGCTGCCGATCTTCCACTGGTCGCGGCTCACGCGCGGGATCTTGACGCGGTTCTCGCCGTAGGAGTTCTGAGTGAGTGCTGAGCAGTCGATGCCCTGGTGCGTCATGCCGCCCCACACATAGGGTGTGCCGAGGTAGGAGCGCGCGGAGGCGTCAAGGCCGGGCCACAGCTTCTCGATCTCCGGAGATGAGGCGGCGGTCGCGGGCGGCGTCCGCGGGGCCTCTTCAACGCGAGGCTTCGGTTGCGGAGCGGCGCGCGGGGATGGTTCGGGGGCGCTGTCGCGCGGCGTCTCTTGGGTGGCCGGCGGCTTGGCGACGACCTTCTCGACGACAGGCTCCGCCGCGGGAGGAACATAGACAGGCGCAGGAGGCGGGGCCTTCGTGAACACGCCCTGGTAGTCGGGGATGGCGGGTTTGGTCTTGCTTCGGCGCGCCCTGAGGAAGACCGCCTTGGCCTCGGCGCTGATGCGTCCGGGACCGATCCGGCCCTCGAGCAAATGCCCGAAGAGGTAGCTGGCATAGTCTTTGGGATCGAACTTGTTTTTGACGCCGTCGACCAAGGACCACTTTAAGGTGTTGAAGTCGGAGTCGGATAGGCCCTTTTCCATGCTGACGCGCACGAGATCGGCGGCGACGTCATCGGGGACCTTGCCCTCGGTGAGCTGGCGGTAGCCGTTGGCCCAGGTCGAGAGCGTGTCGGCGGAGATTTTCTTGCGGTAGCCGTACAGCGCGATGCCCTCGACGACCTCGGGATCGGAGCCGCGCGACATGGCCTGATAGGCGGCGAAGGCGACCTCGGCCGTTCGTTCAGGGGGGCTTTGGTCGAAGGAGCCCTCGGTGAGGATGTGCAGGACGACCGGGATCGCCTTCGCGCGCTGGGCATTGACGACCTGCACGCCGTAGTCGGCAAAGCGCGTCTTGATCGCGGATAGCAGCGCTGCGCGTTCAGCGGGCTCATAGCCTTTGTCGGACTCGAGCGCTGCCCCGAGCGTCTCGAGGACGTTCTTGCGCGTCTGGGCCGAGGCGGGTGCGACGAGGAGGAGGGCGAGCAGGAGGGGGGTGAGTTTCATCATTTGGCCTTGCGCTTGATTTCATCGTGCATCTCGTCGCCGAGATCTTCCATTTTGGAGATTTCCGCTTCGATGAGGCTGTCGCAGGAAAAGGGCTTGCCCTCGGTGATCATCATCGGCGTCGTCGCGGCGGCGGTCACGGGCGCGGCCGCGGCCATCGGCGGCGCGGGCACGGGATCGGGAATGGCGGCCAGCGCGGCGGGCGGAGCCTGCGGGGCGCCGGCGCCGCCGTAGGCGAGTTTCTCGCCCTGGCCGGACAGCCAGCGCCGCGCCACGTCGGAGCGCACGGCGAAGTTGATCGCCGTGATCGCGAGGCCGTCGGCGGCCTTGCGCGACATCGAGGTGTTGACGCCGACAAGCCGTCCCGAGGAGTCAAGCAGGGGCCCCCCGGAGTTGCCGCGGTTGATGCTCGTGTCGGTCTGGAAAGCGTCCTTGCCCTTCACGCCGCCGAGGTCGGCGAGCACCGTGCTGATCACGCCGGTGGTGAGCGTCCACAGGCCGCCCTGCTCGGGATGGCCGATCGCGGCCACGCGGTCGCCGACCGAGACCGAGTCGGGGTGGCCGAGGGCCAACGCGGGCGTGCCCTCGGGCAGGCGGTCGACCTCGAGCAGGGCCAGGTCGAGGGCCGCGTCCCAGGCGACGACCTTGGCCGCGACGGCGTCGACGAGGTCGCGCTTGGGATCGCCGGTGATCTTTTCGGGCCGAAAGTAGACGCGCACGCGGCTCCAGGGGTGGCGGGTCGAATCTTGGATCACGACGTGCGCGTTGGTCAGTATCCGGCGGCGCCCGGCATCGACCACGGAGCCCGTGCCGAGTTCGCCGGTGCCCTCGGTGGACGCGCACAGAATCAAGACGACGGACTTTGAGGCCTGCTGATAAATGGCCTTCGGCTCAAAGGGGACGGAGGCTTCTTGAGGCGCGGGAGCGCCGTCGTCCGGCGCGGACGCGGCGGAGGAGGGTGCGGCGGCGGGAGCGCGGCCTTTGAGGTCGGCGTGGGCGAGCGCGGCGTAGACCTGTCCGGCGAGCAGATGCGCCTTGGCCTCTTCCTCGGGGGCCAGTTTCCGTTCGAGCCAGGAGTCGGAAAGACCTTTGAGCGTCTCATCGAGGCGCGCGGCGTCCTCCCCGGAGCCCCAGCCGGGAGCCGCAGAAGCGCTTGCAGCGCCCGAGGGCGCGAGCAGCCGGGCGTGCCGGCCCCAGCCGGCTTTGACGAGCTCCCGGTCGTCGATGCGCGCGGCGGGTCCGCTGAGCAGGGCGCGGACGTCCGCGGAAAGAGCGGGCGTGCGCGGCTCCTTGGCCCAGGCCTCGAGCGCGGCCGCCGCCTCGCCGCGGACTTCGGGCGCGTCCACGATCGACAGGGCTTGGACGTACTGCGAGGCGGCGAGGGCCGCGTAGATCGGGCGCAGGGCGGCTTCATCGCGGGCCGAGGCGTTGGGCCTTTTCAGCGCCGCGCGCAGCGCACGCGCGCGGTCGAGCAGGCGCAAATCGAGATCCTCTCCCTGGTCGGTGGGAATGCCGCCGCGAATGGCAGCCACCGCGGCGTGCCGCGGGGATTTTCGGACGGAGGGGGCGTTTAAATAGGCGGAGACGCGCTTGAGAAGAGAGGAGACCGAGCCGCCATCGGCGGCCGCCGACAGGGGGAACGCGAGCAGACCGGCGAGCCAGATTTTCTTCATGAAGCGATTATGTCCGGGCAGGGACCCCTTTGTCAAGGCGCGAATAATGAGATAAGATCAGCGCATGGCTCGCGCGCGTTTCTGGCTCAAGGTGTCCGGAGTTCTTGCCTTGGTCGTCGTGCTTGGAGCGGGGGCGGCCCTCGTGGCGCTCAAGGCGTTCTTCCCCGAGCCGAAGGCTCGCGCGTGGATCGTGGACGCGGCCCACAAGCAGCTTGGACGCGAGGTGCGCCTCAAGAGCATCGGCGCGGGTCTGACCGGCCTGCATTTGCAGGGCCTGGAGATCTCTGAGCTCCCGAATTTTGCCGCCGGAACTTTTCTCAGTGTTGAGACGTTCAGGCTGCGCCCGAGCTGGAAGGCGCTTCTGCGCCGCAAGCTCGTCATCGCCACGGCCGCGGCCGACGGACTCAAGGTCCGCCTGGTCAAGAACGCAGACGGTTCCTTTAACTACGACACGTTGACGTCCTCGGCTCCGGTCTCGCCCGCCGCCCCAGCTCCAGCCCCGAGGAAGGCGGCCGAGCAAGCGCCCGCCGAGTTCAACGTGCGGCGCCTGCGCGTCTCGCACGGAACAGTCGACTACCGCGACGTGAGCGGGGGCAGCGCCTTAGTGGTGAGCGATCTTGCCTTGAAGCTCGACGACTTCAGCCTGTCCGAGCCTTTCGATCTCGACCTCGCGCTGCGCGCCAAGGGGAAAGCCGGCGGGCATCCTGTCGACGCCGCGCTCGCGTTCAGCGGGACGGTCCACCCGGCTCGCGGCCAGCGCCAAAAATTCAAGCTTGAGTTCAAGCGTTTAAGCGCAGAACAGGACGGCCTCAAAGTCACGGCCAAGGGAAAAGTCTTCAACCTCGAGGCACCCGACGCGGAGCTTGAGGCCACGCTCTCCGCCTCAGGCAAGACCTTGCTGACGATGGGCGGCGCCGTGCGCGCCTCCGCGCCCGGGCAAAATGGCGCGCGTGTCGTGGACGCCGACCTCAAACTGAAGACGCCGGGCCTCGACACGACCCTGCTCGCGAAGTGGGCGCCGAAAACGGGTATTCCCTCCGTCGTGATCCCAGCGGCGGACGCGGCGCTCGCGGGGCATTGGGAGGGGACCTCGGCCAAGTTGACGGCACTGCGCGTCTCCTGGCCTGGCGGAAAGCTCGAGGCCTCGGGCCTGGCCAAAGGGCTGGGGGGAACGTCTCCCGTTTATGAAGGTCAGGCGAAATTCGGCATGGATCTGCCCGACATTCGCTCCGGTCAGTATCCCTTTATCAAGCTCCCGCCGAAATCATTTATCCCCGCGATGCGTCTCGATGGAGAGGCCTCCTACGGCGGGGGGGAGCTTAAACTCGCCGCGTTCTCGGCAAAATTCAAGCAGGGGACCGCCTCGGCCGTCGGCGTCGTGCGTAGGCTCGGCTCGGCAAAACCCGTTCCCGACCTTGCCGTGCGCTTTGCCGTAGACCTTCCTGCTTTTAAAGTCTCGGAGCTGCCCATTGCCGTCGCAGCCTTGCCTGCGGACTTCGTCGTGCCCGCGATGCGTCTTGACGGCGGCGCCCGCGTGCGTGGAGACGACCTCGCATTCGAGAAGGTCTCCATCAAGGGCAAGAGCGGGACTTTGCGGCTTGACGGCCTCGTCGCCAAGGCGCTCGCCGGCGCGCCCGAGCCGGATCTCGAGATCCAGGCCGACCTCGACTTGCCCGCGCTCACCGACAAGGACATGCCGTTGCCTGGCGTTCCTCCGGGACTCGAGCTTCCGCCCTCGCGCTGGAACGCGGACCTGTCTTACACGCCGCGGGCCATACGCCTGCGCAAGTTCGGCGTGAAGATCGCGAGCAATGAAATCTCCATCGAGGGCGGCGTCGCCGATCCCTCTGGGCGGGCCGCCTTCGACCTCCTCTTCAAGTGCCGGCGCTTTGTCCTCGAGGAGCTCACGCGCCTAACGCCCCAAACACGCGACCTCAAGCTCTCGGGCAGCGGCTTCTTCGCCCTCTCGGTGACGGGAACCAAGGAGAAGCCGGTGTTCGGCGGCAAGCTCCAGTTCAAGGACGTGGGAGCCACGGTCGCTGAACTGCCGCTGGCGGCCTTCACTGGCACGGTCTCCTTCGATGAGCGCCGCGTGGACATCCCCAATCTGAAGGGCAAGCTCGCCGATGGTTCGCTCACGATGGACCTGACGATCAAGGATTACACGAAGGTCCCGGAAATTCAGCTCGAGGCGTCTCTCGATCGTTTCGACCTGGGCAAGTACCTCACGGCCACGAAGAAGCTCAAACAGGATGCGCTCACGGCAAAAGCCGCGAAGGCGGCGAAGACGGGGCGGCCCGTGGAGACAAAGCCCGTGGCGCCGCTGCGCACGCGCGGCAAGATGGAGATCGGTGCCCTGATCCATCCGAACGCTTCCGTTGAGAAGATCACGGCGTCGTGGGATCTTTACGGCGTTACGCCGGACATGAAGAAGCTGACAGGCGAGGCGAAGGTGAGCGTCGGCGGGGGAAGCCTCCACGCCGTAGGCGACATGGCCGCCTCATCGCCCATCGTGAAGGTCATGGTCTTCCCGATCCTGATCTTCCAGAAAATCGGCCGCGTCGGCGGCATCCGACTTTTCCCGGACTTCAACGACATCACCGTCCGCCAAATCATCGGCGATTATGCCTTCAAGGACGGCCTGATGACTTTGCGCCAGTCCGAGATGGACTCGAGCGCGGCCCAAGTGTCCGCCTCGGGCACCATCGACCTGCCCGCCGAGGCGCTCGATCTCGTCGTGACCGCCCAGGTCGCCAACGTGGCTCCGATCGACGTGGTCGTGACCGGAACGGTCGCCAATCCCAAAACCAAGGTCAAGCTGGGCAAGTTCCTCGCCGCCCCGGCCAAACAACTCATCGAGGGCCTTCTCAGGCGCTGAAAGCCGGCCTTCCTCGCGCGCTTTACTGGTTCTCGAAGTAGGCGGCGATCTCAGAGTTGATCTGGGCTGCGACCTTCTTGCCCATTTCCGCTTGGCTGCGGCGGACGGCTTCAGTGTAGTCGCCCGAGCCCTGCTTGTCGGTGACGTTGAATTGGGTGAAGATCTTTGAAGTGCGGCCGTCTCGGAGAGTGAGGGTGGCCGTCGTTCGAGCCCATTTGACACGAGCATCGTTGCCTTGGAAGGGGCTCGTCTCGACTTCGCCTTCGACGATGATGTCCGCCTTCTCGGAGGCCGCTCCGGCCTTGGCCTGCATCCCGAACTGGCTCAGGCCTTTGACCACTCCCGTCACCACATGACCGGAGCCTCCCCGGGAGGAGGATGCGGGAGGAGCCGCGGGCGCGGAGGCCTGCGACTGGGGGGAAGGTGCTGCCGCGCGGCCCGACATAGCCTCATCCATCGGCTTGACCTCGACGACCGTGATCCAGGTGTCATGGTAGTAACCCGAGATGTTGATCGCCGCGTAGACGTCTCCTTCCGGGCGCGGAAGCTTGGCGGAGATGAAGCGCGTGTCGTAGCCCGGCGAGTAATGTCCCACCTGGGTCTCGCCGTCTCCTTTGCCGCAGTCCTCCTTGCCGCAGCTGAAGAGGGTCTGGAATCCCGCCTGCTTGAGGGCCGTCTCGTAGTTGCGCAGCAGCTCCAAAGTGGAGCGCTCCGGCGGGTTCGAGTAGCGCAGATGCGTGATCTTCCCTTCCAGGGGGAGCTCCTTGGTGAACTTCCCCGCCCACATCTTGTCAACGGGGAACTTGAACTCGTCGAAGGCGACCGCCTTGCGGTCCTCGAGTTTGGAGCCAGGATAGACGGAGATCAGGGGATGGTCCTGCGCCGCCGCAAAGAACGCGCAGAAAAGGGGCCCGAAGGCGAGCGCCATCGAGGCCGGCGTGAGAAGTTTCATTTTCCCTCCTTGATGTCGACGATGACGTCGAGTTCGGCGACTGTTTTCGCGGCTGCGACGCGCACGGCGGCCTCATCGAAGGGGCTGGGGAGGGTCTTGCCGCCGGCGTCCAGGACCCGGAGCTCGCTGTTTAATTCCGCGCGAGCCTTGAGCAGAGCCAGCAGCTTCATCGCAGCTTTGACCTTGCCGACCTTATCGGAGGCTGAGTCCATCTGGGCCTTCCATTGCTGAGCCTGCTGGTCGAAATCGTCGATCTTGTCTTTGACCGCAGCGAGCGCTTTGGAGCGGTCGAGCACCGCCAGAGCGTACTGCTGCCTCGTGGCGTCGTCCTTCCAGTTCTCCGCGACCTCGACTCCTTCCAGCGCCTTCTTCGAGGCGGTCTGCAGGCTTTGAGAGATGGCTTGGGAGAAGGAATTCTCCGTCTTCGAGCCCTGCTTTGAGGTGCTCTCGGACTCGTTGAGGTTCGTGGTCACATTGACGTTGGTCGTGAAGATCTTAGAGATCTCCGAGCGGGCTCGGTCAGACGCAGTGGCACGGTCGTCGCCCATGCCGACGCCGATAAGATACCTCTCGCGCGGATACGAACGGCTCGTGCCGTCCACCCAATCGGGCTTTGAGCCGGCTTTTGCCCCTGCGGCGCAGGCGCATAGTATCACGGGTATGGCAAGCCAGAGTGTTCGTTTCATGGTTTCTCCCATCGGTTTTTACAGGGCCGTTCGGTCGTGGAGATAAGTGCGGGCGCCTTTGCGGATGATCACGTCCTTGAAGGTTCGAGTGGCGAGGAGGGCCCCCGTGGGACCGGTGTAGTTCACGGTGACATCGTGCGTTCCGGGCGGAAGCCTCAATCGGGCCATGCGGAACTGGGAGGGGAGGGTCGCCCAGGCGCGGGTGTCGGCGATCTCCGTGGCGGCCGATGCGGCGGCGGTGCCGGCCTTGGCCAGCAAGGCCTGCCAGGACGTAGCGCCGTACTTCTTTTTCACCTCATCGGCGACGGCCTTGGCCAGGATGTACTTGACCGTGGCGCGGGCGATGGCGCGCACCTTGATGGCGGCTTGGCGCTCGGCGAGGTCTTTCATGGCGATGGCGGAGACGTCCTCCATCAACTGGGTGTCGGCCTTGCGTCCCGCGGCTTCCACCTGCGAGCCGGCAATCTGGAAGGGGTCCTGTACGTAGGCCGGATAGGCCACGGTGATGGTATTTCCGATCAGGCCGGCGCGCAGGGCGTTCTGGGCCTGGGCGGACTCCTTCTCATCGTCTTTGCTGGCCTTGAGCGCGACCACCGCCTCGTTCCAAGCGACGGAAAAGGACTTGCCGATCTTTCTCGGCGCGACGCCGTTCAAGTGGAGGAAGACCAACTCTCCCGTGGCTTGCGCGTCGTCTAGAGGCGGCTCCAAGCGAGGAGCGGGGGTCCCGTAGGAAGCGGCGTAGAACTCGTAGACCTTTTTCGACTTATCCAGGGAAATGCGGGCGTCGTCGCCCTTGCCGTCGTCGGCGTAGAGAAGGCTGCTCAGATACTGCGCGAAGGCATCGTCCTTGTACGCGGTCGCCTTGCTGGCGCTGGTGTCGGCGTACTCCTGCAGGAGACGGGACAGCTTGCGGATCTCAACGAGGGCTCCTTCACGGTCGCTTCGGAAGAGATAGTTGAGCGCGCGGTAGACGTTGACCAGGGCGCGTTCGAAACGCTCTCCAGCGTACTCGGTCGTATTGTCATTGAGGAGGAGGGTACCCGCAGCCTTGGAGACACTCTTGGTGAAGAGTTCCTCCATGCGCGTCTCGGCGGCTTCAAAACTCTGATCGCTCTCCTTATATTTCCCGCCGTCGTGCTGGACGGCTCCGAGGTCGAGGTAATAAAGGACCTTGTTTTTCTTTCCGTAGGAGCCCTGCTTCTCCTGAGTAATCCGAGCTTCAGCCCCCGCGAAATCGCGGGCGGCGAGGAGGCCGTTGACTTCCTTGCGCATCGAGCCGGACGGGCCGCCGCAGGCGGCGAGAAGGCAGGCCAAAAAGACGACGGCCCCGCCTCTCATGAATGAGAGGCGGGGCCGAGTATTGGCCATGGCTCTTACCAAGACGCCCGGGCCTTCGTGACGAATTTCTTCAACTTCTTCTGCCCGTTCCAGACGACTTGGTGGGTCTTCATGTTGAGCAGTTTGAGGTTGGTCTGGTAAAAGACCACCGCCTTGCCGCCCTCTTGGTCGATGATCTGATTGAGGGCGCCGCTGAGCATGAAGTCCGCTCCCGTCTCTTGTCCATGGGCCTTGCGCGTCTCATCGGAGGCGTTGGTGTCCTGGTCCATGCGCTCTTCGCGGACTTCGCCGCGCTCGTTCTTGCTCGCAACGAACTCCACCTTGCCCGAGTTGATGAGAGACCTCTGCAAGTCCTCGACGAAGGTGTCCGTGGCGATGTGCTCCTGGGATTGGTTCTTCACCGTTCCCACGATGACCGTCGGGTTCTTTCCGAGCTCGGACTGTGCCTTCCCGTACCACGGCCGCGACAGACAGTCCGAGATCATCTCCTCGGCCACAAGGCGCGAATCCGTGTCGTTCCAGCGTCCGCTGACGTCCTTGACCTCGCCGGCGTCCATGCGCTGAACGGAGGTCCCTCCGCAAGCCGACATCACCAACGCCGCAATGAGCGTCGTGCTCCAGGCAGTCAAGCGCATATCAGTGCTTGGCCTCTTCCGCGGATAGCTCATCGAAGGCCTTCTCCGCGTTCGCCTTCACGTAGTCGCGGACCTTGGCGTCGAGCTCCTTTGATTCATTGAGGCTGGCCTGGATGGCGCTCATATCGAGCTTGACGAGGGCGAACAGAGTCCCGTCCGCCGGATCCTTCCAGTGGTCGATCGGCACGGAGCCGTGGAGCGTGAACTTGGCGAAGTTCTTCATCGTCTGAGAGACCAGTTGCTCCTCGGAGGACTTCGTCATGTCGCCGGCGGTGACCGAGGCCATGTAGTCCTTGGTCAGGCTCGTGACATAGGAGTTCATGATCTTCGCGATCTCGGCGCGGCCCCGGTCATCGGCGGCGGTGACGGCGAGCGCGCGATTGCGGATGCCCTGCGCGATGCCCACACCGTAGAAGACCTGCTTGCCGCCTTGGTCCTTGAAGGCTCCAGAGCCCTTGTTCACCCACTCCGGGGCGTTGCTGGCGATCGGCGACGGCTTGCTCTTGCCCGCGCAGGCGCCCAAAGCGAAGGCGGCGGCGAGAGCGAGAGCCAGATTCTGGCAACGATTGCTGTTCATGTGTCCTCCGGCCGGATTGGACTCCGGCATTTCCGAAGTCTAACAGACGATCGGAAGCCTGTCAAGAGAAGTTGCGTGCAATTGTGGTCACCACGGATTTTGGTATCATGACGGCATGTCCTCTCCCGATGAAAAGAACCTGGTCTGGCTCGATCTCGAGATGACGGGCCTGGATCCCGAGAAGGATTTTATCCTTGAGATCGCCACCGTCGTCACCAACGGCGAGCTGAGGGTTCTAGCCGAAGGACCCTGCCTCGCGATTCGCCAGTCCGAGGACATCCTTCACGGCATGGATCCGTGGTGCGTCGAGCAGCACGGCAAGTCGGGGCTGACCCAGCGCTGCCGCGACTCGGGCATCACGGTCCTCGACGCCCAGGCCCGCACGCTCGAGTTTCTGTCGCCGTGGTGCGCTCCGGGCAAGTCGCCTTTGTGCGGCAACACGATCGGCCAGGATCGGCGCTTCTTGGTCAAGTTCATGCCGCGCCTGCACGACTACTTCCACTACCGCTCGATCGACGTCTCCTCCATCAAGGAACTCGTCTCGCGCTGGTACCCGGAGCAGAAGTACGTGTACTCCAAGAGTAAGCAGCATCTGTCGCTCGCTGACGTGCACGAATCCATCGCCGAACTCAGGCACTACCGCAAGAACGTTTTTAAGTAGCGGTCAGTTGCCGACGGACTTTCGATCCGGATGGCCCGAGAGGCCTTCGCAGCCGCAGGCGTCGGGGTGCGGCTCGCCTTCCTTCCAGCCGTCCTTTTCGAGCTGGGACTTGACCCAGCACGGGTAGCACAGCATTAGGCGATTGATCGGCTTGTTCTCTCCGCAGCGCAGGCACAGGCCCTTGGAGGGAGGGGCGCGCTTGGGGATGCGGGCGAGGTCGACTTCCTCGCGTGTCCGCTCCGCGGGTTCCGGCTCGGCCGGGAGAACCGTTTCGATCACGAGCTCTTCGGTCAACGTTTTCGTCAGCGGGATCATCTGATTCATGCCTTGCCTTCCTTTTCCTTAATCATCTTGACGAGTTCGAAGGGCAGGCCGAAGTGCTCGTTCTCCTCGACGGTTTCAAGCTCCTCGACGGTCTTCACGCCGTAGCGATCCTTGCAGAGAGTCACGACTTCCTGGAAGAGAACCTCCGGAGCCGAGGCGCCGCTCGTCAGGCCGAGGGTCTTCACGCCCCCGAGCCACTCGTCCTTGATATCGGCGGCGCGCTCGATCAGGCGCGATTTAACTCCTTTTGCCAGAGCCACCTCGACGAGACGGTTGGAGTTCGAGCTGTTCGGCGCGCCGAGCACGAGGAGAAGGTCGATCTGAGGAACCATCGCCTTGACGGCGTTTTGGCGGTTTTGCGTCGCGTAGCAGATATCGTCCTTTTTGGGCGCGCCGAGCTTCGGGAAGCGGCGTTTGAGCACGGCCACGATCTCGCGTGTGTCATCCAAGGACAAGGTGGTCTGCGTGAGGTAGGCGATCTTATCGGGGTTCGGGACGGTGATCGTTTCGGCCTCCGCGACGCTTCCGACGACGATCATGTGCTCGGGGGCCTCGCCGAGCGTGCCGATGGTCTCCACGTGATCGCGGTGGCCGATCAGAGCGATCGTGTAGTCGTGCTTGGCCAGCGCGATGGCTTCGAGGTGGACCTTCGTGACAAGGGGGCAGGTCGCGTCAATAACCTTGAGCTGCCGCGAGCGGGCTTCCTTGATGAGGTCGGGGCCAACGCCATGGGCCGAGAAGATCAGCCAAGAACCGTTGGGAACCTCATTGAGATCCTCCACGAACACCGCGCCTTTCCGGCGCAGCTCCTCAACGACATAACGGTTGTGGATGATTTCGTGGCGGACATAGACCTTGCCGCCGCACAACTCAAGGGCGCGCTCGACGACTTCGATCGCGCGCACGACGCCGGCGCAGAAGCCGCGGATTTTCGCGATGACGAGCTTCTCGATGCGGATTTGCGAGCGGGTGTCGGTGCTCATCTATCTCTCCTGGGGCTCGACGGCGGCGCGGGATTTCTGCGGAAGCCAGGCGGCTATTCGCTCGGCGACCTTGGTCGCCGACAGGCCGATCGCATCATACAGCAGCGGCGGCGCGCCATGCTCGACGAATGAATCCGGGATGCCAAGGCGCAGAACTTCCGCGCGGCCCGGGGTCAACGCCTCGAGGACGGCGGAGCCGAAGCCGCCCGAGATCACGTTGTCCTCGACGGTCACCAAGCGCGGGGTCTTGGCCGCGCACTCCTTGAGGAGCTCGACATCCAGGGGTTTGACGAAGCGCATGTTGACCACGCCGACCGAATACCCCTTGTCTTCGAGAATCTGGGCGGCCTCGAGCGCTGGGTGCACGCGGTTGCCGATGGCGAGCAAGGTCACGTCGTTGCCGTCCTTGAGGCGAACACCTTTGCCGATGGGCAGAGCTGTGGGGTCGGCCTCGATCGCAACACCCACGCCGGCACCACGCGGATAGCGGATCGCGACTGGAGCATTGAGCCCGAGGGCGGTCCGCAGCATGTTTTGCAGTTCGTTCTCATCGGCCGGGGCCATGACGGTCATGCCCGGGATCATGCGCAGATACGAGTAGTCGAAAACGCCGTGATGCGTGGGACCGTCCTCGCCGACGAGGCCGGCGCGGTCGAGGCATAGGATCACCGGAAGCTTCTGCAGGCATACGTCGTGCTCGATCTGGTCGAACGCGCGCTGGAGGAACGTCGAGTAGATCGCCACGATCGGGCGATAGCCCTCGCAGGCGAGGCCGGCGGCGAAGGTCACCGCATGCTCCTCGGCCAGGCCCACGTCGAAGTAGCGCTTCGGGAAGCGATCACGGAAGACGTCCATTCCCGTGCCCTCCGGCATCGCGGCGGTGATGCCGACGATGCGCGGATCTTTTTCGGCCTCGCGCAGAATCGACTTGCCGAAAATCGCCGTGTAGGTGGGCGGGGGCGCTTTGATCACCGGCGTCTTAAGGAACTTGGCGGTGGCCACGTCGAATTT
Source organism: Elusimicrobiota bacterium (assembly GCA_023249675.1). Classification (GTDB taxonomy): domain Bacteria; phylum Elusimicrobiota; class Elusimicrobia; order UBA1565; family UBA9628; genus GWA2-66-18. The sequence goes on along the minus strand of JAHFCE010000017.1, from coordinate 30,817 downwards.
TCCCGGGCCATGCCAGGTGTACTGGTCCTCCTCGGCGGCGGCGTAGCCCTTGCCCTTCTTCGTCACGCAGTGCACCAGAATGGGCCCTTTGAGCTGCTTGACGTGCTTGAACACGGCCGCGAGCTGCTCGACGTCGTGGCCGTCCACCGGTCCGAAGTAGGTGAAGCCCATTTCCTCGAACAGCATGCCGGGGAAGAGGAGCACCTTCGCGCGCTTGGCCACGCGCAGGATGGATTCGCCCCAGAACTGGAAGCGGGCCAGGAATTTCTTGACCGAGTGCTCGGCGTCGCGCACCGCGCCCAAGGTCAGAAGCTTCGAGAGGAAGGCCCCAAGAGCGCCGACGCGGTTGGAGATGAACATCTGGTTGTCGTTGAGCACGACGATGAGATCGGTCTGCACCTGGCCCGCGTTCTGCAGGCCCTCGTAGGCCTCGCCGCCGGTCATGCAGCCATCGGAGACGATCGCGACGACCTTGTTCTTCTCTCCTTTGAGGTCTCGCGCCACGGCCATGCCGAGCGCGGCCGAGATCGCGGTCGAGGCGTGGCCCGCGCCAAAGGCGTCGTACTCCGATTCCGAGCGCTTGAGGAAGCCCGAGAGGCCGCCGAACTGGCGGATCGTTCCCATCTTTTCGCGGCGGCCGGTCAGGATCTTGTGGCCGTAGGTCTGATGACCGGTGTCCCAGACCAGCTTGTCCTTGGGGGTATCGAAGGCGTAATGGAGGGCGACGGTGATATCGGTCGAGCCGAGGCTCGAGCCCAGGTGGCCGCCCAGCTTTGAAACGGTGTCGAGGATGAAGGCGCGGACTTCCGAGGCGACCTGCGGCAACCTTTCCACGGGGAGCTTCTTGAGGTCCGCGGGGCTGTTGATGTCTTTCAATAATTCCATGATCATTTATCCCGTTCGATGATGTAGTCCGCCAGTTCATGCAGTACGGACGCGCGCGAGCCAAAAGGCTGCAGGTGCGCGTGCGCTTTTTCAACGAGCGAGCGGGCTTTTGCGCGCGCGCCGTCCACCCCGTATAGGGCGGCGTAGGTCAACTTGTCGTTGTCGCGGTCGCTTCCGCGCTTGCCCATCTTTTTTTTGTCCCCGACGACGTCGAGCACGTCGTCGGCGATCTGGAAGGCCAAGCCCACGCAGTCTCCGTAGGAGCGAAGCGCTTGGCGTTTGGCCTGGGATGCCCCGGCGAGCACCGCGCCCGCGTCGAGGCTCGCGACGATCAAGGCGCCGGTTTTACGGCGATGCACGGTCTTGAGGATTTTGGCCGCGGCCGACTTCGACAGTCTTTTCGAGAGTCCCTCGGCGGCGAGGTCGGCGACCTGCCCGCCCACCATGCCTTCAGCTCCGGCGCCGCGGGCGATGAGGCGTATCAATTCGGCAGCCTCGCGGCCCTTCAGCTTGAGATCAGCCGCATTTTCGGCGGCGGCCTCGAAAGCCTTCGTGAGCAGGCCGTCGCCGGCCAAAATCGCCATCGCCTCGCCAAACACCGTGTGATTGGTCGGCTTGCCGCGGCGCAGATCGTCATCATCCATCGCCGGGAGGTCGTCGTGGATGAGGGAATACGTGTGGATCATCTCAAGCGCCGCGGCGGTCTTGAGAGCCTTGCTCGCGTTCAGACCGCAGCACTCCGCGGCCTCGAGCACCAACGTTGGGCGCAGGCGCTTGCCGCCCGCGAAGAGCGAGTAGCGCATCGCCTTGCGGACCGTTTCGGGCAGATCGGGGGATGGCGCGAGGAGTTTCTCCATCGCGCCGTCCACCGACGCCGTGTTCTTTCCCATCGCACGGGCGAGTTGGGCGTTCAAAGGGTCTCCAGATAAACGGCCAGGTGTCGGGCCAAATGGCTCATCGCGCGGGCAGATCTCCAGCCGGTGCGGACTAAAGAGGGGAGGGACGCGGCGTGGGTCAGGACAAAACGCGCGAGGCAAGCGGCGTCCTCGCCGTCGGGCATGGCGGAGGGGATCTCTTCATTAAGATCATCGAGAACGACGCGCACGCCGATCACGGCGAATCTGTTGTCGGCCCAGCGGCGAACCGCCGCGGTTTCCATGTCGCAGGCGATCGCCCGCTGTTCCTCGCCGAGAGCGCGTTTGGCGGCGGGTTTGAGCACAATGTTTGTGTGCAAAATTCTTCCAAAGTGAAATGGAATTTTCAGCGTTAGCGCCGTATCCCTGAGTGGGCCGACGAACTCGAGCGCTGTTTCGCGAACGTCGGCCACGATATCCCCGTGGCGGACGTCTTTCTGCATGGACCCGCACAGTCCGGCGCTGATCACGAGCAACCATTCGTTGCCGTTCAATCCGTTAAGCGTGTCGGTCGTTTGCGTCGCCCCAATGCCCGTCTTGATCAGCGTGACGCGGCGACCGGCCAAAGCACCTTCATAGCGGTCGTCGCCAGCGGGTTCCAGCTTGAGGGCGTTGGCCAGCGGCCTCATTTCCCACGTGGTCGCCGCGGTGATCAATATTGGCGTTTTCGGCAGGGCGGCGCGCGCAGCGTTCTCTGTTTCTTGCATCAAAGCGCTCATGCCGCCGCCGGGACCTTCGCATATCCGTTCGCCAGATACCAGCCCACCGCGTCCTTCAGCGCGATCCTCGCCGGCCGCGGCGAATATCCGAGCTCCCGCTTCGCTTTCTCCGATGAGAACCACATGTAATGTTTCGCCATCTTGATCGCGTCGAGCGGAGCCATGGGAATCGTCCCGCGCAGGACGGCCAAGGCTGTATTGACCGCGCCGAAGGCATAGGCCACTGCGTAGGGCGTCTTGAACATCGGCGCGGGCAATCCTGATGCCTCGGCGAGCAGGTCGAGGACCTGCTTCAGCGTGAGGTTGTCTCCGCCCAGAATATAGCGCTCACCGGCGCGGCCCTTGCGTGCCGCGAGCCAGTGTCCCATCGCGACGTCTTCGACATGAACGATGTTGAGGCCTGTGTCGATGTATGACGGAATTCGTCCGTTTAAAAAGTCGACGACCAGCTTGCCCGTTGGTGTGGGCTTGATGTCATAAGGTCCGATCGGGGCGGCGGGATTGACGGTGATGACGGGCAGGCCCTCTTTCTGGGCCAAACGCCGGGCCAGGACATCGGCGAGATACTTCGACTTCTTGTAATGGCCCACGATCTCGTCAAGAGAGGCGTACTCGCTTGTTTCATCGACGGGCGTGCGGTCCTCGGGCACTTTCACCGCGGCGACCGAGGAGCAGTGCACGATCTTTTCTACTCCGGCCTTGGCCGCGGCGCGCAGAACGTTCTCCGCGCCCTCGACGTTGGCCTTGTACATCTCCTCGGGATTCGGAATCCAAATCCGATAGTCGGCGGCGACATGAAACACATACCGGCAGCCGGCGACGCCTGTCTCGATCGCAGACTTATCCGTCAGGCTGCCTTCGATGATCTCGACGTTTTGGCCCTCGAGATTTCTCCGGTCGCCGCCCTTGCGGGCGAGCGTTCTGACCTGAAGCCCCTGCTGGGTCAGCAAGCGGCAAAGATTCGCGCCGACAAATCCGGTGCCGCCGGTGAGGAAGGCCAAGTCCATTAGCGCTTTGTCGGTCCGGCCTTGGCAAGGACCTCTTCGTAGGTACCGGTACGGTCATAGGACAACTCCACCTTCTTCGGGGCCTTGATCGACGCGAAGTCGGCGACAAGTTCGAAGAAGCTGGAGAGGCTTGAGAACGCCTCGGCCACTGAAGATGGCTCAAAGCCGCAATGCGTCATGCAGTTCAGGCACTTCGGGTTGCCCGACTTGTGGCCGTAGCGGGACCAGTCGGTGCTACTCAGCAGCTCGCCGTAAGTTTTTGCGTAGCCGCCCTCGTTCATGAGATAGCATGGGCGCTGCCAGCCGAACACGTTGCGCAGCGGGTTGCCCCATGGCGTGCAGTCGTACTGGCGCTTGCCCTCGAGGAAGTCCATGTAGAAGGGGGAGTGATTGAACGCCCACCCCTTCTGGCGCCAGTCCTTCAGCGCTTCCTTGAACCAGGCCTTGGACTGCTCCTGCTTTAAGAAAAGCTGCTGTTCAGGAGCCTTTTCGTAAGCGTAGCCGGGGGAGATCATCATGCCGTCGAGTCCCATCGCCATATTGTCATCGAAGAACCGCCGGAACTCGGCCGCGTCCTCGCCCTGAAAGATGGTCGAGTTCGTCATCACGCAGAAGCCCTTGGACTTCGCGAGCTTGATCGCGCTGATCGCGGTTTTATAGACGCCCTGTTGGCAGACCATGCGGTCGTGCGTCTTCTCGACGCCGTCGAGATGGACGGAGAAGATCAGGTAGGGGGACGGCTTGAACTTGTGCAGGTTCTTCTCGAGCAGGATCGCGTTCGTGCAGAGATACACAGGCTTCTTGCGTTCGACCATGCCCGAGACGATCATGTCGATCTCGGGGTGGATCAAGGGCTCGCCGCCGGCGATGGAGACGACGGGCGCGCCGCACTCTTCAACGGAGTCGAAGCACTCCTGAGGCGTCAGGCGCTTGCGCAGGATGTCGGTCGGATACTGGATCTTGCCGCAGCCCGCGCATTCGAGGTTGCAGGCGAACAAAGGTTCGAGCATCATGACGAGCGGATACTTCTCCACGCCCTTCATTTTTTGGGTGACGAGATACTTGAAGACCGACAGTTGCGCCTGCAGCGACATGGCCATGATTGAGTCTCCTGGAAATTACGCGCGGGTGAGGCCCGAAACGAGGGCCTTGCGATAGATGCCCAGCGCCTGCAGCGGGAAATTGTTGCGATACATCGTGTACTCGAGGTAGAAGACCTTCGGGAAGCCCGTGCCCGTGAACTCAGTTTCGTCCCAGGTGCCGTTGGGGCGCTGGGTCGAGATCAGATGCTCGATGCCGCGCCTCATCTCGGGGCCGTAGTCGCCGACGGCCATCAGCGACATGATCGCCCACGCGGTCTGCGTTGGCGTAGCCGGCCCCTTGCCCTTGAGGGACGGATCGTGGTAGGTCTCGCACGTCTCGCCCCAGCCCCCATTGGGCAGCTGCACCGATTTGAGCCAGGCAGATGCGCGTTGGGCGAATGTCTGATCCATGTTCTCGCCGATCGCAGCGAGGCCGCGCAGGGCCTGCCAAGTCCCGTAGATGTAGTTGACGCACCAGCGGCCGTACCAGGAGCCGTCGGCCTCTTGCTCGGCCTTGACGAACTGGATCGCCCTGTTGGCCGCCGGGTACGAGGCGTCGTAGCCGCAGTAACCGAGCAGTTCGAGCACACGCGCGGTGATGTCGGCCGTCGGCGGATCGATCATCGCGTTGTGGTCGGCGAAAGGAATCTTGTCGAGGATCGCCTTGGTGTTCTCCTTATCGAAAGCCGCGAAGCCGCCCGTCACGGACTGCATGGACATCAGCCAATTCAGGCCGCGGAGGAACGCCTTCTCCCGAATCTGGGCGTTCGGTTCCTCAAGGTGCACGTGGCGCAGCGCCAGCAGGACCATCGCGGTATCGTCCACATCAGGGTAGAACGCGTTGTTGAACTGGAAAGACCAGCCGCCCGTCGGGGCGCCGGGGTTGGTGACCGCCCAGTCGCCGCGGATCTTGATTTCCTTCGAGATCATCCACTGACAGGCCTGCACGAGCGCGGGATGAGAGCGCTCGAGCCCGGACTCGGCGAGCGAGATCATGGTGATCGCGGTGTCCCAGACGGGGGAGCGCGAGGGCTGATAGCGCGTCGAGTCTTCGCCGGGAACCTCAAGGCGGTCGAGTTCCTGGAGCTGGGCCACGAGGCGCGGGTCGGTGTCGGGGTAGCCCAGGCACTTCATCGCCATGATCGAGTTGGCGATGCCCGGGTAGATCGCCCCGAGGCCGTCGCTGTCCTGGAGGCGCTCAAGCATCCAGTCCTCGGACAAGCGCAGAGCCCAGACGCGGATCCAGTGACCTCCGCGGCCTTCCATGCCTTTGAGGAACGAATCCCATATGAGGAAAAAGGTCGTCCACGAGATCAGCTTGTGGGGTGCGAGCGCCTCCGAGAGCGGGATGTAGCGGCGCGTGTCGGGGAACAATTCGTCGATCGTCGCGTGCGCGGGGCACGGGATCGCGGGCTGAAACGCCCAGACGATCGAGAGCGGCACCACAATGGAGCGCGTCCACGCCGACATCTCGTACAGGTTGAAGTAGAACCAGTTTGGAAACAGCATGATCTCGGGTGGGATCGTGGGGACGCCGCGCCAGTCGTACTGCCCGAAAAGCGCCAAGTAGAACTTAGTGTAGGTGTTGACCTTGTGGATGCCGCCGAGGGCCTTGATGCGCTTGCGCGCGGTCTCGAGACACGGCTCATGCGGGGCGTGGCCGGCGAACTTCAGCGCCCAATACGCCTTAACCGTGGCCGAGATCTCGGAGGGGCCGTTGTCGTAGATCGGCCAGCCGCCGTCTGGGTTCTGCTTGTTGAGGAGATGGTTCGCCAGGCGGCGGATTTTAACGGAACTTCCTCGACCGAGGAAGTTCAGCAGCATGATCGTGTCGGAGTCGATCGTGGAATCGCCGAAAATGGGACCGCACCAGTAGCCGTCCTCCTGATTTTGCAAGCGCAGCAATGCGTCCTGAGACCGGCGGATCGCGTCGCTCAAGCGTTCGGGAGCCTGCTTGACGGAGGAAGCAGGTTGGGGTTCGGGGCGGATACTGTCCAGCAGATCCGCAGGTTTGCGGTTGCGTCCGAGCGTGAGCCAGCCTGACACCCTGTTCTTGATCATGCCTCGAAATTATACCACGGACGCAGCCCGGTCGGTCGCGCCCCATTGTTGGACAAGAAGGAACTCAATGAGGCATAATCGGCCAGGAGAAAAACCATGACTAGCATCTTCCGTTTTGCCGCTGCCGTGACGGCCATCGTCTTCGTCGCCGCCTGCGGTCCTAAAGAAAAATCGGTCAAGATCGCCGTGGCCGTGCCGCTCACCGGAGACATGGGCACAGAAGGCCAGGGCCTGCGCCGTGCTGTCGAAATGGCGGTCGAGGAAGCCAACGCCGCCAAGCGCTTCCCTTACAAGCTCGTTGCAGCGCCCTACGATGACCGCGCCGACCCCAAGGAAGCCGTCAATGTGGCCAACTTAATCATTTCAGATCCGCGCGTCGTCGCGGTCATCGGACATTACAACTCCGGCAGCGCGATCCCGGCCGCGAAGGTCTACGCGCGAGCTCCCGTGGCGATGGTCTCTCCCGCGGCGACGAATCCCGAGGTCACCGCCCAGCAGAACTCGAAGGACTGGTTTGGCCCGCGCATGGTGTTCCGCGTGGTGCCGACCGACGATGTGCAGGGCTCCTACGCCGCGACGTTCGCCTACACTCGTCTCGGCCTGCGCCGCATGACCTTGCTTCACGACAAGACTCCGTACGGTCAGGGCCTGGCCGAGCAATTCCAGAAGACCTTCCTCAGGTTGAGCGGCAAGATCGTCAGCGAGGATGGCATCTCCGTGGGCGACAAGGACTTCAAGGCTCTCCTCACTAAAATCAAGAGCGATGTTTCTAAGCCCCAAGGCATCTACTTCGGCGGCCTCTACACCGAGGCGGGTCTCCTCTTGAAGCAGATGCGCGAGCTCGGTCTCAACGACCCGTTCGTGTTCATTTCCGGCGACGGCGCCAAGACTTCCGGAATATTCGACGTCGCCGGCGACTCGGCCGACGGCGCGTATCTTTCGATCGTCGGCGTGCCCGTCGAGGAGCTGCCCAGCGCCAAGGCATTCGTGGACAGCTACAAGAAGCGCTGGACGGGCTCGGGCGAGGAGCTCAAACCCTTCGACCATTTCGGCTACGAGGCCGCCCAAGTCATTTTCGCGGCGATGGAGCGCGCAGGCTCTCCGGACCGGGTCAAGGTCATCGCGGAGCTGAAGAAAACCAAGTACACCGGCGTCCTCGGCACAACGACCTTCGATGACAAGGGCGACACCCTCAATAAGATCGTGACGATGACGCGCGCCCACGCTCAGGACCACACGTTCCCATCCGTCAAGTAATGCCGTGCTGATCCAGCAACTTGTCAACGCCTTGACGCTCGGCGCCATCTATTCCCTGATCGCGCTCGGCTACACCCTCGTCTACGGCATCCTCGCCATGATCAACTTCGCCCACAGCGAAGTGCTGATGCTCGGCGCGTTCATGGCGCTCGGCCTGGCCGCCTTGCTTCCGGCGATCTTTGGCACAGGTGTTGTCGGCCTCGTCGGCATGTTCATCCTGAGCATGGCAGGCGCGGGGGTCATCAATGTGCTCGTCGAGCGCTTCGCCTACCGGCCGCTGCGTCACATCTCGCGGCTGGCACCCCTCATCTCTGCGATCGGCGTCTCCATTATCCTCCAGAACGGCGTCTTCCTTTGGATCAGCACCCAGTCCCTGCGCTTCCCCGAGCCCGTCGCGATCGGCCAGGTTCCCGTCTTCGGCGCCACGATCAGCACGCTGCAGATCACCATCCTCGCCGCGGCTCTCATCCTCATGGGCCTGCTTCACTTCTTCGTGGAGCGCACGAAACTGGGCAAGGCGATGCGCGCTTGCTCCGATGACATCCAGACGGCGGGCCTGATGGGCATCAACCCCGATTACATCATCGCGCTGACGTTTTTCATCGGCGGCGCTCTTGGCGGCGCGGCGGGGGTGCTCTATGGGATGAACTACGGTTCGATCAAGTACAATCTCGGCTTTCTGCCGGGCGCCAAGGCATTCACCGCGGCTGTGCTCGGCGGCATCGGCAATATCAGGGGCGCTGTGTTGGGAGGCTTCATCCTCGGCATCCTCGAAGTCCTCGCCTCCGGCTACATCCCCAACGGTGCGCAATGGCGCGACGTCATCGCCTTCACGGTCCTCATCATCGTTCTTCTGGTCCGCCCCTCGGGACTGCTCGGCGAGAAGATCGCGGAGAAAGTGTGAGCAAAATGCTCCGTTGGCGTTGGACGCCATGGACGGCCTTGGCGCTTGCTGCCGCGTTTCCGTTTCTTGCGGCGACGCTCGACGCTCAATATCTTGTGCGCGTCGGCGGCGTGATCGGTCTGTTCATGATCCTAGGACTCGGCCTGAACTTCACGCTCGGCTACGTCGGGCTCTTCGACCTCGGTTTTATCGCGTTCTACGCGATCGGCGCGTACACGACGGCGATCGCGATGCGCGCGGGCGTGCCCGCCCTGCTTGCGCTGGGCCTTGCCATGGTCGTCACGCTCGCGGTCCGCGCGCTCCTCGGCCTGACCATTCTCCGTCTGCGCGGAGATTACCTCGCGGTCGTGACGATGGGCTTTGGCGAAATTGCGCGCCTGACCATCAACAACTTGGACGCGTTCACGAATGGCCCCAAGGGCCTGCAACTGGCGCCTTGGCGCCCACTCAACTTCCTTTCCGACGACCCGAACATCCAGTACTACCTGCTGATCCTGCTCGCGGTCGCGGCCGGGGTCGTCGCGGCGAAACGCCTCGAGAACTCGCGTGTCGGCCGCGCTTGGGTGGCTATTCGCGAGGATGAAATCGCCGCGCGCCTCTCCGGCATTCCGGTTCGCCACTACAAGCTGCTTGCCTTCACGATCTCCGCGGCCTATGCGGGCCTGGCGGGCGGCCTGTTCGCCCAGTGGGAGCAGTTCGTGACTCCTGAATCCTTCGTCTTCTGGGAATCGATCCTCGTCGTCTCCATCGTCGTGCTCGGCGGCATGGGCTCGATTGCGGGCGTGCTCCTCGGCGCGCTCGTCCTCGTGGGCTTTCCTCCACTCATGCAGTGGAAGCTGTCGGCGGACTGGATCAACTACCGCTACCTCTTCTTCGGGCTCATCCTGGTCCTCGTCACCTTGTTCCGGCCGCAGGGCATCCTTCCGTCCTCCCGGCGCGAGGCGGAACTGACCTCATGACGACAAAAGCGCCGCATGGACGCGTCCTCCTCGAGGTGAAGGATCTCGCCCAGCATTTCGGCGGCCTCAAGGCCGTCGATCAAGTCAACCTCTCGATCCATGAGGGCGAGATCGTCTCAGTGATCGGACCGAACGGGGCGGGCAAAACCACTTTTTTTAACGTGTTGACGGGCGTCTATCCCGGCACGCGCGGGGAGATCCTCTTCAACGGCCGGGAACTGCGCGGCATGGCGAGCCACGACATTGTGGCCGCAGGTGTGGCCCGTACTTTCCAAAATATCCGCCTCTTCGCCCACATGACAGCCCTGGAGAACGTCATGGTCGGCCGCCACACGCGCACCGCTCAGTTTCTGCTTGGTCCGCTGCTGCGCAGCGCCGCATTTAGGAACGAGGAAAAAGCCATCGAGACGGCGGCCAAAGAACACCTCGAGTTCGTCGGTCTGAAAGCTCTGGGCAACGAGCTGGCTAAAAACCTTCCGTACGGCGCCCAACGCAAACTCGAGATCGCCCGCGCGCTCGCTTCCGAGCCGAAGCTCCTCATTCTCGATGAGCCGACCGCCGGCATGAACTCGACCGAATCGCAGGACCTCGTCGCACTCGTGCGTAAAGTCCGCGAGCGCGGGGTGACCGTCCTGCTCATCGAGCACCAGATGCGCGTCGTCATGGACATTTCCGACCGCGTGTTTGTCTTCGACTACGGCGTGAAGATCGCCGAGGGCAAGCCTAAGGAAGTGGTCGCCAACGCGCGCGTCATCGAGGCCTATCTCGGCAAGGAGGGCGCGCAATGACGACGGGGCCTCCCGCGATGCTCGAGCTTAAAGGCGTGCACGCCGTGTACGGCAAAAAGATACGCGCGCTGAAGGGCGTCTGTCTCGAGGTGCGCGCCGGCGAGGTCGTGGCCCTCATCGGCAACAACGGCGCGGGCAAGACCACGATCATGAAGACTGTGGCCGGCCTGCTGAAACCCGAAAAAGGCGTTGTCCGCTTTCAAGGCCGCGACCTGCCCGGCCTGCCGCCCGACCAGATCATGCGCATGGGCCTCTCGCTCGTGCCGGAAGGCCGCCGCATTTTCTCGCGCCTCTCCGTCATGGAAAACCTCGAGATGGGCGCCTACTCGCGCCGTGAGAAGGACCTCTCGCGCGAGTACGACCACGTCTTTCACCTCTTTCCGGTGCTGGGCAAGCGCCGCTCGCAGCTCGGTGGCACCTTATCCGGGGGCGAGCAGCAGATGCTCGCGATGGGCCGAGCTTTGATGGCCGCGCCCAAGCTCCTGATGCTTGATGAGCCTTCGATGGGCTTGGCGCCCGTGGTCGTGGACAAGATTTTCGAGATCATCGAGCTGATCAACAAGGAAGGCGTGACCGTCTTCCTCGTCGAGCAGAACGCCAAGCGCGCCCTGCGCGCCTCCGCGCGCGCCTACGTGCTTGAAACCGGAGAGATCGTGGCCGCGGCGGACAGCGCCGCGTTGCTGAAGGATCCTGCGGTGCAGAAGGCTTACCTCGGTCTGTAGTGATGAGATTTTTGGTAGACTAGGCCCGTTGCCGGGGTAGCTCAACGGTAGAGCAGCTGTTTCGTAAACAGCAGGTCGTGGGTTCGAATCCCATCCCCGGCTTAGATTTGAAGACGATCCGAGTCAAAGTCAAGCCGAACGCCCGAGCTCCCACGCTTGAGGAATTGCGCGACGGAACCTGGCTCGCCCGTGTCAAAGCGCCTCCCGTTGATGGTAAAGCCAATGCCGAACTCGCGGGATTGATCGCCGGGCATTTCGGCGTCCATAAGGCTTCCGTCACCATCAAGAGCGGCGCGGGCGGGCGCCTGAAGCTGGTTCAGATCAACACCTGATCGCGCGGCATCACGCAAATTAGCTATTTGCTAGTCTTTTCCCCAATGAATACGGCCCGCCGGTGGCTGCTGGTGACGGCGCATTTCTTGTGCCCCCTGCTGTTCTTCACCAACCTGACTCGCAACCCTTATGTGTCGCAGATCGCGCTGCTCAACATCGCGGTGGCGCTCGCCTTCGCGGCCTGGGTTTGGCGCGAAACGCAGCGCCCTGAGGGCGCGAAACTGCCCAGGCTTCCCATCGAGTGGCCCCTGGCCGCGTTCATCGTTGTATGGGCCGCGAGCTGGCTGCGCGCGTATTTCGGCCACGTGGAGTTCTTCCGGCCGTCGATGGCCGCGGAAGGCGCGCGCGGGGGAATGTTTCTTCTCGTGACCTGTGCGGCCTCATTCTGGCTCGCCGCGTCGACCGCCGCCGAGGATGACGGCTCCTCCGATGTGGCTCTTGGCCCCTGGATCGCCTTCGTCTGTTTTTGGGGCCTGCTTTGGGTCGCGTTCCCGTCAGCGCGCACGCGCGCCGGCGCTGCCACCGAAGACTTCTTCGCTCTCGCCTGGGATCCCTACGGCGCCTGCGTGTGGATCGCGGGGCTGAGCGCTGCGGGTTGGCTGTGCCGGCGCGGCCGCATCATCGATTTCCTGCATTTGGCTTTCGCGACGGGTGTTCTCGCATCGATGTACGGCGTGTGCCAGTACTTCAACTACGAGTTGGTCTGGCCCAACGTCCTCAATCCCTACGGCGGCCGCGCGGTCTCGACCTTCGGCAACCCCAACTTTCTCTCGACCTACAACGCGGCCTTGATGCCCTCGGTCCTGGCTCTTTTTCTCGTGGAGAAGTCGGGCGCGCGCCGCTGGGCGTACGGCAGCCTGTTTCTGATTCTTGAGGCGGCTTTACTCGCGACTTTGACGCGCTCCTCGTGGGGCGGGGCCGCGGTCGGCGTGGCAGCACTCGCGCTGTCGCCGCGGCTGCGCGCGCGGCTCCGGGAAGAGCCGCGCGACGTCGGGCTCTTGTTCGGCTTGGGGCTGGCGCTCGCCCTCGCCTGGCCTGCCAGCACGATCTCGGCCGGCTACACGCCGACCTTCGTCGGCCGACTGACCGAGTTTTCGGGCATCATCAAGCGCGACGGCTTTTACAGCCCGTGGCATCAGCGCGTTTTGATTTGGACTTCGGCGTGGATGATGGGAAGCGAGGCGCCGCTGCTGGGAAAAGGCGGCGGGCTCTTTGAGCTGTTCTACCCATTCTACCAAGGCAGCCTCCTGCACGCCGACAAGTTCTATCACACCATGCGCACGCACGCGAACAACTCGCACAATGAGATCCTCGAGGTGTTTTCGCAGACCGGACTGCTCGGGCTCGGCGCTTTTTTGTGGTTGTGGACGACGTTCTTCCTGAGCGCGCGACGCTGGTCGAAAACGAGGGCGGGCGGGGATCCGATCTGGATCGGCGCTGTCGCCGGCGTCGCGGCGGTGCTCGCCGACAATCTTCTCAATGTGTCTTTACATTTCGCCGTACCCGCGTTCATCTTCTGGTGGCTTGCGGGAACGGCTATGGGGCGCGGGGCCAAGGATGGAGGAATCTTCCGGATCTGCCTGCCGCCTTTCCCAGCGCGACGCGCCCTTGGCGCCGCGTTGGTCGGCGTGAGCCTATACGCGGCGTGGTGGCAGGTGCGATTCTGGCAACGCGAGGCCTGGTACTTCGCCGGGTTCAAGGAGATTCGCCAGGGCAACATGCCGGCCGCGGCGCGCTCTCTTGAGCACTCGCGCGCCTGGGGCCCGCGCGAGGTCAATTCGATCTACGAGCTCGGCAACGTCTACGCGCGCTCCGGACAGGCGGCGAAAGCCGCCGAAGCGTATGAGGGCGCCCTGAAGGCCAACGCGGGCTACGACGAGATCTTTTTCAATCTCGGCACCGTGTATGCCTCCCAACTCGGACGCCCTGACCGGGCCGGAGGCTACTTCGAGACGGCGTGGGCGCTGAACCCTCTCTCGGAGCCCGTGCTGAACGGCCTGAGCGCGTTCTATTTGCGCGATCCCGCGAAGAACAAGGCGGCCGCCCAGGAACTTCTCGCCGAAGCGACAAGGATTTTCCCGGAAAATGTGAATCACTGGAACAACCTCGGCTACCTGCTGATGATGGACAAACGCTGGCCCGAAGCGGAGGCCGCCTATGTGCGTGCAATCGAGATCTCGCCCGAAGCGGCGGCGCTCGAGCGCAATCTTCTCGCCCTCGCGACCCAGTCGGGACGGCCGAAACCGGCGGTCTTGAATGATCTCGCGGAACTGCGCGCGCTCGATGGGGATGTCTCAAAAGGGGACTGGTCGCCGAAAGCCCTCAAGCGGGCCGCGAGTCTCGTGGAACGGCGCCCCGCATTTTTGAAGGCCCGCTTCATTTACGGAAGCCTTCTCCTGGCCAATGGGCGCGCGGCTCAGGCTGCCGTCGAGCTCGAGGGCGTCGTGGCTCAGGATTCCCGCCGAGCGGCGCCGCGCGTAAACCTCGCCAACGCCTACTTGTCCCTGGGGCGGAAGACGGATGCGCAAACGCAGTTGCGGGCAGCGATTTCTTTGGAGCCCGGGAATGCTTCTCTCCGCGCCCGTTTGGCCTCTATTCGGTAAAATTCGCGTAATAATTCAGCAATCGCGTTCTCGTATGATTCAACGTGTCCGGGACGCCCTGCGTCCTGGAAGCGCGTTATTGCACGCCTTTGAAGACAATTGCCATTATCGTCGTTATGTGGATTGCTCTCACGGCCTCACTCGTTCAGGCGGAGGACGAGGATGGCGGTGCGGGCTTGAGCCGCCCGATGCGCAACGCCGTGCATTTGTATGAGCAGGGCGAGGATATCCAGGCGATGGATCGGTTCATGGAAATACTGACGAAAGGCGACCCATCCGAGCGCTCGATGGCCAATGAGTACATCAATTTGATCACGCATCGCATGAACAGCAGCGGGGGCGCGGGAGGGGCCCCTGCGCCAAAGGCGGGAGTGAGCGTTGCCGAACCTGTCAGCGTGAACGCCGCAAGCCCGATGAAGCGAGCCGACCCGACGACCGCGCCCGAGACGATCAGCAAGGGCGAGGCCGCCCGCTCGAGCCGCGCGCCGTTCGACTCGATCGACGCGGACTCCACGCGCTTAGCCGCGCGCGCAAAGGCCGCACCCGTACGCGCGCGCGCCGACGACATGCCGGCGACGAACAAAGCCCTGATGCGCAAGGAAATCCGAGCCCGCCTGCATAGCGCGGCGGAGAAGAGCCTGGCAGACATCAAATCGGTGGAGGGTGTGCACGTCGTAATGCGCGAGAACGGCGACCCCGAAGCAATCGGCATCCCGACGCCCCTGATGTTCCAGAGCGGCATCGCGTTTCAGGCCGGCGCATCCAAGATTCTTGATCCGCTGACGAAACTCGTTTTCGCGCTCGGCGCGACCCAGGCCGTGATTCTGCCCGAAGGCACCGCAATCGGCGACGCGAAGGTCCTGGACATGCGCCGCACGATGGGCATCTCGTCTCATTTATTCAACGCGGGCGTGGCCCCGCCCCGCGTGCGCGTCAATCTGATGAACACTCAGGTGGATATCCCCAAGGCCCTGCTGGACTTCAAGGGCGTGGTCGTCCTATTCGTCTACAATCAACCGCTGAGCCTCATCATGGAAAGCGCGGTCGGAGACGAGCTCGGACCGCCGATCTCTCTCGGCGTGTATCCATCGACGTTTCGTCCCGCGCGCGGCCAGGGCGTCGTCATCGAGTTTTCCGTGTCCGATCCGCCTGCCGGCCTCGTATCCTGGAAGTTCCAGCTTCTGCAACCGTCCCGCGACGGCGCGGAGCTCGCGCCGCTCCAGGACGTCCTTGGCGGCGGGCCGGTGTTCCACCAGATTTTCTGGAACGGCCGGCAGAACTATTTCGGGGAGACCTTGCCGCCCGGCCGCTACGAGTGCGTTTTGACTGCGCTCGACGCGAAGAACCGCCAGCGTTCGCTGCACCGCTGGATCGAGGTTCTCGATGACGCCCCAAGCGAGAAGCTGCTTGAGGAGAAGACATCCGCACCCGTCGCATCGCCAGCGCTCGCGCCGAGCGCCGACATGGCCGGCGCCGCGGAGAAGCCTCTCGTCGCCGGTGCGGCCGCCGCCGCGCGTCCGGTCGAGCTCTCATCGCGCGCCTCGGCCCCACGCACCAAGCGCCTCGTTATCAAGCGCCCCGTTCGCGGCGGAAAGGCTGGGAAGCCCGGCAAGGGGCAGGCCGCGCGCGCGGCTGAGCCTAAAGCCACAGATGTGGCGGCGCCGGCGAAGGCCAAAGTTACCGCCTGGGTCCTGAACTTTAAGACAGACACGTATCAGCTGACACCGGACGCGGAGAGACTGCTCGCGGCTGCCGCGGCGGCCCTGCCGTCTCATCCGCTTGAAAATCTGCGCGTGACCGGACATAGCGGCGCGCAAGAAGGCGACGGAGCAGCGCTCGCCGCCCAACGCGCGAAGATGGTCGCCGGCATTCTCGTCAATCGCCATCAGGTGGATTCCAAACGAATCTTCATGACCTCCGCCGCCTCCGGCGCGGGTTCAAAGGTCGATCTCTCATTCGCGAGGGGCGAATGAGAGTCAACATCGACCAACTCATCGACACCTTGGCCTTCGGCAAGGGCCAGCCGACTTCCGGGCCTTGCCTCGGCCTCTATTTAGGCCCGGAGACGGTGTATATCGCGCAGACGCTCCCGGGGAAGAGCGGAGCGGTCGCTGTGGATCACCTTGTGCGCATCCCGATCCCGCCCGAGGGTAAGGCGGCTACCGGCACCATGACGATGAGCACGGACTTCCTTTCTGACCCAGCCAAGGTCGGGGGTCTCATCCGCCAATCGATGTCCTCGGTCCGATGGAGCTCGAAGAACGTGGTCGTAACACTCTCACACCATCTGGGCCTGCTGCGCTATTTCCCGGTGCCGGCGATGGAACGACGCTTCCTCCGCTCGGCGGTGCCGCTTGAGGCCAAGAAGTACATCCCGATCCCGTTTGACGCGTTGGCCCACGACTTTCAAGCCGGACCGATGCCGCTCGACGCGGCCGGCAAGCCGCGCCTGGGCGTGCTCATCGCGGTCACGCAGAACAAGAATCTGTCCAACATCCAGAAGCTGCTGCAGTCTCTTGGCTTAAACCTGATCGGCCTCGAGGTCGCGCCCTGCTCGGTGTTGCGTCTCTGGCAGTGCATCGAGCCGACGAAGGGCGCCAAACCGTTCGTGCAGGCCCATTTCGACGGCGGCAACATCCGGATCATGATCTGCGACCGTGGGCTGCCGGTCTTCTTTCGCGAGGTCTTCCTTGGAGAGGAGACCTCCCTCAACGATCAGCGCAAGGTGGACATGACCGGCTGCCTCTCCTTCGCCCAGAAACAGCTTGGATTGACCGGCATCGCAAAGATCAAGCTCAGCGGCGCGCCTGCCGCGCTCGGAGCGTGGAAGGACGCTTTCACCGCGGAGACCGGAGTCTCCACGGAGATCCAGGACACGGCGAAGCTCCTATCGATCAAGGCCGGGGACTGGGGCGGCTATGCCGCCATCGGCGCCTCCATGCGTCCGAATGTCTCTTCCGCGGTCACGATCGACCTCGCGGCACAGGACCGCATCGGCGAGGAGGAGCGTCGGACGGCGCGAGATATCATCATCGCGGGCATAGCGCTCGCAGCGCTCATCGCGGGCGTGGGACTATTCCAGGCGACCACCTACAAGAGCCGCGCCAAGGCGCTCAACACCTATAGGGTGGAGCCGGACGTGAGAGCCGCGCTCCAGGGCCTGCAACCCGCCGAGATCGACGCGAAACTCCTCGAGATGAGGGACCAGCTCGCGCGCCTGCGTTCGGTGACGGGCGGCAAGAGCCAGCCGCTTTCCTCGATTCTGCGCGAGATCGTCGAGCTCATGCCAGATAACATGTGGCTGATCAAGTTCACCGTGGCCCATCCGTTGGCCAGCGATAAAGGCGCGCTCGACCTCAGCCTGAGCGGCCGCGTCCGGGGCGCCACGGGGGCCGAGGAGCAGGACACGGCCAACCAGTTCAAGCAAACTTTGCTCCAGGACCCGAAGCTTGGGCCGCTCTTCGATGTCCAGATGACTTTGCAGACGCGTCCGAGCGCGCCGGATCAGGCCGGCAGCGGCCTCGATCCCGAGGCGCTCGTGCGCAAGCTCGAGGAACGGACGGAATTCACCATCGATCTGAAGGGGAAGGGAAAACCCTGATGGCTGGTCAAGAGATCGACTTGAAGATATACCTGAACGCCATCAAGGGCGAGGGCAGCCTGCTGCTCGCGACGATCCGCGACAAGGGTGTGAAGCGCTTCGGGCGGGCGTTTGGGATGAGCGCATTTTTGGTCGCCGCCGCCTACTTCGGCGTGTACAAGCCGCCGCAGAAAAAGATTTCCCGCCTGACGAGGGAGATTGAAGCGGCTCGGGCCATGGCGGAGTCCGGCGCCGCGTACCAGGATCTGCGCGGCCAGCTTGTGGGCTCCTACGGGACTTTGCCGCACGTCAAGGACCGGCAACAGTGGCTCTCGAACGCGGTGATTGACTCTCTGCGCGCGGACGGCTTGACCCCCGAGATGTTCCACCCCATCGTCGAGACTGAGGACAGCGGCCTCATCTTCCAGACTTCGGCCATCCAGCTCACGCTCAAGTTCAACGACATCGACCGCTGGCTTCAGCGGCTTGAGGGCGCAACACCGCTCATGCATGTCAGCGCTCTTGAAGTCTTGAAGAAGCCCGATATCCTCGGCTGGAACAGCGTCTCCGCGTCGGTCATGACCGCGATTCCTCTGAAGAGGTTCAACTAATGGCCGGCATGAGAAATGCGCGCGGCGGCCTCGGCTGGATGATTCTCATCGTCGCCCTGGCCGTTCCCGGGGTGCTCTTCTACAATTGGTGGTCACACCTCAAAAGCGACCGCGAAAAAGCTCTCGCGGCCAAGGCGCGCGGCCGCGTGCCCGACAGGGGCGTGTTCCAGTCCTCCCCGAACGCCAAGCTAGTCAATCCGATGACGCCCGCCGTCTCCACGACGGCAGCGGCAGCGCCGGCTGCGCTCTCCGCGAATGCCGTCCCGGCCGTGTCGGCCGCTGCCGAGCCTCAAGAGGCTTCGCCCGCGGCGACCGCAGAGCCCTTTTCTTCCTCAGCGGTGGCGCTCCCGCCGCTCAAACGCGATCCGATGCTGTCGCCCTCCGACCGTGTTCATCTCATCGAGGAGGAGGAGGCCAAGCGCCGGGCCGCGGAAGATTTGGCGGCCATGCAGGCGGCCAAGAACAACCGCGGCAAGAAGCGGCCGAAACCCGCGATCGACCCGCAAAGCATGGTGGAACTTCAGGGCATCGTCAGCAACCCCGAGAGCGGCTACAGGGCCATCGTCAACAACGAGGTCGTCGGCGTCGGGCAGTTCATCGGCCGCACGAAGATCAAGATCATCAAGATCACCGATCTCGGCGTGACATTTGATTACCAGGGCAAGAAATTTTCAAAGGGCGTTAGCCGGGATTAGGGCCGCAGGAGGCAGCATGATTGGCACGCAGGAGAGACGCTGGACGAAAATCGCGAGAGCCGGCCTATCGGTTATCGTTTCATTCGGCGTGACGGTGGCCGTGCCCGGAGAGGCTCTGGCCCAACGCCGTCGCGCGGAGCCCGAAGCAAATCCCCAGTTTCAGCAGCAGGCTCAAGCCTCCGGAGGCGGACCGCTCGCTGAATCCGAGCCTGCGGCTGCATCTGAAGAGTCGATGACGCCCCGGCCAGTCCAGGGCGTGCAGATCGGAGCCGTCGCCCCGACGCGCAGCGCCGCGCCGGCCTCGCTCGCACCCCTCGACATGCGCGTGACGGTCCGCGTGAAGGGAGCGCCGCTGGCGACCTTCCTTGACACTATCTCCGCCCAAGCCAAGGTGAACTTCATCATCACCGAGGGCCTCGAGTCCAAGCTTGTGACGGCTTTCCTTCAGAGCGTGACCGTGCGCGAGGCTCTGCAGGTGCTGCTCGAGATCAAGGGACTGACGTATCAGCAGATCGGCAAAAGCAACACCTACGTGGTGACGCCGCGCTCCAAGCAGGTCGAAAACCTCATCACGCGCATCTACACGTTGAGCTACGTGCCTCTCATCCCGCTGGGAGGCGACACGAGTTCGACCGGGGGCGCGGCTTCCGCACTCGGGGGCGCGGCGAGCACCGCGCGCGCGGGCAGCGCGCCTCAAAGCGGATCCACGCCCGCGGGGGGCAATCCCTCGGACGTAGCGATCATCACCGTCCTACGCAGCGTCCTCTCCAAATCCGGCCATGTCGAGATCGAACCCCGCACCAACGCCTTGATCGTCACCGATATCCCCGAGGTCTTTCCCCAGGTCGAGCAGATCATCGCGGAGCTCGATAAGAAGGCGCCTCAGGTGCTCATCGAGGCGCAGATCGTCGAAATCGACTCCCAGCGTACCCGCGAACTCGGCTTCGAGTGGGGCGGCCCCAACGGCGAGCTCGCCACCTTCACGGGCGGCGTGCGCGACACGACCTTCCCGCTCAATCTGCCAAACCACCTCAGCAGGACCCGCTTCTTCGACCCTCTCTCGGGTGTCACGAGCAGCATCGGAGGCGCGGCCGCCGCTTCCGCCGACGCCACGACCGCGTCCGCGGCGGCCACTAACACAGGGAGTTTTTTGAAGACGAGCGTGCTCGATCTGACTTCGCTGAAGATCGCTCTGCGCGCCCTGATCTCCCGCTCGGAAGCGCGCTTCCTCGGCAAGCCGAAGATCCTGACGCTCAACAACAAGAGTGCCGTCATCGAGATCAGTTCTCTCGAGGCCACCAACTTCGAGGTCTCGCAGGCCGGCTCGGCTGGAGGTACTAGCCTCCAGGTCTCCGGCGTCCACCGCGAATCGACGGGGCTC
Source organism: Elusimicrobiota bacterium (assembly GCA_023249675.1). Lineage (GTDB taxonomy): Bacteria > Elusimicrobiota > Elusimicrobia > UBA1565 > UBA9628 > GWA2-66-18. Next base: position 10,316 of record JAHFCE010000017.1, on the reverse strand, counting down.
GTATTGAGGGTGACGCCTCAGGTCAACAAAGAGGGCTACATCACGATGCTGGTTCAGCCCTCCTTCACGGATATCCAGGAAGCGTCCATCTCCGCTTCCTCGAACCGCGTGTTCAACCCGATCACACGCTCGGCGTCCACCTTGGTCCGCATCAAGAACGGGCAGACCTTGGTGCTCGGCGGCCTGCTGCGTTCGACGGAGTCGAAGGTCGTGCGCAAGGTTCCCTTCTTTGGATACATCCCGATCATCGGCTGGCTCTTCACGAGCTCCTCGACACGGCGGGTCAACTCCGATCTTGTTATCTTCATCACGCCGACGATCGTCAGCGATTAAATCCGGCTCGTGCGGAGAGGGGGGGATTGACAACCGGAGCGGGGAGGCTATACTTCGGTAAAAGGAAAGTAAAAAAATAATTTATGTCTAATCTAGCGGAGCTTCTGGTGAGCGGCGGCGTCTTGACCGCGGAGCAGCGCGACAAAGCCCAAAAGCTCGCGACTCAAAGCCGCTGTCAGTTCAGCGAGGCCGCCGTCAAGCTCGGCTTTGCGAAGGAAGACGACATCGCCGCCGCCCTCTCAAAACAGCTCCACATTCCCTACGCCTCGCGCGAAAACAAGATCCTCAGGTCGGAGAAGGGGCAGAATCTCGAGAAGGTCATCCCCGAGAACTACGCGCGCGAAAACCTCGTCCTCCCTCTTTTCCTCGAAGAGAACATCCTCGCCGTCGCGCTGTCCGATCCAGACAACGTCCTCCTGTTCGATAATCTCAAGCTTCTCAGCGGCCGAGAGATACAGGCTTACATCGCCACGAAGACGCAGATTCTCAAAGCCATCGACGAGTTCTACCTGGGCAGCAGCGCCATCGACACCACCCTCAACGCGAAAAAGGGGGGAGACGAGGTCGAGGAGGCCCCCCAAGCCGGCGATGAGCGCCTCAATCTCGATCAAGTTTCGGTCGATGCGGCCGGCGCGCATACCGTCTCGCTGATCAACGCGATTCTCAAGCAGTCGATCCAGGAGCGCGCCTCGGACATCCACATCGAGAAGTACGATGAGCGCGTGGTCCTGCGCTTTCGCATCGACGGCATCCTGTACGAGCGCAGCCCCCCGCCCAAACATCTGTTCGCCGCGATGATCTCGCGCATCAAGATTCTTTCCAAACTCGACATCGCGGAACGGCGCCTCCCTCAGGACGGCCAATTTTCGATTCGGGTGCAGAACCGGATCATCGATCTGCGCGTCTCGATCTGCCCGTGCGTGTTCGGCGAGAAAGTCGTCATGCGCTTGCTCGACAAGGGCGCGGTCGAACTCGACATCAACAAGGTCGGTCTCGATCCAAAACAGCGCGACGACATCATCGAGGCGGCCAATAAACCGCACGGCCTGTTCTTCATGACCGGCCCCACAGGCTCCGGGAAAACCACGACTTTGGGCGCGATTCTCAACACGATCAAGAGCCCCGACATCAATATCATGACGATCGAAGACCCCGTCGAGCTTAAGATCGAGGGAATCAACCAAGTGCAGGTGCGCGCCAATATCGGCTTGACCTTCGCCTCAGCCCTGCGCTCCTTCCTCCGCCAGGACCCCGACGTCATCCTGGTCGGAGAGGTCCGCGATCAGGAGACGGCGCAGACCTGCCTGCGCGCGGCGCTCACCGGCCACTTGGTGATCTCCACGCTCCACACCAACGACGCGCTGTCGTGCGTCGCGCGCCTCATCGACATGGGAATCGAGCCGTTCATGCTCGCGAACTCCCTGCAATTGGCGGCGGCCCAGCGTCTCGTGCGCCTGCTCTGCCCGCTGTGCAAAAAACCCGCGAAAGTCCCGTCGGAACTGGCGGAACAGGTCGTGCGCGAGGCCCTGCTCGAAACGCCTCCGGATCCGGCCACCGTCACGTTCTACGAGGCGCGCGGCTGCGACAAGTGCTCGCGGACGGGCTACTCGGGCCGCAAGGCGATCTACGAGGTCTACAAGATCAATGCGGCCATGAAAGAAATCATTTACCGCTACGGCGCGGACGTCAGCAAGCTCAAGAAGGCGGCTGAGGAGGCGGGCATGTGGACCATGCGCGCCTCGGGCTTTCGAAAAGCGCTCAACGGACTGACCACGATCGAGGAGGTGCTGTCGGTCACCGTGTCGGATTGACACGGCCGGTCGCACCTGTTACACTGAGGCGAAAATGGCACGTTATGAGTATACGGTGCAGGACAGCAAAGGAGAGACCTCCTCCGGTGACCTCGAGGCCGACAACGAAAACGAGGCGATCAACTCGCTTCAGGCCAAGGGCTATTTCGTCCTCTCCGTTGCCGCGGACAAAGCGAGCACGACAAGCGGCGGCAAGGCCGGCGGCGGGGGTGGCGGCAGGCCGGCCCTTCGCGACCTCGTCTTCTTCGCCGAGCAGCTGTCCACGCTTCTAAACGGCGGCGTTCCTCTGGTCCGAGCCCTGTCGCTTCTCGGGGAAAATTCCACCTCCAAGCCGCTCCAATACGCGCTTGCCCAGGTCACCAAGGACGTCTCGAGCGGCACGGCGCTGTACCGCGCCCTGGAGCGCCATCCAAAGGCCTTCGACAACATGTGGGTCTCGCTCGTGCAGGCCGGCGAGATGGGGGGCCAACTCCCCAAGGTTCTCAAGCAGATCGGCGCCTACATCCACTCTCAGGACGAGATTCAGGGGAAGATCATCACCGCGATGGCCTATCCCGGCGTGCTCATGACGGTGTCCGGCGGCGTGCTCTTTTTCTTCATCGTCAAGATCGTCCCCGTCTTCGCGGAAATCTTCAAGAGCTTCGGCGTCAAGCTGCCTCCCCTGACCGCGGCGATCATCGTCGTTTCCAATCTCCTCGTCCACCACCTGCCCGGGCTGATCGTGCTCCTCGTCGCGGCTTGGTTCGCCTGGAAGGCCTACGCCTCGACGGAATCCGGGCAGGAAACCAAATGGGCGCTGCTTTTCGGGATGCCTCTATTCGGCGACTTTCTGAAGAACATGATGATCGAGCGCATGCTCACCACGCTCTCGACGTTGATCGAATCCGGCGTCAGCATCCTCAACGCCATCTCGGTGCTCGAGGGCGTCTTCGCCAACAACATCGTCTTCAAGCGCGTTCTGGCGTCGGTCAAGGCCGATGTCGCGGGCGGCAAATCCATCTCGCAGTCCTTCAAGCAAACCGGCGCGCTCCCGTCTCTGGTGACCGAGATGATGTTCATGGGGGAGGAATCGGGCAAGCTCCCCGACATGCTCGTCACTCTCTCCTCGTTTTATAAAGAACAGATCGACCAGTTCACCCGGCGCTTTAACGCGATCATCGAGCCCATCATGGTCGTGGGCATCGGCGCCTTGGTCGGCGTGATCGTCCTGGCCGTCTTCCTGCCCATCTTTAAACTCTCGAGCTTGGGGAAATAATGATCCATCAACGCCGCCGCGACAGCGGCTTCACTCTCATCGAGCTCATGGTCGTCGTCCTGATCATCGGCATCTTGGCCGCCCTCGCCGTGCCGTCTTACATGAAAAGTGTACAGACGGCCAAGGCCGACGACGCGGTCGCACTTGTCAATATGATCGCCACGACCAACAAGATGTTCGCTCTCGACCACTCCAACACCTACACCATCGGCACCTTTCCAACGGTCGCCAACACCGGCTGCGGCGCGGGCGTCTGCCCGGCCGCGGGACCTTACGCCGCCTGCGCATTGGTCTATTGCAAATACCTCGCCGACCAGAACTTCGGCTCCAAGCCCTATACGTTCTACGCGTGTAATGGCAACGCGCTCGCCCTCTGCGGCACCAGCGGCGCGCCGGCTGGCAACTACGGGGCGGGAGCGCGCAACAAGTCCCTCTCCGCCCCCTACTCCGGGTGGGGCTACGCTCAGAACACCTCGGGAGTGATCACAGCTTATGGCAGCGCTCCCGCGCCGACTTATTGAGCCGCGGCCCCTCTCCCAGGGGAGCGCGGGCTATACTCTCATCGAGGTCATGGTCGCCATGCTCCTGACCTCGATCATGGTCACCTCGGTTTTCAGCGTGGCGCTCACGGTCAAAACGGTCGGAGGCAAGGGCGAGCGCAAGATCAAGGCGGCGGCGGGCGCGCGCCAAGTCGCCTCTCTCCTTAAAAACTACGTGACGGGCGAGACGGGCACTGCGAGCACCGGCGCCCCGGGCATCCCCGGTCCTTGCGCGGGGGCCGCCAATAATTGGAGCCTGACGTGCAACGGCATCACGGACGCTTGCCCGAGCGGCGGCTCGGCCTGTTACGCCTTTGCCCCCGGGCTGCACACCTTGACCGGGGTCCTGCCCGCGACCTTCGAGGCGGCTCCCTACAACGCGCGCGTCAGCTATGTCGTGACCGTCACCGACACCGTCAACGGAAGGCCGGTTCCCTCGGTGAGCATCACCACGACGTGGACGGACCCATGAAGAAGGGCTTCTCGATCATCGAGCTTGTCATCGCCGTGTCGCTGGCCTCTTTTGTCCTCGTCGGAGTGGCTGTGATCGCCTCGCAGATGGCGCGCAGCCAGGTGGACGGAATCCGCTCGGGCACGGTGACCGGCTGGTCGCTCGTGAGCTACACGGCGATGGCCAAGGAAATCGAAGACGCCAACGTCCTGGCCTACCCGATCAATAACGGAGACAACGCCGACTCGATCGTCATCTGCAAGAACTGGTCGCGCATTCAGGGGGGTAAGCTTGACGCAACCGGGAACGTGTCGGTCGTCCAATACTGCGTCGACACCAGCGCTGCTGGAAACTTCTTGCTTCGCCGCTACGCGAACGTGGGCCCGGGCGTGGCCTGCCCCAGTCCGCCGGCCGCTCCCGTGGGCTGCATCGCGTCGCCGACAGGCACGTGGACCGAGACCGGGGTCGTCGGCTTTCGCCTCGAAAAGCTGTCCGGCTTTGCGAACGTCTTCTGGCGCGACAACGGCATCGGCGGGGTGCGGCTGCGTTACGTGATCGGACAGCAGGCCGCGACGGCGAACCAGCCCGTCGTCAAATTTACTCCCTTCGATTTCGGCATCGCCATGCAGAAGCAATTCAACGGCACGCTTGATTAAATTAAACCGCCGCGGCTCCGTGCTTGTCCACGTCCTCGTCACGGGCGTCATTGTGGCGTTCATCGCCGCGGGCCTGCTGCGCATGGCGCTGATGAACTATATCGTGGTCGACCGCGCGACGAAGGGCGCGGAGAACCGCAAAGAAGCGGAGGCCCTCCTCAATCGCGCCGTCACTTATTGGAATCAGGCCAACAAGGTCTGCTCGAACATCCCCGGCGGCCTCAACTGCACGGGCGTTCCCGGAACCTGCAGTTGCTCCTGCCCAAGCGCGATCGCGGTCCCGCGCATCTACGCCCGGACAGTCGGCGGCCAGTGCGTGGTCGACCTCGTTTCCTCCGATCCGCCGTGACCCGGCGCCCGATCAGGACGGGGCTCGTCAACCGAGTATCTTGAGTTCGCGTTGCCGTACCGCGTACAGGCTCAGGCCAGCACCGGCCCACAACATCTCGCGCGCGTGACGAATCAGGCCCACGGTAAAGCCCATCTCGGCCGCCAAGCCCAGGCCCTTGAAGATGGCGGCCTTGCCCGCTTCTTGGGTGCCGATCTTTGCGGGAACCATGAAGGCGAAGGCATCCACGAGGTTGGAGAGGAACTCGATGCACAGGGCGGTCTCGGGCCCGATCGGAAAGCCAAGGAAGAAACAGATCAGCCATATCTCGACCGCACCCCATGAATAACCAAGCATGAAGAACAAAGTCGAGCCTGCCAGACGCCCGGGATGGTGTCCGAGATAGTCGCGCAAATGACGGCGCACCGGCTCGGTCCTCTCGATCGCGGAGGGAAAGCGCCTTTTGAGGAACGCCGGAGAACGCGCGGCCAACAGGCCGATGGCGAACGCCACGCCAAAGAGAATAACACTCATCCCCGCCGCCGCCCAGCCGGCCTGACCCGTCTTGAAGGCGTAGGAGCGCGCGTTGAGCAGGTAGATGAGGCCTAACAGCACGAAGAGCGCCTGGCCGACCGCCTGCGCGGCTTTCGCGATGACAACACTCGTGACCTTCGCATCGTGGGGCAGACTCGAGCGAAGCATGCCGGGCCGCACGAACTCACCGGCGATGCTGCCGCTCGGAGTCAGGTAATTGACGCCATCGCCAGCGATGCGCCCGCGCACGAGGTCCCAGAACGATACTTTCGGCGTCTCGGCCGGAGAAAATGCCAGCCGCCAGCCCGTCGCGTTGCACATGTGATCGACGATCTGGAAGGGGAGGACGAGCGCGAAACCCCAGCCGAAACCGCGGAAATGTTCCCATACGCGCCTCGGCCCGAAAGACCAGAGGAGATAGAGGAACGTCGTTGTGCCAAGGGCAAGAACAAGGCAGGTAAACCAGCGCCGAGCGCCACGCATCCGCTAGGCCGTACGCGGCGCCGCGAAAGGCTCGAGCTGGCCTTGAGAGTGGATGAGGTAACGCTCTCCACGCCAAAGCACCGTGTTGGAGGCGCAGGCTGCGATCCAGGCGAGAAAGGCAAACCACTCCGAAAGTGGCAGAAGCCAGAGCGCGCGCCGCGGCTGGCGGCCGCCGAGACCTGCGCCAAGCGTTGCGGCCACGGCGGCTTTCGCGGCCCAGAGACCGGCGAGCAGAACCACGCCGGCCGCATCGGGGCCTTCGATGAGAAGGCGCACAGTCATCAGGGAGAAACCGTGGGAGATCAAGCTCGTGTAGAAGCCAACGGGCTGGCACAGGCGGATTGTGCGCGCCCAACGGACCAGGTGTTTAAAATGCTCAGAACCGCTTGCGATGCTGGGGATCGCGTCCACGCAGCCTGCGGCCATCTCAAGACGCCAACCGGCCTCGCGCACCGATTCGCCAAGCCAAAAATCATCGGCGAGGTGGTCGGCGAGGTTTGCAAAGGCGCCAGAGACTTCGAAGGCCTGCCGACGGACCATGATCGCAGCGCCCATGGCAAAGCGCATGCCGCAGCCCGCCGCGCAGGCGGCCTGGGGTAGAAAATGAACGTTGATCGACAGAGCTTCCATGAGGCCCCAGAGGCCGCGCGCGCCGGATGCCTGGTAAAATGAGGTGACAAGGCCCACGGAAGGATCTGCGAAAGGCGCTGCCATGCGCTTGAGGAAGTCCGGGTCCACACGGATATCCGAGTCGGACATCAGCAGAAAGTCGTGCTGAGCGAAGGGATACGCGTTCGCCATGTTGTTGACCTTCGGGTTATAGCCGATGCATTGCTTCGAGACGACGACCTCGATGTCGACCTCGGGGAACTGCTTCTTCAGGCGCGAGACGGCGGCGAGCCCCGGATCATCAGGGCTTGCCAGGCAGAACAGAACCTGGAAGCGGGGATAATCCTGCCGGCAGAAGCTGGCCAGGTTCTCCTCAAGGTCACGGTCCTCACCCTTGAGCGGTTTGATCAGAGTGATCGGAGGCAGGAACGCCGCGGCCCGAGGGGGACGAGCGAGCAGGAAGCGCCGCGCGAACACGGTCGCGGCGAGCGTAAAAACAAAAGTGAAGGCCCCCGAGGCCAGCGCCACAGCCGAGAACGCGGTCCGGAGCACCATGGCGGGCAAGATCAGGCCGCGACCGGCGCCTTCGGCGCTTGATGCTTGGTCTTGCCAGGGGCGAGGCGCGAAACCGCCGGTTTCTGGCGGCCGCGAAGGTAATCAAGGAACTCCTTGCCCTCGCGTAGGCGGCGCCGACGTTCGAGCGGATCCTTGGCCATGCTCACGAGCATGCGCAGGATCGGCGTTGGGCGCGCGTAGAATTTCGAGTAGAAGCGCTTGACGCCCGCTTCCATCGCCTCGGCGTTGAGGTGGGGGTAGGAGATCGCACTCGCCTGGGTGCCGTCGTTGCGGACCAAGGTCTTCTCGTCGTACCACTTGTTGGCCATCGCCTGCCGGTACAGCTCGGTGCCGGGATAGGCGGCGGCCAAGGAGACCTGGATGGTGTCCACATTGAGATTGCAGGCGTACTGGATCGATTCCTCGATCGTCTCTTTGGTCTCGCCGGGAAGGCCCAGGATAAACGTGCCGTGAATGACGATGCCGAGCTTGCGGCAATTTTTTGTGAACTCCTGGGCGATGTCGACACGCACGCCCTTCTTGATGTTATTGAGGATTTGCTGGTTGCCGGACTCGTAGCCGACCAGCAAAAGGCGCAAGCCATTGTCTTTGAAAACCTTGAGGTATTCATACGGGACATTCGCCCGACTGTTGCAGGACCAGGTGATGCCCAACCGGCCGAGGCCCTTGGCGATCTCCGCCGCCCGGGTGAGGTCGGCCGTAAAGGTGTCGTCATCAAAAAAGAATTCCTTGACCTCGGGGAACATCTCCTTGGCCCGGGCCATCTCGGCGACGACCGCTTGAGCGCTCTTGGTCCGATAGACGTGGCCGCCCACGGTCTGGGGCCACAGGCAGAACGAACAGCGCGCGGGACAGCCGCGGCCCGTATAGAGGGAGAGGTAGGGGTGCTTCAGATAGCCGATGTAGTAATTGGGAACCACAAGATCCCTCTTGTAGACATCGAGAACCGAGGGCAGCTTGTCCATGTCCTCGATGAGCGTGCGATCAGGATTGTGGAGGATGTGGCCGTTCTTGCGGTAGGAGAGTCCCGCGATCTGCTCGAACGGGCGGCCTTCGGCGACTTCCTTGATCGTGAAATCGAACTCCTCGCGGCCGACAAAGTCGAGGACGGGGGCATTCTTAAGCGACTCCTCGGGCAGGACGGCGACATGCGCGCCGACGAAACCGATGAGCATGTCGGGATTCTGATCCTTGAGGGCCGCGGCGACCTTGGCGTCGTTGTCGAAGGAGGGGGTCGAGGTATGGATGACGCAGAGCTCAAAACCGCGCGCGCGGCTCAGGACCTCCTCCAGCGTCAGATCGTCGGCGGGAGCGTCGATAAGCTTGGAGGAAGCGATGAGGGCCGCAGGCTGGGCCAGCCAGGTCGGGTACCAAAAAGACTTGATCTCGCGACGAGCCTGATAGCGGGCCCCCGCGCCGCCGTCGAATCCTTCGAAAGAAGGTGGGTTGAGGAAGAGAGTTCTCATGCTGAACATTGCTCATTTTACCAAAATCCCGCCTGGCGGGCAATCCTTTCATCTGTTAGACTGAGGACATGCTGGGCGCCCTCACCGCCTTTTTAATGCTCTGCGGACCGGCCGCTGCCCGCGACGGCCAAGGTTGGAACTGGCGGCAGACCCAGACGCCTCACTTCCTCATCAACTCCCAAGCGACCTGGCTTCCGGCTGGGTTTTCAATGGGCGCCGAGCGGGTCCACTCCCGCCTGCGCATGGACCTGGGCCTACTCTCGCCCTGGATGACGAAGGAAAAGATCAATCTCTACATCTACGCGGATCACGAGGGCTTCCTGGCCGGCGAGTTCGCACCGCCCAAGTGGTCGAACGGCCTGGCCGTCTACGACCGCAAGGCGGTGGCCATGCCGACCATGAAGGATCCCCGCAAGATGCTCGCGGTCATGGCCCACGAAGCCACCCATCTGCTCTTCGACAGCTACTGGCGCGAGGCGCATCGCGAACCCCCAGCCTGGATCAACGAGGGGCTCGCCATGCTTGAAGAAGCCGAGTCGCCGGAGCGCCCCGAAACCTCGGTCTGGTACCAGCAGATGACTCTCCTCGATCCTAAGACATTTCCAGATCTTGAGACCTTCTTCGCGGTGACTCCGACCAAAGATCTCCACGACAATCAGGCCGCGGTGGGCGAATGGTACATCCAGGCTTATGCCGTGACCCACTTCCTCCTGCGCAAGCACTCCCGCCTACAGTTTAAGAGTCTGTGCGCAGCACTGCGCGACGGCAAGTCAGTGGAACAAGCGCTTTGGCTGACTTACCGCTACCGGCGCATCGGCGATCTCGATAAGAAATGGCTCGCCTGGCTCGCCGACCCGGTTCACAAGCGCCGCGTGGCGGCGCTGGCGGGGGAAGACCGCAAGGGCGTCGATGAGGAGGCGGTGGGCAAGGCCCACGGGCTGAAGCCCATCTCTTTTAAGAGTTTCTCAACGAGCTTCACACGCCCGAAGCCGGGCACTCCTGCGGAATAAGTGCTAACGGCACGCGCAACTGAAGCGCTTGTTCAAGCTGCAGTCCTTGCTTGCCATTGAGACGCCCGACTTATCCCCAGGAGAGGCCGCCGCTGTTGTTGACAACAGCTGAGATGAAACTTGTGGATATCTTTCGACTGACGAACGCCTCGTCACGAATCTCGCGGAGATCGACATACTGACTCAGGGTGAGTATTCCGCGGCGTAGGCCTCCTGCTCCATCGCGTTTCTGCTGTAAGTGAAGTTGGCCTTCACCAGGGCATTG